>DNND01000041.1:30942-69360 GCA_003488005.1 Blastocatellia bacterium | reverse complement strand
GCGGTACTGACCTCATCGCGCATAACAAGAATGCCCACGAATGCAAGACCACCCGCTACCGCAGGCAGTACTGACTTCATCGCGCTGACAAGAATGCCCACGAACGCAAGACCCAACCGGCTACCGCAGGCGGTACTGACCTCATCAAGCTCGAGCTTATCGGTCACTAAAGTGATCCACTACCCACGGCCTAAAAGTTTTGACAATCCGCGAAATGCGATGATAGATTTCCCACTACCCCGCTATCCCTGTCTAGTTTTGAAGTAAGCCGCAGCAGTACCCCACGACAATTCCCCCTTGGTCCATACAGCGTGTGGATGACTACCAAATCTCGCAGCTACCCCCTTGGTGTTCAACCCCTTTTTGTTGTGATTTGGTTTTCATTCAAAGACCAATGATTAGCGTTAGTTTTACTGCCTGTCCCTCAAGTTTTTCTCAACCGGTCTGAAGTAAAAGTTTCTCCATACCCGTTCTCCCTTTTTTGTCGCCGCTTACTATTTCGGAGGTTTCACGCCAGGCGTGACAGAACGAATATGAAAAATACCCGACCAAGGGAAGCAACGTCGCGCGCCAAAGCGCTGCGGCTGCGTTCGCTATTTATCTTCATGGCGCTGGCGATTGCGGCTTGCAGTTCTTTATTTCTCTTTAACACTCAAGCGGCGAACCCGACCGGGGGCAGCATTGGTCCAACGATCGGCGGCACACCGGTTACGTGGGTAGGCGACGTAATTGGCACGGGAGCGGAGGGCGGCGAAGATCAGTGCATCGACAGTGGCCCCGCGCAGAACTGCGATAGCTTTGCCCTGACCGTTACCGGCACACAGGCCGATTGGGTGAGCAAAGTTCTGCGAGTAAGAATTAACTGGACGCTCAGTGCAAACGACTATGACGTTTACATTCATAAGGGCGACTTGACTGGTCCAGTCGTGGGTAAGGGGCCCGGCAGCAGCCAGCCGAATCTCGAGGAGATTGCTTTTTTAAATCCATACAACGACGGCGTTGGACTCTACACGGTGCACGTTGCCTACGCGGCAGTTGCGCCGAATTCGGATCAGTATCACGGCACCGCGTCTGTTATTCCCGGCGTTGCGCCCGGCGTTCAGGGAACCGGTCTGGCCCCGAGATTTCAAAACTTCTATCCGCAGCCGGATGTGATCAAGACCGGCAAAGGGACTGACGCCGGCGAACCTTCCTTGGGTGTGAACTGGAAAACCAACAAGGCGATGTTCATCTCGTACCTTACTACGTTTCGCGTCAGTTTCGATGATTCATGTCCCACCACACCCATCTCGACCTGGCTGGACAAGAGCGCGCCGAATTCTCAGGACAGTCTCGATCCAATTCTTTTCACTGATCATGGTTACAACAATGCCGTCCCCGAGACGGGACGAACAATTGTTTCGCAGTTGACAGGTCAGGACAGCCTTTCTTCATACACAGATGACGATGGCGACACGTGGATTCCCAGTCAGGGTGGCGGCATTCCTTCCGGCGTGGACCACCAAAGCGTTGGGGCTGGTCCATTCCATGCTCCGCTCATCGGAACGGCTTATCCCCATGCCGTCTATTACTGTTCACAAGACATCGTGGCGTTTGCGTTCTGCGCGCGCAGCGACGATGGCGGCTTAACCTTCGGGCCAGGCGTTCCGATCTACTCGACTGAATGCGTCGGCATACATGGACACACGAAAATCGGACCCGACGGCACCGTCTACGTACCGAACCGAGATTGCGCCGGAAACGAAGCGGCTGTCGTTTCCGAAGACAACGGCATGACCTGGAGCATTCGTCCGATTCCCGGCACGATTAGTTCGAGCAGCGATCCGGCGATAGCAGTTGGCCGCGGCGACATAGTAAAAACGCCGCTCGACAACAAGCCTATCGGCCGACTCTACGAAGCATTTGGCGGAGGCGACAGCATCGCCGGTGTGGCCGTGTCAGATGATCGTGGTCTGACCTGGAAGAATGGTTTTGATGTTGGAAGTTTAGCGGGTGTGA
The DNA here is from genome assembly GCA_003488005.1 of Blastocatellia bacterium. GTDB lineage: Bacteria > Acidobacteriota > Blastocatellia > Pyrinomonadales > Pyrinomonadaceae > PSRF01. Next base: position 67,362 of record DNND01000041.1, on the reverse strand, counting down.
AAGCATTAGCTTTCCCCACCATCGTTGCCGGCGACGATAACCGCGCAGCGTTTGCATTTCTCGGTTCGACGACCGGTGGTGCTCCAGACGTCAGGGATTTTTTGGGAGTTTGGCACCTTTACATTGCCAACACCTACGATGGCGGCGCCACTTGGTTGGTTTCCGATGCCACGCCTAACGATCCAGTGCAACGCAATGGAATTCACCTCGGTGGCGGCTCTCCGCCGCACCGCAACTTGCTCGACTTCATCGGCATTGATATCGACAAGGAAGGCCGTGTGCTCGTTGCCTACGCGGACGGATGCACCGGCGATGGCTGCGTTCAGGGCACAGCCGCGACCAGGGGAAACTCCTACACCGACGTGGCCGCAATCGCGCGCCAAACCGGAGGCCGGCGCTTGTTCGCCGCTAATGATCCGGCAGAGCCGACAATACCCGGCGCACCTTTACTAACAGTTGGCCGCGACGGCAGCGTGGCCCATCTGACCTGGTCTGAGTCAGACAACGGCGGCTCAGCCATAACGAACTACACCATCTCCCGAGGCACTGCGAGCGGGGGTGAAACATTTCTCGCGAACGCGGGCACGGCAAACAGTTATGAGGATACAACTGCAAATCCCGCCACCACTTATTACTACAAGGTAAGCGCGACGAGTGCTTTGGGAACTTCATGCGGCAGCAACGAAGTTCAGTCTCAACCCATCGGCGACTCTCAATGCGCCGGCTTGAGAGAGGTACAGGATTCGGCGGGCGACCAAAAGAGCGCGCCCGCGAATGCCGACCTCGATGTGCTGGAAGTGCGGCTGGCCGATTATGTCGACACTGGCAACAAGATCGTGTTCAAGCTGAAAGTCGCTGACCTTAGCGTGCTGCAACCGAATCGTCAGTGGCGTGTAATTTGGAACTATCCGATTCGGGCGGCAAATATCGCGGTTGCCGATTTCACCGGCACTTACTACGTCGGCATGAACACTGACGGCTCGAGCGTGCCCTCGTTTGAATACGGCACAGTCACTACCGTTGAATCCGTTCCTGCAAATACCAGTATTCCGCACCGAATTGGTGATGCCGACAGCGGAGCCATTGATCAGTTGAATGGGACGATTACGATTGTCCTTTCGTCCACCAAAGTTGGCACACCGGTCGCGGGTGACGTAATCGGCGCGCTCGTTGGAAGAACGTTTGCCGGCAACGGCAACAGTACAGTTTTGGCTTCCTCTGCTGTCGATACGACAAGCCGGGCCATTCAAGATCCGTACACCGGCAACAGTTATCGATTGGTTGGAAACAGTCCGTGCTCAGCGGCGACACCGACACCAACGCCAACACCGTCACCAAGTCCGTCACCATCACCAAGTCCGTCACCATCACCAAGTCCGTCACCATCGCCGAGCCCGTCGCCGTCACCAAGTCCGTCGCCGTCACCAAGTCCGTCTCCGTCACCAAGCCCGTCACCATCGCCGAGCCCGTCGCCATCACCAAGCCCATCAGCATCGCCGAGCCCGTCACCAGGGACGACCGTGCAGTTTAGTCAAACTACGTATGCGGTGACCGAGGGGTGTGTGCAGACTCTTATTACTGTGACGCGTACTGGTCCAACCAGTCTTCCCAGCGTGGTCGACTACGTTGTTAATAATGCAACGGCGACCCAGCGAGGCGACTTTACCTATGCTGCGGGTTCAGTGGTCTTTGCTGCGGGCGAAACGAGCAAAACTTTTCCCGTCCTAATTAGCGAGGACGGCTATGCGGAGGGAACCGAATCGGCGACGGTCCAGTTGAGCAATCCTTCCGGGGCGACCTTAGGCACGCCCAACGCCGCGTCACTCCAGATTCAGGATAACGACACTCTGGCTGTGGAAATCAATCCGATAGACGATGCGGCGACCTTCGTGGGCCAGCACTATCACGACTTCCTCAACCGCCAGGCTGATTCGCAGGGTCAGGCTTTCTGGACCAACGGGATTACCTCGTGTGGAAACAATGCGGCTTGCGTCGACCGGAAACGCACGGACGCGTCGGCTGCGTTCTTCCTGTCAATTGAATTCCAGAACACGGGCTACTTCGCCTTCCGGTTCTATCGCGCTTCATTCGTTGACACTGGCCAGCGCCCACGCGGCGTGCCCCGTTATTTGGAATTCCTGCGGGACGAGCAAACCCTGCAACGCAATGTGGTGGTCGGACAAGGTAACTGGGAAGCGAACCTGGAACAGAACAAGCAAGGGTTCGCGCTCGACTGGGTAGATCGCGCGGACTTTCTTGCGGAATATCCAACCTCGATGACGCGTGACCAGTTCATCGACAAACTGTTCACGCGATCGGGCGCCACGCCCACCACGCAGGAACGGAACCAGGCTGTCTTCGCTTACGACAGCGGCTTCAGTCTGAAAGAAAAGCGGGCGAAAGGAATCAGGGCAGTCATCGACACAGGCGCAGTTTATAACGCGCAGTACAACCAGGCGTTTGTGTTGATGCAATACTTTGGTTACCTGAGAAGGAATCCGAACAATGCGCCCGATGGTGACTATTCGGGCTACGACTACTGGCTCGCCAAAATGAATAATTTCAGCGTGCCTGGCGAAGACGTGCGCGATCCTAACGTGGCGGTGGCTCGCGTGAACCGTGCCGAGATAGTAAGAGCGTTCATCGTCTCTATCGAGTATCGCGGGCGATTTGGCAAAGACAACTCGCGCGGGCAACAGTTTGGCTCCGTCGCGCTGGCGAAGCCGACCGGAAATTTGAGCCATGACATCCTGGCAAACCTCATCTGGCTCGTTCGTCTGGTTTGAGGCGCGCAAAATATTGAAATTCAGAAAGGACAAGCGAAGTGAAACATCTACTTAGCACATTGCACGCACGAAACGTTGAGTTGAAAGGCCGATTGCTTATCGTCTCGGCCTTAGTCCTCATCGCTTTGATTGGCGCCACCTTATTGGCGATCTTTCCGACGCAGCGGGTGACCGCTGCCAATCCACCTTCGGGTACGATTGCCCCGACTGGTCCGGTGCTCCCATTCACCGGAAGTTGGACGGGGACGGCAAGCGGCACGGGCGCCAATGCGACTGAAGTTGACTGCGTGGAAGGCGTTAGTTGCGACACTTTCCGCCTTACCGTCGCGCCCGGCGTGTGGACCGCAAAAATTATCAACGCCAAGATTCAATGGACGGTGCCCGCCAACGACTATGATATTTACATCCATAAGTGTCCAACCCCGGCGTCCACTGCGGCGCAGTGTAACGCCACGCCCACAGTCGGCGAGTCTCATGGCGGTGCGCCGCAGACAGAAGAGAATTCTGCGATCGATCCAAATAACACCGGAACCGGTGACTACACGCTGCACGTGGTTTATTCGGCCGTAACCCCGGCTGCTGACCAATACCAGGGAAGCGTAAGTGTTGCTTCGCAAACTGCCGGACGGACAGCTACCTATGTAACCGGTGGAATCAATTTCAGCCCGAGCGTTGCGGCAAGAGCGCCGGTGGCGCCACGTGATGGCGAGCCAAGCAGTCGCACCGACAAGCTGGGAAATTTTTATATCGCAGGCATTCGCGGATTTCCGGCGGGCGTCGATCTTTGGTACGTAGATTTGCAGCCGACGAGCGGCACCTATGATCCGTTTATGCGCAATCCGATCTACCGCGGACAGCCTGACGCCTTTAGTCCGGATGATCAGGCCGACCTGGGCGGCGATGGCGGTGGCGACGTTGACCTCGCGGTTAGCATGCCCGACCCGACCACGAGTGCGCTGCCTAGTCCACCGACTCTCGCTTCTTCCAGTTTGATCGCGGCGAATATCTCGACGCAGCAGTCCACCGACAAGGGCGTCAACTTCACGCGGAACAATTTGGGTAATGCGACCGGCGGCGTTCCGGCGGACGATCGCCAGTGGGAAGAGTTTCACGGGCAGAATACTGTCTATCTGCTTTATCGCACTCTGCAGCCGGCCGTTACCCAAATTCAACGCTCGACCGATGGCGGCTTGACCTTTGGCCCGGCGCAAACCGCCGGCGCGATAGGGCAAGTTGGTTACATCGATGTGCATCAGAAGACGGGTACCGTTTACATCAGCGGCTCGACCGGTCAGGTATGCCATAGCACAGTCGTGCTTCCAACCGGCGAAGCCGCTGTATATCAATGCGTGCAAGCAGCAACTGATCCCAGCGGCGTGGGCCATCTCTTCTTTCCGGTCAAGGTAGCGGACGATGGCACGCCGAACGGCACTGTGTATGTTCCGTACTCAAACGGCCACGACATCTTTCTGGTCCATTCCACCGATAAAGGCGTCACCTGGAGCTTGCCTATTCGTGTCAGCAACGGTCCCGACACGAAGACGAGCTTGTTCCCATGGTTAGAGACCGGGTCTACACCCGGCTCAGTTGGCATCGTCTGGTATGGCTCGTCGAGCGCAACGAATGATGACAATGCGAACTGGGAAGTTTTCTTCGCGCAGAGCTTCAACGCCAGTGCCTCAAATCCCACCTTCCGTCAGGTGAAGGTAAGCGACCACATCATCCACGGCAGTAATGTTTCGGAAGGCGGTCTGTGCGTTGCTCCGGTAATGCAGTGCAAGAATCGCAACTTGATCGACTACTTCCAGATTTCATTTGATCCGACTGGCGCGGCCATTGTCGGCTACACCGATGACCACAACGATTTCGATGGTCATACTTATCTGGCACGCCAAATTAGCGGCGAGTCCATTCTCGGCGGGAAAGCGCCGGTACCGAATCCCGGACCGACGCCTGCGCCGGCGACTGGACCACAACCATCCGCCGCCAGCGTAGGCGGTATTGCCGGATCACAGGTGACCGACTTTGCGCAGGACGCCGCAACTGGTCGGGGCCTGACGAGAATTAACGCCAACGATCCGTTCGACATCCTCTCGATCAAATATGGTTGCGAGGTTGGCCCCGGTGGCGAAACTGTAATCAGCGCGACGATGAAAGTGTCAGACTTAACGGCGGTGCCGGCGGGCTCAGATTGGCGGATGAATTTCACTGCCAACGCGCCCTTCAGCGGCATTAGTCCGGTTGGCGACTACAGCTTTGCGCTGTCCGATCGTGGCGATAATTTCTACTTGCGCGCCAGTACGGAAACGAATCCTGCCGGCACGTTTACCTATGGGACGGCCGTGCGCGGTTCTGACGGCGCGTTTACCTATACGGATCGCGGCACGGCAGATTGTGGCGCGTTCGACACTACGAATAAAACAATCACAGTTAAAGTCGCAGTCAGCAAACTCAACTCGTTGGTCACCAAAGGTCCGGCAATTGGAGCAGGTTCGGTGCTCAGCGGTTTGCGCGGTTCGACGTTCACGGCTTCCAGCGATGGGCGCCGCGACATCACACGGGGCGGCACTGAATTCGTTGTTGGCAATTGTTCCAGTGTGACTTCGGTTTCGTGTGCGACGCCGCAGGGCTCGCCCACGCCGACGCCGTCACCCACGCCGACGCCATCACCGACGCCACCGCCGACGTCGACTTTCCAGTTCAGTTCCGCTGTCTATCCGGTTAACGAAGACGTCACGCAAACTGTAGTCACAGTTACGCGCGTCGGGACAACTACCACGCGGGCCACGGTCGACTACACCAGCGTTGACGGCACCGCCAAACAGAAAGGCGATTACACTTATGCCACCGGACGGCTCGTCTTCGAAGCGGGTGACACGCAAAAGACTTTCAGCGTGCTCATCAACGAAGATGCCTACGCCGAAGGGGCAGAGGGGGCTAGCGTCATCCTGAGTAACCCCTCCGCAGGTACAACGCTCGGCGTTCCCAACACCGCGAGCGTGCAAATCGCAGATGATGCTACCGAGCCTTCGACCAATCCGATCGATGACCCGCGCATCTTTGCAGGCACTCATTACCACGACTTCCTTGCTCGTCAAGCCGATCAATCCGGCGAAGATTTTTGGACCAACGAGACGGCGAGTTGCGGTAGCAATGCCGGTTGTCTGGACTCAAAGCGAGTCCATGTTTCGGTGGCGTTCTTTCTTTCGATCGAGTTTCAGCGGACTGGCTATCTGGTAATAAAGACGCATAAAGCGGCGTTTGGAAGCGACAAGAGCACGCCACGCTATACCGTGTTCCTCAGAGACCAACGCAGCATTAATGAAGGCGTGATCGTCGGCCAGTCGGGATGGGAAGCGCGGCTTGAACAAAACACGCAAGCGTTCTTCCAGGAGTTCGTACAGCGGGTGGAATTCGTTTCAAGATTTCCAAATGGCACGCCGGCAGCAACTTACGTGGATACGTTATTTGCTAATGCCACTGTCACGCCGACAACCGCGGAACGGAACGCCGCGATCGCAGCCTACGGAAGCGGTGATACCGCCGGCCGCGCGGCAGCCTTGCGCAGCGTCGCTGAAAGCAACTCCGTCTTTCAGAAGCAATACAACCCCGCGTTTGTGTTGATGGAGTATTACGGATACCTACGACGCAACCCTGACGATTCGCCGGACAATAACTTCTCGGGCTATGACTTTTGGTTGAATAAGTTGAACCAGTTTACCCAGCCAAACGAAGACGTGCGCGATGAGACGGTAGCGTTTAGACGCGTGGAGCGCGCCGAGATGGTCAGGGCATTCATCCTTTCACTTGAATATCGCCAGCGGTTTGCCGGCAGTCCAACCGGTAATCAAAACGGAGCGACAATCGAGACGGAAGCGAGTCGGAAAACCGGAACCGGCGATGGTCATTTTGCCGAAGCGTTACGAGAGGGCGCAAAGCAAATACTTCGGACCGTGTTCTTCACTGGCTAGTTATGGAGCGCAGTCAGAAGTCAGAAGGTCAGAGGTCAGAGGTCGGAGGTCAGAAGTCAGAGGTCAGAGGTCAGAGGTCAGAAGGTCATAGGTCAGAGGTCGGAGGTCAGAAGTCAGAGGTCAGAGGTCAGAGGTCAGTAGCGGCGGCGGCGGGATTGTCTGATTTCTGATTTCTGACCTCCGACCTCTGACTTCTGACTTCTGACCTCTGACCGATTGATGTTCAGCCAAGCTCGCTGTTACATTCAGCGCTCTCATTACGTGCTTCTTAGTGGCATGAAGTCAGTACCGCCTGCGGTAGCGGGTGGGTTCTTCTTCCTGGTTTTGATTGAGCAGACCGGAACCCACCCGCTACCGCAGGCGGTACTGACCTCATTGCGCAAGACGATAGTGCCTACTAGCGGAATACCCGCAGGCGGTACTGACCTCATTGCGCAAGACAAGAGCGCCCACTGACGTAATGATAAGCAACTATGAATAACTATCGACCCTTTCTGATTATCGCACTCGTGTTGTTGGTAGCCGCCGCCGGCACAGCGCTGCTGCTGAGATCAAATCAACGCGGCGACTCTGCGCGCGGTGCGGATCTCGAATCATCTGAACCGGCAAACAAGAACCTTTCAGCCGACACGGTTGTTACTTTGGAAGAGTTTGGCGACTATCAATGTCCGCCTTGCGGCGAGCTTCATCCGACGCTGAAAAAGTTGAAGCAGGAATATGGCGCCAACCTGAATTTCATTTTTCGCAATCTGCCCTTGACCAGGATTCATCAGAACGCGCTGGCCGCCGCGCAAGCTGCCGAGGCGGCACGCATTCAAAACCGCTTTTGGGAGATGCATGATCTGCTCTATGAGAATCAGAACCTCTGGAAGGATGACATTAACCCGCGCTCAATCTTCACTAAGTTTGCCGCGGACCTGGGCTTGAATACCGCGCAGTTCATTCGCGACCTCGACGGCAAGCAGATCCAAATGCGCATCGAAGCCGACGCGGACGCGGCCGCCAAACAGGGCATCGACGGAACTCCAACGATTCTAATCAACGGCCGTCAGTTGCGCGCTGAAATGACCACGCCCGAAGGCGTGCGCAAGGGGATCGAGGTGATGCTCTCCGCAAAGTCTTCGGCCTCGCCCTGAGAACGGGGGCAAAAAAAGCAAGGCGTATCATTTGGTACTGGTTTAGTTTCAATTCGGCCGATGCTTTAGGTCCGAAGGACCGAGAGTTAGTAGCCGGTCCGGCGCTTCGCGGAGGGCAGGGGACGCTATCTTCGGAGATTGCCGAGGCCAGAAGGGCCGGCACCAATAAGTCACACCTTCGGCGCTCCGGCAACTAGTCCTGCTTCTATCTCCGTCCTTACGGACGGGGCTACTAGCTCCCGGTCCTCCGGACCTGGGAATCCAAAAATTGAACCTTTTTGAGTTTCGCTCCAGCGGTCGTCTTAAGCACTCCTTCCTAACTTTGCTACCCACTTCAATAACCGCGCCTAACCTCAAGTTTTGGTTGACATTCTAAGCAACTCGCACTTATATTGGCACACCCTCGCGCGGTCCCCTGATCGGGTTAGTCTGTTGGCGCCTGGGCCCTGGGAACAATAGACTAATTCTCGCATGTTTAAACTGAACCGCCTCGAGATCACCGGCTTTAAATCCTTCGCGGATTACACAGAAATTCTCTTCACTGGCGATGGCATTACCGGCATCGTTGGGCCGAACGGCTGCGGCAAAAGCAACGTTGCCGATGCCATAGCCTGGGTGCTCGGCGAGCAACGTGTAAAGCATCTGCGCGGCGGCGCCATGCAGGACGTAATCTTTCAAGGCTCGCGCAATCGTCAGCCCAGCGGCATGGCCGAAGTCGTCATGCACATGGTGCGCGACGAAGTCATCGAACATGAGCCGGATATCGAAGACATCGATTCCACTCTTGAGCAGATTGACGAACAGGTAATCGACGTTGATGCGCTCACTGCGTCGGAAGCCGATGCTGAGCCTGCAATCGACGGCACTCAGGAATCGTTGGAAGCGTTGCAAGCATCGGCGCCAGTTGATGCTGAGGTTCCCGCAACTGTTACCGACGCAATGGTCGCGCACAAGGCTCAACACAAGCGTCATTGGCGGCGACGAAACCTGGCGCTTGAGTTTGCGCCAGGCGAAGCAGTATCGGTGACGCGTCGCCTTTATCGTTCTGGTGAAAGCGAGTACTTGCTCAACGATAGACTTTGCCGGCTGCGTGACATTCAGGATTTGTTCTCGGGAACCGGACTTGCGGGTGGACATTACGCGATCATCGAGCAGGGAAGAATCGGTCAGATACTTTCCGCCAAGCCGATGGACCGCCGCACGATAATTGAAGAAGCGGCCGGCATCACCAAGTTTCGCGTGCGCCAGCGAGCTGCAGAAGCCCGGCTTGAATCTGCGCGCGGAAATCTGTCGCGCATCTCCGATATTATTTCTGAAATCGATCGGCAGGTTAACAGCTTGCGACGCCAGGCTGCTAAGGCTCGTCGCTATGGTGTCTTTCGCGAAGAATTGCGCGAGCTGTTGAAGCGCGTGTTCGTTGCTGAAGAGCGCAAGCTCACCGCCTTGCTCGAAGACACCCTCGCAAAGCTGGAGGAAGCCAACGCCCTTGAACGTCGCGTCGCTGATGACCTCGCCAGACAGGAAGAAGACGCACGCACGGCCACTCAGGAAGCCAGAAAAACTGAAGACGACCTGGCCGGCGCGCGCGCTGCGGCTGCGGAAGCTGTACTGCGCCGTGACCGCCAAACACGCGAGCGCGCTTATCAGGAAGAGCAGGTGATTTCGCTCGAGAAGCGGAACCGTGAAGTTGCCGCGGAAATTACCGCGCTCTCTGAACGCCTCATTCTGGTGGAGTCAGAATGCAAGCGCCTTCAAGAGGACGATTCAAGGTTACGCAGCGAAGCCGATCAAAGCGCTGCGAGTTTGAGCGTGGCAGAGGAATCCTACGCCGGAAAGCTGACGTTGGCCGCCGGTGCTGAGGCAGAGATCGAGAGCGCGCGTGCAGACCTGCTGCAACACACGGCTGTAGCCGAGCGCTTGCGCGAGATTGCCCGGCAGCTCGAAGGCACGCTGGAACGCTTGGCGGTTCAGGCAGAGGGTCTGGCCCACGAGGGCGAGCGCGCGGCAACGCAACACGCCGAGCACCGCGCTGCGGCAGACGCTTTTAGTATCGAGATCAATGCGGGCCGCAACCACATTGCCGAACTGAATGCCGAGCGCGAGCGCGCGGTCGATGCGGTGGTCCAGGGACACGAAGCCGTCAGCGACACGGAAGCCGAGTTGACGCGTGTGCGCGATGAACATTCGCGCACTAGCCATCGTCTCGAAAGTTTGAAAGAACTTGATGACCGCCGCGCCTACTATTCTTCCGCGGTCCAGTTGATGTTTGCTAATGAAGACGCCTCGCGCGAGTTTCATTTTATCGGCACACTCGCCGATGCGCTCAACGTCGATGCGAAATGGGAACGCGCCGTTGAGGGTGTGTTCGGGTCATCGTTGCAATCAGTGGTTGTTCCCACACCCGACGATGCGGCGCGGGCGGCGCAGTGGTTGCGGGAAAACAATGGCGGTCGCGCCAGTTTCCTGGTAGCCGGGCTTCACGGCGGCAGCGAGGAAGTTAACGCCCTGGCCTGTCAGGTCGAAGAGCGGCCGGCGCTTTCGATTTCAATTGCAACTGAGCCAATCGCCGACAACCTGCGCATTTCCGATTTGCTGGGAGCCCCACGCGAACTTTTGGGCGTGCTGCAGCGCACGCTTCCGGAAAAGCTGAACGCGCGGCTGGCGAGCAATCTCGACGATGCGATGGCGCGTTCGCTGGCCACAGGCGAGATGTTTGTAACGCTGAACGGCGATTGGGTAGCGAGCGGGCAATTTGTCAGTGCGGGCGATGCCCGTGCCCTCGAAGAAGGCGCCGGACTGCTGACTTTCAAACGCGAGCTACGCGAACTGGAAGCACGCGCTGAGGTCCTCGCCGACGAAGCCAGGTTAGCAGAAGAAGCTGCCAAACTGGCGCGCTTGAGTCTGGTTACTCTCGAAGACGCTGTCGTTGTTTTGAATGAAGCAATCGGCCGCGAAGAGCGTGAAGCGATGGCGCGCGACGTTAAGGCGACGGGTTTGGCCCACGAGATTGAGCGCGCCGAACGTCACCTGCGTGTCGTATCCGACGACAGGAATCGGGTGGAGCAGGAGCGCTTCGAGCTCGACAAACGCCGCACGACCGCACTTGCCGACGCGGAACAAGCTGAAGCCGCGCGCATCGCCGCCGGTGCAGCCGTGGCCAACGCGACCGCGGTTTTGACCGAAGCGCGGCGCTCAGCCGAGATTGAAAGCGAAGCCCTTGCGGAACAACGGGCCACTGCCGCCGCTGCCGCGGAACGAAGGCGCAGCACCGCCGCCGAGCTGCGACGCATCGAAGCCGAATACGCCGACGTTGCGGGACGCGTTGAACGTCATCGATTGGAATTGGGCGAAGTCACTGAGCGCATCGGTGCTCTGCATCTCTCAATCGCCGACCTGGAGTTTCAGGCAAATAATATTGCCGAAGAGCGCGCGCGGGAAGAGCAGGAAATTGCAGGCTTGACGGCTTTGCTTGAAGGCGCGCGGCAAAAGGCAGACGCGTTGGCGGCGCAACTTTCCGACTTGAACCGTCACGCTGCCGAAATCCGCGACTCGCGAGCAGCGATTGAAGTGCAACGGGCCGAAGCCCAGGCGCGGCTCACTTTCGTCCGCGAAAACTGCGCGTCGGAGCTGAACCAATCGCTCGAAGAACTTGCCCAGCAACAACAGCTCGAAGACGATTTTGAGCTCGACGTGGCGCACGCGCGCGTTGAAGAGTTGCGATCGCGCATCGAAGCCTTTGGCGGCGTCAACATGATGGCGCTCGAAGAGTTGGCTGAAAATGAAGCGCGTTTGCTGTTCCTTACGACGCAGCGACAGGACATCATTGACAGCGTCGCTTCAACGGAAGAAGCGTTGCGCGAGATTAAGCGCCGTTCACGCGAGCGGTTCCGACATGCGTTCGAGCAGATCAACAAAAACTTTAGCGAACTGTTCCAGGAGTTGTTCGGTGGCGGTAAGGGCGAGATGAGTTTGATTGAAGCCGACGACGTGTTGGAGTCAGGCATCGACGTCATTGCCCAGCCGCCCGGCAAGCGCTTGCAAAACGTGTTGCTGCTTTCCGGTGGCGAGAAAGCAATGGCTGCGCTGGCGTTGGTATTGGGAATTTTCCATTACCGTCCGGCGCCGTTCTGTTTGCTTGACGAAGTAGACGCGCCGCTTGATGAAGCTAACGTGGGCAGGTTTACAGCCAAGGTCGCGCAGATGTCGCAGAACACGCAGTTCATCGTCATCACTCACAACAAGCGCACGATGGAAATGGCCAAGGCCCTCTATGGCGTGACCATGGAAGAAGTCGGCGTTTCAAAATTGGTTTCAGTGAAATTCGAGTAGGGCAGGCAGTCCTGCCTGTCCTCAGTTCCTGCGAACATTTCCCCAACAAATCCCAATCAAAATCTGCCGCGGACAAACGCGGATATCCGCAGATATGAAAGTAAGTCGGCTAGCCGTCTCCCGGCCGTCCGATTTTTCACTTCTAATCCGCGTTCATCCGCGAAAATCCGCGGCTAATCTTCTTAGGCAAACCGTGCCCATTTCCCAGCAACTAAGCATTTCGTTAAAATGGCCGCGCCATTTTCAAATTGTGAGGAAGCCAACCATCAAGTCTCTAATGCTCCCCGCTGCGTTGCTGATTGTTAGCGCGGCGGTTTTTGTTGTTGCGCAACAGTCATCCGGAACCAAGCAAAACACTCGTCCCGCGCAACCTGTTGTTACGGCCGCTGCCTCGACAAAGCCGGCCGCTACACCAACAGCGCTTGAGGATTCGAAGCCCATCCGGTTTGAGTACGAGTTTACGCAACCGCAGTTTTTCATCCGGCACATTGTCATAGAACATGACCAGAATGGTCATGGCTCGATCACCTTCGAGCGGCGGAGTGAAGAAATTCCTTACAAGGAGGCACTGGAATTATCGGCTGCCGCCAACGATCGCATAACGTCCTTGTGGCGGGCGCTAAGGTTTCTCGATTCCAAAGAGGACTATCAAGCGCCGCGGCAGTATCCGCATCTCGGCACAATGCGTTTGAAGATGGAGCAAGACTCGCGAAAGCGAATAGCGGAGTTCAATTGGAGCAGCAACAAAGAAATATCTTCGCTGGTCAGCGAATACCGGCGCGCGGCTGATCAGGCGATATTGATTTTTGATCTGTCGATAGCGCGCGAGAACCAGCCACTCAACTCACCGAAGCTGATGGACCAGCTTGAGAGTATGCTCAAACGCAACGCGCTCTCCGACGCGCAGCAGCTTGTGCCCTTGCTGAAAGATATAACCAACGACGACCACCTGCCCTTAATGACCCGCAACCACGCCGCCCGCCTGCTTAAGCAGATCGAAAAATAGCTAGCGGCTCTAATAGTGTCGGCGGCTTGCGGCGATAAAGACGCGGCGCGCTTGTGGCCTGCCACACAAGATTACCGTTCCATCCCCGTTGGTATTCGCTCTGGAGTTAATTACACTACCCCAACTTAATTGACACTGCCGCGTAATGGAGCGGACATTGAATCTTTATGAGTAAATGCATAAGTTTAAGGGGGGTTGCTGGGCTGATGGTCTTCAGCTTTGCGGCAGGAATCTCTGGTCAAGGCATCGCGTCTTCAAGCCAGGCGCAAACTCAGCAGGGGGAAACCAACAAAGGTGACCCGCTGAGCTACGCCACCCTCTTCGCACGTCGCACAGACAACCAGAACGCCCTGTCGAGGATAGCAGTCCTCTATGCGACGCGCGGAAAATTTGAGCAAGCGATGCGAATTGTGGAATCCGTTAGCGACGACCACTGGCAAGCCGCCGCCCTGGGCGATATCGCGACACAGTATTGGAAGCATGGCTACATAGACAAGTCACGGCAACTGTTTTTAAGGATCGCCGGCCTTTCAATCCCCAAGGATGTGATTTATATCTGGGGAGACATCATTGAAAACATGGCCGCGGCTCAGCAATTTGATCTTGCACTTGACGTCGCAGCTTCAATGGATCCATCGGACTCGAGCACCACCCGCTCTGCACTGGAAGAGACTCTCGATGAATTCGCCAAGGCGCGCGCGCGCGATCCGAAAATCCCTGACATCCTTCCGCGCGTGCTGGCCATAGCAAGAACTTTGGAGGATGGCGAGGAATCCCTCGTTCTCAGGAGGGTAGCCGTCTACTACGCTGCGCGAGGAGAATTCACTCGGGCCGAGATGTTAGTTCAACGATTCAAGGAAGATTACGACCTCGAGAATGGCAAGGCTGATGTCGCACTCCAACTAGCCCGGCTAGGTCAATACGAACGTGCCCTACGCCTTGCTGCTAAGGCTGGTGATTACTTTGGCCCGATTGTTTTGGTGCAAATTGCGGGCGTGGCAATTGAGCGCAAAGAAAAGGCGAAGGCGCTTGAAATTGCTACCAGGGCGGATAACTTGCTGACGAAAATGATGAAGGAAACGAGCGAGGACGTGTCTTGGCTTGAAGCGCAGAGATTGGCCGAACTCGCTGTGATTTATTCACACCTGGACCGAAGCATTCGCGCCGCCGAGCTGGCCGATGCCGCATTCAAAAAGGCTCGGGCCGTCAGCAAGCCTGGCGATCGTTTTAGCTCATTCGGTGCGGTCGTCAGTACATACACCGAACTTGGTTCTTATTCCAAAGCCATCGAAGCGGTTCGCGCGCTCGATGGCGATCACGTGGGCATGGACATGTTGGCGGAAATCGCAACCGGCGCGGCCGAGAAAGGCCGCGACGCTGAACTCAAACAAGTATTGGACGTCATACGCGACTCGCCCCTTAAAGAAAATCCGGAGATGAGATTGCAAGCACTTGCGACCGTGGCAAACAAGATTGGCACGCTGGGACGCAGCGTCGACGCTCTGAAAATTCTTAACGGCGCAAAACAGTTCGCCGACAGCCTCGCAGAAAATGATAATGAGCGCACCCCTCAGATTCTCAAAAACTACGCCGTTGCCTGGGCGCGAGCGGGTGACTTTCGCACGGCGATCCAGTGGATCACCAGGACTCGCTCGCTGTATTTTGCTGAGGACGCCCTAATGGAAATAGGTGAGATTGCGGCGAAGTCCGGACTGAGTCTTGATGCTGAAGGGTTGAAACTGTTAGACGAGATCGTGAAGAGCGATTTACCGTCGCCTGTTGTGCCGGGGCGAATCGTTAACGAGGTAGGATGGGAAATTCCCGGGCTGGCTGTCAGCCGGAAATTAAGGCCGCCGGAGCTTCGGAAAACCCGCGACCGCTCATTCGAACTTTATATTACGCTGTACGAGC
The DNA here is from genome assembly GCA_003488005.1 of Blastocatellia bacterium. Lineage (GTDB taxonomy): Bacteria > Acidobacteriota > Blastocatellia > Pyrinomonadales > Pyrinomonadaceae > PSRF01. The sequence goes on along the minus strand of DNND01000041.1, from coordinate 52,223 downwards.
CTGAAGTCGAAACATTTCTGAAGCGGCCTTTTGCGTCGCGCGAAAAGCCAAAGCCAGATGAATCAACCTGGACGTCACACGGTCTTAAGATTTCGCTGATTGAGGAACGCGTAATTAATGGCAGGAAATACTGCTATGCAATCACGGCATACGAAATCTTTCAGGATGAAAAAGATCAACCCCGATACTCTAATCACCTGGAGACGCTTCTTTATTACGACGAAGACGGCGATGGCAAGTTCGAAACACTTGAAGAAGGTCTAGACTACTTTTCGGTTGGACACATTCCCTCGTGGGTGCTGCAAAAGTAGCCAGTCCCTCAATTCGGTTTGTCTGCTTGCTGTGGAACGCCCGGTGCCGACAGAAATAGAGGCGAGCAATTGCTCGCCTCTGTTTTCATGTCCAGATAAGGCTCAGCCAATCTCGGCCGCGGCCGTCATGGTTTTATCAGTTGCACAGTTACGGTGTTGAGCAACGGATCGTAAAGCAGTTTGAAGACCATGCTCGTCACAGTTCCCGAAGGAGTTGCCGATCCCGGCGGGCTACTGCCGTCGGCTTGAGCGCCGGCCGAAGTTTTCGCACTCGCACCGCTCGAACTGCCGCGGGCCAGATTGCCAATCACATTGAAGGTCACTGTAAACACTTCGTTTCTGGGATTGTTGAATCTCAGGTTGCGTATAGCCGAGACTTCATTCGCGGTCAGGGCATTATCAACGCCGAGCTTGTTACTGTAATCCCATGACGCACCGACGCCCGCCTGTCCGTTGTCGGCGTTGGCGATCGTCACCGTTCCGCTCGCCGAAGTTATGCCGGCAACTTCGACCCGAACCGGCGCGAAGATCGTCTGCGCTGAAATGTTCTTCATGCTGACGTCGTACGAACTGACGCCGAGCGATGAACGTATATTGGTTATCGACAAGTTCACCATCGAAGTCACTGACTGCTCGATCGTCGACGCCACGGTATAAGGCACCGAGACGGTTGGCGATGGATCGCGGCCATTGATTCGTTGGCGAACGTAGGCGGTATGCGCGCCAACAACCAGGTCGGCCCCGCTCAGTTGCAAGGACCAGGCGTTGTTGTTGACTGCATCCGTTGACAGCGCGGCCACTCGCGGCGAAGCGAAATTCGGATCATCCAACGAGACTTCCACCACGCCGTCTAACTGCGGCCCGGCATCGCCGACAAAGTAGGTGGCTGCACCGCTGGCGTCCACCTGAAGCGGCAGGCTGCTCGGATTGGCGTTGCCTGCGGCCATCGGCAGCAATGGACCACGTTCGGAGAATGCATACCCGGTAACGCTGGTGAATTTCGTCCCGTTTGCTGGACTGCCCAGGAGCGCGCGCGGTACGGTCATCGTAATCGTCCCCGGAGAAGTATTGGTCACCTGTCCCTGAACTTGCAGCGAATTTACCGGGTCAGGATCGTAGGTAACATATTTCTTCGAGGTGGCGGAATTGATAGAACCAAGACCGCCAGTTAAGAAACGAGCCTGGCCACCACGCACTTCCGCTCCGACCCAGTAGACGTTGTTGCCTGAGTGCACTTGAGTCAGATAAAGCACGCCATCGCCTCCGGACTGAGCAGGCGCCGCGGCGAGCGCAGCGGTTGTCAGATCGCCGACCTGCATTTTGACAGTCAGCGAGTTGGCGTTGTCGCTCAATGAAACTGACTTCACGTCGAGCGCCGGAATATTGCTGCCAATCACCGCACCGTGGTCCGGGAACCTGGCATCGCCCGAATCGTCTTTGTCAAAGTTCTTTGGCGTCACCGACTGCGTGCCGCTCAAAGTCATTGAAGCAGTTCTGATTGTTTGCCCCGCCGCCGGCTGCGAGACAGTTACTGTTCCACCCGGCTCAGTGATAGAACCGACCGAGGCAAACAGGCTGGCGCCACCGGTCTGACGGGCGACCATTACATAGGGCACCGGCAGTTGGTTGGTGCTGTCGTTGTAGGTAATGAAGGCAGCGCCGCGCGAGTCGATATCAATCGATGGGAACTCAGCAAAGCTCCGGTCTCGTGGCTCGCCCTGCAATGTGCTGAGATCGCAATCTAACCCATCCAGGCAGATCTCTCCGGTGTGAATCGTATTCTCATTCACCTTGTTGACGGTGAAGGCCGGGTTGACGCTGAGTGCATCGAGAGACTGGGCCATGTGCAAGTCCCAGACACTCGAGGCGTTGTTGCCACCCGCCGTGCGATACCAGATCACATCCACTCGTCCCGGGTCGCCCGCGACGATCCACGGCATTACCTGAGTTCCGTTGAGAGAATCAGGACTGACTCGCTTCGGAGCTGACCAGGTGTTGCCGCGATCAGTCGAAGTCGCCAGCGAAATCTTTGCGCCGTCAGACCAGACAACGTAGAGATTGCCTGCCTTGTCGATGCTCATGACCGGAAATACCGTGTCGACAGGACCGCCGGGCGTCCCTACGGTCAAGTTGTCAATCACATACGGCGTGCCGTCATTAAAGTCGGTGACGCGCAGGATCTTGAGTGTCGCGTCTGTGTAATAAAGTTGATAAAGAAGGATGGCATCCTTGCGGGTACCATTGGCGAGCGTAACGCTGCGCTTGGTCTTGTCCACTTCTAATGGGCCAGACTGAGTGACGCTGCCAATGATCTGCGCGTGCCAGTTTCTGCCCGCGTCAGTAGTCTTCGAGAGATGGAAGTTTCCACCGGAGCTGACCGCAAGATTGCGCACGGTCATATAGGCAATGCCATCACCGAAGCCGGCGATCCATTGACGATCGTCCGTAGCGCCAGTCTTGTCCTCGCCCTGCCCAATGCAGGTAAGGAAGTTTGTTTGTGCCGGCGAGAATGTATTACCGCCGTCTTCCGAAACTGCTACGGTCACACAGCCTCCGCCAAGATCCGCATAGTACAAGCGATTCTTGTCGTCAAAGTCCTGGTGTGTATCACCACCGCCGGGACCGGCAACACCATCACGCACAATCGGACTTCCGAGCGGAATGAACGTGCGGCCGTGATCGGTAGACTTCCAAAGCAGACTTACCGTGGTGCTGACGCCAAACGGCGACGACACAAAGATGTTGTCCTGCTTGTCGACGCGGATGAATGGTTCACCACCAACCGCGGAGAAGTCGGTCAGCGTGTTGTGACCAAAGGCTGCCGCTGGCGGCGCTTGACCAGGCGTCGGTGTTGGTGACGGCGAAGGTGTCGGCGTCGGTGTTGGCGTCGGAGTTGGTGTTGGCGTCGGCGTTGGAGTCGGCGTCGGAGTTGGAGTTGGCGTCGCGTTCGGATCCTCGACCTCGATCATTACTCGCGCCGTGTTTGAACTGAGTTTGCCGCGCGAGTCAGTGACTACCAACTTGACCGCGTATTCGCGCGCTTCGGTAAACGTATGGGTGATAGTTGGCGAAGCTTGCGTGACATCATCGCTGCCGTCGCCGAAATTGAAGGCATAGGTGGCGATGGTATCTATCGAGTCAGCATCGGATGAACTACTGCCGTCGAAGTTAACGATCAGCGGCACATCGCCTTGTACGACATCGGCGGTCAACCGCGCGAGTGGAGGCGTATTGGGCAAGCACAACGTTGCTACACGTAACGTATAGCTGCCGGGCCCGGTGCTGTCCGGGATGGTTTCGTTGACGCCGCCAGTACCCGGTGCAGCCGACGGCACGGTGGCGCGAACACTGCCCAGCATATTGGTAATCATCTGTCCCGGTGTCGGGTTGCCAATCGCCGACTTAGGCAGAACCAGAGTTATCGTGCCATTCGATTCAGCCTTGCTTGCCTGATCGAGAGTGCCAATCGTGCTGAACACACGCGCGGTCGTCTTAGGACCAACGGGTGACGGCAGAGTAACTGTCGGCACGCCGGTCGAACCATAGGTGAACGTAGGCGCCGCGCCGTCGGAAGTCACCATGGAAACAAACCAATCTTCTTGCGCTCCCAGCCCAGTGATGGCCGGCGGTGCCTGCGGCGCGCTGAAACGTACTGCCCAACGCCAACCTGCAGGAATGGTCGCAAGATCTTTGACCTTAATGGTGAAGACCAGTTTGCCGGCCTTGTCTTCGGGTTCCGCCATCGAGACGGAGGTGATGTCGTGCTGCGACAAGGTGTCGCTGGCATCGCCCGCCGGATCAACCACTGCCGTTACACCCGGCTGGGCGCAGGCACCGGTGGGTTCAACCCGGTTTCCAACGAGCAGTGACACGGTGTTGCTGGGAAGGCTTTCGCCCTGACCGTTCACGGCGGTTATTTTGTAGGTGTAAGTTGTAATAGCCGCATCGACACTGCGATCGTTGTAGCTTGTCGCGTTGCCGGCTGCGAAACCGACATAGACTTCATTGCCTGAGGCGGTGCCGCGATAAATCTTGTAGCCGGTGATAGGGGCGCCACCGTTATCAGGCGTTAACCAACTAAGGTAAGACGCCATGTCATCGCGTCTTCCCATCAACCAGGCCCGCTGCGCTTTCGCCGGTTCAGCAGTATCAAACTGTGCATAGAGCCCGCGACCGCCAGACTGGCGCGCGATGGCAGCTTTCGAGCTGTAGGAATTTGGTCCTCCAGTTTCACAACCATCGACACAACCGTCAGCGTAGCCAAACAATACCCGGCCCTGATCGTCCACGGTAGCGTCGTTAAAGTCGAGCAGGTTGCGGCAAACATTGATGCCGCCGCCATTCCAGATGCAAGCTTCGCGCTGCACTGGTCCATTTGTGGTCGCGTTGACTGTGGTCCAGGTTTTGCCGCCGTCATAGGTGTGGGCGATGAACCCATACCATGTTCCCTTGAAGCTGGCGGCCTGGTGATCTCCGCCGGTTGTGGTGCCGAGAAATGCTACCGCTGCGCGATCCGAGTCGCCGGCTACGGCTGATGCGAATAGCGCATTCTTAATTCCAAGACTGGCGCCAATGTCCACCGGTGTGGACCAGGTCACGCCGCGGTCTTTGCTGACCGACGCAAACGCGTGATTGTCAGTTGCTGGGCCACCGGCAACGGGACCGGTATAGCCTATGTACAACGCATTGGAAGTCGCAGGCGCGACCGGCGGATCCTTACTGATCGCAATCGAGGGATCGAGTCCCGACGCCAGACTGCCGGTAACCGTGCGGACGGTCCAGGTAGTTCCTGCATCAGTGGAAACAGCGACGGCCTGCTTGCCGCCACACTGCGAGTTCGGCAGATAAACAGTGCCATCGGGCGCCACTTTTACGTGGCCGTGAATCATTTGACCGCAACTCGGGCCACTAGTTGAGGCGACGCCGAAGTAAACAGGAATCGACTTGCCAAAGTTTAATCCGCCGTCGTCGCTACGCGAGCAAGTCGCATAAGAAGTAGCGACCAGAACATTGCTGGCCTGCGCGCAGTAGTAAACCGCACTGCCCTTGTTGACAGAATTGCTCAGGTTCGCGAGTGCTGCCGGGTATGGGCCAGCTCCTACCGTCTGGTGATCATTGCTGCCATCAGGCGGATTGATCTGCGCGGGTGTCCAGTTGGCGCCGTCGTCGTCGGAGTAGGCCATCAAACTATTCAGGCCCGGATAGGCCGGGGAGGTTTGAGTCACCGTGTTCAACTGCGAAACGAAAGTGCGATTCGTGTGCTGGTCAGTGAATAGAATTGGATCCAGCGATCTCTTGTTGGTAGTGATCCCGGAGACGTCTTCCCACTTTGCGGGCGCGGCTTCCGGAGTGGTTCCCGGTGCGCCGATCTGCTGCGGGAAAGTGACGCGCAGGGTCTGCAAGTTTGCGATGAACATTGCGCGCTTGCTGCTCAGGTTGAATCCAATAGACGGTTCGCCGGCAGTGTCGCCAATGCCGGGTTCGGGCGAGTAGTTGTAGTAGCGCGGCAGGTACGGATTCGGCGTTGGTGTGGCCGTCGGAACCGGCGTTGGCGTCGGCGATCCGGGAGCGGGAGCCAGCGTGCTGTCAGCCACGAAATTGCCGGAATAGGTGAAAGGCTCATTCTGCGGAACGCCTTGTGTGTTGGGCGTCTGGCAAACCTGTATTTGATATTCACCAGGCGGCACCCCACCATCCGGCTGATAGTTCAAGACCTCGCAACACGTTCCCGTGTCTTCTGTAGTAATGAACTCCGGATTTGGATCGGATCCAAACAACAGGGTTACGCTCAAATCGTTCGCTGGAACAGTCGCATTAACCTGGACCACAATGCGGGCCTTGCCTGGGCCAACTACGAAATGGTGCCTTTGCGTCGCGCAGGCGTAGGGGTGCGTATCGTATGTGCCCTGGAATGACACTGCACCGTTAGCCGGCGTGCCCGAAGGTGTCGGAGTGGGTGTGGCCTCGGGCGTGGGCGTTGGAGTCGGCGTCGGCGTCGGATCTCCGCTGCATGAATCCGCCGCGGCAAACATACGTTTCCCACTTAACTGACGCGCGATTGCGCCCTTCCTGGCGTTGTCATTGCCCGCTGTTCCCTGAATGCAAGCCTGGGTGATACAGCCGTCCTCGTAAGCAACCAGCACGCGGCCGCGCTTATCGATTGTGGCGTCAAAGAAATCGAGCAGGTTGCGGCAAGCGTCGGTTGTGCCGCTGCATACCGGGCCACGTTGAATTGGATCGCCTGGCGTTGCGTTCACGATGGACCATGACAAGCCACTGTCGTATGTAGTGGCGATATAGAGGTACCAAAGACCGGTGAAGCCGGCTATTTCGTAATCCGTGCCGCCGGTCGTAGTCCCAAAGAAAGCGAACGAAGCCCTATCAGGGTCGCCGGCAGCAACCGCCGGAAATACGCTGTTCTGAATTCCCAAAGGTACGCCGACATCACGGTCATTGATCCAGGTGCGGCCTTTATCTTTCGAGACCGCAATGCGCGGATGGCCGTTGTTTGCCACGTATCCGAAATAGAGCGTGCCGTCTTTAGCGATGCCAACCGAAGGATCGCTCTTCGCGGAAATTCCATTTCCGGTCGAGGTTGTAACTTTACGTACTTCCCAGGTTACACCGTTGTTCTCTGTAGCGATTACGGATTGCTTGCTGTTCTCATGGAAAGGCAGATCTCCACCACATCCCTTATCGGGAATATAGGCGGTGCCGTCGGGCGCCACCTTGAGATGACCGTGCAAGCCGGCACAGTCAGCGACTGTGAAGATGGGCACAGCCGGCCCAAACGTGCGCCCACCATCCAGGCTAAGAGCACAGTTGGCGTCGGCGACATCCTGCGCGCAGTAATAAACGCCGTTCTTGTAACTGGGCAAAGCCGGGTTGCCTGTCAGCGGCGCCGCCAATGGACCACCGCCAATAGTTTGATGGTCGACGCCGGAGTTGATGCCCGAGCCCATGCTGGGGCTGAAGGTCGTGCCATCGTTATCTGTGTACTCGAGAGTGCTTTGCTTAGTGCCGCCGAGGAGTTGCGAGACAAAGGTGCGGCCCGTTTCCTGATCGGTGAACAAAATCGGATCGCCGAGCGGGCGCGTTACCGCTGCGATAGACAGCGCCTTGGCGTCCCACGTGGCAACCGGCGAGCCGGGTTCTGAGTCGTCAAACGTGACGGCGTAAGCGGCAGGAACATTGATTCCTCCATAACCCATGACGGTTCCGCCGTTGGGAATTCCATTGAATGTCTTCTCGGTTTTCGGATTGACACCGATAGATGGTTCGCCCCAGTTATCAGCTACGCCCGCGGGCGACATGTGAATTTTGAACGTTGGGCTGGCACATTGATCCAGCGCAGGCGTCGGACTGGGTGTGGGCGTTGAGGTCGGTGTTGGCGTCGGCGTCGGCGTTGAGCAGGGAATTCCTGTGTTGGTGAACTCAACGTCATCCACCCACCAGCCGTTACCGGGGACGAGCACGCCGTTGTCGAGAGCCAGCCGCCAGCGCACCAGAACATCAGTGCCCGCGAACGGGCCAAGGTCCACTTCGACGCGCTCCATATCCGGATAGGTGGAGGAAACGCCGGTCCACGCGCCGCGGTTTGCGATCGGGCTTGCAAACCCGCCGTCGATAGTTCCGTTGTAGCCTCCGGAGATAATTGACGCTCCCAGATCTGTCCAGGTGCTGCCACCGTCCCTACTTATTTCCAACACGCCGCCATCGTAGCCGTCCTCAAAGAGAAACTGATGCCAGAAGATCAGATGACTCGTTTCGGTTAGATTCTGCGCGGGCGCGATTAGGCGATCGTCCTTAATATCGGGAACCGTCGCGTCGCTCTTGAATGAATGACTAATGCTGTGCGCCTTCGGATCAGTTACCAGGGCCCAGGTCGGACTGGGAAGATTGTTCTGCTGCGTCTGAAAGGTCCAGCCGGCGTTCTGTGCAGGTTCGAGATCATCGGTGTAGTTGCCGGTAGGCCCGCATTCCGGCATCGACTCGGAGACTGTTCCCGGCGCCGGACTGGCGCCGCGCGTGATCGGTATGAAGACGATGGCAGCCGCCACCATCGACAAACAAAGCAAAGCACCCAGGACGTATCTCCAGCGCGAGATAATATTTGCCGTGGTGCGAATCGTTGTGCTGCTCGACATGTCTTCGTCTCCTTCTCGCTTTTACCAGACCGTGGGGTCCCCGGCGGGCAGCCCCGCTCGGTGCTGCCCATTAGTTGGGCGCCGGAAACCTAATCACCGTGGGCCAATCAATCGAACCGTTATCGAATTCAGGACGGGGTTGTAAGTTAATTGGTAAAGCAGATTCGGCGCGCTGATAGATGGAGACGAACCTGAAGGAGTGCTGGCGCCACTTGCCCCGGCCCCACTACTTGAAGCGCCGGTTGGTGAGCAACAAGTCGGGCCTGAGTAAGGCACGCTGCCGATGACGTTGAAAGTAACAGTGAATGTCTCGTTGTTTGGGTTGCGGAATTTCAACAAGCGCATGCCCGAAACTTCCCCAGCGGAAAGCACGTTGTCGCTTCCAACAAGACTGTCATAGCCCCAGCTCGCGCCTGCTCCTGACAGCGCGTTATCAGCGTTTGCGGCCACGACCCGGCCCGAAGCGGAGCTGATTTGCGCAACTTCAGCACGTAAGGGAGTGGAGATCGTCTGCGTTGAAGTGTCTTTAATCGCCAGATTGAAAGAGTTGATGCCGGAGACCGAGGACGCATTGGTCATTTGCAAAGCGACCAGTGAAGTCACGTTTTGGTCGGTGAGCCGGTTTGGATCAAACGCCGAGAACAGGCCAAGACCATTCGACTGGCGCGCGATGGTGGCCCATACCGATTTAGTGGTGTTAGCTGGATTGGTCGCGCATGCTCCGGTGCAACCATCCGCGAATCCGACGATAACGCGACCCTGCGCGTCCATCGTCGCGTCCATAAAGTCGAGCAAGTTGCGGCAGGGGTTACTGCCGCCACCCAGCCAGATGCAACCACGTTGTGTCGGATCGCTTGTCGCTTTGACCGTGGTCCAGGTTCTGCCGCCGTCGTAGGTATGGGCCACATAAAGATCCCAGACGCCGTTAAAGCTTGCATCCTGGAATGGGCCGGCTGTAGTTGAACCATGAAAAGCAAACGCAGCGCGGTTCGGGTCGCCCGCAACTACCTCTGCAAAGGCCGCGTTCTGAAGCCCGAAGGGGATTCCCACGTCGATGAATGTGGAAGTGCCGCGGTCGGAATTCCAAGTGTCCCAAGTCACTCCTTTATCATGTGAGACAGCCATCTCAGGGTGGCCGTCGCCATTCACGAAACCGAAATAAACAGTGCCGTCAGTCGCGATACCAATAGATGGGTCGCTTTCGCCAGCCGCCGTTTGTGGAATGGTGCGTATGTTCCAGGTAATGCCATTGTCAGTTGAAACCGCCAAACCCTGCTGGCCGTCGCAGCCTCTATTCGGCACGTATACGGTGCCGTCCACGTTGGAAACTTTGAGGTGACCGTGGAGCCCGCCACACTCGGTAATCCACATCGGCACTGCGGGCCCAAAGGTTGTGCCGCCATCCAAACTGAGAGCGCAATTCGCCGGCCCCAAACCCTGAGCGCAGTAATAGACGCCATTGGGATATGGAGCAGGCAGGTTTGGATCGCGCGTTAAGGGTGGCGCGAGCGGCCCGCCGCCGATCGTTTGGTGATCGATGCCCGATGCAATGCCCGATCCCTGGCTGGGAAGAAATAAGTTGCCGTCATCATCAGTGTATTCCAGCGTCGAGAAGGGCGTCAGGCCCTCTAACTGATCCGCGAAGGTGCGGCCGGTTTGATGATCGGTGAAAAGAATTGGATCGGCAGCGGCCCGAGGCGTAGTGGCAATGTGTTGATTCGCGCTGACGTTGGTCCAGGCGGCCGTCGGCGTAGCAGCCTGGTCGTTGAAGTTGTTTATGCGAAATGTCTTGAGCGTGCCGCCGCCGGCAAACATCACATTTCCGGTTTTCCAGTTAACTCCGATCGAAGGCTCGCCAAAACCGCTCGTGCACGTTTGGCCCACCGGACAGGGAAAATTTGCGTAGCCAACGGGCGCCGTTCCCTGAGGAGCTGCGCCGACCGGCGGCTGCGGCAGTAGTTTAGCTGCGGCGGCATAGCTATTTCCGTCTGAACCCACAACTGGCGAAAACGGAAACGCGGCGATCCGGTAAGTGCCGGCGGCAGGATTGAACAGCGTCACCACTTCATTCGCGTTGGGTCCGTTTCCGGAGCTGGTCCGGTATTTGGCGTCCGGATTGTAAAGCTCCAAGTCCCAATCGCCTTGTGGCACGAGCCGAATTTGCACGATGTAAGGACCATAGGCCGGGGATGGCGGCACAACCGTGATAGCAAAGTTGTCACAGGCACTCGCGTTCGCGCCTGCACATCTCGGTGAATTCAGCAGGTCTGGATTTGCCGGCATGATCGCGCCAGTCCAGGTCACCGTTGGATTGCTTTCCGACACTGTTCCCGCAGCCGGGTTCGCGCCGCGCGTGATAGGAATGATCAAAATCACTGCACCCAGGATTAACAAACAAAGCAGCGCGGCGATGCCATACCTATGACGCATGCTGGTGGACGTTGTGCTCGTGTTTGCTGGCTTGCTGGACATTTCGAATCTCCTTTGCCGGTCTGAAGCAGGCACGCTAGCCTGCCTGGTTGCTTACTGATCTTCTTACTACTGGCTCTCGTAATTTCCTGGCAGAAAACAGCCCGGGCCCGACAGAAACTTTCTGCCGAGCCCCGGCCAATCCATCTGCTACTGCAAACGGAGCAACTTACTGGTGACTGTGTTTGTTAACGGGTTGGCGGTGACACGAATCACTGCGGTGATTTTAGTCAAGCCCGAAGTTGGTGCACTGCCGGAAGGTGGAGTTCCACCGCCTGGAGCTGGCGCGCCTGGGGCGCCGCCTCCGCCCGGAGTACCACTCGACAAGTACGCCGTCACGACCACATCGAAGTTAAAGATTTCCGATCTGGCGCCCTGAAAGCGCATCGTCTTTGTGCCAGTGGTTTCATTCGGCGAGAACTGCTCGTCGGCGCCGAGTTTTTGGGAATAAGTAAAGAGCGCGGCGTTGGCCAGGCTGGTGCCGTTCTTGCCGTTGTCGGCATTGGTGACGCGCTGGGTACCTGAGGGTGATGTGATGCCCACAATGTTCACGTCCATGATCGGCACGTACGCCTGCGTGGCCCTGGTCGCTGATAGCGAAACATCGAGCACAGAATTCGTGCCGATTGTTCCTGCCGAGTTAATGTCAACCAGGTTGGTGATATCTACCTTCGAGCGTGGATCCACCAATACGCTGGTTTCGGCGCCGGAGTTGGTCTCGTATTTACCAATCAGTCCGGGATGAAGTCCGCGCACGCGGAAAGAGTGCGTTCCGCTTGCAAGGTTGGTCACGGCGAAGGTTGTCGCTCCGGCGCCGGCTGTGCCCAGCAATTCCCAATCCGGGTTGTCACTGCTTGAGTGTTCAATCTCAAACGACTCTTCGCCGCCGACAGGAACCCAGCGCAATGAGAACGAACCGTCAAAGTCAACGTGACGATTCTGGGCGTCCACGAAATCGCCCGGAATGGTTTGCGTTGCCGGCCCCACCGGACCTTTCGAAAGCGTAGTGGTGATCGTAACGTTCGTTGCCGCGTTGTTAACGCCGAACAAACGATGCGTGTAGGTTCCACCGCGACTTACGCGGACACTAACGTACTCTTCGTGGCCGGGAATATTTTGCGAAACGGCAAGAATGTTTCCTTCCGGGCCGAGCAAGGCATAGTCGAGGTCCTGGAACTTGCCGGTCGGCAAGTCAAACCATTCGCTACGCGCTTCAATTTTGTAAGTCGAGTCGGGCACGTTGAATGGAACATCAACGTAGGTCAAGCCGCTGGTCGTACCGTCGGGCAGATTTGTTTTCAAAAACTGTCCGGGGTCGCCTGCGGGCACGATCGCTCTATCTTCGGTCGTTTGCACGATCGGCTGAGCAGGAACGCTCAGGTTGGGTTTGAAATAGAACGGCATGCGCAGAGACTCGCCGCCATCGGCGCGTTGGGCCGTCACATACCACTGCATTTGAATTGGCCGGAAGGTGACCGAGGTACCGTTAACTTCAGCGGTGTTGAAATCGCGCAATAGGTCGCCGTCAAAAGTTGCGGTCACGGTAAAGTTCGCCGAACCATTAGGCGCTACACTGACGCTCGACTGCGAAAGCGCAACGCTGATGCCGGCAAGTTGCAGGTCACGGTTGTTGGCGACGTTCAAATTGTAGACGCCGCCCTGACCCGAAAGGTCGCTGACGGTTACCTCAACCGGAGTTGAGTAATTCACGCGACTATTCGCGACGGAGACTTCGCCGAACGAGTGGCTGCCGAGAATGCTTGGCTGATCGATCCCATCGCCGGCGACACCCATCAGCGCCTTCGCATTCACCGCATGAAACACATCGATGAGCCCGCCGCCCTGCGCGATGATCGAGTCCGCGCCAGTTCCGTCGGCTTTTGAACCGCCGGCGGTGCTGCGCATGTTCGTAGCCGTATTCATCATCGCGGTGCGCACCACATCCGCCGACCAGTTGCGATGTGCCTGCTTGATGAGAGCAGCCGCGCCGGCCGTGTGCGGCGTAGCCATTGAAGTGCCGTCGATCGCGATGTAGTTCGGCCGCAGCGCTGAATCGACAACGGCGAGAGCGCCAAGCACCGACGCCGGCGGAACTGCCGCGAGCACCTGCACGCCGGGAGCTGAGACATCAGGTTTGACCTGGCCGTACCCGAGGATCGGACCGCGAGAGCTGAAGCCTGCGATGTCGCCCATAAAGCCGGCGGTTGATTTCCGGATACGAACCTGTTTGGCCGAAACCGCGCCGGCAGTGGTCGAACCGATGAGGGATTTCAACGTCTCGCCGTTCGCCTTTGAAATACCAAAGACAGGGATGGTGGTCGCAAAAGCGCTGAGACCCGCCAACTCGCCATCGACATTGTTGTAAACCAGCAAGGCAATGGCACCTTTGGCGGCGGCCTGCGCGGCCTTGTTGATGATCACGCCGGTACCGCTGGCGCTTGCGTCCACAGTGCTGCCCCGTTGGGCGAGAGCGATGCGTCCGCTGACTGAATCCGGTATTTGATCCGGCGTGTCTGCCAGACCACAGAAGACGTAGTTGTTGGTCATGCTTTCCGGAGGCGCAGCACTGCCGCTGAACTCGTTGGTTTCCATGCCTTGTGGGCCACCGACTACGTCTGTCTGGTAAGCAGTCGCGACGTTTCCCGGATGCGTAGATGCAGCGACAGAAATTACGTGCGTGCCGGCCGCTGGTGCGCCGCTGGTCGCATCGCCGGGGCCGGAGTTGCCTGAAGCAGCTACGACCACCGCGCCCGCGAGCGCGGCGTTACTGGCTGCGACCGCCGTTGGTTCATCAGGTCCGCCAAATCCCCCCAGGCTCATGTTGATGACGTTCGCCTTTGGCTTTGGCAGCAACGCGCTCGCTGGGTTTCGTTGGCCCTGGATAGTCGGGAGCGTAAAGGGCGATACGGAATCTTCCAGCGCCATGATGATGTTTGAACTGTCGCAAACGCCGCCGATGGGAATCTGTGTTACTTCATAAACGTCAACCGCGGCATCGCTACAAACTTTGTAGGACATGATTTTGGCTTGCGGCGCGACGCCGTGAAGGTTTACGCCGTCGAGTGTTTGCGCCAGATATCCGGCGGAGGTGGCAGCTACGTGTGTGCCGTGTCCAAACGTGTCCTCAACAAATACGTCAGTGAGCGGAAGGGAGTAGATGACCTTCTTGTTGGTCTTGTCCTGCGTCACGCCCGGAGGCAAAACGCCAAGTCGCGGCGGAGTCGGATCGCCACCAAACATCGGATGCGTCCAGTCGACGCCGGTGTCGATGATCGCGACATTCATGTCCTGCCCTAAGTTGTTGTCCGGGCCCGCGCGATAAAACTGGGACGAAACTTCCTGTTCGTCGCCGTTATAGACCTCAGGAGCGCGAATGTACTTGACACTGTTGTTCAGCATCGTGCGCATGCTCGCATCCGGTCGCACGCTTTTTACATTTGGCATTGCGCGGATGCTGTTGATCGCCGAAGCAGGAACGTTCAACGCCATACCGTTTAAAACGAGCGTGTAGCGCAGCGGCACCGTAGCTGCCAGACTGCCGTCAAAGTTTTTGACGTCGCGACTAACGACCGTGTAGGCCACGCCGCTGCTCGCGAGCGAGCTCAGGAATTGATCCTGCTTGGCGGTTATCTGGCTGCGATAAGCCTGGAGCTGGTCGTCTGAGACTGATCCTCCGGACTTCGCAATCCTGGCTTGATAGACCGCTCCTGGATCGTCGCGCAGTTGCACGATTACGGAAACAGTCGCTCCAGAGCCTGCGCGTGAAATAAACATCGGCAGGGCGAGCAGTGTGGCAGCGGCAATAGCAGCGATGGCTGCAAACTTCAGAAGTCGAAGCATCGGAGTTCCTCCTCAAAGGCGTTCAGGTTGGCTGTTTGGTAGGTCATCGAATTCGGGCTTGTCCCCACAAAAATTGACGAATGGTTGTTTCTACCTATGCACAATAAGAAGGGCGGTTGAGAATTGCTTGAGGAAAACTTGAGGAAAGGTTGAGGGACATTCTTGAGTTGGCGCGCCTGGGCCATCTCAACATGGTTGAGTCTTAATTCTTCGGGTAATTAACTGAGAAATCTTGAAAGCGGCTGGCTCAAGTGAGGTTTAAGGGAAAGGCAGAGTCGCACTCGATCGTTATTGAAGAACAATCTTTTTGCAATACTTAGGCGCCGTCGTTGGATTTGATTTCCCGGTACAGCGGAGAGTTGGCTTTCTAAAATCGAGGAATTGGCTTTCCCGGTACAGCGGAGATTTGGCTTTCTGCAATCAAGCAGAGTTGGCTTTCCAGGTACGGCGGAGATTTGGCTTTCTGCAATCTAAGGAGTTGGCTTTCGCTCCAGCGGAGCGAGATGTTTATAGCTACGAATGCACCCCAAAAGGATTTCGCTCCGTTAGGAGCGAAAACCTGCCTGGGCCATCGCGCAAAACTCGACCACGCGATTTTCGGCCCAGAAGCGGTCTTCTGGTGAATCGTGAATCGTGAATCGTGAATCGTCGTTTCGAGTAATAGCGCCGCCGTTGTTTCCTCGCGCCGGCTTGGCTGCTTTTGCGGAAATGAAAGCAACGTGGCCGCCTTTCTTCGTGGCAACCAACAGAATGTAAGGATTGTTGATGAGCGCTTGATCGCGCATGGGCGCGAAAGGAATGAAAGGATCGTCTTCGGCGTGAATGATCAGCGTGGGAATGCGAATGCGATCAATCACGCGGATGGCGCTGGCGCGATAATAGTAATCATCGGCGCCATTAAAGCCATGCGCTCTTGAGGTGTAGCGATCGTCAAACTCTCGCAACGTTTTAACCGATGAGAGTTCGCTGATGTCGTATTGATCCGGAAAGAGTTTGTGCTTGACGCGCAGCCGCTGCTTTAGTCGTCGCACAAAATCCTGCTGGTAGAGCCAATTCGAACGCTTCAGAATTAGCTGAGCGCTTGCCTCCAAATCGATCGAAGGCGAGATGGCGCAAGCGGCAAAAACTTCTTTCGGCGGATTGTCGCCATACTCGCCGGCCAGCTTCAAAACCAAATTTCCGCCCAGCGAAACGCCAACCAGAAACAGTTGCGACAGGCCATCCTGCTCAATCAGTTCGCTTACGACTGCGCGCAGGTCTTCCGTCAGACCGCCGTGGTAGATGGTCGGCGTCAAATGTTCAGTGCCGCCGCAAGTGCGCAGGTTCATCCTGATCACGTTGAAACCCACGCTAAATGATTTTTGCGCGATGCTCAGCATGTAGGTAGACTCGCTCGAGCCTTCGATGCCATGCCAAATTATTATCGTCGGATGATCAGTTGGATTTGGTTGCCAGCGACACTGGGCCAGAACTTTTACATCGGGCGCGGTTTGAAAAATCCGCTCCTGGTCGCGGACAGCCTTAAATTTACGATGGCGCGGCCAGGCGAATGCGGCCAGTGTTTGGGCATGGCCGCCATTGAATATTTGATGAGGCTTGAACGGCTTCGCTGCAAACGACTGGGCCACGCGCGCAAGAAAGCCGCGCACGTTGGCGACCGAAACGTTCATTTTATCGAGTTGCTGGACCACGTAAGACTCCGAAAGGTGGACTGCTAACAAATTGAGTTTAGCGTAATAGAAGCGCCGGTGTGTGTTCGGTATAGTACCGAATCGCAAGCTAAGTTGATAGAGACCGAGGTTTGGATGCACTAGGCGAGATTGGCGGCAATAATTCTACTTTGACGACAGTGAAGAAACATTGGCAAGCGCGCACGAAACGCGACTTAATCATCGAGGTTTGGGAAGCATTGGATTGTGAATCAGTCGGCGCGCGCGAGCTGGAGCAGATTCAACAGGCGCTTCACGAAGGGTTGGGCGCCGGCGCAATTGAGAGCCCGGCAGCGATTGCCCGGGTGGTTGCCGATGAAGGCGCGGCGTTGCGGCATCCCGAAGTTTTTGAGTGCGACTTGAAATGGCGGGCAGGGAAGGTAACTGCTGTTGCCGACAAGCTTGATTTTTCTGCTCTTAAATCCGCGCTCGAATCGTTTGGCCTGGTAGAAATCCAAAGACGCGGCTTGGAACAGACTAAAGACCGCGCGGGTCTTCAGCAGTTAAGCGAAGTCATTGCCGCTGCGCGCCAGGATTCGTTGTTGCTGGCGCGCAGCAAGGTCCTCGCGCAGCAAGAGCGTGCTGAGGCGAAGGAAGTTTCGGAGTGGTTAAGAGTTTGGCTGGTGGCGCCGCAATTGTTTCGCGATTGGCTGGAACTACGGATGCGATCCGTGGAATTTCGGAAGCGGTTCGGCGAAGCCAAACGTTTTCGTGAGTAAGTGCGAGGTCGGCTGCTGCAGCCGCGTAGCGGCGACATGTTTATAGTTTGAAGTTTCGAGTAGTTCTTTTGCGGTGAAGGATGGTGGCGAGGAGCTATAAACATCGCGCTCCTCTGGAGCGCAGCAACAGACGCCCGCGCTCCTCGCTTATTCTTCTTCTTCGCCGCGGATGCGGCCTTCGGCTCGCGACTGCTCGACGATCTTGTGCGCCAGTTGTCCGGGCACCGGATCGTAATGTGAAAACTGCATATGAAACGATCCGCGCGCCCCAGTGATTGAGTTGAGTGTCGATTGGTAGTTGAGCATTTCCGACATCGGCACCTGAGCTTTGATTAACTGCGATTTGCCGCTTGCTTCCATACCCTGCACGCGGCCGCGGCGCGAGTTAAGGTCGCCCATAATATCGCCACTGTTTTCCTGTGGCGCGAGAATCTCAACATCCATGATCGGTTCAAGAATCGACGGCTTCACCTTTTCCATCGCCGCACGAAAAGCTTTGCGGCCGGCCGCGCGAAATGAGTGCTCGTCTGAGTCGACGTTGTGATACGAGCCGTCAATCAATTGCACCTTGAAATCTACCAGCGGATAGCCGGCGATGGCGCCGGATTTCGCCGCTTCTATGATGCCTTTCTCGATAGCCGGTCGAAACTGTTGCGGCACGGCGCCGCCGAAAATCTTGTCTTCGAAAACAAACCCGCCGCCGCGCGGCAATGGCTCAAACACAACCTTGCAGTCGCCAAACTGGCCACGGCCGCCGGTCTGTTTCTTATGCCGCCCCTGTACTTCGGCGCGTTGCGTGATGGTTTCTTTATAAGGAACCTTGGGCGGATGCAGTGTCACTTCTACGCTGTAACGCTTCCTCAGTTTCTCGACTACGGTTTCAACGTGAAGCTGACCAGAACCGGACAACAGAAACTCTTTTGTCTGCGCGTCGCGAGTAAAGTGCAGAGCCAGATCTTCTTCCAAAATCTTGTGCAGCGCGACGCTGATCTTTTCTTCGTCCTGTCGCGACTTTGGCTCGATGGCAAACGCGATCGCAGCCTCGGGATATTCGACGGGCGGGTAAACAATCGGCGCGGCCTTATCGCACAGCGTGTCGCCGGTCTGCGTCTCTTTTAGTTTTACGCAAGCAACAATGTCGCCGGCCTGCGCCTCGGGAACTTTATCGAGTTGCTTCCCCTGGACCGAGTGCAGCATGCCGAGACGTTCCATCGTTCCACGACTCGAGTTCAGCACGGTCGCATCGTTTTGCAGCTTGCCGCTGATAACCTTCATGATGTTGATACGGCCGGCGAAGGGATCCGCAACGGTGCGGAAACAATAAGCGGAAAACGGTTCGCTCGGGCTGTACTTGCGGGCAATCTTGTCGGCGTCCGCTGGAGCGTCGACGGGAACTCCGTACTCGGCTTCGTGATGGGCCGGGTCAGGCGCGTAATCAACAATCGCATTCAGAAATGCGCGCAGGCCGACCAGGGTGGCGCCGGAAACGGCAAACACCGGGCACAGTTTGCTGTTGGCGATGGCCTTGTTGATGTTCGGCAGAATGTCGGCTTCGTCAAGCGTGCCTTGTTCAAAATACTTTTCCATCAGCGCGTCGTCGGATTCGGCGACCAGCTCAACCAAACGCTCGCGAGTCTTGTCGACGTACTCGCGGCCCTCAGTCGGAATGTCGATTTCTTTGGCCTGGCCGTCAGCACCAAACTCGTAAGCCTTCATATGGACCACGTCAACGACGCCGCGGAAATCTTTTTCTTTTCCAATCGGCAATGTGAAGGGGATAATTGCGCGGCTAAAAATGTTCTGAGCGCTTTCGACTGCTTTACCGAAATCTGAATGTTCCTTATCCAGCTTAGTGACTACCATTATGCGCGGCACAATAAATTCATTTGCATAGCCCCAGGTCTTTTCAGTTTGAACTTCTACTCCCTTGACACCATCAACTACCGCCAGCGCGCAATCAGCTACGCGCAACGCCGGACGCGCATGAGAAATAAACGCCGCGTAACCCGGCGTGTCTATAAAATTTATTTTTGTATCTCGATGTTCCAGGTGCGCGAGCGCTGTGTTGAGGGTAATTTTGCGGGCAATGGAATCTTCTTCGTGATCGGTAACGGTAGTGCCTTCATCGACTTTTCCCCATCGGGGTGTGGTTCCGGCGACGTAGAGAAGCGAACTAATCAGTTGCGTCTTTCCTGCGTCGCCGTGTCCGATGACCGCAAGGTTGCGAATAGATTCCGTGGCGTAGGCTTTCATGAAAATAATCCTTTCGGAGGAGCAAAATGTAAGACAGACATTCCTGACCGTCTGACGCTGAGCAACGACAGACAGGAATGTCTGTCCTACCTGGGGCGGTGACAGGCAGAATGCCTGTCCTACCATTTTCCGGATTGGAAGTAATTTATCCGAGCGCGAAGGTTAAAGGCAAGCGAGGTCACCGCCGCTTGTTTGGCAGGCCTCTCAATCGAAATTCGCATCAGAAACTGTCCAAACTGAGTGTTCTTACCGGCTCCAGCCCGCGGAGTGGGCGATAGCATTAAGTCTGGGGTGAAGCGTAGCGTAACCCCAGGTTAGTGTTCCAAAGGTGATGCTAGCCCGCGGAGCGGGCGATAGCCTTTGCGTGATGTGATGCTGTCGCCCGCGCCGCGGGCTTTGGTGGTTTTCAATTCACGGTCCTGGGGTTTTCGCTACGCTTCACCCCAGGCTTTATGCTGTCGCCTGCTCCGCAGGCTGAGTCGCATTCGCGGCAACTTTTTTCTTGGATTGATCAGAATGGCGATGATAAAGTTGCCTTACGGACTCGCATGATAGTTCCGCCGACTCTTGCGCTGAAGTCTGATTCACCGGCGGACCACCGTTCATAACCTGGCTGGCAGCGTGCGCGAATATTGTCTAATCGTCGAGGGTGCTTACCTTTCGGAATCCGAAGCCGAACATGCCCTGCGCGATCCTTTCATCGAAGACTGGGTCGAACAAACGGGACACTTCAAAATCCACAACATGAAAGAGATTCAAATTACGCCGGGCGTCACGCTTGGTTCTTTAGGCGTCGTCATGCTCGACGAACGTGTGTTTGAGATTGCCAGTACCGATCCCGAACATCCGTTGAGCGAACTTAAAGCAAAAGGCGTTGCCGAAGCGCTAAAACGTCAGGACATGTTTGACGAGATCAAAGTCGAACCGCGGGAAGAAGATATTTAGCGAGTCGGGCCAGCGTCAAGTAGTTAAGAGTACAAGCTTCAGCTTGCGGAGGTAAGGTAGAGCAGCCTAAAGGTTGGACTCTAAACTACTTGAAGAACATCTCAACCTTCGAGTTGACTGAGCAGACTTCAAAACTAAAAGTTGACCTCTTCATCTGAACAGAAGTTTTTCGCCGGACGGGTAGTTGTTTCTGTCGGCGATATTACGAAGCAAGACGTTGACGCGATTGTTAACGCTGCGAATTCTTCGCTGATGGGCGGCGCAGGCGTTGATGGTGCGATACATCGCGTTGGCGGTCCGGCGATTCTTGAAGCTTGCCGCGAAATCAGGCGCACAACACATCCCGATGGGTTGCCGACAGGCGAGGCGGTGATTACCACCGCTGGTGAACTGCCGGCGCGACATGTCATTCACACCGTTGGACCAATCTACGGACAGCACCTGGGACACGAAGCAGAATTGTTGGCTGCGTGTTATCAAAACTCCTTGTCGTTGGCGGCGCGCAACAACCTCACCTCGATCGCCTTTCCGGCTATTTCGACTGGAGCGTACGGCTATCCACTCGACGAAGCGTCGCGAGTATCATCAACAGCTATAAAAAAATTCCTTGCTGAAGACTCAACCGTGCAACAAATACGACTGGTTTTCTTTCGCTCCCAGGACGCGGAAATCTTTCTCAAGCACCACAAATTCGCCTGAGCCGCGAACTGTGTTATAAGAGCCGCTTTGTTTTTGACCGGTATCTTCAATTGCCAGACAGTCCGCGGCTTTGCCGCCCTCCGTGCGGTAAGGCTTCGCCTTACCGTGAACATCTTTCATCGATATTCGCGAGGCTGAGCCTCGCGAATACTTAGAGGGGGCGTTACGGAAAGGCGAAGCCTTTCCGCA
>DNND01000041.1:0-30647 GCA_003488005.1 Blastocatellia bacterium | reverse complement strand
AAAGGCGAAGCCTTTCCGCACGGGAGGCGGCAAAGCCGCGAAACGGTTGAATATTGATATGATTGAAACTATCGAACAATTGAGCACTAACAAATCAAACGCAACTTCAACCTTACCGTCTCCGCTCCAGGCGCTCGAGCGAATCTCCTGGAATTATTGGTGGAGCTGGTCGCGCGATGGCGCTGGTTGCTTTCGCGAGTTGGCGCCCGCGATTTGGGAAGAGTGTGAACACAACCCACGCCTCCTGTTGTCGCGAGTCTCGGAATACCGGCTCGCTGAGATGGCCAACGATCCCGTCTACTGCGAACGAGTAAGCAAGCTGGCAAACGATTTCTCGGAATACATGGATCTCAACTCCAGCGCCGCCACCCCGGGCTTGGGCCAGGACTGGTCCAATGCGGAAAGCGGACCGACGATCACTCCTGACCATCCGGTTGCATACTTCTGCGCCGAGTTTGGCGTTCACAACTCGCTGCCGCTTTATTCGGGCGGCCTCGGCATCCTTGCCGGGGATCATTTGAAGTCGGCGAGCGATTTGCGTTTGCCTTTGGTGGCGGTTGGCTTGCTTTATCACCAGGGATATTTCCGGCAAAGTTTGAATCGCGAAGGTTGGCAACAGGAAACGTACCGGGAAACTGACCCCGAGATATTGCCGCTGCACCCGGTCAAAGGTGAAGACGGTTCGCCTTTGTTGATTGAAGTGTTGATTCGCGAACGCGCAGTGCGCGCGCAAGTGTGGCGCGCGGACGTTGGTCGCGTCGCCCTTTACCTGCTGGACACGAATATTGCGGAGAATGCTGAAACCGATCGTTGGGTGACGGGGCACTTGTACGGCGGCGATCGCGAAACGCGGATCGTCCAGGAGATGTTGCTCGGCATCGGCGGCGTGCGCTTATTGCGGCGGCTCAACATCGAGCCGCATATCTATCATCTTAATGAAGGCCACTCTGCTTTTCTAACGCTCGAGTTGGCGCGCGAGACGATGCATTCGCGCGGCTTGAGTTTTGCTGAAGCGATGCCGCTGGTGCGCGAGCGCTGCGTTTTCACCACGCATACGCCGGTTGCCGCCGGCAACGACGAGTTCTCAGTTGACTTAATTGAGAGTTCCTTTGGATCTGCCTACGAACAACAGTTGGGACTGACTCATGAAGAGTTTCTTGGTCTAGGCCGTATCGATCCGAAAAGTAAAGTCGAACCTTTTGGTCTGACACCGCTGGCGTTGCGGATGTGCCGGTCCACAAACGGCGTCAGTCGCAAGCATGGAGAAGTTTCACGCGCGCTTTGGCAAAAGCTTTGGCCGGAGAAAACTGTCGACGAAGTTCCCATTACGCATGTCACGAATGGCGTACACGCGCCGACCTGGGTGGCGCCGACAGTTCGCGCGCTTTATGAAAAACACGTTGGCCTGGATTGGGCCGGCAAGTTAGTGCAGCGGGCGGATTGGGAACAGGGCATTGCGCGTTTGTCGGATGAAGAGTTGTGGGCCGCGCACTCGCTGCTGAAGCAGCGGCTGGTTGCCTTTGTTCGCGAGCGTTCGTTTCAGGCGCGCGTCAATCGCGGCGAGACAGTCGAGTATGCCGAAGCCGCGCGCCTCATGTTTGATCCTAACGCGCTAACTATCGGCTTTGCGCGGCGCGTGGCTGGTTACAAGCGCTGGAGTTTGTTGTTAAGGGACAGCGAACGACTGCTGAAACTTATTGACAACGACGAACGTCCGGTTCAATTCGTATTTGCCGGTAAGGCGCATCCGCAGGACTCCGAAGCAAAAATGATTCTTCAGGAAGTGGCCAGGTGGAAGCATGACGAACGGCTGAAAGACCGCGCAGTTTTTATTGACGACTATGATCAGGAAATCGCGCGCCAGTTGGTCCAGTCGGTCGATGTTTGGTTGAACGTTCCCCGGCGTCCGCTCGAAGCGTCGGGCACCAGCGGCGAGAAAGTCGCGATGAACGGCGGCTTAAATCTTTCAGTGCTCGATGGCTGGTGGCTGGAAGGGTACGACGGCACTAACGGATTTGCGATTGGCAATGGCGTCGAATCGTCCAATGACGTCGACGCGAGCGATGCCGAATCGCTATATCGCACGCTCGAGCAGGAAGTCGTTCCTCTTTATTATGATCGTGACGGCGAAGGTCTGCCGCGCAAATGGATCTGGATGATGAAACGCTCGATAACCACGCTTGGGCCCGAGTTTAATAGCGACCGGATGGTGGCCGAGTATGCCAGGCGAATTTATAAATAACACCCGCCAAGCACAAGATGCAGTTTGAATTAAACGTATCGCAGTGGCAATGGGGTCAGTACCGTCCGCGGTAGCGGATGGGTGCCTCGATTGCAGATTTCCGATTGGTATCTAATGCTCGCTCGGGCGAATCGGCAATCGGCAAATCGAAAATTGGCGTTGTCTGAACCCATACGCTACCGCGGACGGTACTGACCTCATTATCACTCAGTCGACTCAAATCGACCTGCAAATAGTACCGATTGCCGCACCGGTAACCTGTCAGCGGACGGACCGTATGTTAGACTACCCGTCTGCAAATGCTGACGTTCGACCGTAGCTTGCTTTCGAATTAAGCCCGCATGAAGTACTGCACCATCTGCAAATCAAAGTATGAGGACAGCACCAGCTTCTGCCCGATAGATGGCGAAGTTTTGGAAGACGATCCGTCCTCCATCGTCGGGACAGTCCTGGACGGTCAGTACAAGATTGAAACGCTGCTGGGCAAAGGCGGCATGGGCGCTGTCTACCTGGCGCGGCATATCCTGCTGGGCGATCGGGTGGCGATCAAGATCCTGCCGCAGGAAGTTAGAACCAACGCCGAGTGGTTGCGACGCTTTCGCCGCGAAGGCCAGGCCGCGCGCCGCTTTCGTCATGCCAACGCGGTTACGGTTTACGATCTGCGAACGGCGGCCGACGGCAACATCTACATGGTGATGGAGTACGTCGAGGGCCACACGCTCGACGCCGAAATAAAAAAGCGCGGCCCGTCGTCCGCAGCCGAAGCTTTTGAAATTCTCGAACCAATCATGAGCGTCCTGAACACGGCCCATGCGATGGGGGTGGTCCATCGCGATCTGAAACCGGAAAACATCATGATTGGGAAAGCAACTACCGGCGGCGAGCCCACCATTAAGTTGCTTGACCTGGGCATCGCGAAGATGCGTGAGATAGCCGGCGTTGAAAGCAGTGGCACTACTGAACTAACCATGGCTGGGCAAGTGCTGGGTACGCCTTATTACATGTCGCCGGAGCAGTGGGGCGAGCTGTCGCGCGATGGCAACCTCGAGATTGACGGCCGTGCCGACATTTACAGTTTGGGTTTGGTCGTTTATGAAATGATCACAGGCCGCCGCCCGTATTCGGCGGCAACTTTGCACGAGTTGCGCCGCGATCACGTTTCGGTAACGCCACCACCGTTAGTTGAAAAGGCTCCCGGCGTGCCGCTCGCTTTTAGCGATGCCATTGCTCGTGCCATTGCCAAGGACCGAGTCGACCGGCAGGCTACCGCCGGAGAGCTCGCTGCTGAGTTACGTGCGGCGTTGGCCAACGCGCCTCAGCTTTCGGTTGACCGCACCATTGCTGACATCCCGCACGTCGAAGGTTCCACTTCGCATACGCACGGCATACCGGGCGCGGTCAGTACAAAATCAGATGTGAACGCGGCGACGATTGTTACGGTTGATGCAATACCGACCAGTGCGCAACGTCCCGCAGCAGCACCAGGAAACGCAGGACCGATTATGGTCCCCCAGCCGGCAAAACGTGGCGCGGCTGATATGGATCTCGGTTCGAGTGTAACTGTTCCACGCCGGCAACCGGCGATGGAAATTCCGTTGGCCCAGCAAAAGCGTGGCGGTAAAGGACTGCTAATCGGCGGCGCCATTTTCTTGCTGGTCGTTCTTGCCGTAGTTGGAGTTGGCGGTATTTTTGCTTTCAGTTGGTTCAAGAGCAAGCCAGGCAGTGGGACCGCGACTGAAAAGAAAGCGACATCGGCAACTGACCCGGCAGTAGCAACCAGCGAATTCGGACGTTATTGGCTCGAGACTTTGCCGAACGAACCGGTGGCCGAGCCGGTGCGTGTCGCCGGGGCCGTACCTCTAAAATCCGGTCAGGCCTTCAAGTTTCATTTTGAATTCGCGGCGAATGGCTACGTTTATGTTATTGGACCAGGCGAACAAAATCAGCCGACCGCATTCCTGACGGAAAAGCCTGCCTCGATTTCCGGATTGGAAAACAATCAGGTGGTCAAGGGCGGCGATTTTAGTTTTCCCAGTGGGCTCGAGCATTGGCTGGAATTGGACAAGAAGCCCGGCAGCGAAAACTACACGATTATTTTTTCTCCCGACCGCCTCAGCTCACCAGCGTTTTTGACTCAGCAGGCAACGGGCAAACCGCTGGGCGATTCTGAACAAACAGAGTTGCGCGATTTTCTAGCCCAACACCAAACGAGCACGCCAGTGACCGAACTCAACAATAAAGATGCGGCCGCGCCGTACGTAGCTTTGAAAGTGCCGGCGGCGAAGAATTCAGGGCCCGTAATTTTTCAGGTCAGAATTGAACACAAATAGATTTGCCAACTGTACTTTGTTTAAAGGAGATGTTTCTGCAATGACAAGCAAGCCGATATTTCCTGGTCTGCTAATGCTGCTTTTTGCGTTTAGCGCGCTGCCTGTTTTGGCGCAGCAGGATGAGGACGTGCGCGGCGCGTTTATGACCACGCGTCCCAAAACAACTGATAAAGGAAATACGCCACCCGCAAAGCGCACGCATCGGCGGCCGAAGCCGACGCCTGGCTCGACGCCGGGGCCGGTTAGTGGTGGTGCTACAACTTCCGGCGCGTCGAAAAAAGGGTTGCCACGCATGGGGTTGGGCCTGACGCTTTTCATGCGTGACTCGAATGGTTTGGCGGTGCGCACCGATCCGACGCACGCATTTCGCAAAGGTGACCACGTCAGGTTTTTGCTTGAGACTAATACGGACGGATATCTCTACATATTCAACACCACCAACGGTGGGCCGGCGACAATGATTTATCCGGATCAGGAACTTGATGAAGCCGGCAATTACATCCAGGCCCATGTCCCTTTTGAAATTCCCTCCAGCCTGTCCGCTGAAGAAAGACTGCGCTGGCTGACATTTGATCAATATCCCGGCGCGGAGAAACTTTATTTCGTGTTCACACGCGAACCGCTGGCTGGCGCTCCTATTGAAGATGATCTAATTAGCTTCTGCCGTGAGAATGCCGGCAAGTGTCCGTGGCATCCCAGCTCAGAACTTTGGGCCCAGATTCAAAACGAGTTAAGCGGCGCGGCACAAACTTCAAAGGCTACCGGCGTTGGCGTATCTCAAACTTCGAAGGAACACCGAGCCGCCACTCGGGGCATCGGTCTTAACCGCGACGATCCGGAACCATCATTGATCATGTTGACGGCTTCCAGCAGCAAGGCAATTCTCGTGACCACGGTTGAGCTGGTTCACAACGCTCTCAGCAAGCTGGATTCAGAGTTCGAGGAAGTGCAGCCGTAGTAAAAAGCAGGAGGAGTTAAAGTGAATTCACCGCTGAAGGCGTTCTATGTCGTCGTGTTGGGTGCGACTCTGTTACTCGGTTTTAGTTTCATCGCGCCGCGACCCGCCAGCGCTGCCGTGAATTTGCCGCAAACTGATCAAGCCGGCGCTGCTTTGCAGGAAGGACGGCATCTCTTAAAGCGCGGCAAAAGCGATCAGGCACTTTCGCAACTACAAAAGGCGTTGAATCTCTACACCGCCGCTAAGAATAATCACGGCATTGCTGCGACCGAGAACGAACTCGGCGATCTGTATTTGCGTCAGGGTGAATACAACGTTGCGCTGGAACATTACAAGCACGCGCTGGAAGGCTTTGTCGGCGCCGATAGGAAGAACGAACAGACCGCGGCCGCGGCCAGTCTGGTCGACAGTCGTCTGGCCAACGCCAACATTGCTGACGATAAATTTAACGCAAACCTGATGCTGGCAAAGATCGGCGACGTTAACTATCGCCTGGGCCGTTTGGCGGAAGCGAGTTCAGCGTACGGACAGATGCAGGTGAAAAAGCCCGAAGGCACTGCATCAAAAGTGGGCCGCCGCTTTGGCGGCTTCGGTGCGATCATGGGTGCGGCAACCACGGGCCGCGTTTCAGTCGAAGCGCCGGTCAGCGCAGTTACTGTCGCCTTGGAAGCAAAGAAGGAACTCGACGAGTATCGGGTTTCGATCGTTTACTCCAGTTACGAGCTGGGTATGGGTCGAGTCGCCTTTGCGCAAAACGATTTGGAGTCGGCGAAAAAACATTTTCAGAATGCGCTTGATGCCGCGGGCAGCAGCCTGGGTGGAATTACGAAGCTGGGCCAAACGCGACGCTTTCGTGCCGCCGCGCGAACTAGTCTGGGCGATATCGCCTTACGTCAAGGGCGTCTCAAAGATGCAAGCAAGGCATACGCGGAAGCAATCAAGGGTGCGCAGGATGACAAGCGTTTCGATCTGATTTGGCCTGCGCAGCGCGGCCTGGGCAAAAGTTTGTGGCTCCAGGGCGTGCAGGAAACTGACGCAAAGAAATCCCTGTCGTTGCGCGAATCAGCGGTGAAAAATTATCGCGACGCGCTCCAGACAATCGAGACGCTGCGTTCAGGTAGTTTGCGCGCAGATGAAGCGCGCACCACTTTCCTCGCCACTACTAAAGATGTGTTTGACGAGACAACCGCTGACCTGGCGGAAATCTCTTTGCTGACAGCGCCGGCCGGTAGCGGTCCGCTTTCCGGCAAAGCGCTCGATTATGCCGCTGAAGCATTCAAGGTTTCCGAACAATCGCGTGCGCGTTCGCTGCTCGACCTGTTAAGTGAAAGCGGAACTTCGATCACCGAAGGCATTCCCGCCGAATTATTGAAGCGCAAACAGGACAATCTCGATCGGCAGCAGGAGATTGCGGAAGATCTTTTGGGAGTCAATCTGAACCCGGACCAGCAAAAGAAAAAACCGTCAGAGCTGGAAGCGGAACTGGAAAAGCTGCAAACAGATTTTGACGACATTGAAAACCAGATCAGAACTGCGAGCCCGCGCTATGCCAGCCTGACTGGCGGCCAGCCGCTCTCGCTCGCCGATGTGCAGCAACGCGTGCTCGACGATCAGACGTTCTTGCTTGAATACAGTTTGCAATCGGATGCTTCTTATCTTTGGGCCGTCAGCAAGTCGGGCGTCAGCCTCTACAAACTTCCAGCGCGGCCCGTGGTTGAGAAACTCGCCACCGATCTGCGCGCGCAATTAATTCCCACCAAACTTCAGCGTCGCATCGTCGGTATCGACGTGATGGCTGATTCGCAGCGCGGGCTTGGCGTTAGTGCAACGCCATTTGCTGAAGACGCCGCAGCGTTTGTCACTGCTTCAAACGCGCTTTACAAAGGCGCGCTCGAACCCGCGGCAGGCGCAATCGCCGACAAACGTCTGCTGATCGTTGCTGACGGCGCGCTGAATTACGTGCCTTTTGAAGCGTTAGTGAGCTCGGCGGCCAGCGCGGATTATTCGTCATTGTCGTATCTGGTTAAGACCAACGAGATCATCTACGCGCCTTCGGCGTCCGTCGTCGGCGCCATCAGGCAGCAGGAAGCCAACCGCAGCGGCAACGCGATGTTGATAGTTGCCGATCCGGTTTTCAATTCCAAAGACACGCGCGCGCGCACGGCCGCGTCTTCGCCAAATGCAGAAACGCGTGGCTTGGGAATTCAAAGCGCGCTTGCGGATGTGGCCGGACAAGACGCCGCAACGTCAGCCGAGTCAACCAAGATGGAAGGCTTGCCGCTGGCACGACTCGCCGGGACGCGCGCGGAAGCCGAACAGATTGTGAAACTCGCCAAAGCTTCGGGCGCGCAGGCCGATGTGTGGCTGGATCTTGATGCTAGCGAAGATAACGTCGAAGCGCGCGACATCAGCAAATATCGCATCGTGCATGTTGCCACCCACGGCTTGTTGAATGCCGAGCGGCCGCAGTTCACCGGCCTGGTGCTTTCGCTTGTCGGCAACAAAAACGCGGACGGCTTTTTGCGGACCGACGAAGTCTTCAATCTGAAACTGGGTTCGCCGCTAGTCATGCTTTCCGCATGCGAAACAGGTTTGGGAAAAGAGAAACGCGGCGAAGGCGTGATGGGCCTGACGCGCGCGTTCATGTATGCCGGCGCGCCAACTGTCGGCGTCAGTCTGTGGTCGGTGGCCGACAAATCGACCGCGGATTTGATGACTGACTTTTACAAGAGATTACTGGCATCGAAAACCGCCTCACCGGCAACTGCCTTGCGCGAAGCCCAACTCGCAATGATCTCAGGCAAGAAATACAGCGCACCATTCTATTGGGCGCCGTTTGTGCTCGTCGGCGACTGGCGCTGAAGTCGTAAATCGTGAATCGTAAATCGTGAATCGTAGGCCGGAGGACTTGCGGCTTTGCCGACTTCCGTGCGGTAAGGCTCTGCCTTACCGGCGATGTATCCAAAGAACCTTCGCGAGGCTGGGCCTCGCGAAGTCCTTCCAAGGAGACCGGCCGGAAAGGCATAGCCTTTCCGCAAGGAAGGCAGCATAGCTGCTCAGAGCCTCATTGTTTGTGACTGCTCATTCGTTCCCACGATTCACCATTTACCATTCACCATTTACCCGCGCCTCACAAGCATACTTTCCCAGCCCAATCGCATCTCTATAGCAGCGCGGTAGTTCGAACGGGCAAGGGGAAGTAGCATTGAAACTTAGAAAACAGTCCTTCCTATTCCTGGGAAACCTAATATTTTTCATCGTCATTGCGGCCCTCGTTCTGGTTCCTGTATGGAAACGGCGCGGGTCGGGCAATCTGCGCAGTCTCATCGCTCTGTTGCCGGCCACCGCTCGCGCCGCTGAAATAAATCCCTGGACAGCCGCCGTTGAAAAGGTCAAGGAAGATCGTGGCGAGCCCATCGGTAAGCAGGCAAAGATCGAAACGCCTTCGCAACTTCGCCATTACAGCGATACGCGCCGATTTCTCGCGACCCAGGTGGCTGAGGTAAACGAGCATCATGTCGATACGCCGCAGGATTTTGTTGAACTCGCTCGAATGATTGATCGCGGCGAACTGGTGCAGGTTCAGCCCGCCAGTGAGAATTACATTCTGTTCGGCGTCGGTGGCAGCGCGGACAGCGGACCGTTCACCCGTTTCGAAAACGGCAAGAGCATCAAGCTGTACAACGAAGCCGGGCTGCGGCGCGAATACGAGCGGCTGGCGTCGTCGCAGGCGGGTTGGGACAAACAGCTCACAAGTTTGCAACAGCAAGTCCGTGTTCTGAAAAGGCGAGATCGTTCGCAACGCGCCAAGCTGCAAACACAGATCGCCGGACTGCAAAAGGAAGTAAAAGGGAATCGAGACGATAAAGCGCAACTCGAACGGTCTTACGGAAACGCGGATACACGACAAGGCCTGTTCTCAGACTATGAAACGCTTCAGCAACTGGGGAGCAAACTAATTGGCGGTGCTTTTGACTTGAGTGAAGCCGGCGCGCGCAGGCAATTGAAGGTGCGCATGCTCAGCTCGATGCGGCCGGAAGCACTGAAAGTTCTGGAAGAGATTGCCGCCTCGTATCACGAGAAGTTTGCCAGGCCGTTGCCATTAACGTCGCTGGTGCGCCCGGACGAGTATCAACTGGGTCTCAGTAAAACAAACCCGAATGCGACGCGCATCGAAACGCCGCCACACTCGACGGGTTTGGCCTTCGACATTCTTTACCATTACATGACCGCTGCCGAGCAGGCGCAGGTGATGTCGGAACTCGCGCGACTAAAAGATGAAGGACGCATCGAAGTGCTGCGCGAGAATCGCGATCATTATCACGTCTTCGCGTTCGTCGGTGGCGCGCGTCCGGACGAAGGATTTATCAGCAGCGCTTTAGGAGAGGTTCGATCTGGTAAGGCAGCGAAGGCACCCGTGAAGGTCAGCGACACGCGCACGGCAAAGCTCGCCAAATCTCACGGCGCGCAAAGCTCAAGAGAAGCACACCACGCGCAGAAGAAATCTGCCGCCGCAAAGGGCAAGATGCAAAGATCCGGCCGCGGCCGCCGCAAACGTTGAGGCGCGGCACCCAATCCAAACTCCTTGAATTGATCACTCTATCGACAGTCTTCGGCTCTGCCGTCTTCCTTGCGGTAAGGCTGTGCCTTACCGAGAGTCGCCCCCACGTCTTCGCGAGGCTAAGCCTCGCGAAGACGTTCCCAGGTAGCTCGCCGGAAAGGCATAGCCTTTCCGCACCGGAGGCAGCATAGCTGCTCAGACCACGGTGCTAATGACACACGATGGTTCTTACTGTTCATGGTTCACGATTCACGATTCGCTATGGAAAACAAAACCCCTGTTGTCACAATTTAGGATTCACTAATCTTCCGGCTGTTTGCTGTCTGCTGTTTGCTGTATGCTTCTTCCATGAACATGCATGCCGCTCGAACGGCGCTGAACAACGATCCCGAACTTCGGCAGTGGGTGGAGAATTGGCTAAAGGACAAAGAGCGAACAGCCAACCCGAATCTTGCCGGCGAAGAATTTGAGAAGCACTGGCGCTACGTTCGTCCCGAGCGAATGCATGAAGGCGCACTGGAAGCGCTCGGCGCGTACGCCGAATCCGGAAACCGTGAACTGTGAACCGTGAACCGGAAACGGTAAACCGAAAAGGCAATGACCCGCGGATTATGAGCGGCAAAGAGCTGGCGCTTATTCCGTCGATTTACGATTTCCGGTTCTCGGTTCTCGGGTTATAATCCCTGCCAACCAATTTATCTCCTCTAAGTTGTCAGCCCCCTGAGTTTGTTAGTTCTCCGGAATTGCCCGGGACTATCTGTTTTGATCGAGCTTATCTAAGGAGTCAACATGAAGCGGAAGATTATGCAATCGTTAACCGTAATGTCTTTGGGATTAATCTTGTCGTTCACGCTTATCTCAGCGGGCGCGCAGGAAAACAACAACACCGCCAAGGGCGAAATGAAAACCAGCGGCAGCGAAGTCAAACGCGCCGGCACGACCGCCGGTCACGATATCAAGCACGGTCGTGTGGTACGCGCGGGCAAACATTTCGGCAGACACACGGGCCGCGCCGGCCGGCACTTTGGCCGCGGCACCAAGAAGGCCACCAAGAAGATTGTGAAGCACGTAACTTCGTAAGCAGAAAACAGAAAACAGAGAACCGGAAGTCGTGAGGCCATCCGCGCACGAGTGGCATAGACTCTAGTCTGTGTTTGACGAGCCGGCACAGACTGAAGTCTATGCCACTTACCTTCAAGATTTAACGATTCCCGATTCACGAACCCATGAACAAACGCGCAAAAAAACGATTGAAAGAAACTATCGCCAAGGACAAGCAGGAGCGCGCGCAATCGCTCCCGCAACAACGTCCCGGCTCTGCCAAAGAGCCACAGCAGCAGCGCGGCTTTCTTCCCAAGCCAGAAAAGAAACGCGGCTAAGTAGTGCCGTAGTTTTGACTTTTTCTGTGTGCCGTCTCTTGCCGCAGTAGCAGCAGTTGTCCGCCTTGAGCGTCCTTATCGGTAAGGCGTCGTTGAGTAGAAACTGGAAGTGGCCGGCCCGTTGACAAACAATCACTCTGAAGCGTAGAGTCCGCTTGTTTCCTCGCATTCTCATCGTTTTCGTGCGGTTCCACGCAACCACACCTCAAACGAAACCACTCACGGAGGTAGAATCCATGTCCCCGCAAAAAACGTTAGATCATCCCTCATTCGGTCCGGCTGAGCTTGTGCCGGAAGTCGTTGCCGTAAAATGGGCACGACCGGTACGGCCGGAAGAAGCGCGAACACTATTGTCCAGTAACTCGTTGACGCCGGCCACAGAAGCACCAAAATCCAAAGACAGCCCTAAAGATGCAACGCCCGACCCGCGCCCCGTCAATGTCAATCAAAGCGAAACACTATCCTGGGTTTCGGGAAAATCACTTTCGGATAGCGCATTCACGAAGCTCAGCTCTGACGAAAACATTGAATGGGTCGCGCCGGTTTACCGGGCCATCAATGCGGAGCCTGGCCCGCAGTCGTACTTTGCCATCAATCCAACGGTTCTGCTGTTAAGTCACTCGCTGATGGCGGCCATCGGAGACCCGAGAGAGATCGATGAGTCTGCCTCCATCGATCAACGGCGCAGCGACCTTTTGAAAACATATACAGTAATCAATCTCCCCAACGGCAACGCGATTGAAGTTGCGGAACGCATTAAGGAAAAGGCCGGCTCGCAGGCAGCCGGGGGAATGAAGTTCGAAAACATTCCCTACATCTCGCCTATTTGTTCCTGCTGCGGAGATGCAGCGGCTCATGGCGGCAAACGCGGAAAGTGTTCGCCGGCAACTGCGGACCTGATACCAAACGATACCTTCTATCCCAACCAATGGGGTCTTCAAAGGATCAACGCCCCGCGCGCCTGGCCCATCAGTGAAGGTGATCCAAACATCGTCGTCGCCGTGCTCGACGAAGGTGTGGAACTCGGCCATCCCGATCTAAACATGTGGCCGATTTCTTACAGCACCATTACCCACACCAACAATGGCGCGCCGGTGGGTAACCACGGCACCGCCTGCGCGGGAATCATTGGTAGTCACATCTCAAACTCGCTGGGCGTGACGGGCTTGGCGGGCAAATGTCGGATCATGGCTATTGCGACAAATTTTGCCGACACTCAAGTCGCAGAAGGACTGTACTTTGCAGCGGACAACGGAGCTCGCATCGTAAGCATGAGTTTCGGAGTTTACCCGTCATGGATGGTCTGGGACTTCTCGATCATCGAAGCGGCGCTCCAGTATTGCCAAAGCAAAAACGTGCTGCTGGTGGCAGCCACCGGAAATGAAAACCAAAATGTCTCACGCTTTCCCGCGACTGATCCGACCACACTCGGCGTCGGCGGCTCTAACCGAGCTGACGTGCGCAAGGCCGTAGGCGATACCTCAATCGAAGGCTTTTGGGGCGCCTGCTTCGGTCCTGACTGCGACGTGGTTGCGCCGTGTCTGGAAATACCAACGACTGACCGCCTTGGCGCTGCCGGCTATACGCCGACTGATTACAACCAGCGCTTTAACGGCACGTCATCCGCAACGCCTCATGTTGCCGCACTCGGCGGCTTGATCATGAGCGTCAATCCGGCCCTGACGAATCTTGAGGTGCGAAAGATCATTTCGGAAACAACGGATAAGATCAACGCCGGCGCCTACGTTTACTCAGCGACAGCAGGTAAGCCTTTTGGCACCTGGAATAATGATGTGGGCTATGGCCGCATTAACGCTGAACGAGCTTTGTTGGTGGCTTGCTCTTCTGGAGAAGCTTGCAAGGACGCCGGGCCGTGTTGTGTCGAGTTACCCGAGCCCGACGCATGCTGTGTTAGTCCCTGCGATCCGCCTTGGCGCACGGATGACAATTGCATGTATTGGTACGAGACCCGGTTCTTCCGTGTGCCACTCGGACGAGATAATCCCAACCCTACCTTTGTGTCCGCCAGGCAGTTCATCGAATTTCGTATTACCTATGAACATAAATTCTGTCTGCTGGGCAAACAACATGGGCCGCTGCTCTTTACCCAGACCCTATTGCCGGGCGAGAAGGTCACGCTCTATCACAGCGATCGCTATCGCCGTATCACCAGCGAGACGGATCGCTTCTCAGTACAAACAACTTTCATGCAGTACGTTTCGGCGGTGCATGAAGCACGAGTAACAAACAGACTCGATGCCTTGAGCGACCGGCTTGTCGATGTGAAATCCAGTAGTTCGGTTTCCGCGGGCGGCGGGCTCGCCGGCCTTCTGGGATTGCCGAGCGGCAGCGCCTCAAGCCAGATTTCTGTTACCGATCACAATATGATTCGAGTTGGAGTGGTCGCGGAATCGTTTGATCAGTCGGTGAGACAATCTTCACTGCTGGTGCATGCAGAGCGCTCTGTCGTGGTTAGCAACTACGAGGAAAAAGATATCGCCAACATCACCTCGCGGATTATTCAGAATGACAACGAGTGCCGTGCTGTCACTTATTTCATCCGGAAGGTCGTCGAGCTCTATGCAATCAGCACCAGAGTGTCCGACATTTCTTATCGGATAGTGGCGGAGGGCGTACCGGCTGAATGGCACACGATCGACGATCTGGCCTGGCTGCCCGAGGCGGTACGTAACGAGGTTAGACGCACGTTGACTTTGTTGCCCCGCGTTGGTGAGGTGGTGGAAAAGTCAAAGCCCATTTCCTTGCCGACAGACGGCACCGTCTATGATCCGGAACTGGCACATTGTTGCTCTTGCGAACCGCAGCGAGAAGCAGCAATTTCCATTCGACTCGAGAAGCAAAAGGCTGAAGCGGTAAAGGCTTGCCTGGAGACGCAGAAACTCCAGCTTGAACTTGATCGCATGCGGCTATTGCTTCAGAAGGGAGAGTTGGGGCCCTTTAATAGCGCTGGAACAGGAGCGCCTGCCCCTGCTCCTGAGCTGTAAGCAAACCTTGGTGATGTTTGCAGAACATCACCCCAATCCTAATTCCTTCGCATGAAGGTTCGGGCCCGGATTAATTTAAAGCTAAGCTGGGCCCGTGGCTTTTAAGCCGCTTTCTATTTCCGATTTACGATTTACGATTCATACATGACAACTTCCGCAAAGAAATCATTGTTTGCGATTGCGAACATCACAGTCTTCCTCACCGGCTGTGCGTTGTTGTCGAGAAGCGTGAAAACAGATCAAGAGTTTGTCATGAAGTCGAACGACAAAGTCACTGTGTCGGGCACGGGCCTGGAAATTGAGTTAGAAGCGGTCGGCCACCAGACTTCCTCTAATGCACAATCGCGGCCAATCAGCTCGTTCTTTGTGAAGATGACAATAATCTCGGGTGGTCAGTCTCGATCCATTGAGATTGAGGACAGCGTTGAGGTAGGCGATTACACAATCAAGGTCAAGTCGGCGAACCCATTTGCTAGCGGGGGTGGACCAAATTGTAGCTTGTTGGTCACTCGACGATAACTACCGTTACCGGTTCACTGTTTCCAGTTCACCGTTCCAACTATTTACTTATCACGATTTACTATTCGGCGCTCACCACCCCGCGCCTGCGTCTCACATATTCGAGTGAGACCTTTTATTAATTCACTTAACGATACCGCGGGGCGCCTTGACCAAACGCGTTATTGAATTCCCACGAGAACTATCGTTTCTCGTTAGTGACCTCAGCCAAGGAAAGTCGAGAGTACAAGATGTCAACTCCTAAAACACTAGAACAAACATCGGGCCTCAAAAAGAAGATCTCGAAGCTCTCCAATCGGTTTTCCCGAAGCATGTCGTCTTTCTTATCGGGAACTATTCTCAGTGTAGCGGGATTTGCCGTTGGGGTTCTCATTCTTCTTTATGACTATCCTTTGATGAATCCCGACGAGAAAAAATTTATCTCAACGCCCCAGTTCAAATTATGGCTGCTCGCCGTAGCAGCGCAAACCGTATTTTGGGCTGTTGCACTCGGCTCCATGTGGCCTGTAGTGACCTCGCTTTCTCATCATGCCAGGAAATACAAGTCCGAACTTCTTGTTTGGGTTGTGTTATTTGCAGCACTCATTTTTGCCTCCACCGCCTTTGCTGCTTCTTGTCCAAACTACAACTTCTCTCGTCATCTTTTAAAGACAAGGCTTCATACCTATATTGGGGGCCTCGTCGCCATCGTGGCTGGAGTTGGAAACGTTCTAGTCAATATAGGTTTGAGAAATATTCTCACAGTCGACCTTCACGCCAGTGATCTGCAGCATGATGAGAAGCTGCAACAGGATTTGGTACGAAATTATCTAAACCTGCGAAGCAGTTTGTTACATTTTCTTTCGATATTGGGAGTGATGTTGGGGTTGGTTACTTTGTCTCAGAGCGCTAAACGCAACGCTATAATCGCATCTGGGGCCTGCGCCGCGGAATTTGGGGCCGAGAAGGTCCTGGTTTTCGGATTGTATTACACCCTCATTCTCATCCTGGTGTTTCTTCCTACGTTCTCTATTCTCATAACAACAGGACGTAAGTTGAGGGATGAAATCTTACCCATACCTTCTCCTCAAAATGAAAAGTGGAATAGCTGGTGCGCAAAAAGAGAGAAACTGGAAAAGATCCTTGCACTGAGCGTTACTGAAAGCCTGCGGGCAGCGATCGCGGTCATGGCACCGGTACTCGGCGGTCTGATTCCACTGATACGAACAAAATGGTAACCACGGTTTTTCCAACCATTTACTATTCACTATTTACGATTTACTATCTGCCCGCTCATTCCCTCGCGCCTTCGCAAGCTCCACGCATCGAGTGGGCCACCGTTACAGTTCACACGCTCTCCAACTTTCACCCTTTACGGAGGCTACTCATGACTACTGTTCACTCGACCCTGCGTCTTTGTTTCATCGCTGTCATTCTTATGACTTTAGTTACCGCCGGCGCCGCGCTTGTTCAAGCTCAAGCCACCCGCACCTGGGTCTCGCCCCAGGGCGACGACGTCAACCCCTGCCAGCGCACCAACCCGTGCAAGACGTTTGCCGGTGCGCTGTCAAAGACGGCCATGGGAGGAGAGGTCGATGTTTTGGCCCCGGGAAACTTTGGCGCTGCCACCATAAATCGATCGGTAATCATCGACGGTACGGGATCGCTGGCGAGTTCCAGCGGGCTCACCATCAATATCACCCAGCCTACTGACGCGGCCAAGACCGTGATCCTTCGTGGGCTTTCTCTAAGCGGTGGAGGTATCAGCGTTAACGGCATCGACGTTCTGGCCGCTAATAGAGTTTCCATTGAGAACAGTGTCATCGATGGCTTCACCGCAGCCGGCGTTCACGTCGCGGCAGGTCAGGTCTTTATCAGCAACACGACGATCAGAAACAACGGCGACGTTGGTCTCGCGGTAGAGGGCACCGGTCAGTGCGGCATCGAGGATGTCAACATCGTTTTCAATAACACCGCCGTAGTCGGCTCAATCACCAAGTTCAATAACATCGTGCTCTTTGGGAACAAGAAGTAGCGGAACACACGAATTGATTCGATGAAAAGGGTTTGGCGGTTCAGGTTCACCGTTACCGCTTTGCCTTGTTCCTAGCGCAGTTTGGCGATGCTCACATGAAGAAATCGGACAAGAAAAGTTGGGACAGATTAATCTACGGTCTGATCTACCCTGGTTTTCTGGGGTCTATGCTCTATGAGTTGATCCCGGCACCCGGAGATTTCAACCTAGCGCACTTTTTAACGCGCGACAATTTCACTCGTTACTTCATTATTCTCTTTTACTCCCTCGATTATGTTCACCTATATGGGGATATGGACGGCGTAATCAAGGATCCGGAGAAGAAACGTTTAAGTTACTTTGTGGTGGATATTATTACTTGCTTGGGTTACGTAGCCGCGTTCATTTCACTAAAGATTCCGAGGTACTGGCCAACCTTTGTCGTTTTTGGGGTCGTCCCCTGTCTATTCCTGTTTTATAAACAGAGAAATCCTCATGACCAGAAGTTCTTTTCGCTTTATGGTTGGGGCACGGCTCTAGTTCTAATCTATAAGGGACTTTGCGAAGAGTACCCAAGAATCCGCGTCGTGGACTATGGGACGTTGGCGCTACTTTTTGTCATAGCGAATGTACTGGTTTACTGGTACTACGTTGGATGGTTTTACGAAAAGCGAGCAAGAGAATACGATGAAAACGTTCTTTACCCAGAGAAAGTCGCAACGCCGTGCTCGTCAACATCCTAGCCAACGTAGACCAATACCGCGTACGTCCCGCTCTTGAAATTCTAATCACCACAGCGAACCGATGGTAAACTCAGCGATATTGCTACGGGGCACGTGAGTCACCTCTGATGAATCGTGATTTTCATACGGCTGTTGCTGCTTTCGGTGCCGACGCCAAGGCTAAACCAGGCAATCCCGGAGCGACCGGCCAACCAGAAGATCAACTCCCCAGTCTCTTGGAACATCTAATTGGAGACTTGGCGGACCTGTGAGCGTTTCGAAGAACGGAGGTCATCGCAGTTGGCGAATCGTCATTGAACGATCTAAAAACGCGTCCCGACTACGCGATTACAGTTCGTAACGCCCTCGTGGGCTTTGTCGAAGTGAAGGCTCCGGTAAAGGTGCTGATCCGAGAAAGTTCAGAGATGACACGATAAAGAATAAGCTGGGGAGATTCAACCCGCTCATTGGCTTGCCGAGTACACGACGGGACTCATTGACGTACTTAACGTGCTTGGACGGCTCGTCGAGCTGGAACCGTTACAAGCCGCTCTGCTTGAAAAGATATGTGCCGGCCAAATAATAACCGCGGCGGAATTACGTTCGGCTGGGGCGCTAAGTGTTTCGATAGCTCAAAAGTTACAAGTCAGAAATCAATTACGAAAGACTAACCCACTATGCTTGACGAACACTTATCTGTGTTCGCCAGGCCGCTCTCGAGTTGACCGACCATGGCATTCCCACACTGGCAATATTTCATAGCGATTGAGTCTGATCTTGAGAAGGCCGCCCGTTATGTAGAAATTGCTCCTCAAAACTTCCATACATATTCAGTTGAGTTCGCGCATATTCTTCTAAGTGCGAGTTCGGAAGTCGATGTGGTTTCCAAACTACTTTGTCGTGAGTTGGATATTACTGGCTCCTATTCGAATATCAATCACTATCGCACCTGCATCGTTTCGCACTATCCGCGTTTTCCTTCATTTAAAGTTTCCATCCCTCGTTATGGTTTGGAGAGAATGCCTTGGCGCGCATGGGATCGAGGAGAAAATCCCTCGTGGTGGGCAAGCTACAACGATGTGAAGCACGAGCGAAATAATCACTTCGGTGATGCAAACTTGGAAAATACTCTTGATGCAGTCGCGGGCTTACTATGTTTGATGATTGCATATCATCGCCCAAATCTATGGAAGGTTTCGCCGTGGCCGAAGCTATTGCACGTCGAAGAGACTGAAAGATTGAATCCTTTTCTGTAACTAGTCGAGAGGTCTTTCAAGCGTCGTGTGGGAGAGATCTTCATGGCCAAAATAAATCGGAGAGAATTGCTTATAAGGAGCGGGCGCGCGCTAATTGGAGGCGCGGTTGGTGGCGCGGGGTTGGTCTTGCTCAATGCGTGTCGTGGTGGATTCCTTTGGCCCAAGCTCGAGTAACTTGAATCCGGGGTCTGAGAGTGGGCCGTGTCCGCTCAATCCGGAACAGGAAGAGGGGCCGTTCTATGTTGACGAAGGTCTGCTGAGATCGGACGTGCTCGCCGCGAGAGACTCAACGCCTTGGAGTGCGCCGGCCTGGCGGCGCTTTGGCCACCGTCACGCTGTCTCGAACTTTAACAGTTAAGTGCTGCCAATGAAGCAGCGCTGGGGTAACAGGGGCCAAGACGGTGCCGAGCCCACCGCACTCCAAAGAGTTGCTTCCATTCAAACAGCTTTTCAAATCGCAGCAGAGAAGTCAATCTTAATGGGTTGAGGGCTGCTCGAGAAACAGCGTGGTATCATTTCACGGGCCAAAGCGGCGCCAGGCCGCCGCACTCCAAAAAGGCGCCGCAGTCCAAAAAGTTTTCAGTACTCATCATGGATGTTCAGCTTGTCAGTTTTGAAGCTATAGATGGTATTGACAGCCGAAAGCGAAGCGGTGCGCTCAAACCACGCAGCCGAACACCATGGGTATTGGTTAGCCACATAGACCAACCCGTGCTTTACCGCATTCTGGTGAACATAATTTAGTCGCGCGAGATAAGAACGTTCAAAAGTCAGCTTCGTATCCCAAAAGTTGTACCAAACTTCCCGCCCCACCAACTGATCCTGAAGGTTCAATTTGCGAGCAGTGTCTGAATGCAATTGATTTAGTAATGCATCGAGCGGCAATGCATCGGGATGACCGCGGGCGATGAAGTGGTAATGATTGACAAATACCGCGCACGCCTCCAGCTGCCAATGGTATCGTTTCGCGAGTTTCAGCAGGTGATCCTCAAGCAAGTCTAGTTTCTCGTCGGTTGAGAAGAGGTGCGCTTTGTGCAAAGTCGCACCAGTAACCATGTAAACGCCACAGGAGCCGAGCCGATGAATCGGTGCGTGAGGCCAGTCTTTTTGAGGTGTCATGGAGCGAATTGAAGGACGAAGACGAGCAACGTCAAGGCGTGGTCCATAAACGGCAGAATTGTAAAGATGCAAGACATCCGGCATGCTCGACTTTGGAGTGCGCCGGCCCGGCGGCGCAGTGGTCCATGCCGGGGGATCTAGATCTTCATCGGTTGAAGGTGCTCGGGGGAATTGCATGCTACTGTTTCACGGGCCAAAGCGGCGCCAGGCCGCCGCACTCCAAAGGGACAGTGCAGAGTATGAATGTCATTAAGCGCGTAACGCGCTGCCTATTAATGATTACGGTGGTAGCGGTTTGCTGCTCGACAATCGCCTTGGCGCAGACGGCCAAGCGAGTTAACGCAAAGGCGCCCGCCGAGGTCATCGCGGAATTACAAAAGCTGCTTTCCGACGAGGTGGCCGGAACTCCGAGTTTGCCGGGCGAGCTGTTGCACGTTCAGGCGCCGAGACAGGGAATTGATGTCAGTCTCGCTGCCGGCGTGTTTGATCGTGAATCGAAACAGCCGCTCGATCCGCATCACGTCTTTCGCGTCGCCAGTGTCACCAAGACTTTTGTCGCTGCTGCGATTCTGCGTCTTTATGAAGATGGTAAGATCAAGCTCGACGATCCCATCAATCATTACCTGCCGCAGGAATACAACACCATTCTCGATAAAGGCGGCTATCCGAGCAATGTCATTACAGTGCGTCAGCTCCTGACTCATACCAGCGGAATGTTTGACTATGCGAGGGCCAAACAGTACTACGAGATTATCAGCGCAAACCCGAAACATCGCTGGACGCGCAAGGAGCAGGTTGAGGACGCCATTATCTGGGGCACGCCTCGAGCCGCCCCGGGCAAGGAATATGACTACTCCGACACCGGTTACGTTCTGCTC
This sequence comes from Blastocatellia bacterium, assembly GCA_003488005.1. GTDB lineage: Bacteria > Acidobacteriota > Blastocatellia > Pyrinomonadales > Pyrinomonadaceae > PSRF01. The sequence goes on along the minus strand of DNND01000041.1, from coordinate 9,685 downwards.
GGTGAAATGCTCGAGCGTTTGACCGGCAAGTCGTTAGGCTCGGCGTTGCGTTCGCTGCTCAATTTCAAAAAACTAAAACTTGATGAGACTTATCTCGAAACGTTGGAACCGACACCCGCAGGAATCAAACCTTTGGCCCATCCATATTTTGGCGAGATAGACGCGGTGGATTTCGACCCGTCGGTGGATTTATATGGCGGCGGTGGCCTGGTTTCGTCCGTTGAGGACCTGGCGCGTTTCTATCGCGCGCTGGTGCAGGGGAAAATCTTTCAGCGCGACTCAACGCTGCAAATGATGTTGACCGTACCGCCGACAAATAATGATGCGGCTGGTGGTCCATACGCAATGGGCATACAACGTCGACACATTGCCGGAAATGTTTGTTGGGGACACAACGGATTTTGGGGAACTTCCGCTTACCATTGCCCGGACATCGACGTGACCATCGTGCGGCATTACAACCAGGCGCAACCGAACGGCCTCATATTTAAGACGCTGTACGAGCAGATTGGGAAGAGCCTGCTGATTGCGAATTAGCCGCGGATGGACGGATAAAAAAGGATCTGACGAAGACGTTTTCCAGCGGCTAAGCCGCAACCCGTGCGGTAAGGCTTTGCCTTACCGGAATCGTACTTAAGAGTTTCGAGGCTACGCCTCAGTTCCTTTTCTTGAGGCGTAGCCTCAAGAAAAGATTGGTTGTTGCTGTCCGGTAAGGCAGAGCCTTACCGCACGGGCGATGGCATAGCCGAAGAATGAATCAGGGTTGTTGAGCGGCGGGCAGTGAGCACCAAGTAGTTAAGCAAGTAGGCGGTGAGCGGGGAATTGAAGTTCTTGTTCTGACAACGATTTACGATTAACGATTAACGATTCACGATTTACGAGTTAGTGTGCGCCGGCGGTGGCACCAGTGTCGATCAATTGGTCGGGGCGGAAAGTCGAGACCTGGTTTAGACCCACCAAGCTACCGGAAGTGGCGACTTCGTAATCCGGCTCGCCGTGAAAGGCCCACTCGTAACGGCCAAAAAGAAAGTACGACAACCTACCCAGCCGCGACCGAATTCGTTTTCCGTCCGCAGTTGTTGTTCGCTCGCGACTCGCCACAAAGCTCTCGCCGTTGGGCGCCAAATAAATTCCTCTTTCGCGTAGGTACTTCACAGCATTCTCCTTCGCATTCCCCGTGCCAAAGCCGCAGAACAGTGGGCAGTAGGCCGTGAGCGGTGGGCAGTAAACGAAGAGGTTTGTCCGGTGCCCGAATTCGGTCATGGATGGGGCGGGACGGTGGGGCAATAGGACAAATCCGAACGCCGCGAACAATTATCCGCAGATTACGCGGACTAGACAGATTCAAGGCAGGACCTCAACCGAGCCAACAAAGAATGTTGGAGGCAATTCAGGATGATCGACTTTTGGGTTGCTTTGCTGCACCTTCCTTCAGGAAAACTGAACCCACCCGCTACCGCAGGCGGTACTGACCTCACGCCGTCCCGCGTTGTTTCTCGCGGTGCTGTTGCTGCTTTTTTTTAATCTGTGAAATCGGTGTAATCTGTGGACGAAACAAAATGCGAATGTACAAACCGCTGTCCGCTGATTACGACGAATTAATCCAGCACTCAGTACTTTAGGATGTTATGAAAACAAGAGCAGCAGTTCTTTATGAAATGGGGCAGGCGCGGCCTTACGCTGAGAGTTTGCCATTCGTGATTGACGACATAACGCTCGCGCCGCCGGGGCCTGGAGAAGTGTTGGTTGAAATTCGCGCGGCAGGCTTGTGTCATTCAGATCTTTCCGTAATCGATGGTTCGCGTCCTCGTGTTATGCCGATGGTGTTGGGCCATGAAGCGAGCGGTGTGGTGCGCGAGGTTGGGCCAACGACAGGTGCGACGGAGTTTGCTGCCGGAGATCATGTGGTTTTTAGTTGGGTGCCGGTCTGCGGCCGTTGTCAATTTTGCGTGAGCGGTCGCGGAGCGCTGTGCGCGCCCGGCGGAGAAGCAAACATTGCCGGAACGCTGCTCAATGGCGCGCGTCGCTTTACTGACTCACGCTCAACACCGCCCCAAGCCTGCAATCATCACCTGGGGGTTTCAGCATTTTCGCAGTTCACGGTTGCCGCGCAGGAGTCGCTCGTAAAGATTGATGGTGCGCTGCCTTTCGCTGTCGCCGCTCTGTTCGGCTGCGCGGTGATGACGGGGGTCGGAGCGGTGCTCAACACCGCGTTGGTGCAAGCCGGATCGTCAGTCGCGGTGTTTGGGATGGGCGGGGTAGGATTGAGCGCGGTGATGGGCGCGCGCGCGGCAGGCGCTTTTCCGATCATTGCCGTTGACCGCGTGGCCGAGAAACTAGAACTCGCGAGCGAGCTGGGCGCGACGCATAACATCAACGCCGCGCAGGATGATCCGGTCGAAGCGATCAGAGAAGTTGGTCGCGGCGGCGCTGACTATGCTTTTGAAAGTGTTGGCAGCGAAACGGTGTTGATTCAAGCTTACGAATCCACACGTCGCGGCGGCACCACAATTACGATCGGACTGCCCGCGCCGAATAAGATGTTTACAGTTCCTGCGCTTGGCATTGTCGCCGAAGAGCGCACCATCAAGGGCTCCTACATGGGCTCGTGCGTGCCGCGTCGCGACATACCGCGCTTCATCGATATGTACCAGGCGGGCATCCTGCCGGTTGATAAGTTGCACACACATACTTTGCAGCTCGAAGAGATCAACGCGGGATTTGATCGGTTGGCCCAAGCGCAAGCGGTGCGGCAGATTATCGAATTTTAGACTCGTGAATTCGTTGGCCCAGCATGATCAGTTTACCGGAATCGGCTGCCGACCTGTTGCGCGAATGCGAAGTTGAGACCTTTCGCGCGAGCGGGCCCGGCGGCCAGCACGTTAATAAAACTGAAAGTGCGGTCAGGCTGAGGCATTTGCCTTCAGGCGTTGTCGTCAGCTCGCAACAGGAGAGAAGCCAACACCGAAACAAAGCGATTTGTTTGGAGAAGCTGCGGCAGAAGATCGCGCAGTTGAATTACAAACGGCCTAAGCGCGTGCCCACCCGCGTACCGCGCAGCGCGAAGAACCGCACACTGGAAGTAAAAGCACATCGTGCGCAGATTAAGCGACTGCGATCAAAGCCCGCCGCGGATGAGTAAGCCGGCTCGGTAAGACAGAATATCCGCAGATTACGCAGATTACACGGATTCAAACAAACCAAATGCACCCAACTGTAATTGAGAAAGAACGAGCGAGTCATGAAGTCAGTACCGCCTGCGGTAGCGGGTGGGTTCTTCACTGCTCGCTGATCCAGAACCCGGTGCTATGATGAGATCAAAAGGGAGCACGCAATGATAACTGTCGCCAATCGTATCTACGTCAATCAGGAATATCGAGATGCGTTCGAGCAAAGATTCCGCGACCGCGCCGGGCTGGTCGACAAGATGCCGGGATTCATTTCCAACCACGTACTTCGCCCCGTCAACGAAGGCGATCCGTATGTAGTCTTCACTTTCTGGGACAGCCGCCAGGATTTTCTTAACTGGGTGCGCTCGGATGAGTTTGTTAAAGGTCACGCGCAATCCGGCACGCTTCCTAAGGAAGCTTTTTCGCAGTCAAACAAGTTGGAAGTGCACGAAGTGGTCCAGGATTCCACGCGCCCGGACCTGGTTGCAGAACCGCCGGGTGGTCCGTTCAATATGCACTAGACTCTATCCGCAGATTACGCCGATTACACAGATTGCATAAACAAGGCTGAAAGAACCTACCCGCTACCGCAGGCGGTACTACAGCGTTACGTGGATTACCCCAACCGCCGAACAAGATTGAAAAAATCCACCCGCTACCGCAGGCGGTACGGACCTCACTACAGCGTTACGAGGATTACCCTAACCGCCGAACAAGACTGAAAACGACTGAATCCACCCGCTACCGCAGGCGGTACTGACCTCATCCGGCGCTGCTTCTTTCTCGGTTAGTTGCTCCGTCTTTTTCAAATCGGGGTAATCTGTGTAATCTGTGGATAACTAAAACTCCAAATTCGCAATCCGAAATTCGCAATCCGAAATTCAAACAATGAGCACTGAACCAAACAAAGTTATTTATTCCATGGTCGGCGTCAGTAAGTTTTACGACAAAAAGGCCGTGCTGAAAGACATTTATCTTTCCTACTTCTATGGCGCGAAAATCGGCGTCATCGGTCTGAACGGCTCGGGCAAATCGTCGCTGCTGCGCATACTCGCTGGTGTCGACAAGGACATCAACGGCGAGACGGTCATCTCGCCGGGCTACACCGTCGGCTACCTCGAACAGGAGCCGCTGATCGACGATACGCGCACGGTACGGGAAGTGGTCGAGGAAGCCGTCAAAGAAACTGTCGCGCTCCTGAAAGAGTTTGACGAGATCAACGCCAAGTTTGGCGAAGAGATGTCCGAAGCAGAGATGGACAAACTGCTGGCGCGCCAGGGCGAGGTGCAGGAGAAGTTGGACCATCAGGATGCGTGGGACCTTGATGCGCGGCTGGAGATGGCAATGGATGCGCTGCGCTGTCCGCCCGCGGACACACCCGTGAAAGTTTTGTCGGGCGGTGAGCGCCGGCGCGTTGCGTTATGCCGTTTGCTGTTGCAGAAGCCGGACATTCTTTTGTTGGACGAACCCACCAACCACCTCGACGCGGAATCTGTGGCGTGGCTCGAGCATCATCTGCAAAGCTATCCGGGCACCATCATCGCGGTAACTCACGACAGATATTTTCTCGATAACGTTGCCGGCTGGATTCTGGAACTCGATCGCGGCGCCGGCATTCCCTGGAGAGGGAACTACACCTCATGGTTGGAACAGAAGCAGGAGCGTCTGCGGCGTGAAGAAAAGTCGGAGAGTGAAAGACAAAAGACATTGCAGCGCGAGCTGGAATGGATTCGCATGTCACCCAAAGCGCGCCATGCTAAAGGGAAGGCGCGAATTAATTCCTACGAAGCGTTGCTGCGCGAAGAGACTGAAAAACGGCGCGAAGATTTGGAAATTCATATTCCGCCCGGCCCGCGTCTGGGCAACGTCGTGATTGAAGCAGAAGCCGTAAGTAAAGCCTACGGTGATAATTTGCTGATGGAAGACATGACGTTCGCGCTGCCGCCGGGCGGCATTGTTGGCGTGATTGGTCCAAACGGAGCCGGAAAGACGACGCTGTTTCGCATGATTACAAAGCAGGAAGAACCTGATTCCGGCAGCATCCGCATCGGCGAAACTGTTTCACTCGCCTACGTCGATCAAAGCCGCACGCTCGATCCGGACAAATCCATCTGGGAAGAAATATCGGGCGGGACCGATCTGTTAATGCTTGGCAAGCGGGAAGTGAACTCGCGCGCTTACGTCGGCCGCTTTAACTTTTCCGGATCCGATCAGCAAAAGAAGGTGGGCATGTTGTCAGGCGGCGAACGCAATCGCGTGCATCTGGCCAAGATGTTGAAAGAAGGCGCGAATGTTTTGTTGCTGGATGAACCGACGAACGATCTTGATGTAAATACCTTGCGGGCGCTGGAAGAGGCGCTGGAAAACTTTGCCGGCTGCGCTGTTGTAATTTCGCATGACCGCTGGTTTCTTGATCGCATTGCCACGCACATGCTCGCCTTCGAAGGCGACAGCAAAGTCGTTTGGTTTGAAGGTAACTATTCCGAGTATGAGGCGGACCGCAAAGAGCGTCTGGGCGCGGCGGCTGAAACTCCGCATCGGATCAAGTATCGCCAACTTACTCGAGGGTAAGAAGCTATCCGCAGATTACACCGATTACACAGATTACGTTAAGACAGAATCCTGATGGCAGGACAGCAGAACAGAGCGCAAGCGCTAATCTTGTTTGCGGTTGTGAATCGGTGAAATCTGCGTAATCTGCGGACAATTAAGGTTTCTTTAAAACGATTGGCGTGTCGTCATCGACCGGCTCTTCGCCCGCATCGACCGGAATGATTTTTACCACCTGCTGCGACTTGTGTTTCTTCACTTCGGCCGCATGCAACCGGACATGATCGTAAACTTGCCGCACCTGGGCCACGTCACAACGCGTGGGCCCCGTCAATCCATCTGAAGATCTGATTAAGCCCATCACTGTCGAATGACCGCGACACTCGAAGCAATCGCGCAAACCAAAGTTGTGTCCCAACTCATGGGCCACTGCATTTGTCAGCGCAGTTAAATTTGGAATGACGGGATCGATTACGAGGCGCGCGTACAGAATGGTCTGCTCGCCCGGATAAACCATCGCCTGTAACTCGGCCGCGTGTTTCTGATTGTCATGAACCTTGCCGCGCATTATTGTCAGGCAGTTCAGACAATCCTGTTGCTGGGCCGTCGTGCCGGAATAAACAAACGTAACCTGCGAACCACTTGCTTCTGCCACCGCGCTCCAGTTTCTTACGGGCGTGAGGATGGCGGCAATTTGTTCAGGTTTGAAATCGGCAGCGATGACATAGACTTTGACTTCGGCTTTTTCAGGCCATTCGGGCAACGAATAATCCGGGGCTTTTACTTTGGAGTCGCAAGCCGAGGCAACGGTGTCGCTGGTCTGCGCATAGGTGGACAATGCCGGCAGCGCGATGAAAATGAGCAGCGTTACAGATGTTATTAGTCCAGCTCGCATCGTTTTGTTTTTCCTTAAGTATTGCAGCGAATCATTATATTCGGCGGCCCACAGCGTGCGGTTATCGGGCGAAATATTAACCGCTAACGCCGTGGTGGCCGTTCCGCACCGGGAACCGACTCAACTCGGAGCGAATTTCAAAATATCTTTGGCAATCGCCTTGTTTATCCGGCAGGACCACGACGGCACGGTTATCGGGCGAAATACTAACCGCACGTCGAGGTCTGCCGTTCCGCGCCGGGAAGGAACTTCACCCGCGCGAATCTCAAGCTTTTTTTCAATCGCGACCCAGTTGTGCCAATGAGGATTCCAGTACGCTTCGTTCGCGTTCGTAAACCTGGCGCACTACTTCGAGGTCGCAAGTCGAGGCTTCGAGCAAGCCGTTGTTCTTGTTAATGCCGGGAAAGCCATTCATGATCGTTTGCTTGTTGCGGCAGGTCGTGCAGTCCCACAGTCCCAATCCGTGGCCCAGCTCATGGACCATGAAGCCTTTAAGCGCGGCTGTGCTGGTGGTGGCGAAATCGAGATCGATCCAGGCGGAAAGTAACTGGCCGTCAGCGCGTTGCAGCAGTGGATGAAAGAAGGCGTAGTGTTTTTTGTCCTGCTGGTAAACATCGCGTCTGGTTACTGTCAAGCAGTTTGTACAGTTGATGACGCCGCCGGTTTCTCCGGCATAAACAAACTTGACGCCGGCGCCCATTTTTTGCGCCGCTTGCGTCCAAAAGGCCATTGCACTCAGCAGCGTCCCTTGTTGTTCCGGCGTGAACATGCCGCGTACAAAGTGGACTTTCACTGCCGCGTCGGGAGCCCAATACCAGTTGCTGGCGGGAGGAGAATTGCGGTTGGTGGTACACGTTCCCTCCGCGCGAGTGGCGGCCGGGATAAAAAACATTAGAACGAGAGATAGTAAGAATATTTTCATGGGATTACTTTCGAGAGGTTGGCGTTCGTAGGAGTTATTCGGCGGCGGGTACGTCCATTTCGGTGATGATGACTTTGCTCGCAAAACGTTTGTAGTCGTAGTACTTCACGTTGATGCGGTAGTGAACATCGCGATCAGGAAAGCGGAGAGTCTCGTCGGCGGTGGTGAGATTAGGAAAAACAAGCGCGTCGGCAATTAAGCTGCGGCTGGTTTCAAACATGGGAAATCGTTGCTTGCCGTGCGGTTCAACGACGCCTTTAACTTTGATAACGCGAAAAGTGTCGGCATCGATCCACACGCGGCCAACAAAGAACCGCTCCTTCATATTTTGCGCGTCAGGAGTGGTGGTAGGCGCAACGTCGATAACGAACGTCGTGCGCGAATCCAGCAGTTCCGTGCCCAAATAGTTAAGGCGATACTTGCCGGTTTCCGCGATGTCTACGCCCAGCAGTTGCGCGCCGGCAAGGTCTTGAATGTCTTCTTTGGTAATTCGCATTTCGCGAATGGTTGAGGCTGGGTGATACAACACGCGCTCGATGCGGTTGCCGCGATCGTCGAAGAGGAATTGCGAGTTGCGAATGTATTCGCCGTTGACCTGACCGTTTGCACCAATCGTTTGCAGTACAACATCGCGCTTGAAAGTGTGTTGGTTGAGTGCTTCGCGTGTCGCGCCTTCAGATTTGAGAAAAGCAGCAATTATCGCTTTCGGGCTGAGCGGCATCGGCGGCGGCTCGGAATCAATTGAGACTTTAATAAGGTCGGCGCGCGTGTTCGCCAACGCGACTGAGCTTTGCTGGGCCATCGCCAGGGGAGCAGCGAATAGTGATAGGGCCAGCAAGCCGAGTAGCGTAATCGAGAGAGAAGTTGTTTTTGACATGAAGTTTCTTTTTTCGAGCAGGAACAATTTTTTTCGTTTCGAAGATCGTGTGACGCGATGGAAAGAAAGTTTCCGAGAGCGTGGGGCAAACTGCGGAAGGAAAAGTTTTTATGGTGTTCTTTATCGCCCCACTTGAACCACCAAGGCAGCGTTTTCAGCCGCTGTTGTGGTACTCGGCACTTGCTGTGCCAACATTGTTGAACAGCAGCCCGGGCGAGCTCAATTCCTCATCACCGGGCCAATGCCGCGGTGTGAACGAGAAAGGACGTTTGAGTCGAACTGCAGCAGTTGTTGAGGTGGGCTCGCTTTGTGCGAAAGCAAATCGATCGGCTAATATCAGACGGTTTTCAGGAGCGCCAATGGATAATCATTTCAAGAGGGTTAAAGACATAGAGGGGCTCGATGCCTTGGTCGAAAGTCACGGTGAGCGGCCGCTGGTCATCTTCAAACACAGTTTGACTTGTCCTATAAGCTCGGCCGCTTACGATCAGATGGAGCAATACGAGGGTGGCGTGGCGTTGGTTGAAATTCAAAATGCGCGTACCCTCTCCGGCGCGATCGCAAGTCGCTTTGGCGTGACGCACGAGTCGCCGCAAGTGATTGTCCTGCGCAAAGGCCAGGTGGTTTGGAACGCATCACACTTCAAGATCACTGCGGAGGCAGTCGCCAAGGCAGTTCGTGAGGCGGGTGAAGCGGTATGATCGAGACCGCTGAACGACGCGGGCCGGCAATTGAGCCGCGCGAGATCAAACAGGAAGGCGACGCGGGTCTGCGTATTACCTGGGCAGACGATTGCGTTTGCGTCTACACCGCCGCCGAGTTGCGGCGCCACTGTCCCTGCGCGCAGTGCGTGAATGAGTGGACCGGCCAGCGCGTGCTGCAACCGGAATCTGTTTCTGATGAATTGACGATTGCGGATCTCAATATTGTGGGGCGTTATGCGCTAAACTTTCGCTGGAGCGATGGCCACGAAACGGGCATTTACAGTTTTCGGTATTTGAGAGAATTGGGCGAGCGCCGAAAACCGGAAACCGGAAACCGGGAACAGTGAACCGGAAAGCAAGGGGTGATTCAACTTCCAAGTGCAACGGTATTGGCCTTCGCTCCAGCGGAGCGAGATGTTTATAGCTACGCACGTCCCCAACAGGATCTCGCTCCGATAGGAGCGAAACCGGCAGCGGAACGAGAGCCAGCCCCGGGCAAAAGCGGTTGCGCTCCGCCGGAGCTAAGGAACTTAGAAAGCGAGCGCCAGGCTATAAACATCTCGCCCC
>DNND01000048.1:20255-46859 GCA_003488005.1 Blastocatellia bacterium | reverse complement strand
CGTGGTGGTACTGACCTCATCGCTTAGGCGTCAATCCGCGGCCAAATATCCGCTTGAATGTGAAAATCCTGCCCGAGTGCTAGAATCGTAAATCGCAAAAATATTTAGCGAGTTTGCTGATGCGCCTAAGCCTTGATTTGTTTACACGCGAGTCAGCACGTATCCCCTTTTCGTAATTGAGATGCACGATCAAGCATTCAACATTTTGGAATATCCAGCGCTGTTGGCGCTGGTAAAACGCGGCGCGCAGACGCCGATGGGACGGGCGCGTGTGGAAACGTTGGAGCCGCTCGAAGAAATCGCGGCGCTGCGAAAAGCTTTGCAAGCACTGGCGGAATGCATTGAACTAAGGAAGCGCGGCGTGGTCTGGAGCTTCAGCGAACTGGACGATCCGGCGGAACGAATCGCTTTGCTGCGAATTGAAGGCGTTGGTCTTGATCCGTCGGCAATACTCGCGCTTTCCGTTTTGTGCGAACAGGCGATGTCCGCGCGCGCCTCGATTCTTGCCGAACGCGATGCTTCGCCAGTGCTCTGGAGTCTGGTCGAGAAAATCCCTACTGAGCTAAATCGCCTCAACGCGCATATCGCCAACAAGATTTTGCCGAGCGGCGAAATAGATGATCGTGCCAGTCCTGAGTTGAGCCGCATCCGCCATGAGATTACGGTCCTGCGTTCACGCATCGCGCGCACGCTGGAAAACGTGATGCGCCGGTCAGGCGAGGCTATTCAGGATGAACTGGTGACGTTGCGCAACGATCGCTTTGTCATTCCCGTCAAATCTGATCATCGCGCGCGCGTGGCCGGCGTCGCTCATGGCTATTCCTCTTCGGGGGCAACCGCTTTCGTCGAGCCGCTGGAAACCATCGATGCAAACAACGAATTGCAGGCACTTCATGAAGAAGAAGCGCGCGAGATTGCGAAAATTCTGTTTGCGCTGACTCAAGAACTGCGGGCGCAGCTACCGGGAATTGAGGCGGCCGCGACAGCTATCACCGAGCTTGATTTCATAAATGCTAAGGCAAGCTTTCAGCAGAGGTTTGCTTGTGTGATTCCGGAGATCGAAGTAGCACAGACTTCAGTCGGTGCTTCGCAGGCTAAAGACCAAGCCACTTCAAAACTTTTACTTGCCGACGCACGACATCCCTTGCTCGAAGAAAATCTGCGCGCGGCGGGTGGCGCTGTTGTCCCGGTTTCGTTTTCTCTCGACGACGAAAACAATACGATGGTTATTTCCGGCGCGAATGCCGGCGGCAAAACAGTCGTCTTAAAAACTGCGGGACTGCTTTCGTTGATGGCGCTGTCCGGTTTGCCGGTGCCCGCACGTGAAGCGCGAGTACCGTTCTACCGTTCAGTGCTGGCGGACATCGGCGACCACCAATCGCTGGCCGCAAACCTGTCAACCTTTACGTCGCATGTCGCCAACATTTCGCGCATGCTCGAACTGTGCAAAGCACCCGCGCTCGTTCTGTTGGATGAAGTAGGAACCGGCACCGATCCCGAAGAAGGATCTGCACTCGGCGTTGCAGTTGTCGATCATTTTCGTAAAGCCTGCGCTGCGCAGGTAATGGCCACGACGCACTACAGCGGCTTGAAAATGTATGCCGGTAACGAGGCGGGTGTGCTAAACGCGAGTGTTGAGTTTGACGAAAAGACGTTGCAGCCAACATACCGCTTGATTGTCGGCGTCGCCGGTTCCTCTTCAGGACTCGAGATTGCGCGCCGTTTTGGTATCCCGAACAAGGTTATTGATTTGGCTTTGGAGTCGGTGAAAGATTCAACGCGGCAGGCAGCCGAGTATTTGCGACGTATCAAACGCGAAGCGGAAGAAGCAGAAAGTTTGCGTGCCGCGCTCGAAGAAGAGCGGGCGGCGGTAGCTGAAAAATTTGCTTCACTCGGCAAGAAAGCTGAACGGCACGAGCGCGAGCGCCAGGAAGTTTTTCAAAAGGCTTTGGATACAACTGTTCGCGAATTCGAAAAGCGATCGCGCGAGCTGGTTGCGTCTATTCAGGATCGCTCGGAGCGGTTAAAGGTCGACCGTGAAGCGCAACGACGCGTATCGGAACTGAAACGCGAAGCACAGCGCGCGACCAGCGCGGGCGATAAAAGAGAAGCAATGTCCGGTGCAGCCACCAGCACCAGCGGCCGCGGCGTGCGCGTCATGCGCGATGGTCTGGTCGTTAAAAAAGAAAAAGAATTTGAGAAAACCCGGGCTGTGGAGGAAGAGTATACGCCGACGGCACAGAGCGAAATTGCGGTAGGCGACAAGGTGAAGCTGCGCTCGTTTGGTTCAATAGGAATTGTCGACAGTATTAAAGGAGACGAAGCGGAAGTGCGCGTGAAGTCTCTTCGTTTCCGTGAAAAGCTGGAAAATCTCGAGCGTGTCGAGCTGTCGTCGCCGGCGAAATCGAAAACGGAGAAGTTTGCGAGCCTGCGCGAATCGCCCGGCACGGAACTGCACCTAAAAGCTGCGCAGCAAAACGGTCGCTCTGAACTAAATGTCATTGGGCGAACAACTGACGAAGCAGTTGATGCGGTTGATAAATTTTTGGACGAAGCTTCGCTTGCAAGTTTGAGCCAGGTGCGGATAATTCACGGGCACGGCACCGGTGCGCTGCGCCGCGTCATCACTGAAATGCTGAAAGATCATCCGCACGTCGCGCGCTTCACCGCGGCGCCGCAGGAGCAAGGTGGCAGCGGCGCAACGCTGGTTGAGTTGCGACAGTAAATAAGAGGCTGAGATGAAAACCCAGCAACAAAGATCGAAGGCCCATCAGGTTTATGAGTTTGGCTTTCGCAAGACTGCCGGTAACAGGAACGATGCTCCTTCGCTGACTCAGGTCGAAGACTGCAAGAAATGGCTCTTGAAATATGCCAAGAAAAAACGCTTACCAGAGGAAAGGTGCCTCAATTCGTATTACCTCAAGCATGTAGTAGAGGATGCTATTGGGCAATACGTAACGAATGGCGCCTTCATTCAAGCTGCGATTGAGCTGGGATTTCAGTATTCATCCATCGTCGGTCCTAATGCTTTCTTTCATATTGAATTGAGGTTGCCTGAAGATGAATGGAGGCGGATAAGCCCAGAAGGGTTTTCTAAATGGCTTTTTCAGCAAGAGCATCTTGAATTCGCTCAGAAGGCTATGCTCGACCAAACCTGGCCGAGAAAGGCACGAAGATTTATTGATTTTTGGCGCTATCTCAATAGTCATGGTGGTTGGGACACAAGTGATGAGGACCAGCTTTCCGACGCTTGGGAACGATGTAGCGGTCAAATGGCTCCTCGACCAGACTGGATCGATACCGACGTCGTTTATGACCGACAATGCGATTTCATTAGCTTAGGCGACCCTTACCCTGATGCATTTGAAGGTATGACACATCTATACGCATTGGTAGAAACCGAGAACCCGCACAACTTCATTCGCGTTCGCTACGTTGGGCAAACGATTTCGCCGCGGAAGAGATTACGTGAACACATTCTGCGGCCGGGTTCGTTTGATCGCGTCATGTGGATGGGACAGCTCCTCCATGGAGGTCGATATCCGCAGATGGCCATCTTCTATGTCAATGCTGCGTTATCGATGGCGAACGCTCTTGAGAAGGCTGCCATCTACGCTTTCTCGGAAAGTGAAACACATTGGGATGACAGCTTGGATGGATTTCCTCCATTAGACGACGCGCTTCTGAACATCGACAAGTGATCTGGCTTGCTCGATGTTCAAGAGAATTATGTCATGGGATACCTAAATGCCACGTTGTGCGTCTGACTCTCGGTTGGAGTAAGATTCTCAGGTTAAACCCATGACTGATATTGCATACAACAAGCTGCTCAAGCGCGTGGTAAGCGATCCGAAAATCTGCGGGGGTGACCCTTGTATTCGCGGCACTCGGATTCACGTCGCAGTGATCCTCGATTCCCTGGCCGAAGGACTATTGCCGGGCGACATTGTCCAACACTTCCCACCGTTAACTGTGCAGGACGTGCGGGCCGCTGTAGCGCCCGCTGTGGAAAGGAATTAAGATTACTGCTATGACACACGAAGAGATCATAAAAGAAATCAAAGAGCTGCCTCTCAATGGGCGTCTAATGGTTCTGGACGCGATTTCAGAGAGTGTTAGAGAAGAAGAACAACCGCCGAAGAACAGAGTCTCAGTGGTGGATCAGCTTTGGGGCATTGCCAAACCCGATGGCCCGCTGCCCTCGGATGAAGAGTTGAAGGAGGATTACATCCGTTATCTTACGGAGAAGTATTCCTGATGCGCGTTCTGCTTGATACCGACGTTGTACTTGATCTTGTGTTGGCTCGCGAACCATTCGATCAGGCGGCAAGAGTATTGTTCAAGTGGCACGAACAAGGTCGCATCGACGCTTACATCGCAGCCATCACGCCCGTTAATGTCTTCTACGTAGCGCGGAAGCTTAAAGGAATTGAGGAAGCTCGACAGGCTGTAAAACTGCTCCTTACCTCATTAACGGTATGCCCCCTGCACAAGTCCATTCTTGATGAAGCGGAGAAGCTTCCATTTTCGGATTTTGAGGATGCTGTGCAACATGCCAGCGCGACAGCCAGTAGACTCGAGGTTATTGTCACCCGCGATGTGCGTGACTTCAAAAATGCTACGTTGCCAGTCCTTTCGCCACGAGAGTTCCTCGACAAACTGAAATCGCAGCAGACGTAACCCAGTGCGCTACCCCCAAACATTCATTGACGATCTCAAGCGCCAGGCCGACATCGTTCGCGTCGTCCAGGATTACGTCCAGCTAAAAAAGAAGGGCGCAAACTGGATGGCTTGCTGTCCTTTTCATAAAGAAAAGACACCCTCGTTTTCTGTCAGTCCCACCAAAGAAATTTTCTACTGCTTCGGTTGTCACAAGGGCGGATCAGTTTTCAATTTCGTGATGGAGATGGAACGCGTTGCCTTTCCGGAAGCGATCAAGATCGTTGCCGAGAAAAGCGGCATGCCCTTGCCGAAATTGATCGACGACAGCCGCTTTGAAGCGAAGAAGGCGGAATCGGATCAGGTTATCGAACTAAACAAATGGGCGCTCGAGTGGTGGGAAAAGCAGCTTGAGTCAAGCGCGGAAGCTAAGATCGCGCGCGACTATCTCAAGCGCCGCGAAATCACCGACGAAACGCGGCAAACATTTCGGCTGGCTTATGCGCCCGACAGTTGGGACGCGCTCTCGATTTATCTGCGACAGAAAGGCGCGACGCAGGAACAAATCGACAAGAGCGGGCTTGTCGTAAAGAAAGAAGAAGGTGGTTCGTACGATCGTTTTCGTGGCCGGCTAATTTTTCCGGTGATGGACATCCAGGGACGGCCTATCGCGTTTGGTGGCCGGACGCTGAAAGATGAAGACGCTAAATACATCAACTCGCCGGAAACCGCCGCTTATGTAAAAGGTCGAAATCTGTTTGGACTAAACCTTGCGCGCGATGAAATTCGGCGCCAGGGATTCGCCATTCTGGTTGAAGGTTTTTTGGATCTTGTTGTGCCGTATCAGTTCGGAATTCGGAACGTCGTAGCCAGTTTGGGGACGGCGCTAACGTCAGATCAGGCGAAATTGTTAGCGCGGTTTGCCGCGAAAGTTGTCGTAAATTATGATGGCGATTCCGCTGGGATCCAGGCAGCAAAAAAAGCGATCGAAATACTCCTGGCGCAAGATTTGGAAGTGAAGGTGCTGGTGCTTCCGGACGATGCCGATCCGGATGAGTTCCTAAGAAAGTTTGGCTTGACTGAATATCAACGGCAGCGCGGCGAGGCGCAATCACATATTCAATTTGTAATCGATCAGGCTGTGCGTAATCGAAATCTTCATCGGCCTGCTGAGAAAGCTGATGCGGTCGAGGAAGTGCTTCCTTACATTCGCGCTGTTCGTAGCCGCATTCAGAAACGCGAATATTTTGACATGGCGATGGATTCGCTGCGGATTTCGGACGTTGCACTGCGGCGCGAGTTGTGGCATTCGCTGAGGCTTGGACCAGACAGCACCCGCACCCAGCAGAACATCGGGCGGCGGACTCAGGTCAAACCGACGGTTGCGGAAGAACAACTGTTGGAATTGTTGCTTGCGGATGAAGAGCTTCGGCACAAATTTCTTCCCCGCCTCGAGCCCGCAGATTACGATGATCTGCCGACTGCCGGTATCTTTCGCGCGTTGGTTGAGAGTGAACGGTTGGGCTCCGAAGTTGATTTTGATTTTCTAAGCAACAGCACTGAAGGAGATCCGATCGCCGACTTTTTGCCCGCACTGTTGATGAGTACGCCGGAAGATGCGGAAGGGGAACAGACGGAGACGCGCGAGTCGAGTGCGCAAAAATGCATTGACGCATTGCGATTGATGCAGGTAGACAGGCGGATTAGTGATTTGATGGCAGAGATGGCGGCGGCGGAGCGCAACGGCGCGACTGAGCTGCTGGACAAACTTTCGACTGAGCGTCTTGAGTTGGCCCGACGGCGCAGCACGTTGTTGCCGCAGGCCCAGGCAGTGCAAACAGGACAATAAGTTTCGCTGTCCGCCGCGTTCAGGCTCCCGAGTTGATAGTTTTGAAGATGGACTCTCTCACAAACCACGCAGGTACTTATTCCCGGGGTTAGACATTGAGTACTGAAGAAAAAGATCGTGATGATGTAATGGAGCGTCTGCTCGAACTGGGCGGCGACAAAAAATATCTCACGTTCGACGATCTCAATCGTGAGCTGCCCGACAACGTCGTTTCTCCAGACGACATTGAAGACGTCCTGCAAAAACTCGAAGGCTCAAATATTCCGGTCGGCGACTCGGACCAAAGATTGCTTGAGCAAGCCGCTGCGGTTGCGACCGATGACGAGGATGCTGCCGATCAAGATGTCGAACTAGATCTTTCCGCAGGCTCGCTCGAGAAAACAAACGATCCGGTGCGCTTGTACTTGCGAGAAATGGGAGTGGTTGCCCTGTTGACTCGTGAAGGCGAGGTGGCCATTGCCAAGAGAATTGAGCGCGGCCAGTTAAAAACTCGAAAAGCGATTACGCGTTCGCCGATCGCGGTCAAAGAACTATTAAAAATCGGCGAAGAGCTTCAATCGGACGCTGTGAATATTCGCGAGCTTGTAATTTTCTCGGAACAGGCAGAACTCACCGGCGACGAAGACAAGGCTGAAGAATACAAAGCCTGGACCATCGAAGGCCTCGAGAACATTTGCAGGGTTTTTAAGCAGGGTTTGAAAGATTGGGACAAGCTGCGCGAAGAACAGAAGGCGGCGCGCGGCAAGAAAAGCAAAAAGGTAACGCGGCTGCGGCGCAAGGTCGCGCGCATGCGATTGGAGATTGCCCAGGAAATAGGACGCCTCAACGTTACGGAGCGCGCTCGCCAGCGTTTGATCAATAGTATTCGCGCCGTCCAGAAAGAAGTGCGTGATGCCGAGCGCGAAATCGAAAGCTTTACTGAGAAACTAAATCGCAAGCGCATCAAAGCCGACGATCAAAAAGAGTTTAAGCGTCACATAAGCGCGGCAAAGAAACATCTGCAGCAGATTGAAAGCGTGCACAACGTTAGTCCCGTAGAGATCAAGCGCGCGTTACAAGCGATTGTTATTGGCGAACAGCAAACCGGCCAGGCAAAACGCGAACTGGTGGAAGCGAACCTGCGTCTGGTTGTGTCCATAGCTAAGAAGTACACGAATCGCGGCCTGCAGTTTCTCGACCTCATTCAGGAGGGCAATATAGGATTGATGAAGGCTGTCGATAAATTTGAATGGCGTCGTGGCTACAAGTTTTCGACGTACGCAACCTGGTGGATTCGACAGGCAATCACCCGGGCCATTGCCGATCAAGCGCGCACCATTCGCATTCCGGTGCACATGATTGAAACCATCAATAAGCTGATCCGGACGTCGCGCGCGCTGGTCCAGGAACTGGGCCACGAGCCTTCGAGCGAAGAAATAGCCTTCAAGATGGACATTCCGGTTGCAAAAGTTCGCAAAGTCTTGAAGATTGCACAGGAGCCCATCTCGCTTGAAACGCCAATCGGTGAAGAAGAGGATTCGCATCTCGGCGACTTCATCGAGGACAAGTCAATTCTGAACCCAGCGGACGCGGTAGTTGCTTCCAACTTGCGCGAGATCACCGACGAGGTTCTGGCCACGCTCACGCCGCGCGAAGAAAAAGTTATCAAGATGCGTTTTGGTCTGGGCACTACCGGTTCGGAACACACGTTGGAGGAAGTAGGCCAGCATTTTGCCGTTACGCGAGAACGCATTCGGCAAATTGAAGCGAAAGCGCTGCGCAAGCTGCGTCACCCATCACGATCACGGAAGCTCAAAGCGTTCCTGGAACATACCCAGGTATAATTTCGTGGAAACGAAAAGCGAAAGGCGCCGGCGGATCATTATCCCGGCGCCTTTTTGTTTGCAAGTTAATTCAGGTTATTTGATTGTGAGAAACGCCGTGCTCTTGACTGTGTGATCAAAATTGTACTGGTAGGTATAGCCTGGAAACTCAATTGGTATTACATATTGAACGCTTACTTCAATGCGGTTATCGCGTTGCAGGGGACTAATAACGGCCTCGGCAGGCACGCCAAATTCGGGGGCACTTTTCACCAACTGATCTTTTACCCAAGTTGCCGGATAGCCCTGCGAAGACGCTACGTCGACGTCGTGCTGCATCAAGTCTTTGAATAAATACGCCTGGTAGAGGACCGGGAGAACCATGTAACCGATATAAATCAGGACGCCAATGACCGCCATGACGAGAATAAACTTTAACCGCGCACTACCGCGCTCGGCTGTTCTCGCATTTGTATTCATTCGTAATTCCTCTTTTGCAGGACGTCTCTAATGGACATGCTCAAAATGGCGACGTCGATTTCGTTGCCACTGACGATTCGTGGACGGCCGATTCGCTCCAGCAGAATCCATTGCACCAAGCCGCGAGCGCTTTTCTTATCGTGTGTGACGGCGTTGAGAATTGCGTCGGCATCAATATCTCTGGCTGCGGGCAACGGACCACAGAGGCGAACGCCCGCTCGCAACGATTCTAACTCTGATTGATCCAGTAGGCCCAGATTTTTTGAAAGTTCGCCGGCCACTAACATTCCCCATCCAACCGCTTCGCCATGACGAAAGCGTCGATAGCCAGTCAATTCTTCCAACGCATGTCCAACCGTGTGCCCGAAATTCAGGATTCGTCGGGAACGTGGATCTTTCCGTTCAGGGTCTTCTCGTGCATCCGACCTGACAATAGAAGCCTTAAATGCAAGGTGGACCGCGATGAGGTTTTGGAGCTGCAAACTGACTGCCATTCGCTTGCCTGTGGTCTGCGAAAGATAGTCGACAGTCTGTTTGAAGAGTTTCCGGCCGCCGATCGCGCCCTGCTTTATGCATTCGCACCAGCCCGCAGTTAGCTCGCGAGCGGGCAGCGTCTTGAGGGTTTCGAGGTCGGCGATGACAACACGAGGTTGGTGAAACGCGCCGGCGCGGTTTTTTCCGCTGGATAGATTGACGCCGACTTTGCCGCCGATTGAAGCATCGATTTGGGCCACCAACGTAGTGGGAATTTGCACGAACGAGATGCCGCGCAAATAAGTCGCCGCGGCAAAACCTGAGACATCGCCGGTCACTCCGCCACCTAAACTAACCACCGCATCCGTGCGTTCAATGCCGTGTTCACTGAAAAATTGTAATGCTGTTTCCGCTGTCTTGAGTGATTTGTAGCGTTCGCCGTCACCCATTAACCAGTGTGAAACCTGAAACCCGCTAGCTTCCAGGCTGTCAACAACCGCCGGACCGTACAGTTTGAAAACTTTTTTGTTTGAGACAAGCGCCAGACGTTGAGCGCGGCGTCCAAGGCGGCGCCGGATTTCTGTTCCAGCCGCGGAAAGAATTCCCCGGCCGATCAGAACATCGCATTTAGAGGGTTGCGCCGGGACGCTTACTTGCAATCGCTGCAATGCCAAACTCCTGTCGCCGCTAGTCGCTATGGACCAACCAGCGCGCAATTGGGAACGTGCATTCTAGCACGCAGCTTTTATTGAAAAATTTTCTGGGAAGGTAGGATTAAAAAGCGAATGGGCGCGACAAACGTGGGAGTACGTCGCGCCCATCCATATTCGTGGTCACTGTCCTCACCCCAGCAACCACTTGAGACGGAGGATTCACCAACCGTCTCTCTTGCCCCACAATATACATCGCAACATGTATGCCGTGCAAGAAAGTTATGGAGGAGAAAGTGGAAGATACTGATTTGCGGAGAATCTGATAATTCTTAGGAAAATCGACAAAAACCCGACCCGAGCCTTGTCGGTTGAGAGTGTAATTGTTGCAGGGTCTGAGAGTAAAACTTGTACGATCAGACGGGCGCAAGTCAGCCCAGAGTTTGCTTGATCGCAGCCGCCAGTCGGCCGGCGAAACCCTCAATTTGCGACTGGCTCTTGCCTTCAATCATCACGCGTGCCAGTGATTCAGTGCCGGAGTAACGCAACAGCAAACGCCCGCGCCCGCCAAGCTCATTTTCGATCTCGCGGACGACTTTATTGATTGAGTCAAACTCCGCGAACGGACGTTTCTGCGTCACCTTTACGTTGACAAGTATTTGGGGAAACACTTCAAAGCCTTCGGTCAACTGCTGTAAAGATTTTTCTTCTTCGACGATGACGCGCAGTAGAGAGAGCGTGGTAATCAGTCCATCGCCGGCCAGGCTGAGTTTTGGCAGAATGATATGTCCCGACTGTTCGCCGCCTAAGGTCGCTCCGCTCCGCAATAATTCATCCAGGACATATTTGTCGCCCACGTCTGTGCGGACCAAAGCTAAACCGCGCGATTTCAATGCAAGCTCCAGACCGACATTACTCATCACGGTAGCAACGACAGTCTCATGAGTTAGTTCATTGCGCGCTTGAAAATATTTTGCCAGCACCCACAAACTACCGTCACCATTAACCAGTTGGCCTTGTGCATCGACAAAAAGCGAACGATCGGCGTCGCCGTCAAAAGCAACTCCCAAATCGGCATGCTGATTCAGTACTTCGGATTGCAGCTGCTCAGTATGAAGCGATCCGCAGTTCAAATTTATGTTGCGCCCATCTGGCGCGTTGTTAATGGCAATGACAGTCGCGCCAAGTCGTTCAAGTAAAGCGGGCGCAAGCGCCGAAGCCGCGCCGTTGGCACAGTCAACTACGAGTTTGATCCCTGCGAGCGAAAGGCCGCGTCCAATTTCGTTCGCGAGGTAGTCGAGATAACGCGACTGCAACGGCCCGGTCTCGTATGTATTTGTCGAGACAGGTGTTGACTCGGATCCTGCACGGCCTGCTGCGCCCAGCAGTTCTGTTTTGGCAAAAATATCTTTCTCTATTAGCCGCTCAGTCTCTTCGTCCAACTTTTTTCCGCCCGGTGCAAATATTTTCAGGCCATTGTCCTGATAAGGATTGTGTGAAGCGCTGATCACAACACCGGCGTCGGCCGAGAGTGAGCGCGCGAGATAAGCGACCCCGGGCGTCGTGATCACGCCGCCCGATTGCAAGTCAGCGCCCGCCCCGTTTGCGCCGCGGGCGAGTGCCTGCTCCAGCCACGGCCCAGACTCGCGCGTGTCACGTCCGACGACGATCAATGGTGCTCGGCCGAGTTTTTCTCGTAGATGATTCGCCAGCGACGCGCCCACAATTTCAAAAGTGGCAGCATCGAGCGGGAACTTTCCAGCTTCGCCGCGCATGCCGTCAGTGCCGAAAAGTTTTTTCATCAGTTGCTGAATGAGAAGAATGATTGCGAGACTAATTGCTGAGTGGGCGCAGCGAACTGGGCCACGAAAGGCTTTCGGATGTGGTCAGAAAAGGTGAGATGAGCGTCGCTGCGTTTTTTCTCGACGATTTCCACCCGAATGTCGACCGTTGGATCGAGTACGTCAACCCTCGGGTCGGGAATATTTATCGCCACGTTGGACAGGTTGAAGCTCTCTTTCTTTCCGTCCAGCCAAACTGTTTCGGTCATCGCCTTGTGCAGTGCGTTTACACGATCTGCCGGCCCCCGCAGCCGAACTCTAGCCGGGTTCGCCGTGACGCTTCCGAGTTCGTAGCCTTCCGGCAAGGTCCCCTCAAACTTAACTTCCACCTCAAGCTGCGCCTCGACTCTGGGCTCGAGCCGGATTGGAATTGTTGCCGGATGAAATCCCTGCAGGGTGACGCCTTCGGGCAAATCCATCTGCACGCGATCGCCGGAGAGGCGCACGATTCGTTCGCCGGGCTTCTGATCGCTAATGTCCACGGTTGCCATCAGATCGCGTGGGCGAATCTGATCAAGTTTGCCCGGGCTGCCTGTCAAAACTACTTCGATCGTCGATGGCAGTTCGTTGCTGATTTCCAAACCCTCGTGTCTTAGAAAATTCAACTGCACGCCGGGTACGCGCAGCGTGACCGGCTTGTTCTGTCCGGTCACCGCCAGCCAAAGCGCCAGCGTGATAACCAGCGCCAACAGTTTCAAGCCCCAGTCCTCAAGAAACGTCTTGCGCAAACCTTTCTCAAAGGCCGACGGCTTTCTTGGGATCGGAGCTACTTCTACTTCGTCGTCAATGTCCTGAAAAGGCATAACTAAATTTTCGGATTGCGAAGTTTGTTATTGTCAGTTTGATGTCCGATAAGCTTTAGCTTGTCGTAACGCCGCGACAAACTAAAGTTTATCGGACATTCGTTCGATCCGGAGATCAAACCAAAGGCACTTCTTCGGTCTCAGAATCAGCGCTGGGCGATTTGTTCGGCTCTCGCGCCTTCTCACGCTTCGGCGAAATTTCGAGCGCCTGCGAAATAGCGGCGCGCAGTTTTGGTGCATCCAAACCGCGTTTGATTTCGCCGTGCTGAACGATCGAAATCAGACCTGACTCTTCTGAGACAACCACGGCTACGGCATCCGTATCCTCCGTGACCCCGAGCGCCGCGCGATGACGCGTGCCCAAGTCGCGCGAAAGCCGCGGATTGAGTGTTAGAGGCAGGAAACAGGAAGCAGCCGCCACGCGATGCCGGCGCACAATGACGGCTCCGTCGTGCAGCGGCGATTCAGTATGAAAGATGCTAAGCAGGAGATCGTAGCTGAGCTCAGCGTCGAGCTTCACGCCACCATCAATGATGTTCTTCAGTCCGACATTGCGTTCAATTATGATTAGTGCGCCGGTCTTAGTCGAAGCCAGCGTCGTTGCCGCGAGAATAATTTCATCATAGACGCCTTCGCCGAACTGGCCTACATGTCTTTGGCTGAAAGGCATGCGAAAACGATTACCAAAAGAAATCAACGCCTGCCGGATTTCCGCCTGAAAGAGCACGATGATGGCCACACCGATGTAGAGCAAGCCACCGCGCAGCACAAATTCCAGGGTTGCCAGATCTTCTTTGACAGCGAGCCAGTAGAGGAGGGCAAAGGCGGCAAGCGCTGCGGCCATGGGGGCGGCGCGAGTTCCACGAACGAGCTTTAAAACTGCATACACAAGCAAGAAGACAAGCACGATGTCCGCGATGTTGCGCGGCTCACCGAGTCTTCCCAGATACTCCGTGTATGGCAGTAGTAAAAGCATTGCTTGGTTCAAAACTCCGGATTTGATCTTTACGATTCAGCAGCGACAATTTAGTTTCACCAAGACCCGAATCTAAATCCCTACATCTAGCCGGCATGCTCAGGAACAACTTTTGTCTTTGCACCGATCTTATGACCCTTCCTCGCCGTCTCGAGAAAGATTAGTGCAACCTTGGGCTCGGCTTTCATGATTAGACTTTCGATCTGTTCATTAGTTCTTTCGATATCATCGGTCACCAAATCATTGCGCAAATTCACATGTGCGTTGATTAAGATTTGTTTGGGAGCCAGATGCATCGTCAGGATCTCGACCACTTTAACTACGTTTGGATGACTTTCAATGGCCGCCTTAATCGCGTTAACAGTTTTCGCGCTCGCGGCTTCACCCAACAACAAAGCGCGCGAGGTGCGGGCCAGCGCAAAAGCCACGATTGCCAGCACGACACCGATCAGAATTGACGCCAGTCCATCCCAATATGATCCGCCGCCCGGTCCTGCATGATGCTCAGTCAAATACAATCCAGTAGCGGCAATCAGGATACCGAGCAAGGCGGCAGAATCTTCAAAGAGTACCGTCTTGGCGGTTGGATCTTTCGACTCGCGTAAATATTGAATGAAAGATAAGCCTTCGACGCGCGCCTCTTTCACTTCCTGATATATCGCGAGGCTTATCGATCCAGCTTCCAACAAGAACGAAAGGCCCAGTACCAGATACGCCCAAAAAAGATTTTCGGGAGCGTGCGGGTGTTTCAGTTTCACCACGCCTTCATAAATGGCATAAGTCGAACCTACACCAAAGATAAAGATGGCGGCGATGAACGACCAGAAAAAACGTTCCTTGCCGTAGCCAAAAGGATGTTTTTTGGAAGCCGGGCGCTGATAAAAGCGCAACCCAAGCAACAAAAAAACTTGATTGGTCGTATCGGCGATGGAATGTAGCGCCTCAGCCATCATGCCCGACGAGCCGGTGACAAACGCCGCCGCGAGCTTCATGACCGCAATCAGCGCATTTGCAAAGAGCGCTCCAACTACTGCCAGCATCGATGATTCCTTCAGCTAGGAAATACCCAGGTTATGAATGGAAGCCCCGTTGGATTATGGCGAAAAACGAGAGGTGTGGCAATGGCGGTTCGGTTACGAATTCGCGCCAATGAAACTGCGAAGATACTGTTCTAACGAGGAAGAGGATAAGCGGCGAAGGAATACGGCGCTCTTAAGAACGCCGGGCGCTGTTGTTGAGCCTTTTTTTAGAGCGCTTGGTAATCTTTCCGCTTTGCAGAAAGCCTACCAGTTCGCCTTGATTGTTTACGACTGCCAGTGAACCCGTACCGTTGTCCTTCATCATTTCTTTCGCAGACTCGAATGTCGTCGCGGTGTCAACGAATAACTGCGGATTGATGGCACGCATGACATCTCTCACGTGCGTCGTATGCCACTTTTCTCTCGGCAGCGGTTTTAGATCTTCCAGCGCCAGGATTCCGTGTGCGCGCCCGTGCACTGCCACCGGAAAACTTGTCTGTCGATGCAGCGGCAGAACGTCGTCAATCAGTTTCGTTACAGTCATTGCCGGATCGATGACGATTGCCGGTGACATTACATCACCGGCCGTTAGCAGCCGCGTGTTTTGCGAGCCCTTAACGACTTTCGCGGCGGTATCGAGCAGAAACAAACCGACGAGGATGGACCACCCACCCATGAAGTAAGGTTGCGAGGGTCGCCAGCTCGGCGCTATCACGATGTAAACGCCGAACAGAATTAGCGTGCCGCCAATTAGAATGCCGCAGATTCCCGCCATCCGCGTCGCTTCCTTGATGCTGCCGCTTCTGCGCCACAACAGCGCGCGCAAGACGCGGCCACCATCCAGCGGATATCCGGGAAAAAGATTGAAGACAGCGAGTAGCAGATTTCCCCACGCGATCAGAAAGAAAACTACGACAGTCGCATTGTAGTTTCCCAGCGCCGCGATCTTCGTTGCGGCAAAAGCGAGCAGCGCAAAAACAAAACTGGCGGCGGGGCCAGCAACGGCAATCCGCAATTCGGCGCCAGGATTTTGTGGCTCAGTTTTCAGCCGTGCTAAACCACCAAAGGGATGCAGCACGATCTCTTCAATCTCGATGTCTTCGGCGCGTGCCATCAAAGCGTGTGAAAGTTCATGGCCGAAGACGGAAAGAAACAGACCGGCAGTGGTGATGAAGCCGAGAATCCAGGCGGTGACGGGAGCAAGCGGCGGCAAGCGAACGTTGCCTAATTGAATGACGTGGCTTTGCAGATTGCCGGCTATAAGCCAAATGCTCAACGCGACGACTGCAAACCAGCGATAATCGATGCGCACCGGAATGTCGTAGATGCGAGCTATCGTGATGCGGCGAGTGAATAACTGACCGAGCGGCATAACGGGTGAGACAAAATTAGAATGCGCCGCTCGCCTTTTGCCAATCAACTTCCCACAAAATGACCGGCTGCTGGCGATTTTTAACGTTGATGGGTTCGCGAGGTTTTAGTTTATATCTACTGCGCGCGGCCTGCGCGGTAGCATCGCTCACCAAAATCTCGCCACCCTTCGCATTCGATTCCAAACGAGAAGCAGTGTTCACGGCATCGCCGATTGCGGTGTATTCAGATCGACGTTCAGAGCCGATGTAGCCCACCGTGACTTCGCCGGTATGCAAACCAACGCCGACGCCGATTTCATGCAACCCTTCCTGACGCAATTCCATGTTGATGCCGAGAATGCGCCGCTGCATTGCGACCGCGGCGTTGAGAGCGTTCGAAGCATCTTCCGGCGTTGTCGTGGGAGCGCCGAAGAGTGCCATCAACCCATCACCTAAATATTTATCGAGCGTGCCGCCGTGCGCAAAGATAATGTCGGTCATCGCGGAAAAATAACGGTTGAGCAGGTTGACAATTTTTTCCGGTGGCGCGTGTTCCGAGATGCGCGTGAAACCGCGAATGTCGGCAAACAGAATCGTGATCGTTTGGTTGACGCCGCCCAACTTAAACGACTCGGGATTCTCAAGCATCTGCTTCACGACGTACTCAGGCAGAAACCGGCTGTAGTTCGCGCGGGCAACCTCTTCGCGGGCGAGGCGTTCGTGCGCGCGTGCATTTTCGACGGCGATTGCGGTCTGCGCGGCGACTGCGCTGATCAGTTCCAGATCGTCGGGCTTGAAAGCTGCAAACGGATCCAACCGGTCTGCGTAGATGGCGCCATGGACGCGTGATTCGCCGACCAGCGGTGCGCAGATGGTGGAACGAACGCCTTGGGAAACGATTGAATCAACGCCGGCGAACTGTTCGTCGGAGGCGGCGTCCTGGGAAAGCAGAGCAACCCGATCCTTCATTACTTTTCGGGTAATGGTGCGGCCAATGGTCAGCTTGCGCGCGTGATTATTCAAACTCTCGTCGCGCGCCCGCGTCGCGATCGGATTCAGCACCACGTCTTCGGGGTTTTCTTTCCCGGTTCCTTCGGCGAGTAGCGCAACTACACGATCGGCCGGAGTTGAACGAAAGATAATGTCGGTCGCTTTGGCAAAGATCGTTTCCAGATCGAAAACCGATCCCAGTGTTTTGCTCATCTCGTACAGGGCGCTGAGTATGTTTGCCTTTCGCTGTAACGCTTCCAGTACCTTGTCCCGCGCCGGTGATGTCGCCGCCTGCGACGTGGACGGAATTTCAGTCTTCCCGTGAAGCACGGTCTGCATGACGTCATTGGCTGAGATTAGAAGCTGCGTGTGCCCCAACGGCCTGTCGTCATAACGCACGTCCGTAGTTCGCTCTTCTGCTTGTTGTTCAAAGCGCAGAGTGCTGGCGCCAATAGTTATGCGATCGCCGTTCTTCAATTGGTGCTCGAGGTGAGGTCCGCCGTTAACAAAGACTTTATTGGCACTGCGTCGCAACTGCCCATTAATGACGGCCCCGTCAACCACGATAAACGAGCCATCGTCGCCCGATTTGATGTGCGCGTGATAACGCGACGCGCGCGGATCGTCCAGCACGACAGTGTTGTCTGGCGCACGGCCAATCGAGCACGAAGACGATGGCACAAAATCGTATTGCCACTGTCGGCCACTTGCATCGGTAATCTTTAGGAAGGCCATGACGTATGAAAGCGAAGCTCAGGAAGAACCGGTCTTTTTAATCGTATGCCTGGCCGAATGATGACGCGGACACTTGGTTTCGGTTCGGCAATCGATCCTAACAGGATGATCTGTAAAGTGACAACTGCATTGTTTGCTTGCGGACATGGGTCGCAAACTGCCATTCCCCGCGCAGGCGGAAATGCACGCACGGCTTCGGCGCGCCGCTGAAGCTGGGGAAAAATTAGCCGTGCCAGAATGTGGCGACCATCAATTGTCGATCTCGCCGGCGTCGCAAAAAACTTAGCAGAGCAGTTTGCTCCGCTTTTCACTTGAAAGTTGATCCGGGATTGGCTTGACGCTACGCAAGACCGCTTGCTAGACTCGAACCACTTACCAAATAGGGCCCGGCGCTTTTACTGCGTCGCTCGGATTTCCCCCAGACCCGCGCGTGCGGCGCAGTCTGATTTTTCTAAATCAATGGAGGTGTTGCGGTGGGCTTCAAAGTCGGCCAGAAAGTCGTTTATCCGAACCACGGAATCGGAACCATTGAGCAGATTGAACAGAAGCAAATAGGCGCCAGCACACTTCCTTTCTACACGCTGCGACTCGCAGCCAACAATTCCCTCGTGCTAGTGCCTGTTTCGAATGCTGCTGAAGTCGGTTTGCGCTCTCCCATTTCGTCAGGCGAATGTGAAATGCTCTTCAAGATCCTGGCGGATGATTTCTCTTTCCCCGCCAACGACTGGAAGGATCGTTTCAAAGAGTTCTCCGAGAAGATGAGGACGGGCAACGTCTTCGAAGCCGCCGATGTGTTAAAGCATCTGACCTACCTCAACCATCTAAAGCCACTTTCATTTCGCGAACAACGCATGCTCGAGCGCTCACGCTATCTGGTGATTTCCGAACTTGCAGCAGTTTGCCGCCAGCCCGAATGCAACATCGAGCCGCGCGTGGAAGAAGCGTTGACACGTGCATGTGCCAAACACGATCGCCGCCCAGCGCGCGCCCGCGCCGCTGCCGCAACCGCCGGTCACTGACAGCGCAGCTTGTTCAAAACCGCATCCGGGGCAATAAAATCAGGGTTCTCAAGTCGTTTGTGCGAAGACCACCCACGCGTTGATCTTCCCGTCCCGGCGCCCGTGTTATACTTCCTTATCGAATCAGCTCCGCCTTTATCAATGGACGAACCTGGCAGTAATCTCACCTGTATTTTTCAGCGGAAAGTTTTACCACCCGCGCTTCTATGATGGTGTTTCTAAAACTGATCGGCGTCGTATTACTGGTTGCGACGAACGGCTTTTTTGTGGCTTCCGAGTTTTCGCTGGTCTCGGTGCGACGCGCTCGTGTCGAAGCACGCGCGGCAGCGGGCAGTAAGAACGCCAGAGCAGCTTTGCGCCTGCTCAACAATCCCACCACCTTTATTTCCGCCGTACAGTTTGGAATCACGCTCGCGTCACTTGCGCTCGGCTGGATTGGCGAACCTACCATTGCCGATTTGCTTCATCCCTTGGCCTCGACCATCGCGTCCGAAGGACGGGCCGGCTACTTGACTCACGTTATGGCAATCGTGGTTGCCTTCTCGATCATCAGTTTCCTGCATATCGTGCTGGGCGAATTGATGCCCAAGATGATTGCTTTAGAACGTGCCGAGCCCGTGGCCCTGTTTACGGCTGGACCGCTGCAGTTGTTCGCGCGGATCTTTAGCGCGCCGCTTTGGTTATTCAATGCCGTTGGCAGCAAGCTGGGACGATTGATTGGTCTCAGGTCAAGTTTGGATCACGCCTCGGTTTACACCGAAACAGAATTGCGGCAACTGGTGGACGTGGCGCGCGAGAGTGGCTACCTGCGCGCCGAAGAAAGACGGTTGATTCATCGCGTGTTCGAATTCTCGGACACGCTGGTGCGCGAGGCGATGGTACCGCGTACAGAGATGGCTGCAATCTCCAGCGATTGTTCGCTGGAACAGATCACTAAAGCTTTCGAGCAGTATCGTTACTCGCGTTTGCCGGTTTATCGTGAATCACTCGATGACGTGATCGGCTTTATTCATAGCAAAGACACAATGCCTTACCTGCTGAGACCGGAAACCTTCCGCCTCGAGGACGTGCTGCAACCACCCTTGTACGTGGTCGACACAGCGCGACTGGAAGATGTACTCCGGCAAATGCAAAAAGCCAAAGCACATTTTGGTTTCGTTGTAGACGAGCACGGTGGCTTGGAAGGCATAATCACCCTTGAAGATTTGTTGGAAGAAATCGTTGGCGATATTTCTGACGAGCATGACGAAGAAGTCAACGAACAAATCACTCCCGCTGGAGAAGGTAAATACATCCTCGCCGGTGGGCTGGCAGTACGAGATCTAAATCGCCGCTTGAAGTTAAATCTGCCGGAATCGGAAGCTTACACAACCATCGCCGGTTTCCTGATGACCGAAGCGGGGCACGTACTCAAGCCGGGTGAAAAGGTTGAATACAACGGGCTGGTCTTCGAAATCGATCGCGTCGAACGGCGCCGCGTGATCAGTGTGCGCCTCGAACTGCCGACAACCGAAACGGAATCTTCAGCCGGTGCAACAGTCGCAGGCGCGCGCGCCGCTGGGTAATATTGGTTGGATGACTAAGCCGAATGGTAGAATTAGCTGCAATGTTAATAACAACAGGTCAAATTTAGAACGAAGCAATCGAACTAGACACTGGTCCTTTGCCTGAAGGCGCAAAGGCTACGGTTTTCGTTCACGAGGCTATTAGACTTTCGAAGTGAACGCCGAGGATGAGGCAACGTTGCTGGCGGCGATTGCTGAAGTAGAACGAGGTGAACATGGTCAAGCCTAACGTAGATATCAACCGACTCAGTCGAGATGAGCGTCTTGACCTTATTCAGGAACTCTGGGACAGCTTAGCTCCGACGCAGGAGGAGTTGGCATTAACTGACGCCCAACGGAACGAGCTTGATCGTCGACTGGACGAAATGGATGCCGACAATACTCTTGGCATACCCTGGGATCAGGTAATGAAGCAAATCCGCGAACACGCGTGAATCTTCCAATTGTAATTCGACCTAGCGCCGCAACCGAGATCGAGGCTGCGTATCGATGGTACGAACGGCAACGGCCAGGACTTGGCGAGGAGTTTTTGGAAGCCGTTAATAACATGATTGCGGTCATAGTCGGCCATCCCGAACGCTTCCCAATCGTCCATCGAAACACGCGACGTGTTTTGCTTTCGAGATTTCCGTTCTCAATCCTATATCGCGTAAAGGTCGGACACGTTGTCGTTGTCGCATGCTTTCATTCCAGGCGAAATCCAAGATTATGGAAGGTACGTAGTTGATATATGACGCTATTTAACGATTGATTTATCGTGCATAGTTATTCAGAAAGCTAAAAGCGATATGAGCTGGATTGAAGAAATCAACGCGCGCGAGATATTAGACTCTCGCGGTAATCCAACAATTGAAGCGGAAGTGACGCTCGCCGGCGGAGAAGTTGGGCGCGCCGCGGTGCCGTCAGGCGCCTCGACAGGCGAGCACGAAGCGGTTGAACTTCGCGATGGCGACAAGAAACGTTACCTCGGCAAGGGCGTACTTAACGCGGTTCGCAACGTGAATGAAATCATTGCGGCCGAGATTGTCGGATTAGACGCATTGGACCAGGCCGAAGTGGATCACGCATTGATTGCTTTGGACGGTACGCCGACCAAGTCCAAGCTGGGCGCGAACGCGATCCTGGCAGTTTCGCTGGCCACTGCGCGCGCTGCGGCGGCTTATCTTGAAGTGCCGCTTTACAAATATCTTGGTGGGCCAAATGCGCGCACCTTGCCCGTGCCGATGATGAACATCATAAACGGCGGCGCCCACGCGGATAACAACGTCGACTTCCAGGAATTCATGATTGTTCCTGTCGGCGCCGAGAGTTTTAGCGAAAGCCTGCGCTTTGGCGCCGAAATCTTTCACACGCTGAAAAACGTTTTGAAGAAGAAAGGCTACGCCACCAGCGTCGGCGACGAAGGCGGTTTTGCTCCCAATCTTCGTTCAAACGAAGAAGCGATCGAGACAATCCTGGAAGCGATTACCGCGGCGGGTTACTCCGCCGGCAAGGATTGCCTGCTGGCGCTCGATCCTGCCGCCAGTGAGTTTTACGACGGCACTTCGTATGTCTTCAAGAAGAGCGACAAACGAAAGTTAACGAGCGCTGAGATGGTCGCATATTGGGACGACTGGAGCCGGAGGTACCCAATAATTTCCATTGAGGACGGCATGGCCGAAAACGATTGGGAGGGCTGGAAAGCATTGACGGATCAACTCGGTCAGCGCGTGCAACTTGTCGGCGACGATCTTTTTGTCACCAACACGGAATTCTTGCGTAAGGGAATTGAGCTCGGCGTTGCCAACTCAATTCTGATCAAAGTGAACCAGATCGGCACGTTAACGGAAACACTTGATTGCATTGAGTTGGCCAAAACGAATGGCCGCACCGCAATCATTTCGCATCGCTCAGGCGAGACAGAAGATCCTTTCATTGCCGATCTCGCGGTAGCCACCAACGCCGGGCAAATCAAGACTGGATCGCTTTCGCGGACTGACCGCATTGCTAAATACAACCAACTTCTTCGAATTGAAGAAGACCTGCGCGGCGCGGCAATCTTTCCGGGCCGTTCGGCTTTTAAGGCTCAAGCAAACAATGAATCTAGTAGACGTCAAGCAGCTGTTTGATTACACCGAGTGGGCGAATGGTCTGGCGCTGGACGCTGCCAGAAAGCTTGCCAACGAAGACCTGCGCCGCGACTTCCAGATCAGTCACACTTCAATTCTTGGGACGCTGGTGCATATGGCGGGCGCCGAATGGATCTGGCTGGAACGATGGCATGGCAGATCACCCGCCGGTTCGGAAGCGTGGTCCATTTGGAGCACGGAATCATGCCCGGACCTCGATACGCTCGGTGGACGGTGGCATGAACTATCTGAGCGACGTACTGCATTTGTCAGCGAACTTGATGAAGCCCGACTGAGCGCCGAGCTCTCCTTCACTCTTCTGAACGGCGATCCCAACTCAATGCGGCTGGTAGATCAAATGCAGCACGTTGCTAACCACGCAACGATGCATCGCGGCCAGGTGGTTGGTATGATTCGACAACTTGGCACCACTCCACCAGCGACTGACTTGCTTTTTTATCTCCGGCGCGAAATTCCTGCATAACAATCCATCCAAGAACATGATCGATTCCTGGGAGCGCGGCGAGTATCTAATCACTACCGACCGGTCGCGGCTCGACGTCGCCTTCATTCATAATTTTCTCTCAACACAAACTTACTGGGCGGTTGGTCGTAGCATTGAAGTTGTGCAACGCTCGATCGATAACTCATTCTGTTTCGGCATCTACAGGGAAACTGCGCAGGTCGGTTTTGCTCGAGTGGTCACAGACTTTGCAACTTTTGCCTGGCTCGCCGATGTATTTGTAGTTCCAGAACATCGTGGCCGTGGTTTGGCGAAATGGTTGATGGAAGTGATACTGGCGCATCCCGAGTTGCAGGGCTTTCGCCGCTGGGTGCTGGCGACAAAAGATGCGCACGGTTTGTACGAGCAATTTGGTTTTATTCCGCTTCACCGGCCTGAACGCTGGATGGAACGGCCGGATCCGAACATGCGCGAGAGCCCGGATTATTGGAAACCAAAGACTGAAACTTGAAACCTGGGATGGAGCTAACGGTTGAATAAAAGAGGGCCAGTCGCGCTGATCGTGCTTGACGGCTTCGGTTATCGCGCGGAACGCGAAGGCAATGCGATTGCGCTTGCCGAGATGCCGCATTATCGCGAGCTGACTGAAAATTATCCGCACACGCTGATTCAAGCGTCAGGTGAATGCGTTGGCCTGCCGCCGGGCGTAATGGGAAATTCGAACGTGGGCCATCTGTGTCTCGGCGCCGGACGCGTTCTGCGTACCGACGTCGAACGCATCAATTATGAAATCAAAAGTGGCCAGTTCAATAATAATCTGGCGCTGAACGCGGCGATTGATAATGCGGTCAAACACGATCGCGCGCTGCACCTGATGGGCCTGCTTTCGGATGGTTTGGTGCATTCTTCACAAGAGCATGCCTATGCGCTTTTGCGTCTGGCGAAACAACGCGAAGTACGGCGAGTCTTCATTCACTGTTTTTTGGATGGAAGGGACACGCCGCCATCCTCTGCTGAAAAGTACGTTGCCGCACTCCAGGACAAACTGAAGGAGATCGGCATCGGCGAAATTGCAACCCTGATCGGGCGTTACTACGCGATGGACCGCGACAAACGTTGGGAACGCACCGAACGCGCTTTTAATTTGCTGGTGAAGGGCGAAGGCGTGCGCGCTTCGGATCCCTTAGCTGCAATTAGACAGTCCTACGAGCACGGCATCACAGATGAATTTGTCGAGCCGATTGTTTTAACTCGCGCCAGCGGTGAACCAGTCGCGACCATTGAAGACGGCGACTCAGTCATCTTCTTTAACTTTCGTGCCGATCGCGCGCGGCAGATTACCAGCGCGCTGGCTGTACCCGGCTTTGACGGGTTTCCGGTAAGCAATCGTCCCCAGGTGCATTTCGTGTGCTTTGCCGTTTACGACAAGACGTACCCCTTGCCGGTGGCGTTTCCTCCGGACCAACCCGTCAATATCCTCGCCGACGTGTTTGCGAGTTTGGGCATTCGCAACTATCGCATGGCTGAGACGGAAAAATATGCGCACGTTACTTACTTTTTCAACGGCGGCAGTGAGCGCGAGTTTCCTTACGAGCGACGACTGCTGGTGCCATCGCCAAAAATCGCGACCTACGATTTGGCGCCGGAAATGTCGGCGTTCATAGTCACTGACAAACTATTGAGCGCGATTGCCGAAGATGAAACCGATGTGTTCATTGTGAATTTTGCGAACCCCGATATGGTGGGCCACACAGGTATGCTAGATAAGACGATTGAGGCGTGCCAGTATGTGGATACGTGCCTGGGAAAAATTACTAAAGCAATTCAAGCGAAGCGTGGCATCAGCTTGATAACGGCCGATCATGGCAACGCGGAATTAATGATCGATCCGAAAACGGGAGGCCCGCACACGGCGCACACGACCAATCCCGTTCCATTTCACTTGATTGACGAAGAATCAAAAGGCGTGAAACTGCGCGAGGAAGGCGCACTCGAAGATGTGGCGCCCACGATGCTGGGTTTGCTGGGAGCGCAAAAACCCCAGGAGATGACGGGACGCGATCTGCGCGAGCCTTAGCACGCGCTACTAGTGCGAGTGCGAACAGCTAGGATAAACTTGCACTGGAGGTAGAGATGGTTAGCAAAGAACAATACGTCGTAGATGAAACCGGGAAACGCACCGCGGTCCTGGTCGATGTCCAGTATTACCACGAGTTATTGGCGGCGCTGGAGGAGATAGAAGCAATCCGAACTTACGACGAAGCAAAAGCTTCTGATGATGAAACCATTCCCTTCAATCAAGCTACGGATCAAATCGAACAGCAGCGTCGAGTAGTTTAAGAGTGTTTGATCCGCGCAACATTTTGGTCATTGATTTTGGTCAGCTCGGCGACGTTGTGTTGAGCTTGCCGGCCTTGCAGGCAATCCGAAAACGATTCCCGTCGGCGCGAATCACCGTCGCGGTGGGAAAGCCCGGCGCTGAAATTGTTGACCTGTCCGGATATGCGAATGAGACGCTGGTGGTTGACCGCGTCGGCTTGCGCGACGGCTTCAAACCTCTTTCCGTCGTTCGGGTGTTCGGTCTGGTCAAAGATGTCAGGCGACGAAAGTTTGATTTCGTCATCGATCTTCACAGTCTCTCGGAAACAAATCTGCTCGGCTTTCTTTCGGGTGCGCCTAAGCGCCTGTACGCGCGCCGGCCGGGAAGATCGTTGGACTACCTCGCAAATTTTCGCCCGGCGCCGCCGCTCGAAACCGACCATCGCCAGCGCCATTTGATTGATCGCTATCTCGATGTCCTGGTTCCGCTGGAAATAAAAACGGCGGCGCGCTTTCCTAAACTCAAGACTCGACCCGGCGACGACGCGGCCATTGAGAAAATACTAAGGAAAGCAAAAGCGGATGCAGGGGTGCCGCTGATTGGTTTGTTTCCAGGCGCTGGACATTCCAGTCGCCGTTGGCCTTTGGAGCAGTTTGCCGAGCTGGCCGACTACTTGATCAGAAACGACGGTGTCAAAGTTCTCGTGTTCGTCGGCCCTGAAGAACAACCGTTCGTAAAAGAAATGCGCCGGCTGTTTCCCTCGTCAGCATTACTGCTTGATCAACTGACGCTGCCACAGCTTGCCGCCGCCGCGACACGACTGGCAGCATTTGTTTCCAACGACACGGGTCCGATGCACGTTGCATCCGCGGTTGGAACGCCGGTAGTGCTATTGTTGGACAAACGAGCCCCCACGAGTTATCTGCCTCAGGGCGATCACCATCGAGTCATCTACAACAACATCATCAGCGATATTTCTGTTGATGAGGTTTACGTTGCGACGCGATCGGTTCTTGCTTCGGGCAGGACAAGCGCTCTGTTTGCGCGTTAGTCCTTCCAGCCCCCCGTCAATTTCTTTCGAACTAGAGAAAACAATGAGCCGTATTTCAAAAAACCAGACATTGGTAGCGAAAGGTGTTTTCGCTCTGCTCGTCGCCATTACGGCATTGCTGCTGGCGCAGCCGATCATGACCGGCGCGAAAGATTCAAATAAAAAACCGCAAAAGTCGTCATCAGTTTCGGAAACGAAAGCCAATGTTATTGCGCCAAGCGAATTGGCAAAGCAAATTAGCGATACGATTGACCACAGCGAGTTTGCCTATGCTCGCTGGGGCATCAGTGTGATTTCTCTTGCAGACGGCGCCGTAATCTATCAGCGCGATGCCGACAAGCTTTTTACGCCGGCGTCGAATATGAAAATCTACACAACCGGCGTCGCCCTTGATCTGTTGGGCGCTGACTATCGCTGGCGTACGTCGGTTTATGCGAGTGCT
The DNA here is from genome assembly GCA_003488005.1 of Blastocatellia bacterium. Lineage (GTDB taxonomy): Bacteria > Acidobacteriota > Blastocatellia > Pyrinomonadales > Pyrinomonadaceae > PSRF01. Next base: position 20,261 of record DNND01000048.1, on the reverse strand, counting down.
CAAGCC
>DNND01000048.1:0-19964 GCA_003488005.1 Blastocatellia bacterium | reverse complement strand
GACGTGGTTTTATGCGAGTGCAAAAGCCGATAGCGGCGGACTAATTCATGGTGATCTGATTTTGTATGGCCGCGGCGCTCCCGACCTGGTAGCCAACAGCAGCGACAGCGGCCAGGGATCGCTGGCAGGTTTAGCTGACCAGCTTTATCAAAAGGGAATCCGGCGCGTTGATGGCAACATCATCGGCGACGAAAGTTATTTTCGCGGCGACCCGCTTGGGGATGGTTGGCAGTGGACCGATCTGCAATGGTATTTCGCTGCGGAAGCGAGCGCGCTTTCAATCAACGGCAATGAAGTTGACGTGAATATTCTGCCTCCTGAAAAAGGAACCGGGCGTCCGATCGTAAAAGTCAGCGACGCGCAAGCGAATGTCGTCGTGCAAAATCGCATGGGTCTGACTGACAAAGAGGGACGCCCGACAGTGGGATTACATCGAGGCCTTTCTGACAACAATCTTGAGGTGTGGGGCGAATTCACTCCGGCGAGCAAAGGCTTCGGCGCCCGACTTGCGGTTCATAACCCGGCGCTTTGGGCGGCGCGATTATTTAGTGACGCACTGAAAGCCCGCGGCATTGCTGTTGGCGGTGAAGCCCAGTTTCGCAATTCGCGCGCGCCTCAGAATACGAGGTTCGATCCTACGAAAGCTAACGAGCTCGCTTTTGTAACCAGTCAGCCATTGAGCGAGATTGCGAAAAAAACAAACAAGGAAAGTATCAATCTAAATGCCGAACTCATCCTGCGGACGCTTGGCCGCGAGCGCGGAGAGATGACCGCGAGCCCTGAGCCCGCCGGCAGAGAACGCGGTGATGATGAGACGGGTCTCGCTGTCGTGCGCGTTTGGCTGTCACGCGCCGCAGTGCCCTCATCTCATATAGCGCTCCACGATGGTTCCGGGTTGTCGAGGCTCGATTTAGTGACACCTGAAAGCAGTGCGCGCCTGCTGATAGCAATGTCCAGGACAGGAACGGCCGGGGTTTTCAAAGACTCGCTTCCGATAGCGGGACGCGACGGCACCCTGGCGGGGCGGTTGGAAAATTTGTCGGAACGCGTTTGGGCAAAGACTGGATCGCTTACCTACGACAACTCTTTGTCCGGCTACTTAACTACGGCGAAAGGTGAACAGCTCGCGTTTTCCATTATGTGCAATGACCAAACTGGCCGGGGTGCCAGTACGCGGCTTATCGATCAAATTTTGCGTCTTATCGCGGATCCGTCTTCCTCTTCAGCGGAAAAGCCCTCGAAACCTTAACGAAACCGCTTTGAGCAACCAATGTTACCCCTAGACAAACATCGTTAAACTGCGTATTATTCCTGTGCCGCCTGCTGCGGCCGGGAATTCAACCGCAGTGCAACCGCCTCATAACTCGTTTTCAGCAGTCTATCCCCGTCAATTCAGGAGCGAATCAAATGTTAAGACGGCTCGGAACTTTGGCTTTCGTTGCAGGCACTTTGGCGCTTGTAGCCTCCAGTACTTTCGCGCAGACAAATTTAACGGCAAAGGCAACCGTGCCTCAGCCGCTTCCGGCTTCCGTAGTTCCGGAGAGTGACCGCGTGCGAGACGGACTCCTTGGACCAGTTCGCAGAGTGCGGACGGAAATTGCGAAACTACTAAATGAGAACGGCAAGCTAACTGAGGCGAAACACGCTGTCCTCGAGGTTATCTCTTACGATCTAAGTGGCAACAAGGTCGAGAACCAGTACTTTCCGATCGCGGGCGCGAATCTCACCGGCAAGGAAAGCTATAAATACGACGACAAGGGGAACATCAGCGAAATGACCTTAGTGAATGCTGACGGTTCGTTGTTGAGCAAGGAAACCTATAAGTACGAATTTGACTTCGCCGGTAACTGGAACAAGATGACAACGTCAGTCGCCGTAGTCGAAGGCGGCAGACTGTCGTTTGAGCCAACCGAAGTGACCTACCGATCGATCATGTACTACCTCGACGCCAATATGCTGCGCATGGCCCAACCAGCCGCAGCGCCTGGTGCCGCTCCAGCGATTGCAGACAACAAGACTGTTTCAGCTTCGCAAAATTCGTTAAGCAACAATGCGGTGAACGCACCAAAGAACGTGCAGCCTTTACCAGTGGCGATGAGTTCGGACAAATTGAAGAATGCCGGCTCGCTTGAACTCGCAAATAATCACGTGGATGCGGGTACGCAGCCCATGAACGTGAAGCTTGATTCCGAACCACCGCCCGCGGCTCCAAAACCAATGCTGCGACCGGTCTCGGGTGGCGTACTTAATGGTACCGCTGTTAACTTGCCGCCGCCGACTTATCCCGAGGCGGCAAAACGAATGAGAGTGGCTGGTATCGTTACTGTTCAGGTCATTGTTGACGAGACCGGCAAAGTAATTTCCGCCGAGGCTAGCAGCGGGCCTGCGGCCCTTCGCGACGTTGCGGTGCAAGCCGCTTTGAGAGCACGGTTCTCCCCGACAAAACTTTCCGGACAACCAGTGAAAGTATCCGGCCTTATCAACTACAAGTTTTCAATCTCCCAATAGTTCTCTCTCCGGCAAGTCGCGCGACGTTGTGTTCGCGCTTGGACCGTGGGGCAATCAGTTAATACAGGAGCAAATTCCGATGGCACTAACCGGGCACCTCAGCGATCTTTCGCTTTCTGAATTGATCGAATTTTTCTGCAATCAACGAAAGACGGGTTTGCTCAAAGTGCTTTATCCGCAAGGGCCCGGCCATTTCTACCTGCAGCAGGGTTCGGTGGTTGACGCGCGGGTTGGCGTCTTGCGCGGCATTGACGCGGTTTATTTCGCATTGACTTTGCCGAACGCGAAATTTGAGTTCAGTGGTTCAGTTGAAGCGACCGACCGCACCATCAATCAACCTTGGACGCAGGTCGTGCTCGAAGGTTTACGGCGCCTGGACGAGGGCGTTGCTCCAGCTTCGGGCTTTTCGCTTGACGATGCGCCCGACGCAATGACGGAAGACAACCACTCCGAGGCGGATCCATTTACAGAGTTGGAGAGTTTACGCGTGCCGGCGTTTTTAACTTTCGTTAGCCCGGAAGTGCTGGGCAAACGGAAAGCATTAATTGGTGGTGCAGTGGCCTTTGCGTTGATAGCCAGCGTTGCCGTTATCGGCGTTCCCGCCGGATGGTATAACCGGTCGAAAGCAGTGGTCGCCAGCAGCGAAGTAAACATTACGCCAGCGCCACAGGTAACCGCTTCCGCCGTTTCTGAACCGGCGCCTGTAGCGCCCGAGTCAACTGATCAGAACAACGAGGCAGCACTCGCTGCCAAGCGTCAACATGACAAAGAAAAAGCAAAGCTGCGTGAAGAAAAGGCGGCTGCGTTGCTGAGCAAGGCACCAGCGACTTCGGTACCGGCTGCGCCAGTCAATGCAGCGCCAGAGGCGAGCAAACCCGGACCGAAAAAGGTTACGGTAACCGTAAGTTATGATGAATCCGGTCGCGTGACGCAAGCGTCGGGTGGCGATGCCACCGCAGTTCGCATAGCGCGACAAAAGCGATTCCCAGCGGGCAAGGCCGGCTCGACCACGATTACGATTCCAATCAACTAAAAAAAAGTAACTGAGTGCTGAGTGCTGAGTGCTGAGTGCTGAGTGTTGAGAGTTGCGAGTAGAAAAGCTTTTACTCAGCACTCAGTACTCAGCACTTTTTACTATTAGTGTTCAAGGCCGACCACACCCAGTATCACCAGTAGCGCGCGCTTGAGTGCGGCTGCGCGATTTCTGGGGTCATACCATTCATCGGGCGTGTGTGAATTTGCTGATGTGCCTCCGCCTCCTAAAGTGATCGCGGGAACGCCTAAAGAGATCGGTAAGTTTGAATCGGTTGATGCTCGATCGAGCGATGCTTTGCCGCCGACCGCTTCGGTTGCCGCCCAAGCCAACCTGACGAGCGGATCATCCGCCGGAGTTTCACCGCCTGGCCGTTCGCCGATCATTTCAGTTACCACAGCTACTGGGTCGGTTCCGCTGCTTCTCCGAACATTCTCCTCATCTGCTGCTTCACGAACTGAACGACGAAAGAACGCGTCGAGTTTTAGCAATTCGTCGGCGTTCGCTGATCGCAAATCAATATCCATGGAAGCCTGTCGGGGAATAGCATTGACGCCGTGTCCACCTTCGATGCGGCCGACATTGAACGTGGTGCGAGGATTTGCCGGCGCGGGATATGACGCCAGCCTGGCAACGGCACGAGCCAAAGCATGAACCGGATTCGCGGTACCAAAATCACTCCAGGAATGTCCGCCAGGCCCGCGAAACTCTACACGATAGCGACGAGAACCTAACGCGCCGTTAGTGATCCGATCCAACCCCGCTCCATCAATGCTGATAAACGCGTTAATGTGTCCAGCCCATTCACCGGTTGTAAATAAATGCCTGACACCGCGCAGGTTTCCTTCGCCTTCTTCGCCGACCGTCCCCACAAACAAAATTGATCCGGCCGTTACGATTTCGCATGCTTGCAATGCGTTTGCGACGGCGATCAAGGCCACTAATCCGCAAGCATCGTCGGCTATGCCCGGTGCAAACAATTTCGCGCCCATGCGTCGTGGCGTTAAATCGGTGTTCGCCGGGAAGACGGTATCGAGATGCGCGCTGATGACTAACAGCGGCGTGTCTGAAGTTCCACGCCGAAGCGCGACACAATTTCCTTCGTCATCAAGTAGTGGGTTGGCGAGACCGGACGCGGAAAACTTTTGGCGTAAATACTCGGCTCGTTCTGATTCGCCGAACGGCGGCGCCGGAATGGAATTGATTTGGATTTGTTCTTCGGTGATGGCCTCGGCGTGCGAATCGAAATATGAGAAGGCCTGCTGAATAACGGCCGCATCGAGCAGGCTCTCGATTCCCTGGTCAGCCACTGATGGCAAAATGGTCGACATCGCTTATCGTGAATCGCAAATCGTTAATCGTAAGAAACGCCCACCATTTGCGATTGGCGGATTCAAGTTTGAAGCGCAACATCCTCAGCGCCAACGGCGCGGACTGGAATAGCCAGGGGCAAGTGCTGAGCACAGCGAAGCACGTCGCCCCTGGGACAGCACAACAAAAATTAGCGAGCGCTGAAAGTGCGCAATTACCTCTCTCCCTGAGACATTATGCCGCTCTTTCAGAGCTGGGACTCTATCCGCTTCACTTTCCAGGGGCGTCGCGCTTCGCTGCGCTCCGCGCTTGCCCCTGGCTATTACATTCCCGCGCCTTTGGCGCTCAAGAATCCAACGATTCCACAACTTCAACTCGTTGCACTAAAATTGAATTTACGATTTACGATTCACGATTTACGCGTTTTATACCAGCCCCATAATCTCTTCTTCCGCCAGCACAGCGGATGCTTGTTTTGCATGTTCGTAAATGCGCGTGACGCGATCTTCGCTCGGCTCAATGCCTCGTTTCTCGAGCCAGTAGATCACGTTTGATTTGCCGCTCATCGGCCCGATTTCAACCACTTGCTCTAGTCCAAATTGACCGGCGGGCACGCCTGAGTAAACAAGATCAGCAAGTTCCTTATCGCCCTTTCGATAGCTCTTGATGACCGCGGCTGCATGCACGCCGGTGGCGGTGCGAAAAGCGTCGCGCCCAAAAACCGGATAGTTATGTGGGATGGTCCATTCGCAAGCGCTCGATGCCAGCGCGCAATATTCACCCAGCCGTGACAGATCGTTTTCAATCCAACGCATCAGTTTTAGATTGACGAGCAACTGGTCCATTGGCGTATTGCCGACGCGCTCGCCCATTCCCAACGCCGAACCGTGAACCTGATCCGCGCCGCCCTGAATTGCGGCTATGGAATTGATAACACCCAGCCCGCGATCCTGATGTCCGTGCCAATCAAGCCGGATGCCGCCGCCTTGTTCGTCGATGATGCTTTTGACGAACTTTACGACAGCGTGCGCACCATCGGGAGTTGAATGGCCCACGGTGTCGCACACGCAAACCGCTTTTGCTCCACATTGGATGGCGGTGGTATACAAAGCGCGGATAGTTTCCGGATTCGCGCGCGTTGTATCTTCCGTTACGTACATCACGGGAATGCCTTCACCGACGGCAAACGTGACGGCGTCCTCAGTCAGTTTCAGCAGCTTATCGAGCGTCCAGTCTTCGGCGAAGAAACGTATTGCCGACGAGCCGATGAAGGTGCAGGCTTCGATGGGAATGCCGGCACGCTGTGAAATTTCGACAATCGGAATGATGTCGTTGCGATGTGTGCGGGCCGCGCAATTTGGGCGGATCTTTAGTTTCTTTTCTGCAATTTCGCGCGCCATCAATTCGACGCCGGCGGCGTGCGTGCCGCCCGCTCCGGGCAAGCCGATATCTACCGTGTCGATGCCAAGCGCATTCATCAAATGAACTAACTCGATCTTCTTTTCGACCGGGGGTTCGGAAACGGAAGGGGATTGCAGACCGTCGCGCAGCGTCTCGTCGTCAAAGCCGATGTGACGCTTCGGCGGCAGCAGCGCCGGATCGATCGTGTTCCAGTCGTAAACTAATTCTTCGAGCGACACTCGCGAAACCTCCAGACACTACAACAACTTCAAGCAGTTTAGAGTCCAACCTTCAGGTTGTCTTACGTTGATAAGCAGCAAGCTAAAGCTTGTATTCTAAACTGCTCGCGCGGAAGAATTTGATTACAGCAATCGGCTGTAGCCAATGTCAAGCGGTGCATCTGCGCGCTGCTTTTGACCGAAAGCGCCGCTCTGTTATAGCCTCTGACGCGTTTATCCGGCTGTGCTTCGTCTCAACTGACAACTTGTGAATCCGCAAACTCCGGCTGAAGCCAAGACCATCGCCTTAGGTTCTGATCGCGCGGCCAAGATCATGGCCGTTAGGGCCAGCCTTGCGCGGATAGCGGAAATTGATTCGGCCTGGGCGGACGCGAGCATCATCGCGCGGAAAGTCGAAACGAACGTGCCGGCGATGCCGCTTAACGATTGGGAGTTAATGCAGGGCGCGCGCGAACGAGCGCTGGCGGTGCGAGATTTGCTCCAGGCGCAGCGCCGATCGGCTGACGTTTACGTCGGGCTCGAAGGCGGTTTTCATTCCATCTCGATCGAAGGCGACTGGCATACGTTTTTGCGCGGGTGGGCGTATGCAACTGATGGAAAAAATGGAACATTCGGGGCGACGCCGTCGATTAGCGTGCCCGCGTCGCTCGCGAAGAAAGTTATTGAAGGACGTCGCGAACTCGGCCTCGTGATCGATGAAGTTGCAGGCGTTACAGACGTGCGCAGCCGGCAAGGCGCCTGGGGAATTCTCTCTCGCGACCTCGTTACGCGCTCGATGAGTTTCGAAGTAGCGTTAATCGCAGCGCTGGCTCCGTTCTATAATCAGAAGCTCTATTCGGAAAGCGTTTAGACGAGCTCGTGGCTCTTGTCGCGATACTCAGAAGAATAGCGCCGGCTCCCAAAACGAGGGTTATTAGAAAGTATGGACGAACTGATTGCACAAGTTAATGACGGCGAACCGACACACCACTCGCGAGTAAGCACCGGCTGGATCGAAGTGATTGCCGGTTCGATGTTTTCGGGAAAGTCGGAAGAGCTGATTCGCCGCTTACGTCGCGCCAAGATTGCGCGGCAGAAGGTGCAGGTATTCAAGCCGGAAGTCGATTCGCGCTTCTCTAACGATCACATCGTTTCACATTCCGAGATGCGCCATGAATCGGCAAACAGCCGCAGCGCCGCTGAAGTGCTGGCAAAGGTTGATGCGGACACGGAAGTAGTTGGCATTGACGAAGGCCAGTTTTTTGACAACGACTTGGTGAGCGTGGCAAACGAGTTGGCCCGCCGCGGCGTGCGCGTGATCATCGCCGGCCTGGACCAAGATTACACCGGCAAGCCCTGGGAACCGATGCCGCAATTGCTCGCCATCGCCGAGTACATTACCAAGACGCACGCCATCTGCATGAAGTGTGGCCAGGCCGCAAATTACACCCAGCGAACTTTTGAATCGGAAGAGCGCGTCGCAGTCGGAGGCGAAGGCATGTACGAAGCGCGCTGCCGCAACTGCTTCGTTCCGCACGCTGACGCACCGACCAAAGATTAATTACCTCGCTAGCGAAAGCGTCGGACGACCGCTTGGTCTCGCCATCCGGGCGTCAGTCGGTAGCTGGTGCAGATTCTTCAGAACTCAAACATCTATGACTGGTCCCTACAAGGCCGTCGCCATTTCATAGACAAACGAGAAAGTTATTTACTGCTCTTAACTCGGAATTGGTAATCGTTGACGTTTTCGAGTTGGCCGGATCTGATCACGCCGTCAACATGAACTATGTAATCGTCGCTCGCGTGCAAAAGTCGTGAGGGAAGGGAAAGGAGTAGTTGCGGGCCGGAACGCGTGGCGTGGGCCCGAAGATGGTTTTTACGAAAAACTACAGTTTCGTCTGCGGTCTTAATCGTGGCGCTGTACGTAGGGTAGTCGTTTTTGTCGAGGGCGAGTTGCACTCGTGCAGCGGTTGTCTCTGGTCCAATGAGTAACTGTGGTTGACTGCCGACGCTACCGCGTAACGAGCCTGGCGTCAGAAGTACCGTGGCGATTGTAGCGACAGCAGACCCCCGAGTCGGTTGTTCTTTGAGAGGGTTTGCCTGTTGCAACTCTTCTATCCTTTTAAGATCTTCGGCGCGCTGCTCGCGTTCTCGTTGCAGTTCTGCGGTAAGTTGCTCCCTGGTTGGTTGCGCGCCTGATAGTTTTTCCAGCTCCTCTTTCTGGTGCTGCAACTCTAAGCGTTCGGACGCTAGTCGCTGAGACTCATTCCTGAGGCGCAGCCAGCCTGAAAATAATACGACGCCCGCAACGAGAATGAGGATCGCGCAAGCGAACACAGCCGTTCGCCAGGCCGGCTGTGGCGCGAAGAAGCCTGCCTTCCATCGGGTTCCTGATTTAGCCGAGGGGGAACGAAAGGAAAGCTCAGGCTCAATTGAATGTCTAGCCGATTGAAAGGAATCGGCTTTCTCTGCCAGCGCACCGGCGAAATTCACACGCTCCCTGAGTCGCTGGGATCCCAGAAGCTTTGCCTTAAATTGTTTCTGTTCTTCGGGCGAAAGCTCATTTCGGACATACGCGTCGATGAGTTCATCTTCGGCCAGCTCAAGATCCTCAAACTTTGAGTCGTCAGCAAAAAAGGCGTCTTCCATGCGAATCTTTTCATCCTCGGATAGGTTTCCCAAAAGGTATCGCATTTCGGCCGTGTTTCTTTTTGCAGTTTCGGACAAACCTTTTCCCCTACTTAGGATGAGTTAATAGGCAGTTGTATTTCGACTGAAGCCGCGCTCAGCCATACAAACCCTGACACAGTTTTCAACGACGATGCGGATGCGATGAACCCGAATCCTTAACGCATTCAGTGGGATACCCAAGCCGTCGGCCAGTTGTTTCCGGAGATTAATCCTGGCACGCTTCTCCTGGTGAAAGTAGGTCAGCATCAAAGTCTTTTTTTCTGGCGGCAGTTTGTCTAGACACTGGTCAAGGCAGAAGAAGCGGGCCTCTTTTTGCTCGTCCTCAACCTGTTGCTCGGATGACATTTCGGGAATTTCATCCAGAGGCACCGAAGTATGCTCAGGTTCCCTCAACCACTCCATGAAAACCAGACGCGCGACCGATGAGAAATAGGCGGGAAGGTTAAAGATGTTTTCGCCCTCATCCATTCGTCGGGCGACGCGATTGATTGTTTCGTCAGCAAGATCCTCCGCAGCAGCGCACCTGCGGCATTCGAAGTAACGTACCAACTTGATCCGCATCATTTCGTACTGGCGTCCGGCTTCATCGCGATTGGCGGAAAAGTGGTCCAGAAGTTTGTCGAGGGCTTGGGTGGTTAATACCCACCTAACGTGCCGCGGCCTCTGATCTGGCACAGCGTCCGCTTCAGCGCCATTGTCTGGTTTTGATTGTGAGTCCGCAGGTATCAAGCGATTCCACCACGTGTTAGTGAGTTGACTTGGACGGCCGAGAGTATAAACGAAATGACAGTTTCGAAGGAGTGATTAGTTCCATTCACCTTGAAGGAAAAACCCGGCCCAGTAGTACGGGGACTGCCACCGCTTTTGGTGCGATGACATCTTGATCTGAGCGGCGCGCAATGCTGCTGCCGGCTTGAGTTTATTTGTAAACATTTGTTTGTAGAATTCACCCATCAATTCCGATGTCGCTGCGTCGTCAACCTTCCATAAGCTGGCGACTACTCGTGCGGCGCCTGCATACATGAAACCTCGCGTCAACGCAATCAGGCCTTCGCCTTTGACTTGTTTACCGATGCCTGTCTGACAAGCGCTTAACACGACCAGCTCAGCAGGCAGATTTAGGTTATAGATTTCGTGGAGGCGGAGGTAACCGTCCTGGGGCCGGCCTTTTTCATCAACCATCGAAAGCACGATACCCGACAGCTCGGGATGATCGAGGTCCAAAACTCCATGAGTGGCAAAGTGGATGATGCGATACTTTGATAGTTCCGGACTTGTTGCCGTCTCGCGGCTGGCTTTGAAATCCAATGCACTGAGGGATTGATTAGCCGGCGCGGCCCTTGCGATGGCCATGGCCTCTGCCCGGGAGAGAGCCAATCTAGGCATCCTCCTATCCGGGTCCATGCCCACGTCTCGTAACGCCGTGGCCAGCAGAGGTGGTTTGGTCGGCGTACCTGAAGTCGCGGGCGAGCTTTGCGCGCCAGGTTTGGAGAGCGCCGTGCCGGCCTGTCCAGATGCGGCGACGTCTTTCAGATGTTGATTGCCGTTGCCTCGCGCACGGGCGACGCGTTCGTCCTGCAAGTCAAACACCGGATCAGCGAGCACTGCTACAGCCAGGGGAGCCGGTTTGCGATTGGAGAGTTCGCGACGCTGTAGTGCGAGCACCGAGGCAGAAGGAAGACTAATAATTTCGTGTTCGCTAATCAGTGGGGTCGCATTGGCAGCAACAACGCTCGAGGAATTTCGCTTAACGCTTTGGTTCTCAGCGATCGCGGAATCCGCCGGCGCCGGCAAGGCAGCAAAAGGAACCAGCTGCAAAGCGCCATCCGCGACCACCACCAGACGTTTTTTGCCCAACAGCGATCCGAGGGGACCGAGTATCATCTTACTCAGCGCGGCCGAAGTCTCGGCGTACTCCTTCTCAGCTTGATCTATGCGCAAGTGTCTTTGCGGAAAGCTCTCGTTCTTCTCTTCACGATTTCGCGCGGTCAGGGCTGCTGTAACGCGACGTGCTATCGCTTCAATCTGATCTCTTGCCGGTAATTCGACACCGTCAATCGAGTTTGGCGAAACTACCCAAACGTAACTGCGCTTGTCGCCTAATGCGTACTCCACTAAAACGGTATTCTCATCGACTGCATTCTGAATCTCAGAAAGAGTCAAAGGTTGCGGCTCAGTTAAGTTCGCATATTTTAGATTGCCGGTTCGAATTCGGTTCTTTGCTTCGTCATATTGCCTTATGAGATTGACCAGTTCTCCGGCAATCGCCGCAGCCTCGTGATCGTTGTGTTTGCTGCTCAACAAACTTGTCTGTGCTATGGACTTAGCCTGGAGCCTTCGTTGCAGGCGAAGGAGGTCTTCGCTAGCTCCCTCAGTAATGTTGTCGCGCGTTTCTGCGAGCGTGTCGATGAAACTGCGCGCACGCGAACTCTCGCTCGCTTGCAACGCGATGGCCAGATGCCGCGACGATTGATTCTGCAGAGAGAGCCTCATGTTGATGTCTATTCTTAGTTCATAGTAGTTTTGTTTTGTGGCAAAGTACGAAGTTCTGAGCTGCTGACTAGAGACTTTGACTCTCGATCTCTCAACTATCCCCACCGCTTCGTCGCTTGACTTAAGAGCTTCGACAAGCCGGCCGCGAGCAAGCTCAACTTGAGCGATGCCCTGGAGCGATGAAGCCAATCCAAGACTATCTTCAACTGCGCGCCAAATTGGGACGGCTTCCTCAAAACTCTCTAATGCTTTTTGCGGCTCACCGAGGCTCGTATAGGTCTCACCCAGCTTGTCGAGGGTAACGGCCTCACCCCTCCGATCTCCAACCTCTCGTCTGAGTTTCAAAGCCTCCAGGTAGAACTCGAGCGCCTGCCGCGTATTGCCCCGCAGCGCAGTCACCGCTGCGATTCCCATCAATGTTGAGACTCTTTGACCTGATTCCGGGGGATGTAGTTGGGCCTGCTCGTTGAGCGCCTCGTTATAGTCCTTTAGCGCATCATCCAGCTTGCCAAGGGAAATATCAACCTGGCCCATCCGAGTGAGTACGTTGGCTGTGAGTCTCTTGTCCTTGACGGTGGCGCGAAGAAGATCCAAAGCGTCATTGTAGTTTTGCAATGCCATTTCAGGGTCGCCTAAGGTCTCATAGAGCGATCCTAAGTTAACCAACGTAGCAGCTTCTCCAGCTTTATCGCCGCCATAAAGAGAGAGTGCTTCTTCATACTTCTTCTTAGCTTCCTGCCACTCGCCTAACTCGTCTTGAACCTTAGCAACGTTGTTGAGTCCAACAGGTATTTTGTCCCGGTTTTTTGATTCTTGCCAGAGTTTCAGGGCTTGGGCGTAATACTCCAGTGCCAGGTGCGGGTCGCCTAAGGAGTCATATATGCCGCCTATGTTATTAAGCAGATTAATCTCGCTGCTTTGTTGGTGCTCAGCTTTTCTAATCGGTAATGATTTTAGATAATTATCCAGCGCGTCGTGCATATTGCCGCTGCTCGCCAGAGCAACGCCCACATTGTTATGAGAACTGGCCAGACCGCGATTGTCATTATGTGCTTCGAAAAGCAGCTTTGCCTGCGCGAACAACTCAAGCGCTTTCTGTACGTCGCTTCGGATGTAAACTACGCCCTCATCGTTCAATATGCCGGCCGCGAGACGCCAATCCTGTTCCGAGCCGCGATTCCTGAAAGCCTTTAGTCCGTTATCAAAGCTCTCGACTGCGTTATCAAAATCGCCGAGTAATCTGTAGTTTGCGCCAATCCGGTAGTAGGTCATGGTTTCGCCATGCGCATCGTCCAGAACGTGCCAGTCCGCGAGAGCTTTCTTATATCTCTCGATCGCTTGTTGTCTGGATTGGGCGAGTGACAGCTTCTGCTTCTGAAGATCCTCATCCTTTGGGTCGCTATAGTGTTCGGCCTCCATGAAGCTCCGTTCAGCAGCGACGCGTTTGAGATCCAAAGGGGTCGCTGGACGCAACTCCGTCACATTCACTACATAACGTCCCGCGTTTGCCCATTTCTCAGTCGAGCGTATTTCCAATCTGTACTCACCAGTAGTTTCAGCCACTAACGAAAGATGTTCTAGTCCCAGCGTATTATTCGGGCTGTCCATCTCTCCGACGAGCTTACCTTCCGGATCAAACAGAGCCAGCGCTACATTGATGCCTTGCTGTTCGACGGCGATGTGCAGGAAGCCGTCCGCTGCAAGCAAGAGCTTGAACGAATGGATTTCACCGCCTTTCATTTCCCGGTCTAAAGATTCGCCAAGCTTGAGCGTTTCAGTGTTTTGTTGTAGGAGAGGGATTGGTTCTGCGATCTGACGCACTAACGAAGAGACTCTGTTTCGGTGGCTCTGGCCCAGGTTATTGTTGGCAAGAAAAGCTCCTCGGATATTAACGGGGAAAGGGAAAAGTAGAGTGAGGACACTTAGCAATTGGAAAGCACGACTCAGACGAAGCGCTAAATGACTTTCGAAAAAGCGTTGCGGAGGGTGAGCCATGCTTTCGTAGAACAGGGACTAAGAGGAAAATGTGCCAGCAGAAGTTGCTGGTGCCTGCATCTTAGCATTGCCAGTCGCGAGTCCGAAGTTGTACGTTGCGCGCGTCCAATTAATTCGCGCTAACGGTTCGACGTCATCGTCAAAATGGAAAATTCTGATGACGCGCGAGGATTCCGGCGTAATAAAGATGACTACAAAATAGGGTCCCTACAAGCAGATGAAAGATAACCACACGCAGCCGGCCTCGTCCCGTCTTCGCGTGGCCAAGTTCGAAGTCAACTTGGAAAAACGAATGCACGTATACTTGGTTGCGCAACCAGCAAGGCTGCACGCTATCTACACCGAGACTATTTCTTAAGGTTGTTTAGTTGCCACCCAGGTAGCCTCAGCTTGATCAGCCGCCGCGGTTTTGGTCTTGAATCTGAAAGCAGTGGGAAACTTCACCGCCCCCACAATCTTACGGATCTCCAACGACTCCGGATCTTTGATTGCAAATCCTCGAAACTTTGTACCGTTAGGCATATTGAACTTGATCGAGTGCGTCAGTGGCGGGCTATTAGCCACAAAAGCTCGGCCAATAATGTTTTGGCCTCCATGAGTACAGGTTCCCGCTTGTCCGCTATCAGTCATGGTTCGTAGATCGAATTCACCGTCGGGATCGGCTACGAACTGTGAAGAGGCCTCGAAGAATAACTCCGATTTCCACCTCGCCTTCAAGGGATCATATGGACTACTCATTTTTCCTATCTCCACTTTCTCGTTATTTGTCAGTCAAAAGCCAAGCCACCTGAGGCTCCCATTGGTTTAAGCATGCCATCAGGCAGACACATTCCATTCATTGCGAATTGGGGCACGGCATATTGGTTGTGATCGCGCTTTGGCGATCTTCCAAAGAGCATTGCTCAGATCCTTCACATCTTAATTAGATGTGCTAAAAAAGAAGTTAACGTTTCTGGTCTTTCGCGCTTAAATTCTGGGTTGTCGCTGATTGGAGAAAATGATTGTCAATCATAAAAGCAATTTCAGTAACGGGAAATCGAACTCTTCCAACGCTGCGCATCATGATCACGTGCTCTGAACGCACAAATAGGACAGAGACTTCGCCCGATTCAACAAAAGCTATGTCACCCAGCGCTGGTGTCACCAAGCGTTGGACGTTCAGTTCCTGAAACCGCGCTAGCCTTTGTAGTGCGAACAATCGCGCTTCGCTCCACGTCTGGCAACGAAACAAATCCAAGCGAATCAGTGCTTCGGTATCCTTTTCCAGGGATCGCCAAACCGCCTGGGTCACCTCAAGTACGTTGATTATCTTCGGATGTTGCGGAGGGCTAACCAGTTCCCATCCAGAAAAGAGTTTTTTCTCAGCTGAAGGATTTGGTATCGACAGACTCTGCCACACGGGATCGGAATCGCTCCAAGTCTCAAATTTGTAATGTTGACGAGCGAAATCCAGAAGTATGGCATCGAAGCCGTCACAAGTTCCTGGAATGCTTTTGCCGATAGGTCTACGCTGTTTCGAGTTTGCCATTGGAGTACAAGGGTCAGGTCCGTTTTCTGGCGGTGGAGGCGAGAGGCGAAACCGATAACCCTGTTCACTGGCCTTTCCAAAACGTAGATTTGTTGCTAGTAGAGGATGGAATGGGTCTTTAAACGGGTCGGGATCGCCGTCAACCTGAACGCAAGCATCGAAGACTTGGTCGTCTGGTGTTGCATCTCCCTTCCAGGCAACTTCATGCCCGACAAAAGTAGTGGTTGCCCGTAACTGGCTACCGATTTTTTTGATCGGATTGGTCTTAAACACGGTGCCGATGAGTGACTGGGACAGGTCGCAGCCGAGCAGGTTGGCAAAGCTCGAAACAATTGTTGCACAATCTGAGCAGTTCAGTGCCCGTCCCAGACCGGTCCCATTTTGAAGCAAGTCCAGAAACTTCCCACAGTCGAAATTGGGACAAGCGTAAATTGATGAGCCCGAATAACTCACCAAGCTTAGCCCCAGGTCATTGACACTGTGGGTCACGAGCGTTGCCGCTTCGTCGAGATCGTGGGCCCCTGTCCCCCAGTCGCATGCGTATTCCAGGGCATCTGCCCATGGGAGTTGAGTTTCATCGGCTGGCATCTGTTCCCATGGCTCTTTGGGCACTTCCAGAACCGTATAAATCCTGTGACTGGTGACCGCGAAGTCGGTCCATCTGTCGCTTCGCTTCGCGCGAAATTGCCAGCGCCAGTTCGTGGTGCTTGCGCTCACGCCCACGCTCCAAAGCCGAACACCGCTTAATTTGAACGTCACGAAGTCAGTCTCGCCTGCGGCGTTAAAGGTGATCTTTTCCTGCCTAACTACGCCTAAGACGTTTCCAACCGGAGCCGTCTGAGCTGTAGAGAATGCGCGCAGAACAAACCCAATTGGCCCACATCCCAAAGATTGACGATGCTGTTCGCGTGCTTCGACGGCGCGCACTTGCACCTTAGGACTGCCAGGGCCGGTCGCCTTGAACTTCGCCTTGATGGTGAGGGTGTTTCCTCGCGTCTCGCTAATTGCATATGCCGCGGGCGAGTCCTCCGGCTTTACGCTGATACCTTTTCGCCATTCCGGCACGTGCACCGGCTCAGTCTCGTTCCTCCGAATATTGAAGGCATCGACGGTCGCCGAGTCGGGAACGTGATTGAATTTGATTGCTTCCAGAGTTACGTTCATTGCTAACACTAATGCGAGGTCAGAGTGTGAAATCCGGATGTCAGCTACGCTATGACTACACGCTTATACATTAATGAGAGATCTAAGGAAACCATTTCACGCGCGAACCCATCCGGACTGAAACCAACGAGAGGTGCTGGCTGGGCCATAGTCTACCCCTCCCTTCATGTGTTGATTACTATGGCTGAAGGGAAGCGGCGGCGACTCAGGGAACTTCAATATTCCTTATCCGCTAAAGACCCGTGGTCGATCCGCCGCCTTCTCCCCGCGTCAGGCGATGTGAGAGTGAGGGGCGTTCACGCGCGTGGGGTGTGCAATGAATCCCAATCTGTCGGGGACAGCAAAGCTCTGCGATCTCGGACGTGTTTCAAGATGCCAGGGCCTGCTACTTCTTTCAATTAGTTATGTAGAAAGGGGCAAAAACATTTCCGCCACGACTCGAAGCTTCAACTTTCCTACTTGAGAGAACCCGCCACGAGGCGACCTTAGCTGCCGCCGAATATCCGTTGGAAATATTTCACCGCTTGACGTCATACAAGGATGAAGGCGTAACTGGACGACACTAGTTGTTTGGGTGTTGAATGAACATATTTCGTGGGATACAGGTCCGCGAAGAGTCGGTGCAAGAAGTTTCAGCAACGAAGGAGATAAACGATGATAACGAAAATTCAAATATTGAATCAGTTGCACAGCTTACGTCACACGGGCTTCGCGCCCAGACTGGAGCAACACGCCCTTGCGCACGGTTTCACCACTCCTTTTTTCTTTGCCATCGCAAGCCGCGAGACGAACTGCATCAATGAACTTGGAGACTTCCAAAAGGGCGAGTTTCACGGGGTCGGCATCATACAGATCGACATCCAGCATCCAATCGCAAGAGAGGCTCGGGATAGCGGAAGTTGGAAGACGAATCCGGATCCCCTTATTGATTTTGGGGCGCAAATTCTGCAAACCAATATCGCAAAAGCAAAACAAAGATTCCCGAGTCTCAGTCCTGAACAGCAATTAAAGATCGCTGCCAGTGGTTACAATTGTGGAATCAGTCGAGCGATTATCGGGGCGGAACATGGCGACAGCGATAAACTGACAACAGG
This sequence comes from Blastocatellia bacterium, assembly GCA_003488005.1. Lineage (GTDB taxonomy): Bacteria > Acidobacteriota > Blastocatellia > Pyrinomonadales > Pyrinomonadaceae > PSRF01. The sequence goes on along the minus strand of DNND01000048.1, from coordinate 2,528 downwards.
CAAGAACTATGGTCGGGATGTTATGACGCGAATGGCGACTTTTGAAGAACTCATTAGTGAGGGCCATTAGCGACAATCCCGCCAACTGAAATAACTAGCATCCGCAGTACTATGGACCTCACTGACTTTTTGAGTGCCCCGAGCTGTATGCAAGAAGCGCGTTGTGTGCTTGTTTCGAAGGGCTTGAAATGGGGCGCTATTAAACGTCCAAGTTGTCATCACACGTTCCAGACCACTCAAAGGCATGCAACGTTCGTCGCCCTGTCTCTTTCTTGACGCAAGAAACCTGCGCAGCCTCGTTCTACCAACCAGTTAGGTTTTTTCTACTGACTAACGTCTCCTCGAAATTCGAGGGAACAATCAAGGGGGCACTCCCCGCAATCGTCTTCCCGAAAGATTTATCTTTCCGGCTTTAGCTGGGAATTGGATCCGTGTGCGCGCATACGCCATCGCGAAAAGCGTGATGGTAACTAACGGCAAGACTCGCGGATTCTGCTCGAACGCCAAAGCCTTTGAATGGAGACAAGACAATGAACAACAAGCAGCTTGCGTTAATTCTTGGGGCAATCCTCCTGATCGTCTGCGGGGGAATTCTAATCACTGGTCAGACAAAGAACTCGAACGTGCAGAAACAGCCGGAGACGAAAGCAAATGACTATCGTCTCTCTGGTCCATTCACTCACAAAAATCTCTCGATTTTTCTTATTCACGGCAAGACAACCACTACCAAAACAAGATCTTTCCTCACTTTGCAGGAAGCACTCGAACAAAAGAAAGTCGTCGTTTACGAAACGCAGAGCGTTAACGAGTTGGCGATTGAGAATCTCTCGAGGGAAGACGTTTATGTTCAGTCGGGCGACATTGTTAAAGGCGGGAAGCAGGATCGCATGATGGCGCAAGATTTCATCGTGCCGCCGAAATCCGGTCGCATGCCAATCGCGGCGTTTTGTGTTGAGCACGGCCGCTGGAGTGGACGCGGCAACGAACGCGCTGGTGTCTTCAGCAGTTCAGCGGATGCGGCAGTGACCAGGGAGATCAAGCTGGCAGCGAAAAGTTCAAACTCGCAAGGCGCCGTGTGGGAAAACGTTAGGCTGGCGCAGGACAAGCTGAGCCAGAGTGTGGGAATGCGCGTGAACTCAATCGTCTCAGCATCCAGCTTGCAACTTTCGGTCGAGAATACTCGAGTGCAGGCGACCGCGGACAGTTACATCAAAGCCCTGGCGAACATTGTTAACCGAAATGACGATGTGATTGGTTATGTGTTTGCGATTAATGGAAACGTAAACAGCGCCGACGTCTATTCTTCGAACGCGCTGTTCAGGAAGCTCTGGCCCAAGCTGCTCAAGGCAAATACCGTCGAGGCGATTGCGCAGTTGCAAAAAGAAACGTTCAAGCCAGCCTCAACCGATCATGCAAAAGCATTTCTGACCGAGGCAGAAAAGCCGCAACCGTCTGCAGCAAAAGACGTGACGTCGCGAGTCAAAGTTGTGACGCGCGAAGATGACAAAAATGTTTTCTTTGAAACTCGGGATGAGGACCAGAAAGGCGCCTGGGTGCACCGCAACTACATCAAGAAGAACTAAGAGCGGAGGGTGTAGGGTGCAGGGTGTGGGGTTTAGGAGAATCAGCCTGAAGGCGTTGGGTGTAGGTTTCGTCCTGCTACGCCCTACACCCTAACCCCAACACCCTATCTGCTCAGTGCTCTAACTTCGTCGAGTAAAGCACGCCGTACATCTCGTCCTGATGCTTGGGGAAACCGCTGCCGTTACTCGACAGCATGAGATTTATCATTTGCACTTGCCCGGCATATTTTCGGTAGGCTAGCCATTGCAGTCTGCGAAAGTCATCGGGTTTTTCCGGATTCGATTCGCGAAACTGCACGCCCTTCAAACCGCCAATCTCGACCCACTTCAATTCGTCGACCTCAAAGTGTTTCCTGCGGGTCTCCGCCTGATCGTAAAACGCCTGAATGCTTGAGTCGGTGGGAAAACTATCATCCATCGGCGAGATGCTGACAATCAGGTGCGCGGCTTCGCTACCACCGGGCGAACTCCAAACAAGCTGGTTGGCGTCGTTGCTATCTTCTTTCCATTTTGGCGGTACCGTCCATGACATTCCTTGCCGGCCCCACTTCGCTTCCTGGCCACCGGCCAGCGCTTGCGTCTGCGCGTCGGTTGGCGTTCCTTTCTCGGCGCTCGAACTCGAAGAAGACTTTTCTGAGCCGGAGCCGCCCGAATTGGAAGATTTTAATTTCGTACCGAGGTTACACAACGACAAAGCAAAGCCAAGCACCAGAATGGTTGGAATCTGTTTCATGGGACACACTCACAAGCAGGAAGACTAGAAGAGCAGACAGCTTCTATTGCAAAACATACCCTTAAGTCAATCTTTTGCTGCGGAAGCTGGCATACCGTCGCAATAACCGTCGTGCGAAAGGAGCGAGCAAACTCTCGACCGGTGCTAACAAAAAAGTACTGATGCACTTTGATTGAGGCGACTGAGTGTCGTGAGGTCAGTACCGTCCGCGG
>DNND01000149.1:29348-30087 GCA_003488005.1 Blastocatellia bacterium | reverse complement strand
TGTCGCCTGCTCCGCAGGCTGGTTTCGTTGTTCAGCAACCCGAATTTCTGCGCAGAAATTGGGTGTAAATGGCGAGAGGCTTTAGTCCAATCCGATGCTGCAATTGACCAGCGAACAACGGATCCAGATCGCCGCACATGGCGAACGCGATTACCCGTACGAGTGTTGCGGCCTTTTGTTGGGTCATTTCGAAAACGAGGGCAAGAAAGTTTGCGCAGAACTCTTTCCCATCTCGAATGCCCGCGAGGAAGCGGCCAAGCGCAACCGGTTCTTAATTCGCCCCGAGGAATTGTTGCGCGGTGAACGGCACGCAGCGGCAAAAGGGCTTGAAGTAGTTGGATTTTATCATTCGCATCCGGACCATCCGGCGGTGCCGTCGGCTTATGATCTCGAACACGCGTGGCCCGTCTATTCTTACATCGTCGTCGCCATCAAATCGGGACATGCGGAAGATCTGCGTTCCTGGGAGATGCAAACAGATCGAACCCGCTTTGCGGAGGAAGAGATTCTGAAAGGAAACTGAGATGTTAGTTACGATTGCCATACCCACCGCCTTGCGCAACTTTGCAGAAGGCAAGTCACGCATTGAGCTGCAGGCAGCAACTGCCGGTGAAGCGCTCGATCAGTTGAGTTCGCAATACGCCGAGCTCCGGCGCCATCTTTATGACGACAAAAACAAGCTGCGCAGTTTTGTGAACGTCTACCTCAACGATGAAGACATCCGTCATCAAGCCGGTGT
>DNND01000149.1:15844-29061 GCA_003488005.1 Blastocatellia bacterium | reverse complement strand
GACATCCGTCATCAAGCCGGTGCTAACACGCCGTTGAAAGATGGCGACACCTTGATGATCGTTCCTTCAATCGCGGGTGGTTCAACTGTCGAGGCGGATGTAGAAAAAGAGTTGCCGGCGCTTTCGAATGAAGAGATTGCGCGTTACAGCCGTCACCTGATCATGCCCGAGGTTGGGCTCGAAGGGCAGCGACGCTTGAAAGCCGCGAGCGTGCTGGCGATCGGCACTGGCGGATTAGGCGCGCCACTGGGAATGTACCTGGCCGCGGCGGGTGTGGGGCGTCTGGGCCTGGTTGATTTCGATGTGGTTGACTCTTCCAATCTGCAACGCCAGATCGTCCATGGCACGAAGGATGTTGGCCGGCGAAAAGTTGATTCGGCGCGCGAACGTCTCGCGGACATCAATCCGCACGTTGAAATTGAAACGCATGACACCAGACTGACCAGCGACAACGCGCTCGCTCTCTTCAAAAACTACGACATCATCGTTGATGGCACCGACAACTTTCCCACGCGTTATCTCGTTAACGATGCCTGCGTGTTGACCGGCAAACCAAACGTCTACGGATCGATCTTCCGCTTCGAAGGCCAGGCAAGTGTTTTTTGGGCCGAGCGTGGCGCGTGCTATCGCTGTCTTTATCCTGAACCGCCGCCGCCTGGTCTGGTTCCTTCATGTGCGGAAGGCGGCGTGCTCGGTGTGCTGCCGGGAATCGTCGGCTCGATTCAGGCAAACGAAACAATCAAGATCATTCTCGGCGCCGAAGACACTCTCGTTAATCGACTGTTGCTGTTCGACGCCTGGCACATGAAGTTTCGCGAGTTTAAGTTGCGCAAAGATCCTAATTGCCCGGTGTGCGGTGAGCATCCGACCATTAAAGAACTGATCGACTACGAGCAATTCTGCGGACTGTCTCCGTCGCAGCAGGTTGCGCCGCCGCGATTGGAAGAGATCACTGCAACCGAACTCAAGCAACGTCTGGATCGTGGTGACGATTTTCAGATCATTGACGTGCGCGAGCCGGGCGAATATGAAATTGCCCGCATTCCGAATACAAAGTTGATACCGCTGGCGCAGGTAGTCAATCGCATGAACGAGATCGATCCCTCACGGGAAACAGTTATGCATTGCAAGGCCGGCGTGCGCAGTGCCAAGGCTATCGCAGCTTTGCAGCAAGCAGGCTTTCAGGGAAAGTTGGTAAATCTCAAGGGCGGGATTACCGCCTGGTCCGATGAAGTGGATCCAAGTGTTGCGAAGTATTGAGCAGCATCAGTGCGCGCTGTTTTGTTGTTTGCGATGCTCGTCAAAGCTTCACTAAACGACAGCTAGGTTCCGGATTGGGAGGGCGCAAAACTAATCGCCAAGATTCGGGCGATGCGGACCGCCAACAAACCGCTGCTGTTGAAAGCAAGTATTGGCGCGGGCCATGGCGGTTCGTCGGGGCGCTATGATTACCTACGGGAAATTGCTTTTGATTACTCATTCATGCTCTGGCAGATGGGGATTGCCGAATAACTTGCAGTGCCTTAAACCGCCGTTCGTAAGCTCGCAGGGCGATCATTTGCCTGGAGACTAAGAATGGTTAGCAGTGAAATCCGCCACCGCAAGTTTATTGGTGAGGCTGAAGTTACGAAGCTGACATGGAGAGGTAGCGCCCGCCCAAAGAGATAGGCTCATCGAGAGTCCAATCAAAAACTGCGTTAAGGTTCTGCTCCTTTAGTCGCTCAACGTAAGCCACCGCATCATAGGAATAGGTCGGAAACTGATAGCCCTTATGGCCAAGGGAGTAGCCGCCAGGAATTGTCGAACAGTTGAATGTAAACAAACAGCCCCCGCCATGTGATAATTGTATGCAGGTTTTCCAGTCCTCCCTAGTACTTACGAAAGCCATCGTCTTCGGTGAGAAAATATTATGCAGGGCGACTGCAACTAAGAATTCCTGGCGACTGGGAATGAATGGAGTATCTTTCAGCAATGCGCCAACGGCAACCTTCAAGCGAGGTATTCCCAGGATAGCCGCGCTGATACCGAAAGTTCGACGCAAGTAACTTTCATGCTGCATCAGCATTGCCCAGTCCAACCTCCAATCGGCAAGTCCCGAGAGCACTCCCATTCCGATATTTCTAATGCCGGCTTCAATCATGCGCTCGTACGCATCGACCCTGTATTCAAAATTGGCTTTCTTTGTGTTACCTAGATGGACTTCGCTGTAGCGCTGTCGATCATAAGTTTCCTGCCAGAGGACGGCGAATGACAGACCCGCGTCCACTAAGCTCTTGTACTCTTCTATCTCCAAAGCCTCGGTGTTGATTCCAACCGTTCCACCTCCATACTCCTTAAGGACTCGTTGAAGCAATTCAACCTGACGACACATGGCGTCAGCCCTGACGAGAGGATCAGTAGCGTAAACTAATTCGAGAGTGCGCAGTCCCTTTTGTTCGATCAAAAAACGCGCTTCGGAAACCAGATCGTCGTCCGACAGTCGGATACGTTCAACCTCAAGGCCCTTGTTGCCCGCCCGGTAATTGCAATAGCCGCACTCCTCCATACAGACGCTGGTGGAGTAAACCGGTACTACTGCATAAACCGAGCCCCCATAGATATCTTGTTTTATTTTTTGGGATGTGTTCAGAATGAGGTCGTCCAAAAAGCCGTTCTTGCCGACGTCCGCCGACCACAATACCCGCGCGAGAGCGGGATCATGCGACGAGGCGAGGTCCACTGCTTCTAATGCATCGGGAGTTGATAAAATATTGATAGCCGAGAGAATGTCATCCCTAACTGCGTGATATTGACTGGAAAACATTTCTTTTCTCCTCTTTTATCGCAAAGATGCAATCAATAGGATCTCCCTAAAGCCGTGAGGGAAATCAGGAGGAGCACTCGTCAACAAGCTTCTTCCCAGCCGTGCCCAGGTCACAACGAGGGAGAACAACCGCCGAGTATAGTACGCCTCATGTTATCGGTGTTCAACTAACACGCTAGAGCATGTCTACTGCCGAGGTAGCGGCTTATAAATACCGCCAGCATGCTTAAATCTATCAAAATGCGTTTCAAAACGAATAAATTCATCATGCATTGAGCCACTTTCCTCATAACCCATGATCAGAATCTGAGAGTCATGATAATAATCGAGCAAAAGGTTGGAATTAAAAATCACATGATCGGTTGTGTGGTAAATGTGATCACTCTTTAGTCGAGGCACTTCGGCGACGTAACATTCAACGTTTCCATTTAGTATGGCAAAAAGCTCTAGCGCTGCTTGATTCTGATCTTTCCATTTTTCATATGTTTCTGGGGCTAACACGATTCGCGTTACTTCAACCCCGTTATCAGTCTTGCGATCAGCTAAATCGCGAAAAGCTGCAAAGTGAGGGAACACGTTGTTAGCGATTGCTAAGAAGTGCTTGTCTTCAAAGTTCGGAGGCATCCCGCCATATGCAGCAGTCAGCTTAGCCAAAAAGTAGTTGGGCTCAAACGCGCATACGGCAAAGATTCGGTGCGCGTCCATTGAAACCATTTTGCACAGGAAAGAGTAATTTTCGGGAAATAGATGATGAATCACCAGCGCTCCGTTGTTCCGTAGCACTTCATTGTCCAAATACTGCAGGTACCTGGCGGGGATATTTGTATGGCGTCGCTCGCCTGGAGTCCAACGTCTGATTAGGGCGTGAGCGAAAGCAGCGGAGGCGGCACTGGCATAACGCGTCCAGGTTGCGCGCCTCTTTCTGCGGTCCGCTGTATTGACGCCGTCATCTACGAAGTCTGCTATACCTTTGATCGTGAGGTATCCGATACTTCTCCCGCGCTGAAGACACTGCAGCAAGGCATACGAAACAGTCGCGGACCCTTCCAGCTCCACCGCGGTCACTCGAGGGTAACGGTCTTGAATGACCTTGAATAATGGAGCGTCGAAGTCGTCATATCCGTCCGGGCCCGAAAAGATTTCAGTCTTTACTGATGTGACGCCGCTGATCGAGCTACCTTCGGGTGGCCTTATTTTCTTTTTTCCAAGAATCGCACGCCATTTGTATCTGTCGCCTACCCGGTTATCAGCCAGGCGTAATAAGGTTTCGTCGGGTGGCAGATTACAAGCTTCCTCGAATTGATCAACCGGGTGTGGTACATACCAGTGGCTCGCGGACGACCGCACGCAACGGCTATAAACAACCTGGCCCAACTTGGATCCTTGCGCTTGTAGTCCCACCGCAGCACCCAAAACGAGGATGAAGTCCGGATCAAAAGCCTGCGTCATCTCCAAAACGAGTTCGCTGGCATCTCTTTGATTGGGACCGGTAGCTCCATGAACGACATAAGCGACCTGTCCCTTCTGGGTCCCTACCGTTCCCCACTCGTAAAGATAACCATGTGCGCTTTGAACGGCGTGAGGTTGTTTCAGATCCAATATTTCTCGTACCGGGTTTCGTTCGTCGAAATTGACGGTGACAATTCCAAAATCGAACCGGCCAGGTAATGTGGGCCTCGGCGCATCATGTCGCAGAGCACCAGGCGGCGATGGTTTTGGTTCCGGCGCCGCGGGTTGAGGTGAGCGGCTCAGTGCGTCCCTCACTTCTTTGGCCAACTGGGTCGCATTCTCGGGACGTAAGTCAGGATCCTTTGCGAGTCCGCGGATTATTACCTTTGCCAGTTCTGGTGGCACTTGCAGCTTACTAGCAAACGCCGGAGGAGATTCGTTTTCAAGCTTTGCCCTTATTGCTGTGGGTGTGTTGCCTGAAAAGGGCGGAGCGCCGGTGATCATTTCATAGAACATGGCAGACAGGCTATAAACGTCGGACCTTGCATCCACATTCGAGCCTTGCCACTGTTCGGGCGACATATACAGGGGAGTGCCCAAGATGGTGTCGGCCCGGCTAATCTTCGGATCATTTGCTGCTTCGCGCAGTTTAGCGAGCCCGAAATCGAGTACCTTTACAGTTTCAACCTCATCTTCCTCAGGGCAAACAATTACATTATCAGGTTTAAGATCGCGGTGAACGACACCATTTCGATGCGCAGCACCCACTCCCTTACAGATCTCGAACATTAGAGCTACCGCCCGATTTACCGGGAATTTGCCAGTCGCTTCAAGCAACGACTTCAACGACCTGCCTTCAACCAGTTCCATTACGATGTATGCTGATCTGTTTTTATCATTCGTCTCACCGACTTCATGGATCACAACGATATTAGGATGATGTATTTGGCCAACAGCCTTAGCCTCTCGGCGAAAACGCTGCCGAGCTTCCTGGTCTGCTACATATTGCTTATGAAGAAATTTGATCGCTACTTCATCGCCAATTTGTACTCGTCTCGCCCTATAGACGCGCCCTATCGCTCCCTTTCCTAAAAGCTCAAGGATTACATATTTCGATTCGATTGTGCGGTCGATAAAAGAATCAGTTTCAACCGGCGCAGGACTCTCGGAGTCTTCGCTCATTTGTTGAGTTGTGGTTAGGTCGGCCACAGGGGTTCCGCATTGATCGCAAAATCCAACATTTCCCCTGAGAGGCTCATCGCAGTGCGGGCAACTGAGGCCGTTGTTGTTCTCGGAACTAGACATTATAGGTAAGGAAAATGTTGTCTGTTATCGGACGGTGAGAACGATTCGAGTGGTGATGAATTCCTCGCTTTCACCGGTGCCGATCAGCATTGCTGGTTCTGACTCATTGAGTGGGGGAGTATACCGCCATTTAGCTGGTTGCACTAGCCTTCGGTGAAAAAGCAGTTGCATTAGAAATTCTGCTGCCATCTGCCTTAGGCACGGACGACAAACAATCCGGTCTCATTAAGAACTCGTGGACACCGTTGGCCGGCAGCATAGCCTGCCACGACGAATTCTGCCAACGATCGTTCGGGAAAACGAGTCACGCGTTTAGACTTCCAACCATGTGCGCACTGACCGCACCGTTTTCATAAGACACCCCTTCAAACTCCATCATCAGGCTTTAGCAGAGAGTCCAAGGTTGCGGTGCGTTGCGCCTTGGAGTTAAATAGGAAACTCAAAAAAAGCATGGTCGGCACAACTCTAGGGAACTACAAGATTCTTGAAAAGATCGGCGCGGGCGGGCAGGGGACGGTCTATAAAGCGATCGACTCCAAACTGGGCCGCACCGTAGTGATCAAGGTCTTGCCGCAGGAACTCACTGCCAAAGTAGCAAACCTGAAACGATTCGAGCGCGAGGCGCGCCTGGCGTCCGCACTGGACCATCCAAACATTTGCACCATTTTTGATCTCAATGAAATCGGCGGCGTTCATTTCATTGCCATGCAATACGTCGAAGGCCGCAATGTGCGGCAGTTAGTTAACGGCAAGCCTTTGAAACTCGAGAGCGCGCTTTCAATCGCCATTCAAACTGCCGAGGCGCTGGCCGCGGCGCACGCGCAGGGCATCATTCATCGCGACGTCAAAGCCGGCAACGTCATGGTAACGAGCAAGGGCCAGGTAAAGGTTTTGGATTTTGGACTGGCCAAGTTACTCGACGACGAAGCGGCACGCACCTCCGGAATACATCACACAGAGTTGACTGAAGTTGGCGTGCCTTATGGTACGGCGACTTATGCAGCGCCGGAACAGGCGACGGGCGGTCGTGTCGATTCGCGCGCCGACATCTTTTCGATGGGCGTACTGCTTTACGAAATGTTGACTGGCACCTGGCCGTTTCGCGGCAAGACCGCGGTCGATGTTCGTCACGCAGTGGTCCATGACGAACCCATTCCGCTGAGCGCAGCCCGGCCCGATCCGGTGCCGCCGCGCTTGCAGCAAATTCTGGATCGAGCCCTGAAGAAAAGTCCGCGCGATCGTTATCAACAGATTTCACAGTTTCGCGACGACTTGCGAGCAGTCGTGCGCGACGTTGCCGTCACTAGCGGCGCGATCATCGATGAAAGCAATTTGCCGGTTGCGCCCCGTCACTTACATAACGAAAGTCCGATGGGCCGCGCGTTGCGTTGGTTCAGGAAGAATGTCGCCGGTGGTGATACGTCTTCCGGCTCATCCGGCCGCCGCGCCACCGTGTCGCAACCGCGTGACGCACACGAAACGCCGACAACCTTTGGCGATCGCGAGCGAACCAGCGTCGCGATCATGCCATTCAAGAATTTAGGCAACGATCCGGAAACAGCGTTCTATGAGTTTTCGCTTGCGGACGCTGTAATCACGGAGCTTGCGCGCGTTCGTTCGTTGGTTGTGCGGCCGTCATCGGTGATTGCGAAATATCAAGGCAAGCAATTCGATCCGGGCGACGTTGGGCGCGAGTTGAGCGTCGACGCGATTCTCACCGCGAGCTTTCTGCGCGCCGGCGATCACCTGCGCGTGACTGTGCAATTGCTTGACGTGCGGACCAGCGAAATCCTGTGGAGCGATCGCATCGATGCCGATGCCAGCGACATCATTGCCGTACAGGACACAATCGTGCAGCACATAGTCGACGGGTTACGAATCGAGCTGAGTCCGGACGAGAGAGTAGATCTGGCGAAAGGCTCGACCACCGATGCGGCCGCTTCGGAAGAATATCTGCGTGGCCGCCACTGCATGGGCCAGTTCATCTATCACACCATCAGCCGCGCCGACCTGGATTCGGCCCTCAATCATTTCGAACGGGCTATTGAGCTGGATCCAAATTTTGCGCTGGCCCACTCGGCTTTAGGAAGTTGCTATGTCAACCGAGTACTTAAAGGCCTGGGCGAAGCAAATGATCATGACAAAGCACAAGCCGCTTTCAATAAGGCGCTGGCCCTCGATCCCAAATTACTTGAAGCGCGTATGCAGATGATCTTTATCTATCTTAGCCGCGGCGAAAAGCCGAAGGCGCGAACGGAAGTTGAACTTTTGCGCGATGAATATCCCAACGACGTCGGCGTACACTTTGCCCGCGGCGTGGTCGCGCGTCTGGATAGTGACTATGAACGCGCCTTGCGTAGTTTTGATCGCATGGTCAGGCTCAACCCTGCCGAGGTGGTGGTGACCAGTTACAATCGCGCGCGCATCTTTATGTATCAGCGACGCTTTGACGAAGCATTGGCTGAGTTGGATCGCGGCGCTGAATCCGAGCCCGACCACCCGATGATTCAAACTTTTCGTGGCCGCGTGCTTTACTATCGCGGGCAGATCGACGATGCCACGCACATCATCGAACAAGTGCTTGAGCGTAATCCGCGAATGGAGGGCATTCGCCCGATGCTGGCAATCTGTTTGAGCGCGCAGGGCAAGCACGAGCTCGCTAATCAACAACTAACTGAGCGAGTAAAGATTTCCGCCACCTCCGATCACGACATCTCTTACTGGCTCGCCTCAGCCTATTTATTGCAGGGGCGCCAGGTGCTGGCGCTCGAGTGGCTAGAGAAAGCAATCAAGCTTGGCAACGAAAATTATCGCTGGTTCGAGTCTGATCCAAACTGGTCCGATCTTCACGCTGACCCTCGCTTTCAAGCACTAATGCAGGGAGTCAAAGCGTCGTTGCAAAAGCACGAGGCAAACACCGCATGAAAACCTTCGTCGTTGGCGATGTTCACGGCCGTTGTGCCCAACTTCAAAATCTGCTTGACATGTTGCCCCGTGACGAAGCCACGGACACGCTCGTGTTTCTAGGCGACCTGATCGATCGCGGGCCGGACGCTCCCGGTTGCGTTGAGCTGGCGCTGAAACTGCAACGCGCGAATCCCGAACGCGTCTTTTGCCTGCGCGGGAATCACGAACAAATGCTGCTCGATTTTATCGAAGGCAGCGCCAACTTGTGGATCACCCCGGTGACGGGTGGTGAGCGAACTTTTGCGCAGTATGCAGGCAAGGTACTGGCGATAACGACGGAACAGGATCTGGATGACGCGCGGCGCACGGTCGAGAGCAGCGTGCCGGCAGAGCATCTGGATTTTTTCCATGCGCTGCCCTATTTCCATGAAGACGATTACGCCATCTACGTTCATGCCGGGTTGCAGCGTGGCAAGCATCCCAAAGACACCGATTCGCAAGCGTTGTTATGGATGCGCGATCTCGATTTTTATAAAAACTATCGTGGCAAGCCCTGCATCTTTGGCCATACTCCGACGCCGCTGTTGCCGTTGCGCGGACGATTGGGCCGCCATGGCATTTACATTTCCCACAGCGCGATCGGCATCGACACAGGTTACAACCTGCAATCGCCGTTGACTTGCCTGTCGCTGCCTGACTTCGCTTTGTACCAGACGTTTGCCGACGGCCGGGAAGAAACTCACCACATCACGTCGTTCATTCCCGAAAGCTTAAAAGCGATGCAGAAGAAAGCGGGCATCAACGGCGGCAATGAATAGCTGAGGCGCCCGCCAAGCACTGGTTTCGTGAAAAAACACATTCTCATTTACGGTCTGCTGGGTGGATTGCTCATCGCCTTGCTCAAGCTGGTGGAGTATCGCTTCCTGGTGGTGGAACATTCCATCGAGATTTACGGAGGCTTGATTGCGCTGGTCTTTGCCGGAGTAGGAATCTGGCTGGGACTGAAACTCACCAGGCCAAAGGAAGTCGTCGTCTTCAAGGAAGTGGCAGTCTCCACCGCCGCACCTTTTGCACGGAATGAAGGAAGCCTGCGCGAGCTGACTATCACCCGGCGCGAACTTGAAATACTCGAGCTGATTGCAAACGGCATGAGCAACCGCGAGATTGCTGAAAAACTTTTTGTCAGCGAGAACACGGTAAAGACCCATTCCAGCCGGCTGTTTGATAAGCTGGGCGCCAAACGAAGAACTCAGGCAGTGCAGCTTGGCAAGGAACTTGGCCTGATCCCGTGACCGCCGTGAGTATTTAGCCCTCACCTAAAAGTATTATTTTCCGCTGAACGCAGAAAAATCACCCGAAAGTATGACGACCTGGTTGCGCCGAATAAGTTAGCTTCACGCCTGTTCATTCAAATTGTCTTATAGGAGTTGCGAGTCTCATGAAGAAAACTGTTTTAACTTTCGGGCTAATCGCGGGAGCCATTCTCTCGCTCCTGATGCTTGCCACGGTGCCGTTCATGGATAAGATCGGTTTCGACAAGGGCGAGATCGTCGGCTATACCGGGATGGTGCTTGCCTTCCTACTGGTGTTCTTTGGCATTCGATCTTATCGCGAGAACATCGGCGGGGGCGCCATCACTTTCGGTCGCGCGTTCAGCATCGGCATCCTGATCACCCTGGTTGGATGCGCATGTTATGTCGTGACCTGGGAAGTCATCTACTTCAAACTCGCGCCCGGCTTCGTCGAGAAGTATGCAGCCTATATGGTTGAGAAGTTGAAGTCGTCGGGCGCCAGCCAACAGGTGATTGAGGCAAAGCTTCAGGAGATGAAAAACTTTAAGGCGCTATACGACAACCCGCTGATCAATGCCGCCATCTCGTTTATCGAGCCACTGCCCGTCGGCCTGATCGTGACCCTGATCTCGGCGGCGGTGTTAAGGAAGAAGCCGAAGCCAACGGAAGCCGGGAAATCCGTGACCGCACACCAGACGGCAGGGCCGTAATTAAATCCTGAGCCTATGGTAAAGTAACGAAATATGAACTACCAGAATGTTATTACGATTGAACCTGGCAAGCGTGGCGGACGTCCATGCGTACGCGGCATGCGTATCGCGGTTGCGGATGTGCTGGGCTGGCTCGCCGCCGGCCTGACGCCCGAGCAAATACTCGGTGACTATCCCGAACTCACTGATAACGACATTCGCGCGTGCCTTGCATATGCGGCAGATCGTGAGCGGCGCCTTGTGACAGCTACCACATGAAGCTCTTGTTCGATCAGAATCTGAGTTTCAAACTCTGTCATCAGTTATCGGATGTGTTCCCAGAATCAAGCCAAGTGCGCCTGGTTGGGATGGCCGAATACGATGACCAGCAGATCTGGCAATACGCAAAGACAAATGACTTCATAATCGTTTCGCAGGACGTCGACTTTGCAGATATGGCGACGCTGTACGGGCCACCGCCAAAGGTGATCTGGTTACGTTGCGGCAATCAGCCTACCGAATCGATTGAAAAACGCTTGCGCGATCACACCGAAGCAATTACTTCCTTCGACCAGGACAGTACAGCAACCTGCTGGGAAATCTATTGATGACTTAATGTACTGCGCCGGCGTATTTCTTTTCGCCCGCCTCGATGCGTAGTGGCAGATGATTCTGCCTTGGAGGCAATGGACAGGTTGCATAAGCGGTGAAGGCGCAGGGCGGGTTGTAAGCCTTGTTAAAGTCGATCACGACTTTTCCCGACGCGTCCGGCGGTGAAACATAAAGGTAACGGCCGGCGCCGTAAGTTTCACGGTCGGTAGTCTCGTCGGCAATCATGAGGAAGTAGTCAGTCTCGCCTTTTTCCAGAATCGGATCGATCCGGTAAGTTTTCCCGTCTACCTCAAATGCCAGGGCGCCCGGCGATGTTTCATTGTCAGTCATGCCCAGCACATTTGTGATCGGAACCATCTTCGCGGGTTGATAAGGTTCAAAGCGCGCTTCAATGCTCCACTTGGGATCGGTCGGAAAATATTCAAGACCCTTAAACTGCAAACGCGCCGCCGCCTGGGAGTCTTTCACCCGCACACCAATGCGATCGCCGCGCTTGACGATGTTGATGATCAGCGTGCCCATTTTCAGAATCGTTGGTCCATTGTCATCATTGTCGTCCCTGAGATCGAGTGCGGTGACCGGCTTGCCATCCGCCGTGACATTCGCCGTCGGCAGAGCAGCGAGCCGAACATGCCCGTTATCCAGCCAAAACGAACCAGCAACGTCAGGTGCCTTGTCTTTTGGCAGAGCGATCGCGTTTGCGGCGTTGCCGCCAAACTTGTTCTCGCCTTCTTTCAGCCAGTAAAGACCGACCAACGTTAGCCAGCTGTCTTCTTTTTTCAAATTGGCGGCCCGGTCGGTTTGCCACTTGTCGATCTCTGTTTTGTAAGCGGCGGCGTCGAATGAAGCTGGTTTGGATTTATTGCAGGCGACCAGGAAAGCGATCGCGAAGATTAGGACGAACGTAAGTGTAGTTCTCATAAAAGTTTTCAGTGCTTTAGCTCATGCCTGGCGCTCGAGAATGAAATCGGCGATTGCGCGCAGCAAATCAGTTGGCCGATCAATGCGACTAAGCGGGTCACAAGCCGCCGCATGCGTACTCGCCAGATAGTTCCGCGTGGCTTCGATTCCGTGCAACGCCGGATAAGTTGCTTTGCGCGAGCGCGCATCTTTGCCCGGTGTCTTGCCAATAGCCTCGGCAGTTGCGGTTACATCGAGCAGATCGTCTGTAATTTGAAACAACAACCCGAGTTGGCTGGCATAGTCCGTAACGGCTGCCAGCGCGACAGGCGACGCATCGGCAATGATCGCGCCGCAACGTGCCGCGGCAGTAATCAAAGCGCCGGTCTTCAACCGGTGAATTTTTTCCAACTCCTCGGCGGCAACGTCTCGCGCTTCCGCTTCCAGATCGTAAGCCTGACCAGCGACCATGCCACCGGGAGTGCCTGCGGCTCGCGCAATTTCAGAAATTAGTGGAACCCGTTTTGTTGCCGGAAGTTTGTCGTCTTCCGCGACTGTTTTGAATGCCAATGTCAGCAGCGCATCGCCGGCAAGAATCGCAGTGGCCTCGCCAAAGCGCACATGACAAGTCGGACGACCGCGTCGCAGATCATCGTTGTCCATTGCGGGCAGGTCATCATGGACCAGTGAATAGGTGTGGATCATCTCCAGCGCGCAGGCGGTGGCGATAAGCGACTCGCGGGGCGCGCCAAAGGTTTCACCAACAGCGAGTAGCAGGGCCGGGCGAAAACGTTTGCCGCCGGCGAAAACGCTCCAACGAATAGCAGCGTGAATGTTTATCGGAGAAACTGATTCGGCGGGTAGAAGCAGATCCAGCTGGCTGTCAACTAACGTTCGTGCCTGGGCCAGGAAATCAGGCAAGGGAACAACGCGTACGGAACCCGGCATTTCAGAAGACGTCTTCATCATTGCTGCTGCTTGTCCCGGTGTTCACGTTTGAGTCCTCGAACGCGCTGACTACCGGGCGACCCTGATTGTCGCGCAGCAGAACTTCAATACGCCTTTCGGCCTGGCTGAGACGTTCCTGGCATTGCCGCGAGAGTTTTATCCCCTGCTCAAAAAGTTCCAGGCTTTTCTCAAGCGGCAAATCACCGCCCTCGAGTTGCTGGACGATATCTTCCAGACCTTCGAGCGACGCTTCAAAACTTTTTGGTTGTTCGTTTTTCATTTGATCAGGTGTTTTCGACGCGTAGCGTCGGT
>DNND01000149.1:5533-15515 GCA_003488005.1 Blastocatellia bacterium | reverse complement strand
CCGGCCTTTCAAGGCCGGGAAGGAAAAGAGAAAAATCTACGTCGCGTAGCGACGCCCGAAATTGGCGACTAGTTCAATCGTCGCTACGCGACGAGACACGCGATGACCTCAACCCCGGCCTTGAAAGGCCGGGCTAAATTCGCGCCGACGCTACGCGTCGAAGATGAAAGGCTGCTCCAACTCACGTTTGGTCTGTGTCTTCCACTTTGGCTTTTATTCTTCCTCGCGCCAGCCTCACCTGCACTGATTCACCAATCGACACCGAACTAGCATCGCGCAAGAGAGTCCCATCTTCGCGTTGTGCGATCGCATAGCCGCGCTGCAATACCGCCAAGGGTGACAGCGCCTCAAGCGGTGCCGTCGCCAGTGCGAAACGTTTTTCAGCTGCCGCAATCTGACTTTCAATTGCCGTCGTGCAACCAGTATACGCTGAATCAAAGCGGACTTGCGCTTCCCGTAGCAGCGCGCGGAGCTGTGCCGGCTCAAGAGCGCGATTTAGCGAATCAGCGCGCAGGCGCGCATCCCGCAAAACTTCGCTTACCAAAATCTGAAGACGATGCCGCGCGGAACTGGTTGCGGTCGCAGCATCGCGCAGTCTGCCGCGCACTTCAGCAAAGGCCTGCGAAAGCGCTTGTTCCTGCACGCGTGCCCGCGCATTCACAATGCGATAACGAATCAGGCGCGACAAATTTTGGCCCAACTGTTCAATCGCCGAGCACATTTGATCCTCGCGCGCGGCGACCAACTCGGCAGCGGCCGAGGGTGTCGCCGCCCGGCGATCTGCGACAAAGTCGGCGATGGTGAAATCCGTTTCATGGCCCACCGCTGAAATAACCGGAATTGCCGATGCCCGAATCGCGCGCGCAACTTCTTCTTCATTGAACGCCCACAGATCTTCAGTCGAGCCGCCGCCGCGACCGACAATCAGCACATCAACCAGGTCGAGTTGTCGTCCTTCCTGCAGCGCCTTCGCGTGATGTTCGTTAATTAGTTTGATGGCCCGTGCAATGTCGCGGCCGGCGCCTTCGCCCTGCACGCGCGCCGGTGAGAAGAGCACATGAACAGTGCGCGTGCGCCGCGAGATAACATTGAGAATATCTCGAATAGCGGCGCCCGTCGGCGAAGTGACCACTCCGACTCGTCCGGGAAAAACCGGCAGCGGGCGTTTCAACTCATTTGCAAACAGACCTTCCGCTTGAAGGCGATCGCGCAGTTGTTCAAAGGCGATTTGCAACGCGCCGGCGCCGACGGGATCGAGCGCCTCAACGATCATTTCATAGTCGCCGCGCGCTTCATAAACCGACAGACGACCGCGTGCGCGCACATGCAGCCCATCGGTGGGGCGAAAACGTATGCGACTGTTGGCTGAACGAAAACATTTCGCGCGCAATTGAGCGCCTTCATCCTTAATTGTGAAATACCAGTGCCCGGATGAATGCGCTTTGAAGTTTGAAATCTCGCCTTCAACCCAGACGGAAGCGAACCGCGCTTCGATCGCTTTGCGGACCGACTCAGTCAATTCGCTGACAGACAGCGGCCGCCGCTCGACTTCATCGAAAAGGGAATTGAAGAGTGGTTGGGACATGCAGGGATGAAGGATGAAGGATGAGGGATGAAAAGTAAACCGGAACTCGGCTAACCCTTAGTCAGTTTTATGCAAGGCCGCAGGAAGGCTTTACTCGGCATTATTGTCCTCCGAAGTCACGGAGTTGCAACGCCCACCACCGGACTCAAGCGCACCGACGCGCCGTCGCGATTCGCGCGCACACGCACGCGCGGGTTGCCAGACGAACGCACGTTAGAAGCGTAGGTAATCGTATAAGCAGTGCGGAGTTGGACCACTACATCATCGTAAGCGCGCTGTAAATCTTCGAGGCGATGTACCGGATAGTAAACGCCACCAGATGCCTGCGCGAGTTTTTGACCTTGTTCTTCAGCGCGCGTCGTCAACGTCAAGTACCGAGTGCGCAGCGGATCGATTGTCACTTCCGGTTTGGGCACGCTGCCTTCCGGAATCAAGCCGGAAGGAATGTACAACGGATAGACCAGGGCGCCTGACTCAACCAGCGCTTCGAGAATTGCAGGGAAGGGCACAAACGATCTGTTGTCGTCGCCGTCGGAAAGAATCACGATGGCAGTTCGTTCGCCGCGTAGTCTCTTAACCGGATCCGCCAGCACATAGCCCAGCGCGTCATAGAGCGCAGTCGCACCACCGGCATCGATGTCCTCAAGTTTTCTTGAAAGCAGGCTGCGATCGGTGGTGAAGTCCGAAATCACCTGAATGTCATCGCGAAAACTGATGATGGCAATGCGATCCTGCGGGCTGGCCGTGTTCAAAAAGTCGCGCGCGGCTTTACGTATAAAGTCCATCCGTTCTTCAACACTGCCCGAAACATCGAGCAGAAGAATTAGATTAAACGGCTCGTTGGTTGGCGTTACCTGTTTGACTTCGCGCTCGACGCCGTTTTCGTAAACAGTAAAGTCAGGTGCTTTCATGCCGCCGATGGCGCGGCCATTGCGATCGGTGACGCTGGCATTGAAACGCATAAGCTGCGGCGACAAGACGCTGACGAATTGACCCGGGGCGGAACGCTTGACGAGTTCGGGTTGTTTCTCGGGCGGCGGCAGTGTGTTGGCGTAATCGCCAAACATCTTCGGCGATACCTTGCGAATTGCATCCGTCAATTGACTGTCACCACTGCGAACAATCGCTTTCGCAGCTTCGGTGAGCGGACGCTCGCGCAAGTCCGAAGGCACCATCGCCGGATCGACATTAAGCAGGACTACGCCGCGTTGAGTGAGAAACTCCAGCCGCACTCGGTCCACTTTGTCAGCCTTTTCGTCGCCCAGCTTTCCCGAAATCGTGAAGATACCGGCGGCTTTTTCTTTCACTTTTGGTAACTCAACGTCGCTCAAAAAACGGGGCCGGCTCGCGCTCCACATAAAATTATATTTAACTGAATCGAGCGGCACGTCGGCGTGAATGGTGCCGGTGTTGGTGCTGACTTCGGCTGACTCCAGATTGCCCACCACATCGACGGCGCCGGCTTCGCTTTCGATTTTTACTTTGGTGCGGGCCGGAACGCGGACGACGAGGTCGATACGATCTTTCTCGCGGCGGTCGCGTACGGTTATGTTGACGTCGCCGCCCTTGGTCACGGTCACGACGTCGGTTTGATCGACTAAGGCGCCGGCAGAACTAGCTTCGATCGAAACTTTCTTCAACTGGTCATCGGTGGCTATTACACTGACGCGACCGTTGCGACTCTTCACCGAAACCGAGGGTTTATCTCCAGTTTCCACTTCGTGATGATAGCTTTGCGCACTGGCCGGCGCCGCGATGCACACCAGCATTAGCGCAAGTAGGATAAAGTTTCTATTGTGACAGCGGGTACGAACAGGAATTGGCGCGGGGGAATCGAGGTGGTGCATAACGCTACGGATCTTGCCGGAGCAACAAGCCACCGTCAAGCGGCCTGGGCCCGGCATAAGTTGTTGATAATCGCGAATGATCGGCTATCATGCTTGCCCACGCCAAGCTCTTGAACGGACCTAACCGCGGCGGTCGAGGAAACCGGCGACTGATGTCAAACACACCACAAGTGCAGGAAGAGAAGTTATTCATCCACAACCTCGTGAAGCGCGATCCGCTGGCCGGCCTTGCTGAGGATGTGCGGCGAGGACTTACAACTCAACCCAAACGGTTTCTGCCCAAGTATTTTTACGACGAACTTGGTTCGCAGCTTTTCGAAGCGATCTGTCTTTTGCCCGAGTATTACCTGACACGCGCTGAAAACGAGATACTCCAGCGTTATGCGGATGAGATAGTGGCGACGGTCGCCGGGCCCACGACCTTGATCGAAATGGGCAGCGGCAGCGCGTCGAAAACACGCCTGCTGATTGAAGCGCTGCTGAGAAAACAAGCTGAGTTGCTCTTCATGCCGGTCGACATTTCGGCTACGGCACTTGAAAACAGTTCGCGCATCCTGTTGCAATCCTATCCGCGCCTGAACATCGAAGCCTATGCGGCCGATTATTTTGCGGCGCTAGGCGAGTTGGCTAAGGAACAGAGAACACACACGCTGGCATTGTTTCTCGGCTCGAACATCAGCAACTTTGATCCGGAAGAGGCGCTGAAGTTTCTGCGCGCGCTGCGCCAGGTTTTGCGAGAGGGCGATGCGTTGCTGCTGGGCGCCGACCTTAAGAAAGAGAAGAGCGTGCTCGAAGCTGCTTACAACGACGCGCTCGGCGTGACGGCTGCCTTTAATCTAAATGTGCTGGCGCGCATCAATCGCGAGCTTGGCGGCAACTTTGATCTGCGCGCCTTTTCACATCGCGCGGTTTACAACGAAGACGCAGGCCGCGTCGAGATTTATATCGAAAGCAACCGCGCCCAGACGGTAACGATCGACAAGCTCGATCTGCTGGTGCAGTTTGGCGAAGGCGAACAAATTCATACTGAAAACTCTTACAAGTACGATCTTGGGGACATTGGCAAACTAGCAACGCAGACTGGTTTCACTCGAGCTCAAACCTGGCAGGATCAAAAGCAACAGTTCAGCAGCAATCTGCTGTTGGCGGTTTGAGAGTCTGTTAGACAGGATTTGAATGACAACCTGCGGAGCAGGCGAGTTGGTAAATCCAGTTTTTGATCCATATCCTTCTGCGAAAATGTCTGAAACTTCCGACAAGCCGCTGGTTGAGTTTCGCGACGTTAGTTTCTCTCATGCGGCCGCGGCCGCGCCGATTATTTCTCATCTCACTTTCTCGGTCGCTCCCGGCGAGACGCTGGTCTTGCTTGGCGAATCCGGTTGTGGGAAAACAACTACCCTCAAACTTATCAATCGGCTGCTGCTGCCTGACACGGGTGAAGTTTTGGTAGAGGGAAAACCCACCACCGTCTGGGATCCGATCCGCTTGCGACGCCGCACCGGCTACGTGATTCAGGAGGGCGGTCTCTTTCCCCATTTCAGCATCGCCAAAAATGTTGCGCTGGTCCCCACACTTGAAGGCTGGGAGCAAGCGCGCATTAAAAATCGCGTCGACGAACTGTTGTCAGTGGTTGGACTCGAACCGCGTGATTTCGCGGATCGTTACCCGGCAGAATTGTCCGGCGGACAACGTCAGCGCATCGGCGTGGCGCGCGCGCTTGCGGCTGACCCGCCATTGCTCCTGCTGGACGAGCCATTTGGCGCGCTCGATCCGTTGACACGCGCGAGTCTGCAGCGCGAGTTTGCGACGCTCAGCAAAAGTCTGAATAAGACCGCCGTGTTTGTGACGCACGACGTGCGGGAAGCGTTGTTATTGGGCTCGCGCATCGGACTGATGCACGCGGGAAAGTTGCTGCTGCTGGAAACGCCCGAGAATTTTCTGAAGTCGAAAAACGAAAAAGCAATGGCATACCTGGCAACGCTGCAAGTTTCCGCCGGTTCCATTCAGGAGAAGGCGACGTGAGTTTCTTCAGTTTTCTAAAACAAAACTGGCCGGAACTATCCACGTTACTGCGGCAACATTTGTCGCTCGTTTTGATCTCGACCTTCGTCGCGGTCGCGATTGGCATTCCCACCGGAATTCTGCTCACGCGCAAAAAATCGCTGCGTGGACCAGTCTTGGGCATCGCCAACATCATGCAGACGATTCCGAGTCTGGCCCTGTTTGGTTTTTTGATTCCGCTGCCGTTTATTGGCGGCATCGGCGCGCGCACCGCGATCGTGGCGCTGGTGGTCTATGCGCTGCTGCCAATAATTCGCAACACGGTGACGGGTATTGTTGGGGTCGATCCAAACGTCCGCGAGGCCGCCGTGGCGATGGGCATGACCAGCCGTCAGATTCTTTGGCAAGTCGAACTGCCGTTAGCGATGCCGGTGATCATCACCGGCGTTCGGGTAGCGATGGTGATTGCGATTGGCGTGGCGACCATTGCCGCCGCAGTCGGCGCCGGCGGGCTTGGCGTCTACATTTTTCGCGGGCTGAGACAATATGACAATCACTTGCTGCTCGCCGGCGCCGTGCCGGCGGCGCTGATGGCCTTAGCCGCGGATTTTGGGTTGGGTCTGCTCGAAAGCTATTTCTCAGTGGCCCACAAACAAAGTGCCGGCAAGACTTCAGGTAGGAAGAAGTTTATGTTCGCAGCGACGGCTGCGATCATCGCTGTCGTGATAACCGGTATCTACGTCGGTTCGCGGGAATCGCGCTCGCGCAGTTCTCAACCGCAAGACGCCCGGGTTGTAGTTGGCTCAAAAGACTTCACCGAATCTGCGATCCTCGCGGAAATTGTCGCGCAGATGTTGGAAGCGCGCGGCGTAACGGTTGAACGCAAGTATGAACTTGGGGGAAACCTTCCGCACGATGCGATGCTGGCGGGCCGGCTTGATCTCTACCCGGAATACACCGGCACTTCATACACCGCGATTCTTCATCATCAACCAATCAACGACCCGCGCGCCGTTTACGAACAAGTCAAAACTGAGTATGCGCAAAAATTCGGCATCGCGGTAAGTGAGCCGCTCGGATTTGAAAACACTTTTGCGATTCTCATTCGTGGCGCCGAAGCGAGACGGCTCAAATTGAAAACTATCTCTGACGCCGTGCCATACGCACGTAATTGGCACGCGGGCTTTGGGCAGGACTTCATGTCGCGGGCCGACGGCTATCCCGGTTTTTCGAAGGCTTATGGATTGAAGTTTGCAGAACAGCCGCGCGAGATGGACCTCTCGTTGACGTACATTGCGCTTTCATCGGGGCAGGTCGATCTGATTGCCGGCAATTCAACCGAGGGAAGAATCGCTGCGCTCGATTTGTTTCAACTCGAAGACGACCGGCATTACTTTCCGCCGTACGAAGCTGTCTACCTTGTTCGTCAGGACACGCTTGCGCGCGTTGCGCAACTGCGCGAGGTGCTGGCGAAACTCGCGCACGCCATTTCCACTGACGAGATGCGGCAATTGAATTACGAAGTGGATGCCAACAAACGAGGCCAGGCTGAAGTCGTGCGCGAGTGGCTGAAGAAGAAAGGATTTTGAAGAGGCTTAACTTGCAAAGGGTGAATTCAACTTCCAAGTGCAATACTTGAATTTGCTTTCGCTCCAGGGCGGAGCCACCGCCGCACATCGGGCGGCAAAGCCGTACCTAACATGGCCCATGACTTTTGAGGCAAAGCTGTCGCCGGCTATAAACATCTCGCCCTCTTTGGGGCGAAGCGACAAACAAGCTTCTGTTGCACTTTCCAACTTGAATTCGCGGGGCTCTACTGGAACACAATCATGAAAAAACTGCTGATCACGCTGGTCCTTATTTTCTCCGTAGTTTCAAAAATCGCCATCGCGCAGGTGCGAACGCCTGAAACAATCGTTCTCATCAAGGCTGGGCGCCTGATTGATGTTCGCGCGGGACGCATTCTCGAGAATCAGGGAATACTGGTGTCTGGCGAACGAATTAAGGCGGTTGGGCCCTTTGCCGACATTCAAAGATCCGCACCGGCAAACATAAAAATAGTGGACCTTTCCCGGTCCACCGTGTTGCCGGGCCTCGCCGACTGCCACACCCACATACTCTTGCAAGGCGACATCACTGCCGCCGATTACGATGAACAACTTCTGAAGGAATCGATTCCCTATCGCACCATTCGCGCGACTGTCGCCGCTCGCACGGGCTTGATGAATGGCTTCACCGTAATGCGCGATTTGGAAACCGAGGGCGCGATGTATGCCGACGTGGACGTTAAGACAGCCATCAATCGCGGCGTTATTCCCGGGCCGCGAATGTTCGTATCCACGCGAGCTTTTTCCGCGACCGGAATGTATCCGCTGCTCGGCTACTCGTGGGAATTGAAAATGCCGGAAGGCGTGCAGATTGTTGACGGCGCCGACAACATTCGCCGGGCCGTTCGCGAGCAGGTGAAGTTTGGCGCCGACTGGATAAAGTTTTACGCAGACCGCCGTTACTTCATCAAGGACGGCGCGCTTCATTCATGGGTCAACTTTACCGCTGAAGAGATGAAGGCGATGGTTGATGAAGCGCATCGCCTGGGCCGTCGAGTTGCTGCCCACGCGATGGGCTGGGACGGAATTGACGCTTCGCTTAAGGCAAGCGTGGATTCAATTGAACACGGATATGGACTCGACGAAGGTTTAATGGACCGAATGGTGCGGCAGGGAACTTACTGGTGTCCAACAATCTACGTAGGCGTCTATGTTGCCGAAGGGCGAGCAGCAGCGGGCGCGCCGATTTGGTTGGCCATGCGCGATCTTGAAGCGAAAGCTTTCGGCGTCGCCGTTCGCAAAGGTGTGAAGATTGCCTACGGCACGGATGCGGGCGGTTATGCCTGGACTGAAAATCAAGCGAAGGAGTTTGCCTATATGGTGCGCTACGGAATGACGCCAATGCAGTCGATTCAATCGGCGACTATTAACGCCGCCGATCTTCTGGAACATTCTTCCGACTTTGGCGCCGTTGAGCCGGGACAATTTGCCGACATCATTGCTGTCTCAGGTGATCCCTTGCGCGACATTACCGAACTTGAACGTGTGCGTTTCGTCATGAAGAGCGGACAGATCTATCGTAACGACATTGGACGTTAAGTCAGGAGCTGAAAGGAGTTTCAAATGACCTTAATTGATTTGGTAGTGTTGCTAATCATCGCCGGACTTTGCGGCGCGCTGGGCCAGGCGATTACCGGGTTTTCGCGCGGCGGTTGTTTGGTTTCAATAGCACTCGGGTTTATCGGCGCACTGCTGGGAATGTGGCTGGCGCGCAATCTTGGTTTGCCGGAGCTGTTTTCCGTGCAAATCGGTACGACCAGTTTTCCGATCATCTGGTCCATCATCGGCTCCGCGTTGTTCGTGGCGATAATTGCTCTCTTGAGCAGAAGCCGGCCCTAGGGTCTTGCCGCACAACTGGGCCGTCTCGCCGCGGAAAAACCAGACGACGACTTCCCTCATTCCAGATAGACCTGGCGCGCCAGGTGCGAAGGACCAAATTCAACTAATCGCGTCAGCCAAGTCAGGGCTTACTGGCGGGCTTGGTAGGGGCGGCGCAGTAGATGTGGATTATCCATTGTGATGGGTCTGCTGCCGCCTCATTATTGCTGTCATACTTTACAGTGTTGTTTCCGTCCTCAACCGTTACCCGCGTTATGGTTTGGTCACTGGCTTTGTGATTGCGAGGTTTGCCAGCTTCCTTAGGATACTTCGTATCGTCGTAGTCAATATCCACTGAACTGCCTTTGATGATGATGTCGCCACCGTTTGCCATTTTAGTGTCTCCTTAGGTGATGTGAGTTGAGTGTTGCTGGGCAAGACCGTCTTTCAACGGCTGCGTTTTGGTTCTTTGCTTGCGGCCTGAACCGGAACGCAGGCCAATATCCGACGGCCTCCTGATTCGATAGTTTCTATTTACAGGAAATCGTGATGTCGCAGCGTAAGCCTTGCGCGTGGTCCCCGCTGTCGAAATTGATGTCTCCGGTGATCAGTACACGCGTGATTTTCTTGATTTGATTCTTGTGCTTTTTGTGATTACTCGAATCGCGTGGGTAGACCAGCTCGTCGTAATCAATATCGACAGAACTGCCCTTGATGATGATGTCGGCGCCGTTGGCCATGTGAGTTCTCCTTTTGCGGTTGGGTTGGGATTAGGTTTTTCCTGACACTATCTCGTCGAGCTGCTTGCGAGATAACTGGACGTCAGGTCTGCTTAGGTAGGTATTGTAGTAGTCGTTTCCCCATTGTTGTTGCAAGCCCGAAAAAACTTGTTGTGCTCGCGAAGCGTAATCGCGCGCCTTCGCGTCGTCGCCGCTTGCCTTGCTGGCGCGGGCGGCGACTAACCAGGCGAGCCATTCACAATCGTGCCGGCCGGCACTGGAAAAAATCTTTTGTGCTTCCAGGGCGTTACTCGTGGCGCCCACCGTATCGCCGCTTTGCGTCTTGGCTGTCGCCAGCGCGAGCAACGATTCGGCAAGAACGGCAGGGGCGTTTGCCAGGCGCGC
>DNND01000149.1:0-5270 GCA_003488005.1 Blastocatellia bacterium | reverse complement strand
CGATTCGGCAAGAACGGCAGGGTCGTTTGCCAGGCGCGCTGCTGCGACGGCTTGCTCACATTTTGCTTCGCCTTTTTTCGCAGCTCCCGAGAGTGCCTGCGTCAAGCAAAGAGTAAGCGACGCTTCCGCGGCGGTGCCGTGCAGTTCGGTTCCCGCCAGGTCCTGCGCTTTTTGCGCGTTAGCCTGAGCCTCTGCCCAGTGATTCCGGCTAAGGGCTATGCGCGCCAGCACGAGATAATAGGATGCGGAGCTGTTGCGCGGCGCCGCCGGCTTCTCAACGAAGTCCGCTGCTTCATGTAAGGCTGTTTGCGCATTGTCGTAACGTCCCAGTCTCCAGGAAGCGTTCGCCAGATCGGTAACGCTCAAGGCGACGTTCTTTGGATTACTCAATGACCTGGCGATCCTGAAACTTTCACCCAGATGTTCAATCGCTTCAGGATAGCGGCCTTGTCGAATAAACAAACGACCTATGTCATCATGCGCAAAAAACGTCTGGCCCACATCGCCCAACTCCTGCGCAAGCTTAAGTTCTTTCTGATATCCGTCGAGCGCCTCAGCGTACTCACCTTTATGGACTTTGCCCCGCGCCAAAAGCGCAAACGCCTGCATCGTCTCTTTGCGGTACCCGCCTCTTTGATAAAACGGAATCGCTTGATTCACGTAACCTAGGGCTGCATCCGGATCGTTGCGTCGTTCCGCAAGGCTGCCAAGCGTTAGTAGTGCGCGCGCCGTGTTACGCTCGTCTTTTTCTTTTTGCGCCAGGTCTAGTGACTGTTTGTAATATTTTTCCGCTTCAGCGTAATTGCCGCCGACCAAATAGGTGTTGCCGAGATCGAGAATTCCCTGTTTGGTGAGGTTGCTGATACCCTTAGCCTGCGCGCGCTCAATCGCCTCGGTCATGTATTTGCGCGCGGCTTCAAGATTGAGCTCATCAAGTTCGATGTCGCCGAGCTTCAGCAGAGTCTTGACATACTGATAATCGTTGCTCGTCGTGCGCGCTAGTTCCAGCGCTCGCTGCAGGTGTTCCCGGGCTTCCGGAATCTTGCCTAGCTTATCGAAAAGAAAACCGCGCTGAAACGAAACTTCAGCTTGTCCTTCAAAGTTGCCATCCGCCTGATAGATTGTTTCAGCTTTGTCGAAAGCGGCGGAAGCGCTGGGCTGATCGACTTGGCGCGCGTAGAGAATTCCCACGCGCAAAAACGCGGTGGCGTGCTGCGGAGCGCGGGTAGCGGCTTCAACGTAATTCTTGATCGCTTCTATGATTTGATCGTTCTTTTCGTAAGCCCGGCCAAGGTCCAGGTATCCGCCCGCATCATTGGAATTAAGGCGCACCAGTTCTGAGTAAGCTTTTATGCCGGCTTCGTAATCTCGGGTGAGAGTGGCATTGATTCCTTCCAGGTAAAGTGCGTCCGTCCTGGCGAGTTGCGAGCGGTTGGGCACCAGCGACTGTACTCTCAACATTTCGTCTTTTGCTTTATCGGCATAATCGAGTTCATTCCAGGCTTCCGCCAAACGCGCATGGGCCAATGCGAACTTTGGATCATAGGCCACTGCCTGGTCCAGAGACTTGGTGGCCTGCAAAAAAGCGCCGTTGCGAAGGGCGTCAGTTCCTTTTTCGTACCACGCCGCTGCTTGCGCCGTCGGTTTATGCGGTGTCGGTGTTAGCAAGCGAACTAGCAGCCAACCAGCCGCAACCACTGCCAGGGTGGCCAGGATCAAAGTACCGCGAGATGGCCCCGGCCGGCGCAATGTTTCAGCTATGGTCGTTAGAGCACTGGCTGAGTAAGTGCGCGGTTTTAGCAACGAGTCTGTCGCGCGCAACTGCCGATAGCCATCCGGTTGCAGCGTGGGTAAAAGCTTTTTCAGGTCCTCGATCAACTCATCCGCTGATTGATAGCGAGCTTCGACTTTCTTCTCAATCGCTTTCATGGTGATGCGATTGAGTTCGCGGGGAATGCGATTGTTGACTGTCGAAGGTAGGGGCGGAGTGCCGTGAATAACCTGAGCGCCTATATCGAAGACACTGGAGCCGCCGAAAGCCGCCTGGCCGGTGATGCACTCATAAAGCACGACACCGAGGGCAAACAGATCGCTGCGCGCGTCGACCTTTTTCCCGGTGGCCTGCTCAGGCGACAAGTACATTGGTGTACCGACGATTACGTCGCTGCGCGTTCGCGTAAACGGCAACGTGGGCAGATTGGGATCGCCGCCGAGGCTATGTTGCTCGGTCAATTGTTTCACCAGGCCAAAGTCCAACACTTTTACCTGGCCGCGTTCAGTAATCACGACGTTCGACGGCTTAACATCGCGATGAACTACGCCCATGTGGTGCGCTTCGCCGAGCGCTTCGGCAATTAACGAAACAATGCGCACGGCTTCGGGCAGAGGCAGCGATCCGCCGAGCAGCTTGTCACTCAGCGGTTCGCCCTTGATGAACTCCATTACGATGTAAGGCTGGCCGTCAGCAGTTTCACCGTAATCGAAAACGGCCGCGATGTTTGGGTGGGTTAGAGCAGAGACGGCGCGCGCCTCGCGAAGAAACCTGGCGCGATACTCTTTGGCGGTGGAGGAGAGAAACTTTATGGCAACGCGCCGGCCGAGGGTTGTGTCTTCAGCGAGATACACGACTCCCATGCCGCCTTCGCCGAGCTTCTCGGTGATCCGATAATGGGAGATTGTTTCGCCAATCATGTTTCAGGATTTACCCAGCGAGACAGGTAAGAACGTGAAAAACAAACGAAGTCAATGGGGGCATGCTTCGTCAGCGGCGCAGCTCTTCAGTGCACGCATTCTGCTCTAACGTCTGAGATATTTCAAGAATAACTTCGGAAAGAACGTATTAAGGAAGAGTGGTGTTGCGAATTTTCTCTTCCTGATTTGCACGAAACTCTTTTAACTTTGTGGCGAGGTCGGGATTGGCAATAGCGAGGATGGCAACGGCAAACAAGGCGGCGTTGATGGCGCCCGGCTTTCCAATTGCCAAGGTAGCGACCGGAATACCAGCCGGCATCTGCACAGTGGAAAGCAACGAATCCATGCCGTTAAGCGCGTCGCTCTTCATGGGCACGCCGAGCACTGGAAGAGTTGTATGAGCGGCAATCACGCCGGCGAGATGAGCAGCGCCGCCGGCAGCGGCAATAAGGATTTGCAGCCCGCGATCAGCGGCACTGGCGGCAAACTCCGTCGCCAGTTGCGGCGTGCGATGGGCCGACATGACGTGACATTCATGAGCGACGCCAAACTCAGTGAGAGTCGAATCCGCGTGGCTCATCGTTTCCCAGTCGGATTTGCTGCCCATGATTACGGCGACGAGCGGGTGGCTTGCAGGTGTTTCAGCAGTCATGACTATTCCGTGTTCAACCCCTTCTCATTTTTAATGTTTTCGTTGTCTGGTTTCTGCGCACCCGGGACGCCTTCAGTGCCCGGCACAATTTCGCCTGTTTCAGACTTTTCCTCGTCGCGCAGTTTCTCGGTTGGGCCTTCGTCGTCACCGTTAATAGGTTGGTCCACTGTGTCCGGCATGATCTTCTCCATTCTTGAACCGTTCAAGGTTTAACGAAATCCGAATTCCGAAATCCGAATTCCGAAATCCGAAATCCGAAATTCCATCACGCTCCCTGATCAAGTGAGTAGCCCTTTTCCCCGTCGAAGGTATAGAGGTTCTCCGTCTTGATGAAATCGAACCCTGCCTCCGCAACGCGTTTAAGCAAAGAGACGATCTGCGGATGCGAGACCTCGCCCCCATCGGTCGCCGCCAGAAAACGGCAGCGCCAGTGGTCGGAACAAAATGTTTCGGCATGGCCGCCCGGCCAAACTTTCACGCCGCGATTGCTCATCATCTCGAGCTTGATGCCGTCGCCATTGAGTCTACCTAACGAGTCGCCAAGATCGTTTGCCGTGCCTTGGGTCCAATCGAGAAACACATCGACGCCCACTAGATCTTTTTTCTCGGCTTGCCTCTCCCGGCCTCCGCGCGGTTTATCGCTCGTTTCGGCAACAGCTTTGTAGCTCGCGGCTTTCAGCGTTTCCGGCTTTTGGCCTACGCGCGCTGCCACCGCTTCGGCGAACTCTTTTGTGCCAACTTTCTGCTTGCTATGGCCCTCTTCGTAGATGTCGTAAGTATGAACTCCATCCTCGATTGTTCGCAGCCAGGCGTTGTGCACGCGCTCGGCGACTTCTGTTTCACCGATGTGGACCAACATCATCACCGCGCCCAAAAGTAAACCTGACGGGTTTGCTAAATTTTGCCCGGCGCGACGCGGCGCCGATCCATGAATCGCTTCAAACATCGACACGTGCTCGCCGATGTTTGCTGAACCAGCCAAGCCGACTGAACCAGCGATTTGCGCCGCCACGTCCGACAGCACATCGCCATAAAGATTCGGCATGACAAGCACATCGAAAACTTCAGGCGTGTCGGCAAGTTTCGCGGCGCCAATGTCCACGATCCAGTGTTCGTTCTCAATGTCGGAATACTCGGCGGCGATTTCGTCAAACACCTTATGAAACAGGCCGTCGGTGAACTTCATGATGTTGTCTTTGGTGAAGCAAGTGACTTTCTTGCGATTGTTTCGCCGCGCATACTCGAACGCATAGCGCACAATCTTTTCCGAACCGGGCCGCGAAATCAGTTTAAGGCACTGGTAAACCTGCTGGGTCTGCCGGTGCTCGATTCCGGCGTAAAGGTCTTCTTCGTTTTCACGGACGATTACCACATCCATGTTCGAGTGCTTCGTTTCCACAAACGGATGATAGGAAACGCAGGGTCGCACATTCGCGTAAAGGCCGAGGGTTTTACGGACTGTCACATTGAGACTTTTATAACCGCCGCCCTGGGGCGTGGTGATCGGCGCTTTCAGAAAAACTTTAGTGCGGCGCAGGGAATCCCAGGCGCTCGGCTCGATGCCGGAGCTGTTGCCGGCCAGGTAAACTTTTTCGCCGATGTCGATGGTTTCAATATCGAGATTGGCGCCCGCTTCCTTCAGGATGTGCAGCGTGGCCGCCATGATCTCGGGACCGATACCGTCGCCGTGCGCCACAGTTATGGGAACAGATTTGGACATTTCCAAAACAGGCCTTTCGCAAAAATAATTTTGAATTGTGAAGCACTATATTCGATCGAGCTCAACTCAGGCAATTGGGGGTAGTCAGTTGTCAGTGGTCAGTAGCGAATTCAATTTGGAAGTGCAATGAGTTGAAGTTGCGGAATCGTTTTGATTCTTGAGCGCCAAAGGCGCGGGAATGTAATAGCCAGGGGCAAAGCGCTGAGC
>DNND01000050.1:10815-11409 GCA_003488005.1 Blastocatellia bacterium | reverse complement strand
GAGTCTCATCGCATTCCTCCTGCGAAATGAGTAATTAAAGCTTCCCGTTTATGCCAACATCAAGCAGATGGCCCAGCTAGCTCGGCCGCTCTGCGTATATGATGGCGCAACCACCAATTGTCAAATAGGACCAGCACCGGCAATCACCTGTCCGCACATCGCGAAAGGCTCCGGTGCCTTGTATTTCCCCTATTTGCCACCAAGAAATCCAAGCACCACATTGTGAAAAGGGCGGTTTAGGTTGACGATGTCGACCCTCAAACCTCTGCTCAAAATTCAGAGAATCACTACATTAGTGCGGCACAAAATACTGCCAGACCATACTCTACCTTTTGGGGGAAATCAAGACTTTTTGATTACTTACGCCCAATTTCTTTATGTTTTTTCCGTCACGCATAGATGCCGCGCATCCGCGTATCGTAGGCCACTCGATCAATCGCCAACATGTACGCCGCGGTCCGGGTATCGACCGAATGCGCGTCGGCGTAACGGCAGAGATCGTTGAAACTGGCAACCATGGTTTCCTGTAGTCGCTGGTTCACCACGTCCTCACGCCAGAAATAGCCCATCCGGTCCTGGACCCATTCGAAGTAG
>DNND01000050.1:9933-10511 GCA_003488005.1 Blastocatellia bacterium | reverse complement strand
TGGACCCATTCGAAGTAGGAGACTGTGACCCCACCGGCGTTCGCCAAAATGTCCGGGATCACAAAGATTCCCTTTTCATGTAAGACCTGATCAGCGGCGGCGGTTGTCGGTCCATTGGCCCCTTCAGCCAGCACTTTACACTTGATCCGGTCAGCGTTTTGAGAAGTGATCTGGTTCTCAGTCGCGGCGGGAACAAGCACGTCGCATTCCAGTTCAAGGAGTTCGCTATTCGAAACACGCTCGACGCCCGCATAAGCCTCAAATGAACGCGTGGCGTAAAGATGTTTTAAGGCGGCAGGAATATCAATGCCCGCCGGGTTATAGATGCCACCGTGTATGTCCGAAATCGCGACGACTTTGTAACCGGCGTCGTGCAGTAAGCGTGCACCGATCCCGCCAACGTTTCCTGAACCCTGGACCACCACGCGGGTTTCAGCGGGTGTCATGCCAAATTTCTTTACAGCCTCGTTGATAACAAAAAGAATCCCGCGCCCGGTCGCCTCGCGCCGGCCCGATGAGCCGCCAAGGTCGATGGGCTTACCGGTGACCACGGCCGTAACGGTGTGGCGGGGGGGCAT
>DNND01000050.1:9396-9619 GCA_003488005.1 Blastocatellia bacterium | reverse complement strand
GGGCGTGCATGGAGTAGGTATCCATAATCCACGCCATCGTCTGTTCGTTCGTATTCATATCTGGCGCCGGTACGTCTTTTTCCGGCCCAATAAAATCCAGCAGTTCCGACGCGTAACGGCGCGTCATGCGTTCCAATTCGCCCATCGACATCTGCTGCGGATCGCAAATAATGCCACCTTTTGCTCCACCGAAAGGGACATTCACGACAGCGCATTTCCAGGT
>DNND01000050.1:447-9114 GCA_003488005.1 Blastocatellia bacterium | reverse complement strand
CCGCCGAAGGGAATGTTCACGACAGCGCATTTCCAGGTCATCCAGGCAGCAAGGGCGCGCACTTCATCGAGATTGACGTCCGGCGAGTATCTTATCCCGCCCTTCGCCGGCCCTCGCGCAAAGTTGTGCTGCACTCGATAACCTTCGAACACCTGAATCCGGCCGGAGTCCATCCTGGTCGGTATGTAAACTTTGAGCTCGCGATTCGGCACGCGCATAACGGCGTACAAGTCCGGATCCAGGTTGAGCAACTGCGCGGCCCGGTCAAATCGAGACATCATCGATTCAAATGGATTCTCTTCTTTAATCTCGCGGATGTCGTCGACGTAAACTGTGTTTTGCATACTCACCATGGTCCATCTCCAAAAGTCAGTAGAATTTAACTCCCTGGGACGCGTCTATCTCTCTTCGCCGAGTCGGTTCCTAGGAAAATTTTTCGGCGTCATGGTCGAGGGCTTCGTTCATTGCGCCACTGCGATAGCCGTCAAGATCGAACGTCACAAACTTAAACCCGAGCTCGCGAAAGCGCCGCGCCAACTCGTCGACGACTGTTAGGCTGAGGGCGTGTTCCATTTCAGCTCGGGCAATCTCAAGTCGCACGAGATTGTTATGGTGTCTTACACGAAATTCCCTGAAGCCCAGCTCGCGAAGAATTTGTTCACCGCGATCCACTTCTGTCAGACGGGCAATTGTGACGGGCAGGCCGTAAGCGATCCGTGACGACAAACATGGACTCGCCGGCTGATCCCAGGTAGGCAGACCGGCTCTGTTGCTCAACAGTCGAACCTCAGCTTTGCTCATGCCTGCTTCGATCAGGGGACTACGTACCTCGTGCTCGGACGCAGCGACTCGGCCCGGCCGATAATCGTTGAGATCGTCACAGGTCGAACCATCCACTATGAATGGCACTTGTCGCGCGCGGGCCACTGCCGCCAACTTGGTATACAACTCGTCCTTGCAAAAGTAACAGCGGCTGGCGTTGTTGGCGGTGTAATTCGAATCGCCCAACTCGTCTGTCCTAATCACTTCATGATGCAAGCCAAACTGTTTCGCCAGCTCTTCGATCGTTTGGCGCTGTAGTGAAGGTAAACTCGCCGAATCACCTGTAATGCACAGCGCGTTCTCACCCAGTTCGTTAGTCGCAACCACCGCCAGGTAACTGCTGTCAACGCCGCCCGAGAAAGCAACAATTGCTGAACCCATCTCGCGAAAGATTTCGCGCAGCCTCTGCTCCTTAGCCAGACTCGAGTCGCCATCGTCGATTTGCAGCGCGGCCTGTTCGTGATTCTTGTTCGGCAGGGACGTGCTCACAATAGTGCGTTCTCCGCGAAGAGACACGTGCACCGGCAGCATGTCCTTCTGTTTGATTGGCCAATGGGATTACGAAAAATAATGTTATCGCATGCATCAAATCACCGCAACCAGCATCCAAAAGAACGAGTGGGCTGGTTTTGGACGCGGACTAATTTGAAATGATAAGATGTGCCCCTCCTCAGTTTGTTTCTTTCCTTGTTGCGAAGTGTTTCATGATCGTTCGTCCGACAATCTCAAATCCATCGCGGTTCCGAACAGTGGCGCTGATGATCGTCGCAGTTTGCGCAGCCTGCGCGGTGGTCCATCCACTCGCCGCCCAAACCGCTGACGCCTTTGGTGACTCGGGCGCCGATCCAGTGAAGCTGTTTGAGCAGGGTCAAAACGCCCACGCCAGGGGCGACTCGCTAAAAGATCCCGCTGAGAAAGTCCAAAAATATGAAAGCGCGCTCGAGTACTACGACGAGGCAATCAAAGTACGGCCCGAGTTCCCCGAAGCAGAATTTCAAAAAGGAAATGTGCTGGCTAGCCTGGGACGTGCCGCTGAGGCCGAATCAAGTTTTCGGCGCGCCATTGAATTGCGGAAGAACTGGGCACTTCCTTATTCCGCGTTGGGAGCGCTGTTAGCCCGGCTTAACCGGGAGAAGGAAGCTGAACCTCTTTTGCGCGAGGCGATACGACTCGATTCGCACGACCTGCTCGCGACCCGGGTACTCGCGAATGTTCGCCTCAATGCCAACGATCCGAAAGAAGCGTTACAACTTGCGACACCGTTGACTGCCGAAAGCGACGCGGGCGCCGCGATCTGGTTTGTGCGCGCGCTGGCTGAGAGTCGCACCGGCGACAACCGAGCCGCGCTTATCAGTCTGAACCACGTGCTCGAATTCGAGCCGCGAAATTTTGACGCACTCCTGGCGCGCGCCGCACTCCGCATCGCTGAACACGAGTCAGCCTCAGAAGATCTTAAGGCCGCCGAACTTCTGGCGATTGGTAACAAGGACAAGATGTCCCGGCTCGCCGCTGCTTACCAAAGCGCCGGCAGAAACGACGACGCGGCACGCGTGGCAAAGGCCGCAGGCTTGGCTGAACCCGCTAGCGCGAATTCCCTAAACGTGATTGGCGCGGAAGAAGAGATCAAGCTCGCGAACAGCGACGATCCGGTCCAGGTGCGCGAAGCACTCGAAAAACTGCTGAAGAAAAATCCGGATAGCGCGCCGTTGCTCGCGCGTCTGGGCGCCTCGTACCGCACGGTTGATCCGACCCGGTCGCTTGGCTTCTACCGGCGCGCACTTGAGCTGGAACCTGCGAACGCGGATTTCGCCACCGGCTATAGCTCGGCCCTGGTTCGGGCACGCCGCTTTGCGGATGCAGTTGTAGTGCTCAGAAAAGTCGTCATAGCCGCGTCCGACAATTTTGCAGCACATGCAAACCTGGCGACTGCGCTGTACGAGCTAAAACAATTTCCCGAAGCACTGGTCGAGTACGAATGGCTCCTGAAAAGCAAACCTGATTTGACGATTGCATATTATTTCATTGCCACGGCACGCGATAATCTTGGAGAATACGAACAAGCATTAGCGGCGTACGACACGTTCCTTGCTCATGCCGATCAAAAGACGAACCAACTGGAGATCGAGAAAGTAAAGCTACGCCTGCCATCTTTGCAGCGCCAGATTAATCTAGGCCAAGGTGCCAAAAAGAAATCCGGACGAGGCGGCAAGCCCTGATTTTTTGGGCAGATCGAAACGAGCAAAAATGAAACCTACGGGAATTGCGCGGTTTGGAATTTCGCTCTTGACGGTTCTTCTTACAGCCGCGTCCATATCCGTTCTGCAAGTACGGGCGCAGGACCAACCCGCGCCGCCTCCGTTGAAAATCGTTACGCGACAGGATCGCATCCAGCTCGACGAAGAAAAAGATACCAAAGACCGTGTGCGTTTGACCCTTGCCCTGGCCGAAGGTCATCTGGCTAGTGCGGAGTTACAGACTGCACATCTGAATTACGACGAGGCTGCGGCCGAAGCCGGAAAGTATTGGGCGCTGCTGGAAGATGTCTTTGTTTTTCTGAGTAAGCTAAAGCTGGACAGCAACAAGACTCGCGATCTTTACAAGCGCGTCGAACTGACGTTGCGCGCCCATGGGCCTCGTCTAAGCATCATGCGCCGCACGACGCCGTCGGCATACGCGATCTGGATCAAAGAGACGGAAGATTTCGCGCGGCAGGGCCGAACTGAAGCCTTGAATTCTTTTTACGGCCATACGGTTTTCCGCGATCGTCCTTTGCCGGAACAAAGGCCCAGCTCGGTTCAAAACAACGCCCTCCCGCCGGGAAAAAAACCATGACGCGGCGAACTCTTCTTAGCCTGGCACCGCTCGGTTTGTTTTTGTCATGTTGCCTGACGGCCATGGCCCATCCCCCGCAGGCGCGCGACTATCTAACGCCAAAAGAAGTTGACCTGGTCAAGGACGCCCAGGAGCTTGATAAACGCGTCGACGTATTCATCAAAGCGGCCAACCGGCGGCTGGTAGTGATAAAAGGATTGGACACCAACACAAAAGAACTAAAGAAGGATGCCGAGTTCTGGGGTGACCTGCCGGCGGGCACTCGCAGCGAACTGGTGGGCGACATCGCGAGGATTCTCGACGCGGCCATAGACAACATCGACGACGTAAGCTATCGCGATGAAAAAAATCCCGCGCTGCCGAGGGCGCTACGGAAACTCTCCGGCGCCGCTTCCAACATCATCGAACAACTGAAGCCGCTTCAAAGCGGCGCAGGCGGAGAGGCCGAAGCGCGCAACTTCGAGGATTTGATGGAGAACGCCGAAACAATTGTTCAGGCCGCCAGCAAGCTTGGCCCGGAAGTCGTCCAGCCGCGCAAAAAGAAAGGCGAGAAAGCGAAAACAAATTGAAGGAAACTCTGATCAAGATCGACGCTTAGCGTCGGTGGAGTTTAGCCCGGCGTTTCAACGCCGGGATCCGGCGCTCACGTTACTCTCGTCGCGTAGCGACGATTGAGTTGCCCTTAGTTTCAAGCGTCACTACGCGACGCGAACATTTTCCTGACCGGTCCCGGCCTTGAAAGGCCGGGCTAAATTCCACCGACGCTACGCGTCGAAGATGACGCCCAAACCGGGCGGACTTGATCAGCGGTTCCTGAAGTCTATGACACGGTTTCGCCTACTCGCCTCCTTGATGTACTGCTGCTTTGTTGCTTAACTGCGTCCTTTTCGTTTCACTTCCGCTGTCACTGCTCGGGCCTCTTGAGACACTGCTGTTCCGGCGCTCGCATCGTCGCCTTCTTCTTTAGCCGTGGCTGCCGATTGCAAGCGTGCCGCACCATCGCCGACGGCAAAAAGTTTGAACTCAATCTTTGCCTCAGTTTTATCAACGCCGCCCATGCCGGCAACTCGGCCAAACAACTTCTTGGCAGCGGAACTCTTCATCGATGCGACATCAGTATAAAGAATGAAGTCGCACTGCTTCGCTTTGGCTTCTGCTTCTGCCTCAGAAGCACTGGAAGCATTCAGAGCTATCGCATCAACTCCAGCGCCTTCAATTTCGCCGATCAATCGCTGGCGCAAAGACTCAGTCGATATCTGGCGATCGGTGCGGTTGTTGATTTGAACGACGCCGACGCGAATGGAACCCGGCGCCTTTCTATTGCTGCTTGGCGCCGCGTTGTCCTCGCCGTCATCGTTGACCGGCGTCTGGCCTTTGGCTTGCGACATGATGGAGTCCATCGACGGCATGCCATACAGCTCCTGCGCATTCGCAGTTTCAACATAACCTGCGGGCACATCGAACAGCGCCGCATCAAGTGGCTCGCGAGAAAGTTCGACAACCTCTTTCGTCGACGTGAAAGCGACACGCCCCTCTGGGCCATAAACTGTTGTAGTTTCCTGGAGCGCGTAACCGGTTCGAGCAGCGCCCTGCCGGTTGAAACGAATGCGATCGCGACAACCGCCCTGTGACGGCATGCCTCCCATCTGCGGTACACGGCCTTGGTCACAATTAAGACCAAAAGAAAAATCTATGTACCAGCCATCTGTCTCCATGCGCCGCTCAATTGGGCTGCATGCATCCGGCGAAGACTCAATGACCATACTTGTCTTCACGTGCCGCGCCTGGAATCCGAACATCTCTTTGCGCTCACCAGTATCGACGGCCGAAGTCGTATACGTGATAACTCCACCACGTGTTGATGGTTCACGCGCCCCGCCGGCTGCAACGCCGCCGCCTGGCGTGGAGTCTTCTGTGTCCATCGGTGTGACTACATATTTCTTTGCGCTGTCGCTGATCTGAATCGTCCGCCTCAAATCACATTGGGTGATGTTAATGATGTCGCGGCCATAGCCCAGCTTCATTTCAGAGCGCTCGCGCGCACCTTTCAACATCGTCATCGTTTCCATCGATTGTCCGGAAGTGCCCATCCGGTAAGTGATTTTCAAATCATTCCGCGCTGGGGTCGGCGTTGGTTGCGCAGCCGGCCGGTTGGGTCTGCGCTGGGCGACGAAAACCGCCGGCAAAATCAGCAACAAAACAAAAGCCCCGAGTAAACTAATTCCCGCAAACCTTTTTCTCATGATGCTTCCTCGTCTCTGGTTGGTTTGTGTCAGCAAATCAAAGTAGTCATTTAGCTAACGCGTAAAGAACCGATAAATCGGTCCAGTTGGCCCGCGGAGCGCGGCGACAGCATAAAGCCTGGGGTGGAGCGGAGCGGAACCCCAGGTTGGCGACGATCATGAAATTAAGCGCGCGAAGCGTGCGATAGCGCAAACGCCGCAAGTCACTGATGATGAATACGCTGTCGCCCACTTCGCGGGCTGCAACCTGGTATTACACGAATCCTGGGGTTCCCCTCGCAAAGCCTCGCTCCACCCCAGGCTTTACGCTGTCGCCGCGCTCCGCGGGCTATGGGCAACTACCCATAAGAAACTTAATTAGAGCTTCCTTCAGTCCATGCCACTTAATCGCGCGCCTTGCGTAACGTCTCTGTCGCACGTTTCAGGGCCTCGACAATCCGGTTAAGCGCTTCGCCGGCATTCACCGTGTTCCGATCCTCAAGTGCCTGGCGAAAATCGGGCAACGGCTGTGCGGCGTAGCCGGTGTAAGTTCCCGGCGCATAAATCTGATGCGTGTACCAGTTACGACCGCGCAGCCCGCGCGCGTCCGTCAAATCGCGTTCGACTGCTATCAACGCGTCATTGATGCGCTGCAGTCGCGCGCCTGCGCGTGGCTGAGCGATCGCGTCTTGCCTGGCGCGTTCCGTTTTCTCAGCCTCGCTTGAGAAAGCGTCAATCGCATCATTCATTTGCTTTTCATCTATGCCACTCGTCAATTTTCGCTGCCGTGCCGTCTTCATACTCTCCGCAAAGAACTCGCGCACCTGGGTTGCGTAGTCGCGATAGTCCAGCGGCAGCCCGGCAGAATCCGCCAGCCGCATGGCTATCGTTCCCCACAACCGGGCGGCAGTAACGTGGTACATGAAAGTGGGATCGCCAAAGTGCGACATCCAGTAAAAATCATCGTAGGCGGAATGGTAAACGCCATAGTCACCACCAAAGCCCATGTCGCTTGAAGGAATTCCGAGGTGCTGCAAAAACGGAGTGAAGTCTGAACCGGAACCCAGCGCTCCGATTCGCGCTTCAGCGATTTTCGTATCAGAACCTGTTTCGGCATCCGCGAGTTCGGCGTCGGGGCTGTCGTCGCGCGTTCGATCCTGCCATTGTTGATACACCGTCTTGCCCGTCTTCGGATCGGGAACGTCGCGCGTGGCCGCCCGAATCAATTTCCACATCGAGGGCACCGAAGCCGCGCCAAAATTCGCGCCGGAAACCGCAACGTCTACGTTGAGATAGACCACCGCTTTCTGTTTCAACTCGGTCGCGTTTTCCTCGACCCATTCAGTCGAACCTAACAGTCCGTACTCTTCGCCATCCCAACTACAAAGCACAATCGTGCGTCGCGGCTGCCAACCTTTTTTCAACAGACCACCAAAAGCGCGCGCGGCCTCCAGCATTGCCGTGGTGCCGCTGTTCGGATCAACCGCGCCAAATGTCCAGGCATCGCGATGATTGCCCATCACCACCCAACGATCTTTTTCCTCGGCGCCCTCGATGCGCGAAATGACATTCCAAATCTTGCGCACCTGATAATCCATGTCGGTTTTCAGGTGCACACGAACGCCGGCCGTTCCACCGACGTGATAAGCGAACGGCAAGCCTCCCTGAAAACCCCTGGGCCGCAGCGGACCTTGAAGCGGTTCCAACAAACGCCGCGCATCGCCATAAGAAATTGGCTGGACTGGAATACGCGTTAAGGTAGTTGCCTCTTCCATTTTCAATCTTGGCGTTCCCGGAATGGCCGGCGTACCCGGCGTCAACGGATCACCCGGCGAAGTCGAAAGAAATTGAACCGAACCGCGTTGTGCGGAAGTCGCCGGCCGCCACGGTCCTTTCGGGAAAACGTCACCTTGCATGTAGCCGTCGTCGGCCGGGTCGGAATAAATGATCAAGCCCACCGCGCCATTGTCTTGCGCCACCTTGGCCTTAACGCCCCTGAACGAGTTGCCATAACGAGCAAGAACGATCTTGCCCTTTACATCGACGCCAACTTTTTTCAGCGCGTCATAGTCAGGCGGCAAGCCGTAGTTGACGTAGACCAGGGGCGCAGTGACGTCGCCCGTGGCACTGTAACCATTAAAGAGCGGGATGATTTTTGGATTCGAGCTGGATGGATCTTCCGGAACAACCGCCTCTTTAAGCGCCAACCTTTCGCGGCGCGGCGCTACCAATTCAACAATGGTAGGTTGCCTTGGATATGGCAGCAGCACGTCATACTCTTTGAGTTCAGAAGAAATTCCATAACTACGCATCTGATCGCGCACGTAAATCGCGGTGTCATAGTCTTCTTTCGTTCCCGCCACATGCGGCTGCGCAGTTAGGCGGCGCAGATGTTCGCGGGCCGAAGCCGCTTCGGGAATTGTGCGAAACTCCGTTTCCCAATTGCGTTCAGTTGCAGAGCCTGCTGCGGTGAAGCCATCGAGTTGTGTAGAGTTATTCTGCGACCAGACTGAGCGAAGACTGGCATTGAAACCCAGAAGGGCAAATATAAGTACGGCTATCACCGGACGGCGAACATTTTTCACTTGAATCAATCTCCTTATGACGCATCTTCGTGGCGATTCATGCGCGAACCACCAAACAGCGCCGAACAATATTAGGGATGGGCGCGGAAGTTTAGCACGTTACGTTAAGCTCTTCGACGGGTAGCGGCGGTAGAATTTTAACCCGGCTGAACACGTCAATACGGGTGGCGTTTCCAAACCCGCGGAGCGGGTGGAAGCATAAAGCC
>DNND01000050.1:0-123 GCA_003488005.1 Blastocatellia bacterium | reverse complement strand
TGGAGCGGAGCGGAACCCCAGGAAGCCGATAGTTCAAACTGCCCAAGCGCGCGAAGCGTGCGAAAGCGCGCAAGCACTGCGATTTACTCTTCAACAAGACAGCTGTCGCCCACTTCGTGGGCT
>DNND01000110.1 GCA_003488005.1 Blastocatellia bacterium | reverse complement strand
CAAAAATTCCAGATTCCAGAACCGCGAATTCCAGATTCCAAATTCCAGACTCCAAATCCAAATTCAAAAATTCCAGATTCCAGAACCCAGAATTCCAGATTCCAAATTCAAAATTACACATTCAAAATTCCAGATGAAGATTGTCGTGCACGCAGGGGTGATTATTCAATGTGGGACTAAAAGCGGATGGAGTCAGAATTATGCAAGATTTCTTATATCTTATAGTAGCAAATGCTGTTTGAAACTTTGGTTGAAACTTGAGATTTGGATCTGGATCTGGATCTTAATTTGGATCTTGATTTGGATTTGGAATTTGGATTTGGAATTTGGAATCTGGAATCTGGAATTGGGAAACAAGGGCTCTGGGATCACTCGCCGCAGATTCTAGCGCTAACTAGCGAAGCTTTTGCATTTGGACCTTGAAGCTTGAGCTTGGACCTTGGAGCTTGGCCCTTGGACATCGGATCTTGGACTTTGGACATCGGACCGGATCGTCACCAAACATCATTCGTCACCAAATCTTCATACGTATCGCGCCGGCGAATCAGTTCAGCGCTGCCGTCTTTGCGAATCATCACCGCCGCCGGCAACGGCCGTCCGTTGTAATGAAACATCTGCGCCAGCGAGTAAGCGCCGGAGTTAAGCAGCGCCAAAATCTCGCCCGGCCCCACGCCCGCCGGCAGTCGCCGATAGTCTGGCAAGCGCCCTTCGCGCTCGATATCAAAATAGACGTCGCCGGAATCACAAAGCGGCCCGGCAACTTTGTACTCCTGCTGGTGAGGCTCGCCGGCGCGGCTCGCGGAAATCAAATGGTAATACCACTTGTAATTGTTCATCGAGAGCATGATGTTGTAGCCGGCGTCAGTCAGCAGCCAAACGTCGCCAGTCTCCGGTCGCTGCTTCATGTTCAGAACTGTGGTTAAGACAAGACCAGCGTCGGCGATGATGCTGCGGCCCGGCTCCAACAAGATTGTTGTTTGCTCCAGCAGGTGTTCGGCGCCGGCAGCGCGCGCTGACTCGCGCGCGACGCGCAACGCTTCCGCCAGAACGACTGAAGGTTCAAGGTCAGCGCCCAGCATGTCGCGCTCATGTTCCGGCAATTGATCTGCCTGCGAACGATCGCGCAGGTAGTTCACCGGAATTCCGCCGCCAAGATTGATGTGGTCGAGCTTGTGACCCGTCTCGCTGTGAATCGCGACCAGGTGTTCCCACATGCTGCGAAAGGCTTCGGCAAAAGGTTCGACGTCGGGCGTCTGTGAGCCGACGTGAATATGAATACCGCAGACGTGAATCAGATCCGGGTTTTGCAAGCCACGCCGAAAAGCTTCCAGAACTTCAGAAGACGAAATGCCAAACTTTGAAGTCAACAAAGCGGTTTGCAATCCCAGATGCGAACGCGTGCCGATTTCCGGAACCAAACGCAGCGCGATACGCGCCGGCTTCGCAGCCGTATCGCCAGCCGCGGCGGAAACACGCTTGACGGCGTCTTCCACTAATCCGATTTCGTAAATTGAATCGACGTTGATGGCATGAATTCCGGCGCGCACCGCGTCGTCGAGTTCGCCTGCGCTCTTGCTGGTGCCGTTAAAAATAATTTGGTCCGGACGAAAGCCGATGCGCAGAGCTTTGAAAAGCTCGCCACCACTGTTGACCTCAACGTCGATGCCCGAATCCAACACGGTTTTCAACACCGCCATATTTGAGTTTGCTTTTGAGGCGTAGAAAAACCGGATCGGATGATCGACTGAGGCAGCCGCGCGCTTTAATCGATCGATGTTTGATCGGATGCGCGGTTCGGAGAAGACGAACAACGGCGAGTCGTACTTATTAATAAGATCGAGGGCGTCAGCACCATTGATGTTCAGACGGT
The DNA here is from genome assembly GCA_003488005.1 of Blastocatellia bacterium. Lineage (GTDB taxonomy): Bacteria > Acidobacteriota > Blastocatellia > Pyrinomonadales > Pyrinomonadaceae > PSRF01. Next base: position 4,115 of record DNND01000110.1, on the reverse strand, counting down.
TGTTGCGAACCTCGAGGTAGTCTGAAATCGTCCAGGCAGGGGTTGCAGAAACAACGCTAGATGACATCACTCACGCTTTCGAGAAAAGAGTTACTAAGAATTCGAGCGAAGATAGACCGCGAGTGGTAATGCGTCAAGCGGTTGCCGCGAAGACCGTACAGAAAATTTGGCCGCGGATTCACGCGGATGAACGCAGATAAGAAAACAAGAAGCAAACCATAAGCGCCTCGGCACAGTTCCAAAACGCTTTTCGCTCTGATCCGCGTTTATCCGCGCGAATCCGCGGCTAGTTTTTGAGCTTTCGCAGCACTTCACGAATCTGTTTGTAATGCCGCTGTTCGTGATAGCCGACGAACGACACCGTGGCAACGCCGTCAATCTCGCCGATGAATGGGTGCTTGAAAACAAAATGCCGAAAGCGTTCGTTGCCGTGACTGGCGCAAAGGTTTTTCAAATCGTTGCGCGCGCGAGTGTAGTTTGCGATCGCCTCTGCTTTGCCCGGGGCTTGAATTGTACCGCCTGGAGCCGCATTGGTTTCGGGGTTTAACCGCCTGCGGCGCTTTCACGCGCAGCAGCCTGGAGGCAACAATGACGTCGGTACAAACCGCTTGGCAAAACTGACCTTTCGCGGCGGCCGAGACACTTCCTTCTCGAGAGCTTTGATTACACGATCTTCAACCAGAGCCAGATGCTGAATAATCTGCGCGACACTCCAGCTGCCGGCGGCTGGTGGTTGCGCAAACAGCAGTTCGTCCAACGGCGCCAACGTGTCCATCAGTTTCTCATGAACTCTATACAGTCATTTTACGACGCGCTTCATTAAGAGTTGCGAGATTCGTTCAAGTAACCATTAGCGGACGAAGTTAAAGGTGACGATTCCAATCACTTGCACCGGTTCGCCAACCAGCAACGTAGGTGAGAATTTTGCCTGCAACGCCGCATTGATGCTGACCTGATGCAGTGCGGGTGGTCCAGACACTGCTGCCGCGGAAATGACGTTGCCCTGTTCATCAATTGTTATGCGCACCACAACCGTGCCGGCCGTGCCAGCGGCTTTCACCGCGGCGGGATATTCAGGTTGAGGCAGGTAAAGAGCTTTGCCGTTAAGCACGCCGCCGGAAATCGGACCGCGCTTCCTGGAATGCGGCGCATCGTTCGCCTCGCCCGCGTTGGGAGTAACCGGAGTTTCCGCGGCTGTTGCATCCGCAGCTCCAGCGGGCGCGTCTCTATTGTCAGAGGGCGCTCTTTGTACCTGCTGCTCAGGCGCCGGCTGCGCGGCAGCGGTTGCAGACGGCAAGGTTCTCTCCGGAATCAGGAACGAACTCAAGAACTGCTCCTGCAACTCGTCGTCTTTCTTGTTGTTCAGGAAGACGACTGCGTAGAAACGTTTCCTGGTGGCAAACACGTGCGCCGTTCCCGAAAGCTCAGGCTCGGACGCGGGCGTGTTTGCAGGCGTGGAACTGCGAACCGTCAAACGGTATTCGCGTCCGGGGTTGCCTTGCAGCACCTTGTCACCAACCAGGGTCAGTCTCGCTACTGCTCCTTTGGGTCGAATCTTTGGCGGAAACAGGTTCTTGAAAGCGTCGACGTATGAATTCAAACGTTCCGATTCAGAATACATGGCCGGATTGGATTTGATTCCGCTCAAGGCAACGACGGCGAAGACGGGGCCGCCCGGAAGCTGCGAAATGTAGGTGCTCGTGTTGAGTTCGAACTTGTGATACGTCTCCTTGCCGGATTGCGCGCTGGAGCCTTTGGGCATCTGCACTGAAAAATTCTCACCCTCCGGACTAAGCGTTTCCCATTCGATAGTTTTCACTGCAGATTGCGCCGACAGCAACGACGGCAGCGCAAGTAGTAGTAATGAAACTTTCAAGGCGCTGTATTTCATATTGCTAACTCCCGGTAAACCTCGATAAGCCTTAGTTGACTCAAATACATTTTAGCGAACTATCGCCGGCTAATTAAAGTTGCGCCACCATTTCAGCGGGATTCCAATAGGCGTGCAGTGTCTCGATCTTGCCCGCTTCATTGATGGTGAACACATCGATGCCTGCGAAGTGCACGGCGCGTCCTTGTTTGCTGGTTCCTTTGCCGGTCCATTTCACGGCAGCATTGTTGCCCGCGATAAAGACGTCGTTTTCAGTCAGGCCGACTTCCTTGAAAGCGGCGGTGATTGTTTCAAAGAACTCGCCCAGCCTCTGATGTCCGTTGATTGCTGGAGCACCGACGGGGTCGTGACTGACGGCGTCTTCGGCAAACGTGTTCACCCAGGCCTGCTGGTCCATCGCACGCAACGCTGCGAAGTAAGCCTTAACTGTTTGTGCTACTACTTCCGGTGACATTCGTTTTTTTCCTTTCGCGATCTGATTGGACCAACATGCGCCGCAATATTTTTCCTGAGGGAGACTTGGGAATCTTATCAATGAATTCCAGCGCGCGTATTCTTTTGTGTGGGGCTACGTGGCCGGCAACGAAATCCATGATCGCCTGTGGGCTTGCCTCTCCTTTGAGTACCACGAACGCTTTGGGCACCTCGCCCGCTTCCTCGTCAGGCAAGGGAATTACGGCCGCATCCAGTACGCACGGATGCGTTAGCAAAACTGCTTCCAATTCCGCCGGCGGCACTTGAAAACCTTTGTACTTAATCAACTCTTTGGCGCGATCGACAATGAAGAAATGTCCGTCTTCATCTGCATAGCCGACGTCGCCGGTGTGCAGCCAGTATTCGGGATCGATTGTTTCCGCGGTGGCTTCAGGACGATTCAAATAGCCTTTCATGATCTGTGGGCCACGCACGCAAACTTCGCCTTCCTGGTTTGGACCAAGCGCTTCGCCGGTGGCGAGATCGATAATTTTGCATTCCGTGCTCGGCGCCGGCGGTCCGACGGAGCCAAACTTTACCTGGCTCTTGTCGGCGGGCGACGAATGAGTGACCGGACTCGTCTCCGTCATGCCATAGCCCTGGCGGAGGTCACAGTTCAGTCGCGTCATACATGCGCGGGTTAGGCTGTCGTCCAACGGCGCGGCTCCGGAAAAAAGTGTGCGCAGTGTTGGCAGTTTGTAGTTCTCGACGAGCGGGCTTTTACTGAGAGCCAGCACAATTGGCGGCACAACATGCGCCATCGTGACACCGTAGTTTTGTACCGCTTTAAGGAATAACTCCAAATCAAAACGACGCATGGTCACGATCGTTGCGCCTTTATGTAGGCCCATGTTCAGAACCACGACCAACCCGTAGATGTGAAACAGCGGCAGCACGCAAATCAGCGTGTCGGTTTCAAAAAAGTAATCAAGGCCCTGCATCTGGCACATGTTGGCGATCAGATTGCGATGCGTCAGCATGACGCCTTTGGGCAAGCCGGTGGTGCCGCTCGAGTAAGGTAGGGCCACCAAATCTTCACGCGGATTGATTTTCGGCTCGGCAAAAACTCCATCGTTTTCCAGCAAAGAAGCGAACGGCGTGGCCCCTTCGGCTTCACCGAAAACAAACACCTCTTCGATGTTCGCTTCTTTTGCCGCGGCGAGCGCTTTGGCTGAACATTCCGGCACCGTCACCAGGAACCGGGCGCCGGCGTCTTTCAGTTGTTTCCCAATCTCGTGTTCAGTGTAGAGCGGATTGACTGTGGTGCAGACGCCGCCGAGCGTCGCGACAGCATGGAAAGCGATCGCAAACTCCGGCACGTTGGGGCTCAGGATGCCGAACACTTCATGTTGTTTGAACCCGCGTGCTGCTAGCCCGGCGGCGGCGCGGCGAATTGAGTCTGCCAGCTCAGCATAGGTAATCGTTCTCCCGGTCTCTCCTTCTATTAATGCAGGCTTGTCTCCCAGCGCAGCGGCGTTCTGAAAAACAAAGGAGGTTATCGAGACGTCGGGAATGGTGACTTCGGGATAGGGGCCGCGAAAGATCATTACTTGTAGTTTAGACTGCAGTTGGGACGGGGATGACTAGATCGCGCATACCTTATCAGGTGACCTGGTTTCCGCAAAAGGTTTATATTGTCCGATAAACTTTAGGAAAGGTCTGATCAAGTTCATCATCAGTTGGATTTGTCTTAGCCCGCGATAGCGGGCGATAGCGTAAAGCCTGGGGTGGAGCGGAGCGGAACCCCAGG
>DNND01000088.1:20675-25286 GCA_003488005.1 Blastocatellia bacterium | reverse complement strand
TTCGACGCGTAGCGTCCGCACGAATTTAGCCCGGCCTTTCAAGGCCGGGGACGGCCAGGAAAGGGTCGCGTCGCTTAGCGACGCTGGAAACCAGACGATATTCAATCGCCCGCACGCGACGAAACCAAGGAAGAACGTGATCCCGGCGTTGAAACGCCGGGCTAAATTCGTATTGACGCTACGCGTCGAAGACTAGATCAGAGTTTCCTAAAGCTTATCGGACATCGGACAGGTATTGGACTAGTCTCATTCCTTTTGCTACGTTCGCAGCGAAGAGTTCCATTTATCAAACGGCGGTTCCGGCCAGGGCGGTCTAGCCATGTATCCAGCAGGCAATCTGTTCGTTCCGGTGGCGCACGGTCAACTCGAGGCAATTCTCAAGCAGCCGAGCGGCACGGCAAGAGGCGCAGCGTTGGTGTTGCATCCGCACCCGCTTGGCGGCGGGACCATGCATAATAAAGTTGTCTTTCGCGCTGCCGCGGCCCTAAACGATGCTGGACTGGCGACGTTGCGGTTAAATTTTCGCGGCGTTGGTCAAAGCACTGGAGAGCATGACGAAGGGCAAGGTGAACTCGACGACGTGCGCGCCGGTTTGGATTATCTTGTAAAGGAGTTTCCCGAACAGCCAATTACGCTCTGCGGTTTTTCCTTCGGCGCGCGCGTTGGTTTGGAAGTTGGGATTTCCGACGAGCGAGTAGTGAACCTGATCAGCATCGGCACGCCAGTGGATAAATATGATTTCAGCTTTCTCGAAGCCAACCGCAAGCCCGTTCTTTTTGTTCACGGCGACCATGACGAGTTTGGCAGCCTGCCGGCGCTGATGAATTTGGTGGACAAGATCAAACAGCACAACACTCGCGTAACGCTCGAGGTCATCAAAGACTGCGGCCACTTCTTTGAAGGACACCTGGACGAATTGAAGCAGGTGATCACGGATTGGACCGTGCTTCAATTTGAGAGTTAGCCCGGGGCAATCTCTGCACGCGTTAATCACGAGCGACTTTCGCCGGCTCATCTTTTCTTTCGTTAGGATTGATCGAAATGAACTGCGCCGGAGGATTTTTATCGCGCCATCGTAGTTTGACGACTGCATAGGTGACGGCGACAACGACAGCTAAAACAAAACCGCCCAGCAGCTTACTGCCAAGCTCGCTGAAATCAGCGGTGGTTTCGTCTTGCAAGAAACAGATTGAGATCTGGCAGAGTTGATAGAGTGCGAGCGTGGTTGGCATGGCTTTTCAGACCTTTCGTTATGCAAGGTTCGAGTGGCCAGCCTTTGACTTAGACTGCTGCTGCAGTAACTTTGTTCCCGATTCCAAGCGAGCGCCTTATTACATGGTTTACTTGAGGATAATTTTCTACGCAATCCTGATTGCAGCAGCACCGCTCACGATCCTGGCGCAAGGAATCACAAAAGATTCCCTTCTCGTTGAAGGTAAAAAGAGAACTTATTTTCTCTACGTTCCCGCAAGTGCGAAGACGTCAGCGCCCGCTCCTTTGCTCGTTTTATTGCATGGCTCAAATCGAGATGGGCTGTCGCTGGTAGAGAAGTGGAAACGCCTGGCAGATGCCGAGGGTGTAATTCTGCTTGGGCCAAATTCAGCCGACGCTTCGATCTGGTCAGTGCCGCGCGATGGACCAATGGCGCTGCATGAGCTGGTTGAAGCAATCAAATCAAAGTACCCAATCAATCCCCGACGGGTTTACCTGTTTGGCCATTCAGGCGGGGCCGGTTTTGCTCTCTTGATGTCGCTTTACGAGTCCGAATACTTTGCGGCGGCGGCGATTCATGCAGGCGCGTTGGATTCACGAAGTCTGGAGTTGGCCAGTCTGGCGAAGAGAAAGACGCCGATCTACATTCAAGTTGGAACGGTTGATTTGTTCTTCCCGCTGCCAGATGTAAGAAGGACTCGCGACGCGCTGGTCGCAACAGGCTTTCCGGTGCAGCTCACGGAAATACCCGGGCACGACCATTGGTATTACGACCTCGCCCCGAAGATTAACGAAGCGGCCTGGCAGTTTTTGAAAGACAAGGAACTCGCAGCCGACCCGCATTTCGAAGAGTACAGTTTCAAAGGACAGAACCGCAGTTCCGATGCCGCAGCCGAGCAATACAACAAAGGGGTCAAGTTGCAGCAGTCCGGTGATCTTGCGGGAGCGATTGCTGCCTACACGCGTGCAATAAAGAGTGACCCCAACACGGCTGACGCTTATAACAATCGGGGCGTCGCCTACCTGGCTTTGAAGGACTACGCGCCTGCGCTAGCTGACTTCTCGCGCAGCATTGAGCTGAATCCCACCAGCGATGCCTACAATAATCGCGGCAACATTTATTTTTCTCAGAAACAATTTAAAGAAGCAATTTCCGATTTCGGGGAATCGCTCAAGCTGAAAGAGTCGGCAGAGGCGTATACGAACCAGGGCACAGCTTACGAGGAGAGCGGCGAGGATACGCTTGGCCTCGCTGATTTGGACCAGGCCATTCGCCTGGATGAAAAATTCGCACGCGCCTATGCTGTGCGCGGTGTGATCAGTTTGAAGCGCAGCCAGGATGCTGCAGCCCAACGGGATTTCGACAAGGCCTTTCAGCTCGATCCTGCTCTACATGGCGAGTTCGATCCTATTATCAAACAGCTACGAGTGAAACAGTGAAGTCAAACAGCGTAGAGCAAACTGTTAGTTTGCGATGGCTCATTAGTATTCAACTTGAAGGCCGGCAACCAACGCAAACTAACGTTTGCTTTACACCGAGAAATTAACACATGGAATCCAAACGCGATCCGGCAATACGAATTACCCTGCTGCCCCGCGATACAAACTCTGCGGGCACGATTTTTGGCGGTGTCATTCTCAGCTACATCGATATGGCTGGAGCAATCGAGGCGCACCGGCACACCGGCATGCCGCGCTTCGTCACAGTGGCGATGCGCGAGGTCATCTTCCACAAGCCCGTGTTTGTTGGCGATTTAGTCAGTTTTTATGCCGAGACGGTAAGCGTAGGAAAGACTTCTATAACTATTCGGGTAATAGTTGAAACGGAAAGAGTGGGGTCGACCACCGAAGTACTTCGCGTTACTGAAGCGGAAGTTGTCTACGTTGCCGTGGATGAGAATCGGCAGAAGACGAGAATTAGGTCTCGCGATGAGTCGTGAGTCACAACGGGCTGCGTTGCCGACCTGCAGAGCTATGCTTTCAGTTTAGCTCACTGCTAACCGACGTAGTCGGAAGCGCCTTGAAAATCCCCGACCGCGGAGTTAACCTTTTGTCATGAGCTTCAATGAAGTTATCGCCGAACTCCCCCGCCTTACCTTTGAGGAGCGGCAGATTCTGATTCGTCGCGCATTGGAATTGGATGACCCGCCTTTGTCGGCGACAGATGAGGAACTGGTGGAATCACGTTTGGCCGCGCATCGCCTCGATCCGGATTCTTCGGTACCACTGAGTGAGATAAAAGCTCGCCTGCGCTCTCGACCAAAATTATGAACTGGCAAGTCGTTTCGCGTCCTCAGGCGGAAAACGATGTGGTTGAAACAGCAGACTGGTATGACGGTCAACGCCCAGGCCTGGGAACAGACTTCATCGAAGAAGTCCTCGCGGTATTCGATGCCCTTGGGATAAATCCATTTTTGAATTGCCGACAGCATCCCACCAAGAACATCCGCTGGCGCTATCCACAAAGATTTCCGTATCGCGTGATTTACGAAGTAGTCGAAGAAGGTCGCCTGGTTATTATTGCGGCTGTGGTTCATGCCGCCCGTCACGACCGCGTTTGGCGCAGCCGCGTTTAGATCTTCTGATTAATAATAAAACTAGTTCAGCAGGGCTTGCATGCGGTGAAGGCCGCTGGCCGCTTCGGTAAAGCCCGGTTGTTGTTCGAGCGCTTTGCCGTAGTGTCGCGCCGCTTCGAGGTATTTCTTGCGCGCTTCGTAGGTGCGGCCGAGATTGAAATGCGGGAAGGCATACGATTCATAACGCGGCGCATAAAGCGCGCGCTTGAACCAACGCACGCTGCTGTAAGCGTCGCCCTTGGCTAGCAGATAGCTGCCGATATCGTTGTAAGGATTTCCCAGCGTCTCGTCGACGCGAATTGCTTCCAGACATTCCTCGATCGCTTCGTCATAGCGGTTCTGAAAACTATAGACCCAGCCAAGAAATGTATGCGCTTCGGCAGTCGGATAGATTTCAATGGAGCGTCTATAGAGTTCGATTGCCTCGTCGAAATTCTCGGCGAGCTGTGCTTGATAAGCTTCGTGGAAAAGCCGCCTGGCTTCATACTTCGCTGCCGGCGAAGCATCATCCTCGTAAACGTCTTCATTCATCGGTTCTTAATTACTATCTTGCCATCCCGGGCCGTTTGAATCTTACTACTTTGTTCCTGGGCCGGAGAATCGATAACATGAATTATACTCGGCCCGCGTCGGCTGAGCGAAGTTAAGCGAAATAATGGTACTGATGCACTTTGATTTGAGGCGACTGAGTGTCATGAGGTCAGTACCGTCTGCGGTAGCGGATGGGTCGCTCGCTCCGACATGCGAAACTCGGCTTGGCTGAGGTTTTGCTTAGTTCAAGAATCGTATTAAGGAATGCGCACACCCATCCGCTACCGCGGAC
>DNND01000088.1:7429-20378 GCA_003488005.1 Blastocatellia bacterium | reverse complement strand
GCGGACGGTACTGACCTCATTGCCACTTCGAGACGTTTAATTCAAACTGCATTACTACTGAAACAATTTTTGAGCTTCGGGCGCCTCTCCGGCGATCCGGGCAATCAAAGACACGAGCATGGCTAACGAAACATTTTTCATAACCGGCTTCCCAGGCTTTATCGCCAGCCGGCTGTTGCGACGCCTCGCTGAGAGCGGTGACCGGTTTATGCTGCTGGTGCAGCCGGCGCTTGCAGCTCAAGCCGGCAGAGAACTGAGTAACATCGCCGAGCAAACCGGAACCCCGCTTTCACATTTTGAGATTTTGCCGGGAGACATCACTGAACCGGATTTGGGCCTGGCTCAAAACGATCTCGAGCGCGCGCGCTCTGGATCAACTATCTTGTTTCATCTCGCGGCGATTTACGATCTGGCGGTGCAGCAGGAACTGGCGCTGCGTGTCAATGTCGGCGGCACGCGCAACGTCAATCATTTTGCGCAATCGCTCCGCGCCTTACGCCACTACCATTACGTTTCGACTTGTTATGTGGCCGGCAAACGCACCGGCCGTATTTTCGAAAACGAATTGCGACATGACGCCGGCTTTCGCAACTATTACGAAGAGACTAAGTATCTGGCAGAAGGTGAGGTAGAGGATCTGAAATCGCAACTTCCGATTACTATTCACCGGCCTTCGGTGGTATGCGGCGACTCGCACACCGGTGAGACGGCCAAGTATGACGGCATCTATTATTTGATCAATTACTTGCTCAAATGGCCCTCGCTACTATCCAATTTCAATATTGGCAACGATGACGTCAGCTTGAATCTGGTGCCGGTCGATTTTGTAGTGGAAGCAATGACGGCTCTGGCTACCGACCGAAGCGCAGTTGGAATGACGCTGCAACTCGCCGATCCTAATCCACTCACGACTCGCGAGCTCTTTAACCTGATCGCGCGCAGCCTGGTGGGCAAGGAGGCGCGTATAACGGTACCTGCGCGCCTGGTTGAATCTTCGCTGATGCTGCCGCCTTCGCCGGCGTTGAGTGGTTTGCCCCATCGCGGCGTTCCCTACTTTTTCCTAAAGCAGAGTTACGACACGACGCAAGCGGGGCAGTTGCTTGCACCTCACGGCGTGAACTGCCCACCCTTTTCAAGTTATGTGACGACGATTGTCGATTACGCTATGAGTCACCCGCATCTTTCCTGACCTATTAACTGCAGCCCACGCCAAGGGCGTAGCCCAAAATCTTAAAAAGTATCTCTACAGCGGGGCATAGCCGCCGCCGCACATCTGACCGCAAAGCCGAAACCACGCCGAGAGGATTAGCAGTCCAGGCCGTGCTTCAGCTCGGTTGACAATCCTACGATTTAGAGTTAGTCTAAATCTCAATTCATGCCTAAACTGATTAAGACAGAAACCGGCGAGAAGCTGACGCGACAGCGCGAGGCCGTGCTTGGAGTCATCCGGGAGCGGGAGGATCATCCCACTGCCAACGACATTTTCGAGGCGGCTCGGCGGCGTCTGCCGGGCATTAGTTATGCCACGGTTTACAACTCGCTGCGCTTCTTAAAAGAAGCGGGATTGGTGCATGAAATCAAGTTCGGCGACAGCGCCAGCCGCTATGATCGCGAGACTGACCGGCACGATCACGCTCTTTGCAGCCAGTGCGGAAAGTTGGTCGATTTCGATCTGCCGCAGGCTGCCGAGTTGATGAAGGCGGCAGCGCGCCGCTCAAAGTTTAAGCCTGAATCGGTCCACTTGACGCTGAAAGGCGTGTGTCCCGATTGCTGCAAATAACCAGAATTTCTGACTTCTAAACAATAAACCTACTTGGAGGATTCATGACAACAGCGACAGCAACAGCAACGGAAAAGGCGATGGTGGGCCAGCCGGCGCCGGATTTCGATATGGCCTCGACGAAAAATATCGAGAAGCTCAACGAGAACGTCAAGCTTTCGGATTACAAAGGCAAATGGCTTGTTCTTTTGTTTTATCCACTCGATTTCACTTTTGTTTGTCCGACGGAGCTGACAACCTTCAGCGATCGCTATGAAGATTTCGAAGGCATTGGCGCCGACATTATCGGCGTGTCCACCGACTCGGTCTTTTCGCATCGCGCCTGGATTCAGACGCCACGCGACAAGGGCGGCGTTGCGGACTTGAAATATCCATTGGCAGCCGATGCCACAAAGACTGTGGCGCGCGATTATGGCGTGCTAATCGAAGACCGCGGCATCGCGCTGCGCGGTTTGTTTGTGATCGATCCGGAAGGGATTTTGCGCTACAAAGTGGTGCACGATCTGAACATCGGACGCTCGGCGGAAGAGACGCTGCGAGTGATTCAGGCACTGCAAACTGGCGGCCTTTGTCAGGCCGAATGGAAGCCAGGTCAGAAGACGCTCAACGCGTAAATCGTAAATCGTGAATCGTGAATCGTGAATCGTGAATCGTGGAACTCCGGTTCCCGGTTTGCGGTTCCGGTTCATAAGGGAAAAGTTATGGGAATGAGAATCGGAACACCAATGCCCTCGCTTGCCGGCGCCACCGAATGGTTTGGCGGCACGCAGGGGCAAGCTGAAGCAGAGGCGCAGGGGCAACCAACGCTAGTCCATTTCTGGTCGATAAGCTGCGGTATGTGCAAGGATAATTTGCCGCGGGTTGCGACTTGGCGCGATGACTTGCGGGAAAAAGGACTGCGCGTGATTGCAGTGCACATGCCGCGTTATGAAGCCGATACTGACGTCGAGCAGGTTCGTGACATGATCGCGACGTATAACATCACTGAGGCGTGCGCTGTTGATAACGACCACAAAGTGCGCGACGCTTTTCAAAACGAGCAGGGCTACGTGCCTGCGTATTACCTTTTTGATCGTGAAGGGAAGTTGCGAGGGTTTGCCGCAGGCGAACGAGGTTTGGATCTACTCAAGGCCACGCTCGATCGGGTGTTGGCCCAGCCTGCGGAAGCGGCGGTGTCGTAACCTCAACCCAGCGCCCTTGCCAGTTGCTGAAAAACGATCACGAGCAGGTAAACACTGACGGCGGCCGCCGCCAACGCTAAGCCCACCAGCAACAGAATTATCACGCCTACAAACAACCAGTCGCTAAGTTTTCCGCTGCGAGCCTCATTCGCGGAAACGGTAGCGCGCTTCCGTACCAGCGCAATGTTTTTTTGATTTGATTTCCACCAGGCGTCGAAAAGATCGCCAACCAGCGGCAGCGAACCAACCACATAATCGATACCGATGTTCAGGCCCATGCGCAGCAAAGTAATTTTGGGAACGCGATAGCGAACGGCAGAAGCCAGGATGTAGAAAGACGCAAGTGACGTGGCCGTATCGCCAAATCCCGGAATCAACCCAACCAGTGCGTCCAGGCCAAAACGCCATCCCAAACCCGGTATCCGGATTAGGTCATCCATTAACCAGGCAAGATGTTCGAGACTTTCGTCGACTGTGATGGAAGTCTCGGCGCGCTCGATCGCTCGTCCTTCCCGTTTGAATTGTTCCATATTAATGGAGCCAGGTGTTTGTTTGACGCGCGGCTTTGCCGCCCTCTGTGCGGAAAGGCTTTGCCTTTCCGTCAATGCATAATCAAGAGAGGCTACGCCTCGGTTTCGAGGCATAGCCTCAAGACATTTAAGCCACCACCGGAAAGGCGGAGCCTTTCCGCACGGAAGGCGGCAGAGCCGCAAGACCAAGCGCAAGTGTCTAACGTATTCGCGTCATCTGTTGCCAAAAGAATTTGCCGACGCGAGCAAAGGCACCTAAGGCATTACGATCGTTACCGCGCTGCGCATTTGCTTTCGCCGTCAGTCCCAGCGAGTTTGCCAGTTCCTGATCCGGACCCGAGATATCTTCGTCACCACGTTTGCTGGAAAGCCAGCGAGTGAGAGTACGCGCCACCAATCGTCTTTGTTCGACCGAAGTTTCCGCCATGATCGCGCTGCGCAAGTCGGCGAGCTCGGCAATCTCACCCTGATTAGCCTGGTAATAGTTTCTTAACGCCGCCACTAATTTCTGTTCGCCGAGCAGGCGCTGCAACTGCACAAACATCAGCGCGCCTTTTGCTGTCACCACTGCTGAGTACTGAAACGTATTTTGATAATCACGCGACGGCCGATCGGCATTCATGTCCGCGCCGCCAAACGTACGATACAAACGATAGACGCCGCGCAGTTGGTCTTCGAGCACGGCCGCAGCTTTTTGGTCGCCATAGAGCTCGCGAAAGTAAAGCAGCGCCGACCAGGCGGCCATTGATTCATCCAACACCGGCTCGCGTGCCGGGTTATTCCCAACCACACCGCCCCACCACTGATGACTGATCAGATGGGCCACGCTCCATTCCAAACTCTGCTCGACCGCCGGACGTTGCTCGCGAATAATTTCCGGCAGGTTGCGCACGCTCGGCGAATCGAAATCAACATAAAAGGCGCTGGCAATTACATCCAGGCCGGCAAACTCGGTGCTTCCCAATCCCGCAACCAAAGGCGCTTCGGCAATGCTGATCGTCTTCAATGGCAGCGGACCAAACCGCGAGCGGAAGATTCGCAAAGCGTCGCCGGCGTTTGCCAGCACGCGCTTACCGATGCGCTCGTGTTCGGGAAGAAAGATTGAACGCAAAGTGACGTCGCCGACAGGCTGTTGTTCAAAACGCAGATTAGGACTGGCGAGTATGGCAAAGTCGCGCAACGCTTTTCCTGAGAATGAACCTTCGCTGGTCGATCCCGTTTCTTCGCCGGAAGTAAAAACGGCAACTCCGGGCGCTGCTTTTAACGAAAGGTCGTAGTCCGCAGCTTCATTGAAGATGAGATCGCCGATGCCGGGATCGACTTTACGTTGCCATTCAGCGCCGTCATGCACGGCCAGCACGGGGTAAGCAGTGCCCAGCAGCATCACGTTGCGACAGCGAAAGTTAATGTCGCGCGCCCGCCGGACTTCGCGCTCGGCTCGCAAAGCGGCGCTGACCTGTTTCACCACGTGCGTTGTTAAGCCGGTTTCCTCGGCATCAATTTCCGGAACAGTGCCTTTGAAGGCGACGAAAATCTCCGCTGACGCGCCGCCGGCAACCGGCTCACGAAGATTAACGCGCAGCACGACGCCTTGTTCTTCGAGCGAATAATTCAGCAGCGGGCCTCCGGGTGCCGAGCGCACCTCGGTAATCTCAATTCGCGGCTCATCGTCTTCGATATAAGCCGGTCCGGCTGCGGTCGGGGGCGCATTGTTCGCCACGCGCAAGTTGGAATATAGATGGAAGTAAACAACTGACGTGGAGTGATCGTCGCGATTTATCCAGCGCACAGTTTCTGAGCCGCTATAAGAACGCGCATCGAAATCGAGTTTTAACTGAATCTGATAATGATGAGTGAGACGTTTGTGCTCAGCAGTTTGAGTTTGTGGCAGCGTGGCGCCGGCGAATAACAGACACGGAAAGAACAGAGTAACCGCGAACCCGAATTTGGTACGAAACTGCTTCACTTTAATTTAGTGGCACAGACTTTCAGTCTGTGCCTTTCCGACCAGGCTAAAGTCCATGCTACTCCCCAATCATTGTTTCCGATTGGCTGGGATCGTTCTTTCAGTTATTGCTACGGAACGAATCACGTCGCCGCGCGCGATGTTGTCGACGACATCCATTCCCGAAATGACGTTGCCGAAAACGGTGTAGCCGCCATCGAGATGCGGTTGCGGTGAATGCGTCACAAACCATTGCGAGCCGCCGGTATCTTTTCCTGAAAGCGCCATCCCCACCGCGCCGCGTTCGTAAGGCACTTCATTTATTTCGCAACGAATCTGATAGCCGGGACCACCATTGCCGTCGCCGCGCGGATCGCCATCCTGAATAACAAAATTGGGAACGACGCGATGAACTGTAAAGCCGTTGAAGTAATTGCGTTTCGCGAGCTGAATGAAATTGTCGACGGTCAACGGCGCGTCTTCAGGAAGAAATTCAATCGTGAACGAACCCTTCGTCGTGGTAACCACCGCCCGCACTTGTTTGCCGATGCGACCGATCGCGCGCTCGTAATCTTTTTCAGTGTTGCGGGTTTGCACGGTGCCGAAGCGAGATGAGAAGTCCCCGACGCCATTCGCTTTTAGCAGCGCCACGGCGCGACGCCGAATGAGATGATCGTTCGAATCAAGCGCAGTCTTAATCGCTTCGTTGGCTTTTGCGGTTTTCTGTTTGGCTAACGCGTCAAGAATCGAAAGAGCCGCATCGTTTAGTTGCTTATCAGCGAGTGCCACAGGCAAAGCGTCAATTAATGCGCGTGCATTTGTTTCATCCGGCGGAAGTTCGCCCAACAAATCGGCGGCTGTGCCGCGTATGACCACGTCCGAGTCTTTCAAATGGTTTCTCATAACTTTCGCGAGATCATTTGGTTTGAAAGCGGCGAACGCCCGCAGCACATCAGGAATTGCATATTCGGAATGAACAGCAACGAGGGTGTTGATGGTCAGACCCGAGTTGCGATAGTCGAGCATGGAACGCAGTAGTTCTTCGGCCCGAACAGCCAAACGTTTTTTGTCTTTGCTTGAGTCAGGGATGGCTGCGACTTCGCCGAGGCCCTGCGCAAGAGCGGACGACGCCCGCCAATTAACCAACATGGTCGTCTGAACAGTCTTCCTGCCTGCTGCGCCAGCGCCAATTTCGTCGAGGTACTGACCCGGGGAGACACGTGCCAGCCCCACCTCGATTTCCGGCGCGGTGCTCGCAAATTTCTCTCGCGCTTTGCGCAGCCAATCGAATCCTGCTTTGTGGTCGCTTCCCTGCAAAATTCGTCCCATTGCGGTGGCGACCTCGAGCGTTTCATTACCACTCCAATCGGTCCTGTCGATGCCATCAAGTCCGGGGTGCCGCTGACCTGAAGTACTCGTCGTCAAACCGGCGTTGCTGAGCCATTGCTGCGCAGCACGCGCTTCCTTCAAGGATGCTAACGCGCGTATGGCGCTCACTCGAACACGAGAATCTTTGTCCCTGGACGCGCGATCAATCAGCGAGTCTGAAGAAGCTTTGTCTTCGGTCGCGCCCAAACCGCGCGCTGCATTTGCGCGCACGATGGGATCAGGATCACTCACGAGTAGTTTGCGAAGTTGTTCGTTTCCATCTTTCAACTTCAAACGCGCCAGCGCGTTTGCGGCATCAGCGCGAATGCGCGGATCGCTGTAAGTTAGAAATTCGGAGATGACAGGAGCGGCGTTCGCCGGTTTGGCGCGCAACGCCGCTGTCAGGCCGAGCAAAATCGTCAGACGATCCGGAGCGGACCGGCGCCGCGCTTCAAAGTTCAATACGCCAAGAATTGCGTCGCCCAATTCCTTACTCCGCGCCTCTTGTTCCTTTGGCAACGCCACCGCTATTTTCCCCAGCGCTTCCACACTCCGCGCTCGCAGCAACGGTTCTCGCGTTTCTTTCAAAGCAGCCAACAGCGCCTCGGCGCCCAACGGTGATTCGATTTCACCGATCGCGAATGCCGCTATTGCGCGCACGTTTGTTTCGTCATCGTGTTGCAGCAGTACAACCAGAGCGGCAACCGCAGCCTCGTTACCGATTCGGCCGGCAGCAAGCGCGGCGCGGCGGCGCACATTCGCGTTGCGAGCGCGAAACAAATCCCGCAAATCATTGTCCCAGCGCCGCTCGTCTTCCGCACGAACGATGCGCAGCAATAAAAGCTTGGGTACGGAGTCGCCGGAAGTAGGATTGTGAAGTATTTGCTCGGGTTTTTGCGCAAACGCGCCAAGCGAAACGAGTAGCACGCACAGGGTTAACAACGAAAGTGAGATCCAGCGCGCGCAGAAAGTTTTGCAAAATAAGAAAGGATTCATTGTCGATTCTGGGACAGGCTTCTCTGAATTGGGGATTGCTTTCTATGTATCGGCGAGGGAGTGCAGCCGTGTCAAGCTAATCGCCCGTGTCAGGAGCAATCGGCAATCGGAAATTGACAATCGGCAACGAGGCATCCACCCGCTACCGCAGGCGGTACTGACCTCATGTCACAACGGCGAGTGGCTACACCGAGGCGGTACTGACCTTCATGTCACAACGGTGAATGGCTACACCGAGGCGGTACTGACCTCGCGTCACCGCGGTGCGTCAACAAAGCCACAAGAAAAAGGCGCCTCGCCGTTCTTACGGGCGAAGCGCCTGACAAACTTCAATTGCAATCGGGTCTCAGCTCGCGATGCTCGAGGCACTCGACACATTGGCGACCTTGGCATGTTCACTGTTTGAATCGGCGGCAATAGATTTCATGCTGCTCGTATCCAGCGGCTGCACATCTCGTCCTTCGATCTTTGGCTTATTGGCGCCGGCGTTCATCTTGATCATCTTGGAACTACCTTCAAACAACGCACCCTGCTCAATCACGAGTGAAGGCGTTTGAATGTTGCCATTCAATTTGGCTGCGCGGCCGAGCTCCAGACGCTGCGTGGCAATAATATCGCCATTCACGGTTCCATGGATGACGGCAATCGCGACTTCGATGTTCGCATCGACCTTACCATTGGCGCCCACGATAAGCGTTCCGCTGCTCGAAGTGATCCGTCCGGACAGATGACCATCCACGCGCATTAACGCTTTGAAGTTGGCTTCTCCCGTAACGAGGGTGCCGCTGCCGACAAACCCGCTAAGATTACCTTCCTTGATTTCACGCGCCAGTGATTCGCTTTCCGTCAGTGCTCGCGGCGCCGCAGAAGTAAATTCAGTCTGTGGTTTTGCTTCCGGCGCGGGTGGCGTCTGGTAAGAGGGGAACGTTCTGGGGGCACTATAGTTTGAAACGTCGTGTTTTTCTGCGGGGCTTTCGTGGTCAGCTGCGTCTTTCGGATTCTTTCCTATCCTAAGCATTAGTAAACCTCCGTTAATTTGGGGGCGCAGGTTCCGTCACCATCGGGACGTTTGGCAGTAACAAAACGACGCGCGAGCCTTGTGTTGTGGATTATCCAGCCTTCGACTGGTTAGAATGATCGACCGCCAGAAGCGGAATCACATAATAGACAATCAACTCTTCGAGTGTCTAGCCTTGCAATCAAAATGTAATCGCCGGAGACTCGTTACTGGCGAAAAGAGCCTTCGGGAGGCTTAAGCACTGAGCAAAAATTCTTCAAGTTCCTCATCGGCTTCATCCGCCGGCACGAGTGACAAGTCTGCCGCTGGCCCCGGATCTTCTACTTGTAATTCGATCGGGCGGTAATAAGGCACAGTCGCTTCGCTCTCCTCGCCTACAAGTAGACAATCGCCATCCAGAATCGCACCCAGGCGCATCGACAAGGCGCGGGTAAATATTTGCCCCTTGACTCGGGCGTCGCTTTCCAGCACCACGCGTTCGCTGGCCGTGATGTTCCCGGTAACAGTACCGCCAATTATCGCGACGCCGACATTTATATCCGCCTCGATTCGGCCTCGTCTGGTCAACACCAGCGTGCCGCTCGGCGAAAGGACATTACCGAGCGAATAGCCGTCAAAGTGCAACACGCCTTCGAAATTCAGGTCGCAGTTTGAGCCAATACGCGACTCGACGAAAATCGCCTGATCCAACTCGTCATTTATTAAAGGGAGTTCAGCGGCAGGCTGGCTAATGGCGGCTGTAACATCCGCGAGCCAGCGATCAAAACAAGCAGCGGGATCAAATACCGCGTCGCATAAATCGGTGACCTCGTCACCTGCCAGGTCACGTTCCAGAAGAGCGCTCATTTGGTCTTGCTTTTAGCCCCCACCAGCTAGATTCACTCAAGAAACCAAAACGGTCTCTCCGTATCAATTTACTAGTCTTCGATCATAGTGCAGACGCCCTCGAATTCTGCGCCATCCTTGATGGCAATCGAGCGCGTCCAAACATTGCCGCAAATTTTTGCGCTAGGTCCAATCTCAACTCTTTGATGCGCGACGATATCGCCGTTGATGATTCCATTGAGCACGGCGACCGCTACCTCAATGTTGGCATCAACCCGCGCTGTGTCATCGACCATCAAGGTGCCGCGTTCTGAGTAAACAGTGCCGGCTATATGCCCGTTCACTCGCACTACGTCGCGAAAACTGATCTCTCCTGAAAGCTCAGGACCGGCTGAGAAAATGGTTCCAGACTTTTGCCGCACCGCCAGACTGCCACCATTGCCGCCTAGTTGGCCGGTGACAACACCATCGATTGGCAGCATGCCTTTGTAGTTCACTTCGCCGGTAATGACGGGTGTTCTGGTCTGAAACCTGCGGGTGTCCACCGGCGATACTCGAGCAGAGCCGGCACTTTTTGCGGTGCCGGACTGGGGCGGCGTGTTCAAGTTGGCTTCGGCAGAAACGGAACGAGAGGCCGCGGGCGTTTGCCGATACAACGCTCGCGCTGTGGCAGTCCCACTCTGCCCAGTTTTTCCATCGCGTGTTCGCTCAACTTCGAGCATAGGTCACTCTTCGTTAAGAACTTCAATTCGGGCGAGGATTGAAACGTTCTAAACCGCTTGACTTTCAAATGTTGGGAGCGAAATCCAAACCACCTTGGATGTCAGGGAAACCTTGGATGTCAGGGAAAGTATCACATGCCGAAGTCAGACCACAAGCACAACTAACTTGGACAGCGCGTCATTTCCCGTTTTGAATGCTCGCCGCAAGCACGTCGTTGAGAGCGCAAATCGCAACGCGCTTTGGCGTAGTCGGTAGTTTGATGTCCGAAACGTCGATCGAAGTGTTACCGATCATCGTAGCCATTCCCAGTTTAGTCCAGCCTTTACCAAAGTCTGCGTATAGCGGCACCAGCATCCCGAAATTGTCCGAGACGCCGCTCTGCGTGATCTTTCCGGACAAAGTACCGTTGCTTACCTGGTAGTCAAACCGGTAACTCGGCATTTCCGTGCCATAGACCCACTCGTTGAAGAACCAGTCCATGCTGCCATTCCCGGCGAGATCCATGTCCTTGGTGATGTGTTTTTCGACCATGGCCTTAAAATCTTCCGTAGAAATATCTTTATTGAAGTGCGTTTGGATAAAGTCTTTCATCATCTTTTGAAAGTTCGCGTCGCCGGTCTGTTTGTCATACATCATCATCCTAATCATGTGAAGAATGTATGCCCCCTTGGGATAGATGAGAGCGCGAGCGACGTTCCCGGTCTTGCCGTTGTTGAGACGATAACCCTGCGTGACTGGACCAACCGTGTACGGGCGGCGATCTTTCGTCTGCGGTGAAGGATCGACAATCAGTTTGCGTTGGTCTTCCCAGAACTCAATAAACTTTGCCTGGTCCTTGCGCACAAATTGGACATACAAGGAAGCTGAGAACTCTGCAAAGCCTTCGCTCATCCACTGATCGTGATAACTGTCCCAGCCGACTGTATGGCCCCACCATTGGTGAGCAATCTCGTGTGGACCTACGTAGCGCCAGAAATTATCTTTGCCGCCACGAGAGCCCATCAATTGTGTGCGCTGAGTCGTATCCAGAAATGCGGTGTAAGGCATGAACACAAGCGTGGGCCAGGCTTGGCCAAAGAAACCGGCCGGCTGTTGCGTCATTGCGAGGCGGGTGTAGGGAAGTTTTCCGAAAAACGCAGTGTAGATTCGCGTGGCGTTTTGCGCGTCAGCGAGAACGCCATTGGCGATTCCCGTCGTAGACATAGCCCCGAGGGTGGTGAAAGTCTTATTACCGGCGGATTCAGCTTGTTCCACATCATTGATAACGGCCTTCATTTCGTCGGGCAGTTCTTCGTTAGCAAAGAATTCAAGGTTGTAGCCGGTGCCCTTTTCCGCGAGTTCTTTCTTCTTAAACCTGCCATAGTTGAAACCGGCCACGGCCAATTCGGTAGTACCGCTGCTCCATTTGGCGACTGCTTGATCGCCGTCTCGGTTCTCGGGACCCACCAGTGCGCCGGTGCCGACGAAAGTGTTGCCTTTGGGGAAATGGAAGGTCATGTCAAAAATGGCCCTGTCGCCAAATTGAGTGCCGGCATTATTCGGATACCAGGTTGAGCGCGGAATCAGAATGTAATTACCGCTTCCCGAATCGCGCAGCGCCTCGTCACCTTCGTATTGCACCGTTATCTTGAAGCTCTTTCCAACTTCAAGTGGTTGCGGCATGATCACGCCCAAATCGGCATCCTCGTCTTTGCCTTCTTGGACAAAGTTCAAGTCTCGACCTTGTTCATCCTGGACGCGATTCACCCTCAGTGTGCGGTACAGTTCCAGCAGAACTACGCGCGTGCCCGGCAACAGATTTCGTAAGGTGACAACATCGGTCGCAGTTAGATGAGTTCCCTTGATGCTGGCATCAATTTCATGGCGCGTGATATCCACAACGCGATGATCCTCGGCGCTGCTTGCTGTTCCTTTCTTATATTCATCCAGTCGATGGAACGCAGTCCAGAAACCGCGGTCGGTATCGCCATAACTAAAAAGTAGCACTTCTTCCGGTGACACTTCAGGAATGCCCAGAGGATTGAAGAGATAGACTAATTTGCTGAAACGCTTGCCATTGATGAAGGCGGTAAAAAAGCCGGACCGTTGCGGGGCATAAAGATCCGCAAGTACTCGCAACTCGGAATTCTCGCGCAGACGCGTGCGCAACAGCGTTTGATTTTCACGAAACGCGTCGCGGGCGTGGCCGGCTTGCGGTCCATTGTTGCCGAGTTTGGCTGCGACGTTATTTTTTATCTCGTCAAAGGTCTTATCAGTAAAGCGCAGCACTAAACTCGAAAATTGTTCCGTTAGAGACGGTTCGTTAGTGAAAACCTTGAGGCTGTTCCGCTCGACTTCGGTCGGCGGCTGAATATTGAATTCGCCATCGCCAATGAAAACGCCACCGGTGTAGCGGCCTTGCACCGGAGCCAGGAAATACACCTCGCCAGTTTTTAATGTGAAGGTCGCGCCTTCGCGCTTCAGCACCAGGTTGTTTACGGTTGCGTAAGAAACAAAGTCCTGCTCGCCGCGAGTCTGTAGTCTCAAAGACTGATAAACGGAATCTGTGTTGGCTTTTAGTTGACCTGCCGTAACCGAGACACT
>DNND01000088.1:5533-7140 GCA_003488005.1 Blastocatellia bacterium | reverse complement strand
TGGTCCCCCTGCCGTAACCGAGACACTTGCCTCGACGGCGGCGATTTCAAGTTTAATATCCAGTCGAAGCGTCGCCCCTTCGGTAACTTGCACAGTTTCTCTGCGCGCATCACCAAAGCCAGGCGCTGAAATCACGACCGTGTAGTTTCCCGGTGGCAGCCCTGCAATCTTGTACTGGCCCTTGGCGTCGCTGAGGGCGGTAGCAGTTTGATTGTTGACCTCGTCAGTAACCGTGACGGTCGCGCCGCTTACGGCAGCTCCCTTGGGATCCGTAATCCTGCCTTCGATACTTCCACCCGCGGCATGAACGGCGAACAGGGGTATCGCCAGCAGGGCAAGCAGAATCATTGGAGCGATCAGACTTCTATTTCTGGTAAGCATGTTATCCCTTCCGGACTTAGTTAGATTTGGGCGACCGAGGCGTGTAGAACCCAACGTAGCGCTGGCATTATTTAGGGCGTAATGTCGCGAGTCAAGCGCGCGAGACGTAATAAGCGGATTTGTCAGTCACAAATCAGACGTGGCATTCTGAGAATGCTTAAAGATGACGAAAACCGGCTTTGGGTTGGCCTTTGGACCGTGATGGAAAATAAAACAAAAACCAATTTGCTACGCGGCATGGGTCAGGCAATCGCCGATTTCGCGATGATCCAAAATGGCGATCGCATAATGGTCTGTTTGTCAGGAGGCAAAGACAGCTACACGCTGCTGGATCTTTTGCTGGATGTGCAGCGCCGCGCACCCGTTGATTTTGATCTGCTCGCGGTGAATTTGGATCAGAAGCAGCCAGGTTTTCCCGCCGGAGTTTTGCCACATTATTTAGGGACGCGCGCGGTGCCCTTTCGCGTCATCGAGCGTGACACTTACTCGATAGTTAAGCGGCTCGTGCCGGAAGGCAAGACGTACTGTTCCGTCTGCTCGCGGCTGCGGCGCGGAATTCTCTACAACATCGCCGTGGAAGAAGGTTGCAACAAAATCGCGCTGGGCCATCACGCCGACGACATCATCACCACTTTTCTACTAAACCTTTTCTTCGTCGGCTCGTTGAAAGCGATGCCGCCGATGCTGCGTTCGAATGACGGGCGCAATACAGTGATCAGGCCGCTGGCTTATTGTCGCGAATCGGAAATCGCGGCCTACGCCGAGGCGCAACAGTTTCCGATAATTCCCTGCGACCTATGTGGGTCGCAACCCAATCTCAAGCGCGTGCGCATCAATCGATTAATTACTGAACTCGAAAAAGAGATTCCGCACATTCGCAGTTCGATGTTAACGGCGTTGGGCAATGTGAAACCGTCGCATTTGCTTGATCACGAGTTATTCGATTTTAGAAAGCTTCAGCAGGCAACCGGCGACGTCGAGGCAGAACTCGATCTGGCGGTCGGGCATACCGACGAAGACTTGCGGCCGGCATTAGTCGCCTTAACATAATTTCGACTATGTGTGTGCGGCTCTGCCGTTTGATGTGCGCGGTGGTGGCTTTGCCCCACCGTTGACTCCCCCATAAAATCCTGGGGCTTCGCCCCTAATGCGGGGGCATAGCCCCGTTATCTAATTGGCACATCCGGAAGGTCATAGACCTTCCGCACATCGGACGGCAAAGCCGC
>DNND01000088.1:0-5235 GCA_003488005.1 Blastocatellia bacterium | reverse complement strand
CGCACATCGGACGGCAAAGCCGCAACCTTCCCATGTTTGTAATGCTGCGATGTCTACCACGAAGAAGAAAATCGAACTCGATCTCAGCGCCTTTCCAAGCGGCAGTGTGACGGAATACAGCACACTTGTTTGTTTGGCCTGCGTCTTCGACATCTTCACCACCCAACTGGGCTTTGCGCCACGCACGGCCTATTCGGAAATCAGGAAATACTCCGCCACAATCGCCGAGCTGACCGCGCCGAAAGCCTTGCGTCCGTTTTTCGATTCCGATGACAAACAGGCGCACTGCCCCTATTGCAATGCTGCGAAGCGTTGGCATGCGCGGCTCGAAACTGTTCGCATCGAAGGCGGCAAGGCCACAGATGCCGCGCGTCGCGCTTTGCTCAAGAAGCTGCCGCAAAAAGACAATCAGTTTCAGATTATCGAAACGAAGTCTGACAAGCGCGCGATCTTTTTTGACTGGCTGGACACCCTTGTTCGTAATCTGAATTTGGATGAAGAAGGTTGGTTGCTGGAAGCGACGCGCGCTTATCTTGCGCGCCTTGAACCTAAGACAAACTGGAACGAAGTTTTTGAAGGGTTACGGGTGGTGCGGCGTTCACAGCGTCTAAGCGAAGGTTGGGAACGCGAAGGCTCAAGATTGTTTCTCGCGCCGCCTATCTACAACGAAGTTTTGATCGTTCAGTATCTGGTGAGCCGTTCGCATGTTCATGGCGGACAAACGCTGGACGGACGCTTGACCTTGTTTGAGTTAGTTAGGCGGCTACGTTACAGCGGCTACCTCGACGCGAAAGAACTTTCGGAAGCGGATCAGTCTGAGACACTCGATTTCATCATAGACAAAGTTGCAGGTGGTCAGGGGAAGGTGAAGCTTTATCACATCGTGGACCGCCGGGAGTTTCTGGAAAAAGTGAAGTCAGTTTATGCGCGCTACGCAACTTAATTTGGTTTGGCCTAAGAGGGTAACCAGCCAAGGATTGAATTAGCCGCGAATGAACGCGGATGGACGCGGATCAAACTGCAAGCCAACTTAAGAGCGGTCAGTTCTGTTCAAATCAGATCCGCGTCCTTCCGCGTTTATCCGCGGCTAAACTCCGGTATCTTCTTAGCAGCGACCGGGCTCGCGGCGGTAATGATGAGTGACCGGCCGGCGTCGTCCGATGCCGATTGCATTGCGCGAGATGATTAGCGTCGGTGGCAACTGGCGGCGTTTGAATTCGTTGGCCGGCGCTTCGACGCGGTTGAGAATGTCATAAACCATGTTGGCATCGTGCCCGGCCGCGATGATCTCTTCCGGCGTCGCCTTCTGCTCGAAATACATCTTGAGGATTGGATCCAGCCTGTCGTAAGGCGGCAGCGACTGATCGTCAAACTGATCGGGCGCGAGTTCTGCCGACGGTCGCTTGTCAATGATCGACGCCGGAATAATTTCCTGCTCGCGATTCAAGTGACGCGCCAGCGCATAAACCTCGGTCTTCAACACATCGCCAATCACCGCCAAGCCGCCATTCGTATCGCCATAAAGCGTGCAGTAACCAAGCGCCAGTTCCGACTTGTTTCCAGTTGAAAGCAGCAGTCGTTGTTCGGCATTCGAAATCGTCATCAGAATATTGCCGCGCAAGCGCGATTGCAGATTCTCGGCCGCAATCGCCCGCCCGCCCGCCGTCGGCGCCGGCAAATGCAGTTCATTAATCAGCACATTAAAAGCGTCCGTGATGGGCCGCTCGATCACGTTGACTCCCAGACGACGGCAAAGTTCGACCGAATCGTCGATGCTTGAGCGCGACGAATAAGGCGAAGGCATCATCACCGCCAGCACGTTGTTTGCGCCCAGCGCCTCCGCAGCCAGAGCCAACACCAACGCGGAATCAATGCCACCGGAAAGCCCAAGCACTGCTTTTGTAAATCGGTTCTTGCGCGCGTAATCGTGAATGCCCAGCACCAGCGCGCTCCGCACCGTTTCGATGTCGTCGCCCGGCAAACAACGCTCGTCAGCAACGCCGCAATTCAGATCCACCGTGCCGAAGAACTCTTCAAAAGGTGGCGCCTGCAGAATAATTCTTCCTTCGCAGTCTGCGACGATACTCGCGCCATCAAAGATGACGCCGTCGTTGCCGCCCACGAGATTGACGAAGACGATGGGAAGCCGCGCCGCTTTTGCGCGATGTGAGACCATCTGGCAGCGCTGGCCCATCTTGCCTTTGTTGAAAGGCGACGCATTGATTGAAACAAGTAACTGCGCGCCCATCTCGATCAGCTCGTCCGCCGGATCGTTTGCGTAGAGTCGCTCTTTCCAAAATGTTTTGTCGTTCCAAAAGTCTTCACAAACCGCCACGCCGAGTTTGCAGTCAGCAAGCGGAAATAGATGACGTTCGCGGCCAGGCTCGAAGTAACGCGGATCGTCGAAGACGTCGTATTCCGGCAGCAGGGTCTTATCAGCAAAGCCCAGCAGTCTCTGATCGCGGATGATGGCGGCGGAATTGAAAAGACGGCGACCGGTGCCGGTGTCGTTGGGCCGAACAGTGCCGACGATCGCCGTTAGTCCTGCCGTCGCCGCAATGATTCTATCGAGCGTGCTTAATGCGCAACGAGCGACGTCGCGATCCAAAAACCAGTCGAGCGAGGTATAACCCTGAATACTTGTTTCCGGCAGTACTACGACGTCGGATTTATCTTTGCGGGCGAACTCAATTGCTCGGATGATGCTGGCGGTATTGGCTTCGTAGTCGCCGTTGATGGTATTGATTTGACCGATGGTGACGCGCATGGATTTGAACTTTGTTCTTTGATCTTAGACCTTAGATCTCCGTCCACGCAAATCTAACTTAGCCGCAGATGAACGCGGATGAACGCCGATCAGATCAAAATCCGGCCTGAGAGAGCAGGAGCGGGTTAAGCAACTCTTCACTCAGATGAATTCCCTTAAAACCCAATCCGCGTTTATCTGCGTTCACCCGCGGCAAATATTCTGCCGTTTGTTTTTCGTTGAAGAGCGCTTGGGTTATATTATTTGCGCAGCGCGGAGGGGTCGCATAATGGTAGTGCAGCGGTCTTGAAAACCGCCGGCCGAAAGGCTATGCAGGTTCGAGTCCTGTCCCCTCCGCCACTTCTTTCCTTAATTAGCCCTTGGTCCTGACCCTTAATACCGTTCAAGTTCCCTGTGCTGACTGAAGCAAACCAGGATGCTGGTCCACGCCGGGGCGTAATGATCTCAACCTATCATGCGTTCTCTGCTTAAATTTTTCTTGCTCACTTTTAGCGCGACCTGGCTCTTGTGGGTCGCGTCGTTTGCGATGTCACAGGGAAGTGGGGCGGCACACCCAACGCTCGGTTTACTCGCAGGCGCAGTGTTTCTGCTTGGTGTCTTTGCTCCGGCGCTGGTTGCTTTGGCTCTGACGGATCGCGCCGAAGGACGTGCGGCCACACTCGCGCTGCTGGGGCGAATCTTCAAGTGGGATGTCGGCTGGAAGTGGTATCTGTTCGCGATCGCTTACATGCCGGTAGTTAAACTTTCGGTCGCGGTTTTGCATCGCATGATAACGGGCGCCTGGCCGCAATTTGGTCAGACGCCGTGGTACCTGATGGTCGGAGCAATTGCTGTCTCGACCTGGGCGCAAGCGGGCGAGGAAATCGGCTGGCGAGGTTACGCGCTGCCGCGACTGTCACAGCAATTTGGTCTCGCGACGGCCAGCATATTCCTTGGAATCATTTGGGCCGCTTGGCACTTGCCGCTGTTCTTCTTTCCCGGCAGCGACATCCGTGGGCAATCGTTTCCGCTCTATCTGCTACAGGTGACCGCGCTGTCAGTCGCCCTGGCATGGCTATACTGGCGCACAGGAGGGAGCATGTTGCTGGTGATGCTATTGCACGCGGCGGTGAATAACACGAAAGACATCGTGCCCTCGGCCGATCCCAACGCGACTAATTCGTTGGCGCTAAGCCACTCACTCGTCGGCTGGCTGACCGTCGCGTTGTTATGGATTGCGGCCGCGTATTTCCTGCTTCGCATGCGAAAGATCAAGATACTGCAACCGGATTCTTAACTGATTTCAGTATCAAGGTGTAAACTTGCCGGCGCTTACACCACATTATTGGGCGCCCCAGTCGCATAACCGGCTTGAAAGATTTCTTGAGCGATGTACTCTTGAGAGCAATGTACTCTAACAAACCCTTTCTCTTTGCTGTTGCTCTCTGGCAGAACGATTTTGGCATACTCAAGCGAACCTGGTCTTATCTCACCTATCGTTTCGTAGATTCATCCAATCTAAAGATATCGGCTGCCCGGCTGATAATCGGCATTGCATTGTTGGTGCTGGCGCTGGTTTTGTCTGGGAAGTTAAGCGCGCTACTTGATCGCCGCATTGCCAAACGCACGCACATCGATGCGGGCTTGCGTTACACAATCGCCCGTTTGCTCAGATACCTGCTGACAACGATCATAATTTTGGCGGTGCTAAAAGGCGCGTTTGAGCTCGACCTGACATCGCTGGCAATCGTCTTCACGGCGCTGTCCGTCGGCATCGGCTTTGGCTTGCAATACATTGCGGCGGATATTGCTTCCGGATTCATTTTGCTTTTCGAACGTCCGGTGCGCGTCGGCGATCGCATTACGATCGGCGAAGACGAGGGCGACGTGCAAAGCATTAAGCTCCGCACGACCCTAATCTATACCAACGATCGCATTGCGATTATCGTTCCCAACTCCAGGCTGGTTAGTCAACGCGTGATCAACTGGTCCTACGGCGATCCGCGCGCGCGAATTCCGATCCCGATCAGCGTGGCCGTAAATTCCGACGTAAACCTGGTAACGGAGACGCTGCTGCTGGCGGCGAAAGAGGTAGAGCTGGTGCTGACTGATCCGGCGCCCAAGGTCCAGTTTCTGAAGTTTGGCGACTACTCGCTCGACTTTCGCCTGCTGGTTTGGACGCGTCATCCCAGCCGTCATCCGCAAATCAAGAGCGACATCAACTACCGCATTGAAAAACTGTTTCGCGAACGTCATATCGAAATTCCGTATCCGACGCAGGAATTTCTGTTAAGGAACGTGGACGATTCCGCCGTCCGATCCGCTCTTAACGCCGAACGTCGACCTGCTCAAGATGCAGACCCGCCCGCCAACAGCGTCCCTGGAGAAAAACTACCGCGAGATAACTAAGTAGAATTTCAAGAAGATGCTTGTGATTCACCGCTTTACTAAGAGCGCGGGCCGGGTGAACGCGAAGCGATCTCATTAGC
>DNND01000082.1:5690-9891 GCA_003488005.1 Blastocatellia bacterium | reverse complement strand
CTCCACCCCAGGCTTTATGCTATCGCCTCGCTTCGCGGGCTCAGTGCAAACGTTTCACCAACTTGTTCAGAGTCTTCCAAACCTTATCGGACAACAACCACCGATCCAAAGAGTTGACTTACGCTGCAATCGGTCGTATGGTTTCGGCGCTCGGACAATTTCAAATAGACGCAGCGGCAGGTTCGGAGGGATCACTCCGGATTTTTTCTTCGCTGCCGGCCACAAAAATTCCCAGGCAAGCTTTAGTTACTAACCCCAGACGCACTTTCGCGTCTATCAAGCGGATTACCCTTTCAATCAACGTTTCTAAAAACCCCGGAGGTTACCTATGAAGAAGTCTCTCCTGATACTTTTTGTTCTAGTTGTCCTTTCAGCGTGCTCAGCAGTCATGGCCCAGACGATGCCGGCTTCCCCTGGACCACCAAAGGTTCTCTACATCGTTCGCGAGGACATCAAACCAGGTATGATGCCTGCGCACACTAAACACTCTGCAAACTTCGCGGCAATTTTTGGAAGACTGCAAACTCCGAACCATCGCATCGCGCTGGTACCGGTTGCCGGAAGCGAAAACGAAGTGGTTTACCTGACCGGCGCCGATACTTTTGCAGAGCTCGAAGGTATGCTTCAGGGCACCGACAAAAAAATGGGCGCCGCTACCGGAATGACGAAAACGGAGCTGGCCCGCCTTGCGGAGGAAGCACCCCAGTTGCACTCAGCCATGCGCGACATGCTGGCGCTCTATCGGCCTGAGCTCAGTTTCAATCCCGGTGTGGTGTTGCCGCAGATGCGTTACTTCAGCATCACAACCGTTCGCCTAAAACCGGGAAAGGACGCCGAGTATGCCGAGTACATTCAGAAAGTAGTCAACGTCGCTCGGACCAAGGCAAAGGTTGATAACGTTCATCTGGCTACGTTCCAGGTTATTTCGGGAACGGGCGGCGGCACCTACATGATCTTTAGGCCAATGAAATCACTTGGCGAAATGGATGATCCGGTGAACATGCGCGTGCGCGCCGCAATGAGCGATGACATGCGCAAGGACGCCGACAAATCGTACTCCGACGCCGTGATGTCGAGTGATACCAGCACCTATTGGTTAACGCCGGAGATGAGTTATGTGGAAAAGGAATTTGCGGCGGTTGATCCGACGTTCTGGAATGCAAAACCGGAACCGGTAGCTGTTAAGCCAAAGCTGCGAAAGCGAATGCCGAAACCGGCTGCGGCAACGCCACCGGCGAACTGAAAACTGTTGCCTATGATCGCTAAGCCGCGAGCAAGTGCAATCTGCGCTTGCTTGCGGCTTTAGCAATGCGGTGAGACTGACTAGTGCAAATCATCATGCGGCATGTTGAAAGGCTTCTTTAACGGCCTGCGGCAAGCGGATAGTAACGAAGAATCGTACCAGGTAGAGGTAATCCTCTCCCGATTCATCGATTACCCTCATCAAGTTGTGTTTCGCCGCCTTCTTGTCTGGCAGAACCCGATAAATCTTTCGCAATTCCAATGAAGCTGGATAGCCTTCATTGTCAATACAGACTGCAAATTGAGGCTGAGCGTTTTGCTGTGTCTTCATAGTTTTAATCTAACAATTCCTTAACTCTCATTTCTTTTTTCCAATGCCGTGAGCTTCATACCAGTGCAGCTCAGCGTACCGTTCGGTTCCATCCTCAAGCCGCACCAATGCAATTCCCTTTAGTTTTCGCCAGCGTCCACGGCCATAGATTTTTCGCAACCTTACTACATCGCGAATACCGCTCTACGGCTATCCTCTTAATTTCTTTGATTTCGCCGACGGGTTCAAAAAACATTTGGGCACATGATCACAAGCGCTGCCAAAAGATTCAAGCGGATAAACTGATTAGAGCTAATCGTGGCGCAGCGCTCGGACCGGATCGATGCGCGCTGCCCTGGCCGCGGGATAGAGTGCCGCCAGAATAGAAACGATCAGCGCAAATGCGATCGCACTCGCTGACAGCCAGGGAGGCAAGGAAAAGAAGTCGATGAATGACGCCCCCTGCGGTTTTAAGATAAAGCGATAAGCCAGGCGATTGGCTAATGCCGTCATGCCCCATCCCGCCAAAACGCCGATCACGCCGCCACAGGCTCCGATTACCGCGGCTTCAAAAAAGAAGATCAATTTGATCTCGCGATCTTCCGCGCCGATCGCTTTCATAATGCCAATCTCACGCGTGCGTTCGAGGATCGACATGATCATCGTGTTCGCAATACCAAACGACGCGACCAGCAACGAAATACCCCCCAACAGTCCCAGCGCCGAATCAATAATCAAAAACACAGTTTTGATCTGCTCGATTTGATCGACAATCGAAAAGCTTCCGAAACCCAGATCGGTAAGCCGCTTGCGCACATCGGTCAGCGCCACCGGATCGCTTACACGAATAACTGCGGCGTCATAGCCTTCAGCTTCGGACTCATTCAACGATCCCGATTGGCGAGCGAGTGCGAGCGCCACCTGGCTCATTGGCCCGCGATGCTCCAGCGCCCATTGCCGCGCCGCGCGCACGGGAACGTAAATCGCCGCGCCGGGCAGCAGGCCCACCATTCCGCCTTGCCCTGGTCCTTCTTTCAAATGGAGGTCGAGCACACCGACAATCCGAAATTTACGCGCCACCAAATCTGTTTGCGACGCGTCGCTCGTGCCTTGCTCGTCGAGCGGGATACCAAAGAAATTCGCTGGACCTTCTTCTGCGGCCTGGCCGGGTTCAGTCTTGCCCTTCTCGTTGGCATTCGTCGGTGGCGCAAGAAACTCAATCGTCTGGCCCACTGCGTCTTCCGGTTTTTCAAAGCCAAAGTCTTCGGTAAAACTGTCAGTAACGATCGCCTCGTCCGCATCCGGCGAACTGATCATTCCCCCGGCAAGAAAAGTTTTGAAACGCGATGAGCCGTTGGGCACTGAAGCCCCGGCGGCGGGCTCAAATCGCACGTGGCCATTGGCGCGCGTGTAAACATACAAACTGATCGTCGGTTGCACGTAGGCGACGCCGGGAATTTTTGCGATCTCCGATATCGCCGCGTCGTCGAGAACGCGCGTCGGAGTTTTATCGGGCTGCAAACGAGGCCCGCGGCGCTCGCCGCCTTCGTTGGTGCGGCCAGTCTGACGATCGAAACCGGCAGTTGCCAAATTTGTAAGGCTGCGGCCAAAGACAGTGATCTCATTGAAAAGATCGAGCGCGCCAAAGCGAGCCAGCATGTTCTGCTGCAAACCCAAACCAAACGAAACCATGGTTACGATGACGGCCACGCCCACAATCACACCCATGGTCGTCAACATTGCGCGCAGTTTCGCCTGGCGCAGATTTCGAAAGGCGAGCTGAAGAATGTCGAAAGAGTTCATTTAAAAAAGATGGTCTTTGGTCTTTGGTCTTTGGTCTTTGTATTTGGAACTTTATACTCTGCGCCTACGCTTTAGAACTTGGCTTAGATATTCCGGTTGGAGTCAGAACGAAGCACAAAGCACGACGTTCAAAGTCCTAAGACCCAAGACCAAAGTCCCAAGACCGTTCTAACTGAAAACATGTCGCACCGCGTCAACGTTCCAGTCCGCAAGACTCGCAGTCACAACATCGGCACCGGCCGCTCGCAGCGCGGCTTCGTTGACGGTGTTCGTTACGCCAAGTGTGCGCATGCCCGCTTGTTTCCCGGATTCAATGCCGGGCGGCGAATCTTCTACAACCAAACACTCGCTCGGCGTTAACGAAGTCAGGCGCTCACTTCGTCGTTGCTCATTTAGTTTTTCCAGGGCGATGCGATAACAATCCGGCGCCGGCTTACAGACGATGACGTCTTCCGAACTCACTACGACTGCAAACAGGGATTGCAGCCTGGCCCGCCCGAGCACGTAATCGATCTCGTTCAGGCCGGCCATGCTTACCAGGCCCAGTTGAAAACTGCGCGAAGCCGCCTTCAGAAAAGTTACGACGCCCGGAAACAACGGCAACTCATCTTCAATTAACTTCCGGTGCCGCACGCCCTTCGCCGAGAGCACGCTGCCAAGCACCTCATCCGTTAATGTTTTGTTGGCGCGCGCAAACGCGGCGCGCACAAATGTTTTGTCGTCCATGCCCAGCGCAGCGAAATAATCTGCTTCCGTCAAATCAATCGATTGTTCGCGCAGCACTTCCTGGTAAGCCGTCATCTGCAATCGTTCGTCATCGATGATGACGCCGTTAAAGTCGAAAAA
>DNND01000082.1:4904-5333 GCA_003488005.1 Blastocatellia bacterium | reverse complement strand
TTTCAAGTTCCAGGTTTCAAGTCATTTCAGAGCCAAGGCAATTGTGGCAGTTCAAGCTGAATTCGAGCCGACTTGAGACTTTGAACTTGAAACTTGAGACTGCTTGATTTTCGCGTTCTGTTCTTCAAACAATTTCGGCAAACGTTCGCTCTCGAGCACATCGAGCCGGCGCAATACTTCCGCCAACGACAGCTCGTTTTTCAGATTCACTCGGTAATCCAGGTCCGCGCGCAGGCGATCTTTTTCGCCCTGGCGATTTTGCGACATCATAATAATCGGTGCCTGCATGCCGGCAATCACCGCCAGCACCAGATTCAACATGGCATAGGGCTTCGGGTCGAAACCGCGGAGGAGGATATAGGAGTTGAAAAAGATCCAGATGAGTATCAGGGCGATCGAGACGCCAATGAATTTCCAACTGCCGCCAAA
>DNND01000082.1:4132-4608 GCA_003488005.1 Blastocatellia bacterium | reverse complement strand
AATTTCCAACTGCCGCCAAACTCCGCAATCATGTCGGCAGCGCGATCGGCTACTGTCGCACGCAGTCGCGATTCTTCGTTTACGTTTCTGGAAGCGCGCGAACGCAACAACTCGTCGGTGCGGCGCAAGCGCTCGCTTAGCGCGCTCAACATTTCCAGCGCCACGTCCGGGTTGGCTCGCACAAAACTCAGAAATGAGGGCCGCGAAAGTATGGCCAGGCGCGCATCCTGGATCACGCGTGCGTCCGCGGATCGTTTGCGCCCATCGATAATTGCCATCTCTCCAAAGAAATCCCCCTGGGAGAGATCGGCCAAGGTCACTTCCTGTGCGTCCTGGTCCGTAATGCTGATGCGAACGCGCCCACTCTCGATCAAGTACATCGCATCGCCGCCGTCGCCCTTATGAAATAGTTGAGTGCCCGCGTTAATGTCCTCGACAGTGAGCAACTCGCGCAGGTCAACAGCGGCCTGGTCGTC
>DNND01000082.1:0-3842 GCA_003488005.1 Blastocatellia bacterium | reverse complement strand
TCAACAGCGGCCTGGTCGTCGAGCGAACCAAATAAGGGGACAGACCGCAGCGCTTCCAGCGTCATCTCTTCAGCATTAACAGACATGGGGGTTACCTCGCATGGGGGATTAGAAAGGATGAAGGCTGAAGGCGGAAGGATGAATAAGATAACGCGCGATGACAGTGTGTTTTCAAGTCACCCAGATGTCTTGTTGAGAATTGACTAAGGTTGATCGCTATGTTCATTCTTCCGCCCTCGTCTTTCCACATTCATCCTTCATCCTTCATCCTTCCTTCGTCGACTACTCTGCCGTCTTTCATCTGGACAATGCGATCCGCAAAGCTAGTGGCCAGTTCGCGATCGTGCGTGACCATCAGAACTGTCAACGCATCGCTCGAAGCCATGCGTCGCAGCAGCTCCAGCAATTCGTGAGCGCGCGTTGAATCAAGATTTCCGGTTGGCTCATCCGCCAACAGCACCTTCGGGTTGTTCGCAAGCGCTCGCGCAATCGCCACACGCTGTTGTTCACCGCCCGAGAGTTCACCCGGCCGGTGCGTCAAACGGTCGGCGAGTCCCACGCGATCCAGCAACTCGCTTGCTTTGCTGCTCCGTTGCGTTCCGCGCAAGCCACCAAATGCCAACGCCAGGCCGACATTTTCCTGTGCGTTCATGGTAGGAATCAGATTAAAGTTTTGAAAGATCATGCCCACCGAATAGCGCCGGTAGCGGGCCATCTCGCGTTTGCTGAATGGACCAAGCGGCTTGGCGTTGAAGAAAACTTCGCCGCTGGTGGGACGGTCCAACCCGCCCACGATATTGAGCAGCGTACTTTTTCCTGAACCGGAAGTCCCTTGGATCGCGACGAACTCGCCTTCGTTAACTTTCAAAGAGACATTGTCGAGCGCGGTCACACTCGTGCTGCCCATTTGATAGAGCTTTGAAACTGCGCGTGATTCCAGGAGTGACATTAAGATTGAATTGGCCGCGGATTTTCGCGGATAGTCGCGGATCGGATCAAATGCTCGATGCAGAACCGCAATTCGTTCCGGGTTTGGGTTCTATTCTGGGCACATTACTCGCTTTAAAATTCTGATCCGCGTTTATCCGCGTGAATCCGCGGCAAAATCTTTTTTCTTACTTACGCGCCAGAGTTCAAATCGTTCTTCGTCGAAACCCTTCAACATAATTTCGAACGGCGCCGCTTGCAGGTTCTCAGCACGCAGCAGCTCACGAACTTCCCCATCGTCATAGATTGCGTGAGAGATTACCACGTCATCACCTGTCGATAGGGCTTCGAGTCGCGCCGCCATGTTAACGGTCGAACCAAAATAGTCGAGCCGGTCGTTCAAAGTAACCGCGATGCATGGGCCTTCGTGAATTCCCGCCTTGAGTGTCAGCGGCGGCATGCCATCAGGAGGCGCCGCCAGCAATTCCTGCGCGGCCAGCATCGCCCGTAACGCCGCAACCGGCTGGCGAAAGATTGCCATCACCGCATCGCCAATTGTCTTTACCAGCGCGCCGTCTTCGTCAGTAATCACTCTCTTAAGAACGTCGAAATGATTCATCACGCGACCAAATGCTGTCGCGTCGCCAATCTCGCGATAGAGCTGGGTGGAGTGTCGCAAGTCAGTGAACAGGACCGTCAGCGTGCCCACCGATATTTGCTCGCCCGGGCGCAACGCTTCGCTCGAAAAAAGATCGCGAAAAGTTTGCAACGCCGTGACTTCGGCCGCGGTTGCCGCCTGATCGCTCCAGGCCAGGCGTTCGAGAATCAACAACTGTTCGGCAGCCGTCGCGTTCTCAAGTTCGAGCGAGGACAACGTCGCCAGCTTCAGCGGCTCATGCGGCCAGCCTGACCCGGCAATCGCGACTCGTGCTTCGTCAACGCCGTCGGCAGTTACGGAAACATCCATGCCACCGGAAAGTTCCAGCGCTCGCAGTCGATAGCGGCCGGGCTCCAGCGGCAGATTCAACACGCGTTTTGACTGTGGCGGCAACAATTGCTGGGCGACGATGTGCGGCGTCCGCTGCGGGCTGCCAATGCAGAAATCCTGCCTCTGGACTAGTCGCAACGACGGGTTAGGACGAAAAGTTAATTCGACAAAACGATCAAAGTTAACTTTGAAATCGATGCGGCAAGTTTCGCAGTGGAGTTCAGAACTTATATCGCGCAACGAACTGCCCGACTCTCTAGCCCCGCGGCAGAGCGGACACAAAAGCTCCCATTGCAAATCAAGCAAGCCGGCGCGCGTTGCCTTTAGGCACAACTCAAGCACGGCGCGCCGCGGAACATTCCAGTCGTCGGCGAGTTGATAGGGACGAATGCGCCCAACGGCAAAATCGTCAGCCGTTCGTACAAAGCTTGCGAGTCGATCGATGATTTCAGTTTCCCCAGACTCAGTCTGAAGCCTGAGTTTAATACTGGCGATTCGATCAATGGCCGCCGAGCTGAGTTCGACAGTTGAGCCAGCTGTCGCCGGGGGAAGATCCAGTAGCGCCATGTCGTCATAATTTTTGAATGTTCGAGCAAAGCGACGAGCACTGACGAACTTCATTTGCAACGCCACACTGAGCGCGCCAAACATCGAACGCGGTTTGATAGCAACTTGATAAGTAAGAGTGGTGCCGCCCGCTTCGCGAGGGGTGAGTTCGGCAAGGGCGCGCAATTCAACCATCGGCCCTTTGCTGTAACTGCGAGTGACTCCAAAACGCGATGGCCGGATCCATTCGAACGGCTGCTCTTCCCATTCCACCGCCATGCCGTAAATCGACAGGCGTAGACGCTGACGCGCATTCCTCAGTCGTTGTCGAGTTTTGCCTGGCTCGACGGAAGGCACCCCAGTGTCGCGATTGAAACGATTTGTGTCCGAAACGAAAGGCCACAGTTCTTCGGGGCTCGCGTTTAGATTGTATTGCCAGCGGTAGTTCAGTTCTCGGTGGGACATAAATCAGGAGTCAGGAGTCAGAACTCAGAATACAGAATTCAGAATTCAGGAGGCAGAATTCAGGAGTCAGAATTCAGGAATATGTTTGTCGGTGGTCAACCGATTATTCAAAAAGGAAGTTTCGATCATTCAGACGCAGCCATCGATGCTGCTGAAATCTGATTCCTGAATTCAGTATTCTGTCTTCTGTATTCTGTATTCCGACTTCTGCTTACACTTCCTTGTACTCGGAATCGACATCTTCGTCGGAAAAAGCAACGCGGTAGTTTTTCGACTGCACCTGGGTTGTGATCAGCAGATCTGTTTTCGTCTTCAGCAGGTCGGCGCGGTTGTAAACCGAAAGCTCAAAGTTGTAGCCGTGGGTAATCGCGTCCTTTGGACAGGCCTCAACGCAGTAACCGCAAAAAATGCAGCGCCCGTAATCGATGTTGTAGACCTCGGCATAACGCTCATCGACTCCAATGCGGTCGGCGGGCAGGCGTGGGTCATCTTTGGCGATGATGTAGATGCATTCAGAAGGACAGGCGGCGGCGCAAAGAAAACAAGCGACGCACTTCTCCTTGCCCTGTTCATCAACATGAAGCAGGTGCTGACCACGATAGCGCGGCTGCATCGTCACCGGCTCCTCGGGATATTGCACGGTCCACTTTCGTTTCGGGATATACGACAGCGTCACGCCCATCCCCTGGATGATGGCTTTGGTCGATTGAATTACGTCGGTGATAATTGACATTGCTTTGTTGTCGGTGGCCAGTTGTCAGTGGTCAGTTGTCTTCTTGGTCTTTGGTCTTCGGTCTTTGTTCTTCGCTCTTTGCCCCTTGCTTTTTGTCTTTGCTTTTTTTGCTTTGTTACTTGAATTTGGAATCTGGAATTGGAAATCTGAAATTTGTTTTTGCTTTCTGCCTACTGCCTTCTG
>DNND01000090.1 GCA_003488005.1 Blastocatellia bacterium | reverse complement strand
AAGGTAGATTACCTACGTGTTACTCACCCGTGCGCCACTCTACTTGTCCCCCGAAGGGGACTTTCGCGTTCGACTTGCATGTCTGAGGCACGCCGCCAGCGTTGATTCTGAGCCAGGATCAAACTCTCGTTAGAATTTGTTCTCTGGAACATCATCTCGTACTGGTTATTGTTCAGTATCCGATAATGACTCTTCTGCAGAGTTTTGAACGCGAGCTTTATCGCTCGTCGTTTTGACTCTCAAAGTTCATTGATATGGACACGCTCTATCTAGTTTTCAAAGATCGATTCCAAATTGTCTTTGGATTGCCTCACAGAAGGAATAAATCCGTCTCAAGCAAACGGAGACTTTAACTTATGCATATTACTCTGTCAAGCGACACTCAACATTCGCAAAATGTTATTTTTAGCGAATAAAAAAGCGCCGCCTTTCTCCCCACTTTCTTCAGAGAAAAGCGACACCTTTACGTGCCTTTAAATTTCGCGCTGTCAATCCCCTGCCAACAGGGAGGAGGGAATTATAGGGACAAAAAATCTCTTGTCAACCCCCTTTTCATTCAGCCCTCACAGAACATTCAAATGGGTGCGTGAAGCGGCTTTTTGAAGGCGAATCTAAGATGCAGCAGGCACTCGATCGGTTCGCTTCATCGTCTCGAAACCGCGAAAGTTTTTGCCGTTAATTTTGCCGTTAAATAATCGACAAGCTCGGCAACATTAGCAGTTGAAAAAATCGGTACATCAACATTGAGATCAGCCAGCACCGTCGGCACTAATGGTGTCGATGAACCTGAGGCACCGGCAGCGGATACATAAATCGCCGAAGCATGTTTCAGTGCGCGGCGCGCTGTTGATTTCATTTTTAGTTGGCCATCGCGCACGACCATCACAAAGAAATCCGGCTTTACAAACTCCGTAAAGCTGTTCCCTTCTATAAAAACGCCGGCACCTTGAACCTTTCCTAAGGCCTCGCTGATACCTGCTTCGATTTGATCGTCCGTGCCTATTACCCAATGAACATTGCCCGCACCGGCTTCCCAATACCTGCCAGTATCCTTGCCTGGACTGAAGGTTAATTCATATCCGGATTGAACAGTCGGTTCGTCGGACAACAAATCGCTAACGCAACACGTGTGCGGATCTTTTCCGCAAGAGCGATAGTGACCACGCGTAGTCTTTATTGCTTCCCACCCGGGGAACGCGTTCAGCAGTTGGCATAACAGTGTGGTCTTACCTACTTCAGAGGTGAGGCCGCCGATGCCGACGATCGCGGGGTGACCATTGTAACTATAAGAACTCATTTGAGCGTTCGCGCCGCCAATCTACTTCTTTTTCTTTTCTTTATCTTTAGTAACGCTTGGCGCGCTGACTTTAAGATAACCTCGCGCGTCCTTGTAAACCGTGTACTGCACGTCGTTGACTTGTCCGTTGTCGTCCTGAACGCGAATGGTAAAGGTCTTATTGTCGGGTCTTCCTTCAACGCGCGCTGGGAGAAAACCTTTCAAGTCCGGGCTGCGATAGGCGGTGTAGTGTTCCTGGTCTCTCTTGTCGTAGCCAAGCACATAGATGCGATCGAAATCGGGTTCGTCCAAGGTGTGCGGCTGATTTGAACTGCTCTTCTCCAGAATTACCCAACTGCCAGGCTTAGCTTCCTTGGCTGCGTCCTTATCTTTTGGAGACGTTGCCCCTGCGTCCGAAGAGTCGCCGTCGAGTCGTTGCCAGGCAACAAACTCGCGACCGGTGCGATAGAAAATAATATCGCTCGGAACGGCGAGTTCAACTTGCTTTCCATAGATCCAACCGCCAGGCGCAGGCGAGATTGAAGTTGGCAAACGAACCTTGTACCAAAGCTCGTTGGTTTCCTCAGGCACGTTCTCTTCCTGATTGTCTTTGTTTCTCCGCGCATTTCCCTGCTGCGCGCTGCCTGCCTTTGGGGCGATATCGGTTTCAATAGCTTCAGAGGATTTTGGCTTAGGGACGCGTTTCCAGCCGACTATTTCAAAGGTCGAGCCGCTGTCCAAACGCATCATGATGTTTTCGTTCCCGCTGCGGTCGGGCGTCAGTCGCAAATTCGAACTGGCCCGTAACTGGCCAGACGCCTGGGCGGGAACGTTCTTATCTTCGTCGGCAAGTTTCTTCGAATTCTTCAGCACATCGTCCGGCATGACGTTGCGCGATTCTATCCAGCCCTCGGTGTTGTCTTCATCCTGGGCCTGGACGCGAAGCCAGCGCTCTTTTTTACTATTGTCGGTTGGGTCCTGCACATCCTGAAAGTCAAGAATGTCGAGTGTGTCTCCACGGCTAACTTCCAAAAGATCGGCGGCTACCACGGCCGTCGAGCTACGAATTTGAGCGCGTCGCGCAACCACCACTCCGGTATCACTTCGTTTCGCAAGCGTGTTGCACCCTTGAGCTGAGATCAATAAAACAAGCGCGG
This sequence comes from Blastocatellia bacterium, assembly GCA_003488005.1. Taxonomy (GTDB): domain Bacteria; phylum Acidobacteriota; class Blastocatellia; order Pyrinomonadales; family Pyrinomonadaceae; genus PSRF01. The sequence goes on along the minus strand of DNND01000090.1, from coordinate 36,247 downwards.
CTATGGCCACCACTAATTTAGTCCCAGTTTTGGTTTTCATTGAATATGACAAGGTGGCTGTTAGGTCTTCTCCAGACATTTCAGAGTTTTCGACTGCTCCTTGGTAGGTTTATCAACCATTAACTGACTGCCCGCACGCGTCCGGCTAACTCGTAAACCATACCCTCTAACCGAAACCGCCAGGTCGAGAGGATCTGTTCCATGAATATACTTAGCCACAAAGTCCCGCAAGCCCTGCCTCTCACCCAACAATGTAATTATAAGCTGGTTTCCATCGTCGTGTCCTGAGCGCGAGCCGAACAAATCCTTGTAGACGTTCGCAATTGAAGCATTGCAGGCACTAACCTTCCGTAGTTCCAGGTCATAAAGAAATGCTACCAGCATCGCTTTGTCATAAACGAGCGTAGAAGATGTTGACCAGCGCCGCTCTGATGCTTGAAGCAATGAAAATGCATCGCGATCCGGTGCCGATAAATATGAATCATAAACGCGCGCCAGCGTATCAAGGTAATCCTGGAACGAAATCAAATGCAATCGCAGGTCCAACAGCAAGGCCTGATAAATAGTGAACCCTTCGAAAAACCAATCATAGTCGCCATCGAGGTTGAGCGAGTTTGGCACCCAGAGATGAAAAATCTCATGGGCCAACACGATGCCGAGTCGAGACTTTATCTGTTTCGCGGTTCCCTGATTTCCTAACAAGAGCACAACAGCGTTGCCTCTAGTCTCAGCCGTCCAACGCGTCGGAGGTGCATCGCCCGTGAATGGCACCAGCATCAGGACCGCATTACGTCTCAACTCAAATCCCGTCAGCTTCGAATATTCCTGAACGATCCGCCCCGCAATCTTTAGCACATCCTTGTCGGCAATCGGCCAATCGCCGGACAGCACTAATGAAAAATCGCTCGCCCCGATGCGCTGCGCCTTTCGCTGCAATTGCGGCCCAATTAGAAAGACTGTCTTGTCCGGTTCTTCGGTGAGATAGATCGAGGATGTTTTCTTTTGTGTATTCGACTCCGCGGCCCAGCCTGCAGGAAGCTCCAACTGGATCTGCACGGAAGAGAACGCGCCCTCACCTTTTATCGATCGTGGTAACAAGTCCGACAGCATGAGCAGACCGCGCTCGCTATTTAGCGAGGACACATGCGAGTGCTGAGTAGGCGGCAGGAGCCCACTCAGATTCACATCGTAAGTAATCTGGTTAATTTTTTCGGCAGTCTCAAATTCTCCCGGCGCGAGTTTTTTCGCGGCAATGAGCTGACCGTTCGCCTCGCGAGCTGTTACATTTTCGATTCGCTCAGCGAGCCCCAGCGAGCCACCGTAGGCATTAGGAAACGAGATGACGTTGGTTGGTTTGGGGAACTCCGCGTTAATTCGAATTCTGGCAGGCGAGGTTGAAACTACCGCAATTCCTACGTTGAGTGTCTGCGCCTGGACGCCGGCGACCGCAGCGAGCGCGATTAGCGCGACAACAATTAGCTTCTGACTCTTTACTGGGACTGCGAGCGTCCCGGCCGCAGCTCGTTGGAGGCACGCAGTATTTTTTCGACAAAAGCTCAATAGGCCACACGTTTTCGCGCTTTGCGCTCATTGCGGGCGGGATGCCCGCGGTCCCAACATCACGTTCGAGATCGGCTACGTAAATCTGGATGGACCAGGGAACGAAGACCAGGTTTGACAGTAATTGCGGGCATCCCTATATTAAGATCAGGACTCTAACACACCGTAAAAAACGTGACTAGAAAGCTGCAAGACAAGTTGAATTTGATGCGCGCCGCGTTTCCGCGTGCGCTCTCGATTCTGCTGCTCGCTTTCATAATCTGTGGAACGACGGTCGAAGCGGCACATAATCACGGCGATCTAGCCGGGTCAAACAAAGTTACCAGTGCTGCTCATTTTTCGGATCCAGCGACTGAAAGCAGACTCGACACTGGTTCACTCAACTGCAGCGACTGTCTCATCTGCCAACTTCATCAGAATTTTTCGGCTACGGTTATTTCAGTCCCGCCAAGCATTGGTCCATTGGCTGGTGGTTTCCACGTCTTCAACTTAACGACCGTCTCGGTTCACTCGCAATCGGCGACTCCGCAGCGCGGGCGCGCTCCTCCGTTTACCCTCTAATATTCATTCCAGCACAGTTCGCGATTATCTCGTTCTTGAGGTGATTTGCGATCAATTGGTTGCACGCATTCTCGGCAGCCAGAGCTTTAATGCCAGGAAAAGTAGAGAGGGTAGAAGAAATGACTCAGCCAAAGAGCATCGGTCGTATTGTTCGATCAGTCTGTTTGTTAGCACTCATCTCAATGTTGAGCTCGGTAGCTTTTGCGCAAGCGCTAAGCGCGGGAACTGTTGCGGGAGTAGTGCTCGATCCCAATAACGCTGTCGTACCAAGCGCCAATGTCACAATTGCTAACCCGGTTACCGGATACACGCGTTCGGCAGTAACCAGTTCGGACGGAACCTTTCGTTTCGACAACGTGCCTCCTAACAGCTATCAATTGAGCATTTCAGCGGGCGGTTTCAGTCCCGCCAATCAAACCGTCAACGTCCGCACCTCAGTGCCAATTAACTTGAAGCTGAATCTAGCCGTGGGCGAGGCGGCTGAAACTGTTACCGTGACTGGCAGCACGGCCGACGTACTTGAAAATGTCCCGTCAGCACATGTTGATGTTGATCAGACTCTTATCAACAGATTACCGGTAAGAGATCCCGGCAGCGGTTTGAGCACTGCGGTTACGCTTGCGGCCCCCGGCGTGGCGGCAGATTCGAACGGAGGTTATCACCCCTTAGGCGACCACTTCGAATCCAACATCTCGCTCGACAATCAGCCGATTTCGGATCAACAAAGCAAGTTCTTTTCCACGCAAATCCCGGTAAATATTATTCAATCGATGGAAGTAATCACGGGCGCGGTGCCGCCGGAGTTTGGAGACAAGACCAGTCTGATTGTTAACGCAATCACCCGCTCAGGACTCAATCAGACAAAACCGACCGGTAGCTTCAATGCGCTATATGGTTCCTTTGGCACGACCCATGAAGACGGGTCCTTAGGTTACGGCAATGCCAAGGGCGGAAATTTCGTCGCTTTCAACTTTGAAGGCTCGCGCCGGTTTCTGGATTCGTCCGAGTTTAGGGCCTTACATGATCGCGGCACTGCCATAAATATTTTCGACCGCGTCGATTACAGTCCGAACCCTAGCAACACTTTTCATTTGAATCTTTTTCTAGCTCGCAACAATTTCCAAACTCCCAACGAATTCGATCAGAACGCGCTGGGACAGGACCAACGTCAATTGGTGCACACGATCAATCTCGCACCCGGTTACGTGCACATCTTCAGCCCCACGACGGTGTTGACGGTCAGTCCCTACTACAGACTGGACAACGTCAAATACTCGGCAAGCCCAAATCCATTTGCCGATCAGCCGATCACATTTAGCGAGTCGCGGCGCTTGAACAATGTCGGCGTTAAGGCCGACGTATCGTACGTAAACGGCAGACACAACGCCAAGTTCGGCATGCAACTGTCGCACACGTTTTTGACTGAGGGTTTTCAGTTCGGAATCACCGATCCAAACTTCAACGACCCTGCGAGTCCGGACTTCTTACCCGGGCTGTTGCCTTTCGACCTGACGCGCGGGGGATCGCCCTTTGCTTTTCACGGTCACACTGACATCAAACAGGAGGCATTCTTTGCGCAAGATAACGTGACGCTGGGAAATGCGACGGTCCTGCTGGGTGTTCGTTTCGACAATTACAACGGCATCACGCACGACAGTTTGCTCCAACCGCGGCTGGGTGTTTCTTATCTCGTCAAACGAACTAACACTGTCTTGCGCGGTTCTTACACCCGCAATTTCGAAACTCCCTACAATGAGAACCTAATTCTGTCGAGTGCGACTGGTGCGGGCGGTTTGGCGAATGGCGTTTTGGGCGACACCAGTAATTTGCCGCTGTTGCCAGGACGGCGCCATCAGTTCAACTTCGGGTTCCAGCAGGCACTGGGAAGATATCTAATTCTCGATGGAGATTACTTTAATAAACGAACCACCAATGCCTATGACTTCAACGTGCTTTTCAACACGTCGGTGGTGTTTCCAATTTCGTGGCAGAAATCCAAGATCGATGGAGTTAGTGCCCGTCTCAACCTAACAAACTATAAAGGGCTGACTGCCTTCATGGTTGCTGGTCACACTCGCTCGCGCTACTTCCCGCCTGAGAGCGGTGGCCTATTCTTCAATTCAGACTTGCCCGCAGGTGTTTTCCGCATCGACCACGATCAGGCATTTCAACAGACGACGCAGGTGCAGTACCAGTTCGAGCACTGGAAGAAGCTGTCTCCATACGTCGCATTCACATGGCGCTACGACAGCGGCTTGGTTTCGGGCGCTGTGCCCGACTACGACACCGCTCTGGGTTTTTCAGCGGACCAGCAAGCGCAAATTGGTTTGTTCTGCGGCAGCACTTTCGCCACGCCGACGCAGGCGATTACAAGTTGTACAGATTCGAATCGTGGCGCCTTGCGCATCAGAATTCCCGCCGACGGCACTGCCAACGACGACACTAATCCGCCGCGTATTGCGCCGCGCCATTTGTTCGATCTAAGTGCCGGCACAGACAACCTGTTTCGCGGAGAACGGACGAAAGTCAGCCTACGGTTCACCGTCATCAACCTGACCAACAAGGTTGCGCTTTATAACTTTCAATCGACATTCAGCGGTACGCACTTCGTGACACCCCGCAGTTTTCAGGGTCAGTTCGGCGTTACCTTCTAGGCAAGTAGACGAGTCACCTTTGCTGGGGCGTTCGATTCCAGAGTCTTTGATACTGAAGTCGAACGCCTCGCAATAACTGGGTTGGGCAGTCGGCTAAGGGCATGATTAATCGTTGGTTTCTTGCAATTGGCAGCGTTACCTTTCTGAGTCTCCGTCGCGGATTGGCATGGAACGAACGGTCGCTTTTACCAGCGTTTCATTGACAGGTTTTCAAGATAACGCCTAGAATGGCCTCCATCGCGTGTTTGTTTTTCCAGTTCGCCCTTAACCACCTGAGGAATTCGCTATGAGCCTGGTTAAGATCATCGTCATTACGATAATCGTAATTCTGAGCATTCTGCTTCTCGGCCGCTTTTTTGTTTAGCCGAACGGCGGCATGCCCCTACCTTACGTAACGTCGTCCTCAAAACTGACGCCCACGAATGCAGTTTGCAGATTGCCGGCACTGAATTGTGCGCTGCTTGTGAGCTGCATCCTGGCAATCATTTCATTTCAAAACACAAAGGCTCAGGAACCGGCAGCCGCTGATGATGTCGTCCGGGTTGACACCCATCTGGTTGTCTTTCCGATTCGCGTGCGCGACAAGCGCGGGCAAGCCGTTGCCGGACTAACTCTAAACGACTTGACCGTTAAAGATGAGGACAACGCGACCACGGGACTTTATCTGTACCGCGGAGCTGATCGCGTTTCGCTGGTTTTTGTGCTGGACCAATCGGGCAGTTTGCGCGACATCATGAACCAGCAGCGCGAAGCGGCGCTCGCGTTGTTTGGACAGTTTGGTGAAAAGTCGCAAGTCGCTGTGATGCGGTTTGCGGAACGACCAAAACTGGTGCTCCCTTTCGGGCGTGATCTCGATGCGACTCGCCTTGCTTTCTCTGCTTCTAACGCGCGCAATCAACATACAGCGATCTTCGATGCCGCGGCCGCCGCAACAAAGTTGTTTGAAGCCCTGCCGCGCATTCGATCCGAAAGACGCCTCGTGATTTTGATTAGCGATGGCCTCGATACGGCAAGCACAGTGAAGCCAGGCGCAGTCATTGAAGGGGCGCTGAAAAGTCAGGTAACCTTTTATGTTATCCACCTGCCCTTGTTTACGCCACGCGATGGCCGCTTGAAAGTGCGGACACCAGCAAAAGGTTTTCGCGAGCTCGCGGAAAAAACTGGCGGCAAATATTTTCTGGTCGGCAACACGGCGTCTCCGCTGGCATCTCAGGCGAATATTGATTTGTCCGCGGTGTTCAGGGCAATCGGCGAAGATCTTAAGGGTCAGTATCTGCTTGGGTTCTACACGAAGGAATCGTCCAACGATGGCCACATGCATCGGTTGGTCATCGGTTTGCCGGCTGGTGTCGAGTATCAATTCGGCGGTTTCGGTTATTCGCAAAGGCACGATGTGCTGATCGCGCCTGCGGCCCAAAAGAAACCGTAGCACCCTGGTTTGAACGCGATGCCGACATCCATCCGCTACCGCGGACGGTACTGACTTCATTGCCACTGCGAGGCCTTTCGTTCAAACTACATTGCGCTGCCACTTTTGCGCGCTTGCTTACCTCGCCATGATTCGGTAAACAGTAATCTCCAAATCTAAACCGTTTCCCATTTATCAATGGCCGACGAAAAAGAACTCGGGTTGCGAAAGATTCGCCGCGCGCTCATCAGCGTTTCCGATAAAACCGGAATCGTTGACTTCGCGCGCGAACTAAAAACTTTTGGCGTAGAAATTATCAGCACCGGCGGTACCGCTAAAGCATTGCGCGACGCCGGCATTGAAGTGCGCGACGTTTCCGAGGTCACCGGCTTTCCTGAAATGATGGACGGCCGCATAAAGACGTTGCATCCGAAGATTCACGGTGCCCTGCTCGGCTTGCGCGATAACTCGGAACATACGGCATCGATGAAGCAACACGACATCGAGCCTATCGACATGGTTGTGGTCGATCTTTATCCATTCGAAAAGACAATCGAGCGTGAAGGCGTAACGCCAGCAGAAGCAATTGAGCAGATCGACATTGGTGGTCCAGCGATGATTCGCTCGGCCGCAAAGAACTATAAAGACGTGGCGGTAATTACCTCGCCAGACATCTATCGCCAAATCCGAACTGAGCTCATTCTTGACGACGGCGCTCTTACGCTCGCAACCCGGGAACAGCTTGCTCGTCTCGCCTTTATGCGCACGGCCTTTTACGACTCTGCAATCTTTCCTTATTTGAGCGCTAATCTCGAGGGCGCCAAGGGTTCAAAAATATTTCCGCCCGTCCCCGATATTCTCGCGCCTATGTCAACCTACATGAATCTCTTTTCGTCAGCCATGAAAGCAGCGACCGGCAGAACCTTTGAAGATGTTCAGCAGGATTCTTTTGACGAGAGGTCTCAGCTAAGACTCAACAAAATTAGTGATCTTCGTTACGGCGAGAATCCACACCAGACGGCGGCACTCTACGAGATCGAAACCAAGACGGCGCCTACTGAGCCGCATGGTTTGGCCCAGGCCGAACAACTGGCCGGCAAGGAGATGTCCTTCAACAACTTCGTAGACGCTGATGCTGCCTGGCAACTGGTTTGTGATTTCAGTGAACTGGCGTGCGCGATCATCAAACATACGAATCCCGCCTGCGTCGCACTCGGCGCGACCGCCGAAGAGGCCTATCGTCGCGCGCTGGCTACTGATCCCGTCTCGGCCTTTGGCGGAATTGTCGCTTTTAACGCAGCGGTTGATGAAGCGGCGGCGCGCGCGGTCGTCGAGATATTCACTGAAGTAATCATTGCACCAGATTATGAACCTGCCGCCTTGGAAATCCTCAAAACAAAAAAGAACCTGCGCGTTTTGAAAGTTCGCGAGCGCAAGAAACGCGAAGGCGTTGAATACAAACAAATCTCCGGCGGCATGCTGGTGCAAACGCGTGATACGCACAGACTGAAGCGAGAAGACTTGAAGGTTGTAACGAAGCGCGAACCGACCGAAGATGAAATCCGGGACCTGATGTTCGCCTGGACGGTTTGTAAACATACAAAGTCAAACGCAATTGTTTACGCGCGGGGTGAGCAGACGGTCGGCGTCGGCGCCGGTCAAATGTCGCGGGTTGATTCAGTAAAGATTGGCGCCATGCGCGCTCAACTTCCAATCAAAGGTTCCGTACTCGCGTCCGACGCCTTCTTCCCTTTTCGCGACGGCATCGATGAAGCCGCGAAGCATGGGATCACCGCTGTCATTCAGCCGGGCGGCTCAATACGCGACGCGGAAGTAATTGCCGCGGCCGACGAGCACGGATTGGCGATGGTCTTGACCGGCATCCGCCATTTCAAGCATTAGGGAAGCACTCGCGCGACAATAGCATTATCCCCGAACGCTTGCTGTTTTTGACCGATCTCCTTAATACTTGAAGCTAATATTAGTCAATGATTGAGCATGGCGAATTATTAGAAATTGCCGAAGAGCGGCTCAAGGATGCTGAAGCGCTTTTAGCAGCTGGGCGTTATGACGGAGCAATCTATCTGGGTGGCTACGTTGTAGAACTTGCATTAAAAAGCTGCATCTGTCGGATTCTGAACTGGAAGGGTTTTCCCCAAACAAGAAGCGAGTTTCAGAATTATCAAAGCTTCCGGACACATATCTCGATGTGCTCTTATCGCTGTCTGGAGCAGAGGACAGAATTAAGACGGGCTTCTTGGCTGAATGATCTGCCTTAGGTACTTGGGAAACTGAAGCGAGGTATAATCCGATTGGAAGTGCGAACCAGAGCGATGCTGAGTTGCTGGTGGAATCTGCGAGAAAGCTAATGGGTGCTTTATGAAAGAACTGTTAGAGAGGTTTGTGCAGTTTGAGCGCGCAATCGCTGCAGAAAAGGGTGAGTTCGGGTTGTTCGCTCTGTTTCTCAGGGAAGATGCGGGAGCCGGAACCTCTGGATACTCCGGCTATTCGGCTAAGTGGGACCTAATCGTGGCCGCGCCCTGGATTGATGGGAACCGCAAGGACGCGCTGCCGTACATCACCAAAAGAATTCAAGAGGCCTTTTCTCCAAGTGAACTCTCACAGTTGTCGAGAATTGTGTTAGTCGACTTAACTAACCCTGAAGTTGAGGAGATCAATCGAGCCGTTAGGGTTCAGAGCGGCCAGACTGAAATTCGAGATAGCAATTTCTTTGGTCTGCGGATCAAGCACGCTTACATAATCACCTCCCAGCGGACGAATGTGGACCAACAAATACCGGCCTAGCTTCACGCAGTGCCACGAATCCCATATAAGGACCATCGTCTAGAATGCTGCAAAACAAAAATGGAATTATCTTCGGCGTCGCCAACAAGCGCTCGATCGCTTGGGCCACAGCCCTAGCGCTTCACGAAGCAGGCGCGAGGTTGGCTTTTACTTACCAGGGCGATCGGCTAAAGGAAAACGTTGAAGAGTTAACTAACGAAGCGATGCCCGGTTCGTTGCTGTTGCCCTGCGACGTGACGAAGCAGGACGAAGTTGATGCGACTTTCAAGCGAGTTGGCGAGGATTTTAGCCATCTCGATTTTCTGATTCACAGTATCGCCTATGCACCGCGTGAAGCTCTTGGCGGCGAGTATCTCGATACGAGTCGCGATGCTTTCGTGACGGCATTGGAGATTAGCGCGTACTCGCTGGTCCAACTTTCGCGCGCGGCGGCGCCGTTGATGACCGAGGGCGGCAGTATCGTCTGCATGAGTTATTACGGCGCCGAAAAAGTGATTGCCGGCTATAACGTGATGGGCGTTGCAAAATCGGCATTGGAAGCGAGCACACGCTACCTGGCCAACGATCTGGGGCCGCGCAACATTCGCATCAACGCCATCAGCGCGGGACCAATTCAAACTTTATCAGCGCGCGGCGTTTCTGATTTTTCAACGATGCTGAAGCACCATGCTGAGCGCGCGGCGTTGCGGCGCAATGTCGACGCTCGCGAAGTTGGCAGCACCGTTGTTTTTCTTTGTAGTCCGATGTCTTCCGCAATCACCGGCGAAGTTATCCACGTCGATTGCGGCTACAGCATCATGGGCATGTAAGGAAGTTTCAAGTTTCAAGTTTCAAGTTTGCCAGATAAGAAACTTTCGAGCTCTGAACTTAAAATCAAAAACTTCCGAAACCTTAACATTGGAACTTGAAACTTGAGACTTGAAACTGATGGATGAACCAGACGAGCACAAGCCGGGGACCACTCAGGACGAGCAACTACTCGAGAGTCCGCGGCTAGACGAGTTTACCCACACGGACACCTGGCGCGTGTTTCGCATCATGGGTGAATTCGTCACCGGTTTCGATGAACTCGCCACGCTGACTCGCGGCATATCAATTTTTGGTTCCGCGCGCACGAAGGTTGACGATCCGGATTACGCTGCTGCTCAGGAAACTGCGGCACTGCTCGCGCGCGCAGGCTTTGCGGTGATTACCGGCGGCGGGCCCGGAATCATGGAAGCAGCAAATCGCGGCGCCTTTGAAGCCGGCGGTTTGTCCATTGGCTGCAACATCGAGCTGCCTTTTGAGCAGAGTTCGAATCCATATCTAACGCGCGGGCTAAAGTTCAAATACTTCTTCGTTCGCAAGATGATGTTCGTGAAGTACAGCCTGGGCTTCATTATTTTTCCCGGCGGCTTTGGCACGTTGGACGAACTCTTCGAAGCGCTGACGCTGATTCAAACACAAAAGATTCGCAACTTTCCGGTGGTGCTTTTCGGCACGAAGTATTGGGAAGGACTTTTGAATTGGGTGCGCGACTTTGGTTTGAAGGAAGGCAAGCTGACTGAAGAAGATTTAAAGCGGCTGCATCTCACCGACTCGCCTGCCGAAGTCGTTAAAATTATTGTCGACAGCCAAAGCTCTTTTCTCGATCCTGCAAACAACGTCGCGGACGAATACCAATACCGCGATGATTAATTCCAATCTTTCACTCTGAAGTTACACTCGCAATCAGCCATTGCCGGTAGGGTTCCGACAGCGCCGTTAACGGAACCGCTACAATCTCAGGCGTTTCATAACTATGAACGGCGCGGACTTCCCTTTCCAATTCTGCAAATTTCGCGGCGAGTGTCTTGGCAATCAACAACACTTCCGGCTGCCGTTCAACCTTGCCTTGCCAACGATAGACGGACTCCACTCCCGGCAGGATCTGCACGCAGGCGGCAAGGTTCCGCGCTATCAGCAGGTCAGCTAAACGCGAAGCTTCTTCTTTGCTAGGAGCCGTGATGAAAACGGCGATGGGTTGGTCAGGTGCGGCGGTCATGAGGTTCAATACGTTTAGAGTACAACTCTTAGCTTATTGCTAGAAGTTCAGAGTCCAAACTTCAGTTTGCTCAATTAGGTTCCTCGACGCGTAGCGTCGGTGGAATTTAGCCCGGCCTTTCAAGGCCGCGAGGGGTTCACCGAATCGTTTCGCGTCGCGTTGCGACGCCCGAAGTAGCGCTATTTTCAATCGTCGCTACGCGACGTGGACTAACCTTCGAATTTAGCCCGGCGTTCAAACGCCGGGCTAAATTCTGCCGACGCTACGCGTCGAAGAGGCTCCTATTCTTCGTCTTCGTCGGTTTCGCCGCCGGTGAGTGGCGTCGTGTCTTCGCCAAAGAAAGCGGCGTAGAGTTCTTTCGCTCGATCGAAGTCTCGCTGATCCACGAGAATAATTGAGCCCGGCGAAGTGCTCGAGAGCAGCGGCGAAAAAGCATCGGCGCCACCAGATTGAACTACCGAGCGAATGCCGTTCTTCGTCAAGATGTCGTTCACCATTTCAGCTTCAACCGGCGAGCCGAGGTTGTGCAGTGGAACCCACTTCGCTTCGCTGCTGTCGTGAGCTGCATTGGCGGACGTCAATCGTGCGACCAGATCCGAATCGTCATCGGGACAACGCGTGATTCCTGGCTCGTATTCAGATTCGCAAACTGGACAGAACATATGATCTCCTCAAACTATTGTCGGTAGTTAGTTGTCAGTTGTCAGTCGAGAGCACGTCGACCAACGAAGACTAATCTTCTCATGTTTAATTGACCGCGAACCACTGACAACTGACTACTGACCACTGACAACCGCTCTTTCAAATGGAATCTCCTCAAAAGTCGTCATCCGTTTGAAAGCACTGAAGCGCTCGTTGATTTCGGCGTGCGTCAAACGTCGCACACGGGCGGTGCCAAATTCTTCGACGTTGAATGAAGCCATGACCGAGCCAAAAATCATCGCGCGGCGCATAGCGGCTTCGTCGAGCTTTTCCTGACTCGCTAAATAACCCATAAAACCGCCGGCAAAAGTGTCGCCCGCGCCGGTGGGATCGAAAACTGATTCGAGCGGATAGGCCGGTATCGCGAAATAACTGTCGTTGGTAAATAGGGCCGCGCCGTATTCACCACGCTTGACGATCAAGGCCCGCGGTCCCCACGAAAGGATGGTCCGCGCCGCCTTGATGAGATTTGGTATCTCAGTCAACTGGCGTGCTTCGGCATCGTTGATGATCACCACATCGACGCCTTTGATCGTGCGCAGCAACGATTCGCGCGTGTTTTCGATCCACAAGTTCATCGTATCCAGCGCCACTAGTTCAGCATTTGGTACCTGTTCGCGAACCTCGCGCTGCAGGTCCGGCTGAATGTTTCCCAGAAAAACCAAACGCGACTGCTTCGAACGTTCGGAAAGTTTGGGTTTGAAGTCGGCAAACACATTCAACTGGGTGTCGAGCGTGTGCGCAACATTCAAATCGTAATCGTAGCGTCCAAACCAGCGAAAAGTTTTGCCGTCCGGAATCTTTTCCAGGTCAGTAGTGTCGATGGCGTGCGTGGCAAAGACGATTGCGTCGTCGTCACCAAAGTCGCCGCCCACTACGCCGACAATGCGCACGTCGGTGAAGTAACTTGCGGAAATCGAGAAATGCGACGCCGAGCCGCCCAGCATCTTTTCACATTTGCCGAAAGGAGTTTCTACTGCGTCAAAAGCGACTGAGCCAACTACTAATAGTGACATATGATTTGGGTGTAGGGTTTAGGGTGTTGGGTTTAGAGTTTAGGGCTTTCGATCAAGATAAGAACCAGATCCTCAATCAGCTATGATTTGCCGTTTACCATTTTTCATTTCCGTTTCGCTGTTTTAAAAATTACTTGAAGCTGGCCTTCAGTTTCAGCTTTCACGTTGTTTAATGTTGAGTTCTGGATTGCCAATGGAAAATGATAACTGACAGATGATGAATGGAAAATCGGGTGGTCTTCCCTTAGTTACGGTTGATTGCCTTCAGGTTTCGGGATTGGTCCGCCCAGCGCCTTTAGGTCATCGGCAGCCTGCTTAAGGAAAAGGCTGTTCGGATAACCCGCAACCAGCCGTGAAAGATAAACACGCGCGTCCTGCCGCAACTGCTCGGCAGTTTTTTCCTTGGTCTTTTGTTTGCCGCGATTTTCCGCCAGCCGCAAACTGCTCTCGCCGGCAATGAACAGCACTTCATCCATCTTCGCGAAATTTGGATTGCCCGCGTCGATTTCTTCGCAGCGCTTGATCGCGGCAACGTATGCCTTCTTCAATTTGAAATAATGGCGCGCGACTTCGAGGTTGTGCAACGAATCCTTTTCGAGATCTTCATCGCGCACGGTTGACGGGTCTGGACCAGTCTTGGCCGCGCCTTGCGCGTAAACCGATGCGGGCACGGTAAACGCGGCCAGGATAACGACCAATGCTATTGAGAATTTCTTCATAAAGTTAGCTCTTACCAGTTTCTCCAGGCACCGCCTTGGATGCAGATTTCACTCGCATTAATCGAACAATTTCACTCCAGCGCATATTTTTTGACTATCAAGTCCAGCTTCTGCCGGGTCTCGGGCGGCCACAAATGTGGCGCCGTAAAGATGGCATTCTTCAGGGCTGACACACACTTGCAGCTTCGTTCGGAGCCGGCCAGTCGTTTGACTGCCTCTTTCATTATGAGTTGCGCATTGCGCACATTCTTATTTAGATAGTCGACAACTATATCAATCGTCACATCTTCGTGGCCCGGGTGCCAGCAATCGTAGTCGGTAACCAGCGCCAGCGATGCGTAACAAATCTCAGCCTCGCGCGCGAGTTTGGCTTCCTGCAAGTTTGTCATCCCAATGACGTCCATACCCCACGAGCGGTAGACTTCGGATTCGGCCTTGGTCGAAAACGCCGGCCCTTCCATGCACAAGTAGGTCCCGCCGCGATGCGTGTTCACTTCCGTAAGCTTGCACGCCTGTTCGAGCACGTCGCCCAGTTCATCGCACACCGGATGTGCGAAGGTCACGTGCGCCACAATGCCCTCACCGAAGAAGGTCGATTCGCGGGCACGTGCGCGGGTGCGATCGAAAAACTGATCCGGGATTACCATGTCGAGCGGAGCGTATTGCTCTTGTAACGAACCAACGGCAGACGCCGACAGTATTCGCTCCACACCCAACATTTTCATTGCATAGATGTTGGCGCGATAAGGAACTTCAGTCGGCGTGAAGCTGTGGCCGCGTCCGTGCCGCGGCAGAAAGGCGACCGATTCGCCTTCGAGCGTACCGACGATGAAGGCGTCAGACGGTTTGCCAAACGGCGTCTCCAACTCGACTTCTTCAACATCGAGCAACTCCGGCATTTGGTACAACCCGCTGCCACCAATGATTCCGATTTTTGCTGTGGTCATCTTATGTGGATAGTCGTTCCGGCTATTTGCATCCGGCCATTGCGTTCCTGATGAATTCCGGAAGCTGGCCCGTCTGCTGTTTCACCAACAATTCCTCCATCGATTCCAGGCGGACCCTGGGCTTGGCCTTCTTAATGTTCTGATAAGTCCTAAGGGCGCTTTCTACGCCGGCAAGATAGACGCGAAACTCATCTTTTGCCTCTTCCGGATGCTCGATGACAAACTTAGTTTCTGCAAAGCTCAACTGGGTCGTAAGAGTTCCCGCATAATCGCCTTTGATTTTTGAGTAGTCGCCGAGCATGCCGGTGCAAATCGTAACTGTAATGTCAGGTATTTCGATCAACCAGATAAGTAACTCGCGACTTAAATTCTTTGCGTTCTTATTAAGCGGATCGTTTTCCAGTAGGGTAGTAATCTCAACCGCGCGCGCGCGCTCCGCCGCTGTCGAGGGGCCGCGTTTCTGGGCGAAGCTGGTGCCGGCAGAAACTCCGCAAACGATGATTAGGGCAATAAGCAGTAGACTTCTTTTCATCGTTTAGGCTTTCCTGAATTCTTCAAAACCAACCGCTCGCAATTTGCCATCTTCTTCAACCAGCTTGCATAAGGGTTGATCCGGATCGTGATAGAACAGGCAAGCCCACTGTTCCCGTGCCGCTTGCGGCAATAACTTCTTTTTCGCCTCGAGCGTCTCAACCGGAAAAAGGTCGTATCCCATGATCCAGGCGTAAGACACGTGCGCCTTCATGGGAACCAGATCTGCAAAGCCAAACATCGTTTGCCCCTGCGACTGCAAACGCCAGCACTGCATTGAGCGATTGTGGCCCGGATAAGTTTCCATTTGCAGGCCGGGGACAACCTCGTAATCGGCGTTTATGGTTTCCAGTTGCCCATTTGCTATTAACGGCTGCCAATTGTCAGGAAAGTAGCTGGCCCGGTCGCGCTCGCTCGGCGCCTGTGCATGGTCCAACTCAGCTTTTGAAACCAAATACCGCGCGTTTGGAAAAGTTGGCGAGGCCTTGCCGTCACCGTTCACTGAAGTATTTCCGCCGGCATGATCAAAATGCAGGTGGGTATTGATTACGATGCTGACGTCTTCCGGGGCAACTCCGGCAATCGCCTGCAACGATTCAGGCAGCGTCCGCTCGCGATTGATGCCGTACATTTCTTTGTGCTTGGTCGACCATTTGTCCCCGATGCCGCTTTCGATCAATATCCGCTCGCTGCCGGTATCGATGAACAAGCAATTCATGTTCATGCGAATGCGGTTCTGCTCGTCAGGCGGACAGACCCTTGACCACAACGCGCGAGGCACCACGCCAAACATGGCGCCGCCATCCAGACGAAACTCCGCGTCAGGAACGATCTCCACTCGAAAATCGCCAAATTGCATTGCGAAAGCTTCCTCGCAGCTTCGTTCCCTGCGCTGTTATGGCGCGTTCTTCTTTGGACCAGTGCCTGCTTTTGGTTTCTGCGGTTGTGGCGCCGGCTCAACCGGTTGCGGTTGCGCTTCGCCTGGACCGAATCCCGGCGGCGCTTGCGGCGGTTGCTGTTCGGGCAACTTCACCGAAAAGTTTTCGGCGACGGTAACGTGAGAACGAGCAACGATCTCATCCAATACTTTCTTCTGTTTTTCCTGCTCGACCGCGGCCCGAGCTTTATCACGGCCACTCTGCGGCGCAGCAAACGGGTTGTCGCCGGCAGCGCTCTCACCGATCAGGATGTGCCGCGCACGCACTTGCTCCTCAGGTTTGCCATCCTTCGTTTCGGTCTTGCGCTCGTCGACTTTTATGATGTGATAACCAAACTTCGTCTGAACCAGATCGCTTATCTGCCCCGGCTGAAGGGCGAAAGCGGCCTGCTCAAATTCCGGCACCATCTGGCCGTGGCCAAACCAACCTAAATCGCCGCCCTTCTCTTTGCTGCCGGGATCAGTCGAGAACTCTTTCGCCAGTTTGGAAAAGTCTTCGCCGGCACGCGCGCGCTTCAAAACGTCTTCAGCCTTTGAACGATTCTGCTGCGTGTCGAGTTCGGGATGCTGAGCGATATAGGCGTCAATCTCAGCGTCCGTGGCTTTCATCTTCTCCGCCAATTGTTCCTGAGCGTAAGTCTGCGCCAGGATGCGAGCCTGCTCGAGTTTTATTTGCAACTCAACAGCGCGTTGCTTGTCGATGCCGGCCGCAACGGCTTTTTGCTCGCCAATGAGTACCTGACCGAGTTGCCGCTTGACCTGCTTCATTTGCTCTTCGGGAATCTGACCGCCGGCAAGCTGCGGGTTCTTTGCCTTGGCGTCAGCAATGAAGGCATCAAACTTCGCCTGGTTCGCGGGCTGTTTGAAAAACTCTTCAACTTCCTGATCGGAGATGTTTGGTCCAGCCGCGCCGGCGCCCTGCGACTTGAAATAGTTCTCGGCAATCACCACGGACCTTACGAGATCCATTTGCCGTTTCACTTCCGGCTTGTTGCCGACTCCCTTGGCGCGCGCCTCTTCGGCAACGGCCAGCAACTTGCGCAGGTCGTCAGCAAAATCTTTTCGCGCGTTCGGGTCTGAAGCCAGCTTGGTCCGAAATTGCGGCGCCTGCTCTTCGGCGATCAATGCCATGTCTTCGGCGGAGAGGTTGAGCGAATCCGAACGGCGCGCCTTCACCTGCCAAACGATAAGTCCTAACGCAAACACGACGGCCACCGCGGCCGCGATTAAGGCTTTAGTAGTTGAGGTCAAAACAATATTCCTTTCTAAATCAAATCCTGATGCTCTACTAACTCTAGCAACACGCCATTGGTCGCGGCAGGATGAATGAATGCAACCAAACAACCATTGGCGCCGAGGCGCGGGGTTTCATCGATCAAGCGCGCGCCTTTTGCTTTCAAATCGCTAAGCGCTTCGCGAATGTTGGGAACGCGAAGCGCGATGTGATGAATGCCGGGGCCGCGCTTCTGCAAAAATTTTCCTACCGGCGAATCTTCGCTCAAGGGTTCAAGCAACTCGATGTGCGTTTCGCCAATCGCCAGCATCGCCACGCGCACCCCCTGGGCGGCGACTTCATCAGTCGAATCTACTGACAAACCGAGCGCATCCCGCCAAACAGAAAGGGCCTGTTCGATTTCAGGTGTTGCTATTCCGATGTGGTCAACTTTCATCTTATGGTCAGTTGTCAGTAGTCAGTTATTAGTTGCTGTTTTCTTTGACGTAGTCTATCGCCGGCGAATCCGGAACAACTGACTACTAACAACGGACTACTGACTTCCCCGCATGATTTCTTCAACCGCAGAATAAGGGTCACGTTGGCGGCTCGCAACCTCACCCGCAAGCTGTTCGAGCTTCTCGGATGCAGCAGCAGACTCAAGCGCTTGCGCAACCAGCCGTTCGCGCAGCAACTCCAAAATTCTCCAGCGCGCTATTGCGCGGCGCCGGCCTTCACCGGACTTGGTCCGCAGATGAAAATCGCGATAGGCCTCAATCGCTGCCGCGAGTTCGTCAATACCCGAGCTTTCAATTGCAATGGTCTTGACGATTGGCGGTTGCCAGCCATCGTCACGCTCGGCCAGCGACAACAGTGCTTGCAACTCCTTTTCAGTGGAGTTCACGCCATCGCGATCGGCTTTATTGATAACAAAGATGTCGCCGATCTCCATAATGCCGGCCTTGATCGCCTGAATGTCGTCACCCATTCCCGGCACCAGCACCACGACCGAAACATCTGCGGCCTTAACTACTTCGACTTCATCCTGGCCCACGCCGACGGTTTCAATAATGATTTTTCCGTAGCCGGCCGCATCCAGAATCGAGACCGCATCGACCGTGGTGCGCGCCAGGCCGCCAAGGTTGCCGCGCGTGGCCATCGAACGAATAAACACGCCGCTGTCCAGCCCGAGCGTCTGCATGCGAATGCGATCGCCGAGAATCGCGCCGCCGGAAAATGGACTCGACGGATCAACCGCCACAATTCCGACCCGCTCGCCCTTTTTCCGGTAATGCAACGCAAGCTTGTCGACCAGCGAAGATTTCCCCGCCCCGGGCGCGCCTGTAATTCCGATTATCAGGCCGCGACCCGTCAACGGAAAAATCTGCTTCATCAGTTCGGTCGCGTCTTTTGAAAGATCTTCTACTTTTGAAATCGCACGCGCCACCGCACGCGCGTCGCCGGCCGCGATCCGATCGATTAGTGACTTCATGTTCGCTGAAGCGTCCATCGAACCATGCCGACTTTGTGTAACCGCGGTCACAACTGCTGTAAGATCTCGCGCGCAATGATCAGGCGTTGAATTTCCGACGTCCCTTCACCAATCGTGCACAACTTGGAATCACGCCAGAATTTCTCCGGCGGATAATCCTTGGTGTAGCCATAACCGCCGTGGACCTGAATCGCTTCTTCACAAACGTTTACACTAATTTCGGAAGCAAACAACTTCGCCATTGACGACTCTTTCGTCACCTTTCGTTTCGCGTCCTTAAGCCAGGCGGCGCGGTACATCAACAAACGTGCAGCGTCGATCTGCATTGCCATGTTTGCCAACTTAAACTGGATCGCCTGAAACTCCGCAATCGGCTTGCCAAACTGCTGCCGCTCTTTCGCATAACGAACAGCCGACTCGTAGGCGCCCTGGGCGATGCCCACCGCCAGCGCGGCAATTGAGATGCGACCACCGTCAAGAATTTCCATGGCATTGACGAAACCCTGACCCTCGTCGCCGAGACGATTTTCATCTGGGACGTAACAATCTTCAAAGACAACGCTGGCTGTTTCAGACGCGCGCAAGCCTAGCTTGTTCTCTTTTTTTGCCGGCGCAAAACCCGCCATTCCCTTTTCAAAAATGAATGCCGAAATGCCTTTGCTTCGTTTCGCGCGATCGGTTACGGCCATCGCCACGCAAGTGTCGGCATGAATGGCGTGAGTAATAAAATTCTTCGAGCCGTTAACCATCCAACCACCGTCCTGGCGCACGGCGGTGGAACGCGTTCCCGAAGCGTCCGATCCGGCGCTTGGCTCCGTCAGCCCCCAGGCCCCCAGGTGTTTGCCGGTTGCCAGCGGCACCAGGAACTTTTGCTTTTGAGCTTCAGTGCCAAACTGATAAATGTGATTCGCGCAAAGCGAGTTGTGCGCTGCAACCGAGATTCCCACCGAGCCGTCCACGCGCGAGAGCTCTTCGATGATCGTGGCATATTCGATGTACCCCATGCCGGCGCCACCGTATTCTTCCGGAAACAAAACGCCAGTCAGTCCCAACTCCGCCAGCTTTGGTTGCAACTCGATCGGAAAATGCTGCGCTTCATCCCACTCCATCACGTGTGGAGCGATTTCAGCCTCGGCGAATTCGCGCACGCTCGTCTTGATCTGTTGCTGTTCTTCGTTTAGTTCGAAATGCACTTTTTTTCGTTGGCAGGCGCGACAAAGGCATCCCCGCCTGCTAAATCACAGGCAAGAATGCCTGTCCAACCAACAATTCCTTAAGCCCTAGATTCTACCTTATTGCCGCGATGAAGCGTGACTGGCCACGCGCCCCGGCCGCGCACTCTTACTTTTGGTTGTGATCGCTTTGACTTCCTGTTCCGAAAGTTTTCGCCAGGTGCCGGGCTTCAATTTGTCATCGCGCAATGGCCCGATTTGCGAGCGCCGCAACTTCATCACCGAGTGACCGATAAGTTCGAACATGCGGCGTATCTGCTGGTTCTTTCCTTCATGCAGGATAATTTCAAACCAGGAGTTTGTCTGGGTTTCGTAAACGCGTTTGATTTTTGCCGGCGCGGTGCGCGTGCCGTCCTCGAGCGTCACGCCCCGTCGCAAACGTTCAATCGCCTGCTCAGTGGGCACGCCTTTTACCTTTGCTTCATAAATCTTCTGGACCTTGTTGCGCGCGGAAGTGATGAAGTTTGTAAACTCACCATCGTTGGTCAGAAGCAATAAACCTTCCGTATTGAAATCCAGACGGCCGACCGGATAAAGGCGGCCAAGCGAGGCCGGCAAATACTGCAGGACAGTGGGGCGGTCTTCCGGATCGGAAACGCTTGAGAGACAGCCTTTCGGTTTATTCAGCAGCACGTGGACCAGCGCGCGTTTTTCAATCGCCGGGTTGATGAGTTTGCCGCGAACCTTGATGTGGTCTTTCGCCGGATCCGCTTTCGTGCCGAGTGCCGTTATGACCTTGCCGTTGACGGTGACTTCGCCGGCCGTAATCAATTCTTCGGCATGACGTCGCGAGGCGATGCCGGCGTTGGCGATTAATTTTTGTAGTCGTTCTTGCATTGGGTTCAGTCTGCAGACGGCAGCAGCAGTCGGCAGGCGGGAAAACGGGAGCTAGTCGCCTGCCGACTGCTCCTGCCGAGTGCCTCCTGATTATGAGCCGCCAGCCAAATCCTGGAAGTCTTCCATGCTGGGAAGCTCGGAAAGATCCTTCAAGCCAAACTGCATTAAGAAGTCTTTCGAGGTCCCATACATCATGGGCCGGCCAACTGTGTCCTTCCGGCCCTTGGCCACAATCAATTTCTTATCGAGCAGCGTCTTGATTGACGACGGCGATTGCACGCCGCGAATCTCCAAAACCTCCGGGACCGTGACCGGTTGTTTGTAGGCAATCACCGCCAACGTTTCCAACGACGCTATCGATAGCTTGGCGCTGGGCCGCGACCGCAGAAAGGCGCGCACGTGTTCGTGATACTCCGGACGCGTTGCAAACTGCCAGCCACCCGCGACCTCGCGCAACTGCAAACCACCGTTGCGCCCATTAAACTCCTGCGAAAGTTCCGCCAGCGCGCCATCAATCACGCTGCGATCCTCGCGCAACACATCGGCAATTGTTTTTGCGCTGATCGGTTCTTCCGAAACAAAAATCAAGGCCTCGATGACGCCTGCGCGCTCGGCAGAACTCTGCACTTGATACGCCGCGCCTTCGTCAGTCGAATCCTGCGCTTCAACGCCGGTTGCTTCGGCGGCTACCAACGCTTCGAGTTCTTTGGCCGCCTCTTCGTTCAGCGCGGCTTCGTCAAGCGGCTGATCTGTTTCGTTGTCTATGCTCTCTTCGCTCATTGGTATTTTGCCTAATTCTTGCAGTTTAGAGTACAAGCTTTAGCTTGCGTTTCCCGGGGCAGTAACCGAATAACTTTTCAATCTAGCTTGCGACCTTGGCGACGATGTCGCCAAAGGTCTCTTTTTGAAATAACTTGATTTCCGTCGAACGCACCAGTTCCAGCACCGACAGAAAAGCCAGCACCAACTCGCGACGTGATTGCGCCCGTTCAAAAAACACGCGCAGGTTCAGTTCGCCTGCGGACATCACCATGTTTCTCAGCCGCTCAAGCATCTCGGTCATGGAAATTTCTTCGCGCTCAATTTCCAGCAGAACTTCTTCCTTGTGGCGTGCCAGGATTTCCTGAAATACTTTTAGTAAATCGAAAAGCCCCACAGAAACTTCGGGGTTGTTCTTATCAGTTTCGATTTCCGCGCGTTTGAATACCGCGCGCTCGACGGTGGCGCGCGACCAAAGCATTTGTGCGGCCGCCTTGTACTTCTGATACTCGAGCAGTTGATCCACCAGATCTTTGCGCGGATCTTCTTCCTCTTCCGGGGCCGCAAAAGGATCGCGCGGCAACAGCATGCGCGTCTTCAGCTCGATTAAGGTCGCCGCCATCACCAGAAAATCGCCGGCCACAGCAATGTCCAGTTCCTGCATCACCTGCAAATAGCGCAGGTACTCGTCCGCGATGCGCGCCACCGGTATGTCGTAAATGTTGACTTGTTCCTGACGAATAAGGTGCAACAACAGGTCGAGTGGGCCATCAAAGTCGCCCATCACGATCTTCAGATCGTCAGTCGTGTCATCGGCGACGATCTCCGGAGACGATCCGGTTACGCTTATCGGTCCGCCGGTTTCTTCCGCCGCGGGTTGGGTGGCTGTGCTTTGGTCAGTTTCGTCCATTAATACCTTGCCAATAATCAATTTCTTGCGAGCAATTCTTTGGCGCCGGAAATTCCCACGCGCGCCATGACGGTTTCCAAGGTTGGTTGCGCAATGCCGCGCGCCTTTTGTTTGCCCTGGTCCAGAATCGCGCCTAATTCGCTGTCGCTGATTGATTCAACCTTCTCGCGCAGCGGTCGCAGAAATTCGATCGTGATTTCCGCCAGCTCCTGCTTTAACTGACCGTAACCTTTCCCTGCAAAATGCGACTCAATCTCGTCCGGGGCCTGACCAGTCAGCAATTGAAAGATTGTCAAAAGATTCGTCATCGCCGGACGCGACGCATCAAAACGAATCTCAGTTCCCGAGTCAGTCACCGCGCGTTTGAATTTTCGTTGAATGCTGTCTGCATCGTCCAGCAGCATAACGCACCCAGCCGGATCGTCATCCGATTTTGACATCTTCTTCGTGGGATCCGACAGCGACATTATGCGCGCTCCCACCTTGGGAATATAAGCGTCAGGAACGCGAAACGTTTCGCCGTAATCGCGATTGAACCGGATCGCCAGATCCCGCGTCAGCTCGAGATGCTGCTTTTGATCTTCGCCGACTGGGACCAGATCAGTTTGATAAAGCAGGATGTCCGCCGCCATTAGTACCGGATAGTCAAATATTCCCACGCCGACGTTCTCAGTCTGTTTGCGCGCCTTATCCTTAAACTGCGTCATCCGCTCGAGCTCCGACATGCGCGCGATGCAGTTAAGTACCCATGTCAGTTCTGCGTGCGCGGGAACGTCTGACTGTACAAAGATCGTCGAGATGCTCGGATCGATTCCAACCGCGATGTAGATGCGCGCCAGCTCTCGGGTTTTCCCGGCTAACAGTTTCGGGTCCTGCCGATTGGTAATCGCGTGCAGGTTGACGATGCAGAAAAAACTTTCGTACTCATGCTGCAGCGCCACCCAGTTGCGCAACGCGCCGAGATAATTCCCTAAATGAATATTGCCGGTCGGCTGCACGCCGCTAAAAATTCTCTTCATGGCCTGCTACCGATGAATACGAGCGCCCAGGCTATCGGCATAACAATCCTGAAAACGATGCCAAGCACGCCGGTGAAAACAGCAATGAACAACAAGATAAAGCCAAACCTCTCGAGCGCTTCAATGCCGGATTCAAAACTCGGCGGCAATATGCTGGCCAACACTTTGCTGCCATCAAGCGGTGGAATTGGGAGCAGATTAAAAACTCCTAAAGCAACATTAAGAATAAAGAAAACGATCAGTAACTCGACAGCGCCATTGGCAATTGTCGATTGGGAATTCACCAGCCCCAGGCCCTCATCAATTACGCCGACTGTATACAACACTCTAATGATGCCGCCGGCGATAAACGCGATAATGAAATTGCTGATAGCACCGGCGGCCGAAACCCAGAAGTTGGCAACGCGCTTGTTACGCCACCTCAGCGGATTTACGGGTGTGGGTTTGGCCCAACCGATAAGTGGTGCGCCGGTGAAGAATGCAATCGCCGGAAAGAGCAAAGTCCCAATTGGATCGACATGGGAAATTGGATTCAAGCTAATGCGTCCCTGTGAACGCGCGAGGTCATCGCCGAACCGACTGGACATCCAGGCATGGGCCGACTCATGAACTGACAACGAAAAAATGAGCGCCACCATGTAGAGGATGAATTGTTGAATGCTGGCGTTAATATTGCCCATTTAGCAGGTCGGTGCGGAAGAAATAAAACAGGAAGGTCACACTAACATGGCCGTCAGATCGTGTCAAAAACTGAAGTTTATCAGTAAACATGAGAGCCACCCGCTATCGCAGGCGGTACTGACTTCATGTCACTGCGAAGCCAATCCAAAGGTCACTGTGAAGCCAACGCGAGCGGCACGCTGTAAACTGCGTCGGTCGAAGCGACAACTAGATCGCCCGTCGAACTAAATGCCAGCCCAACCAGATTCATGCCCGCCAAAAACAGCTCGGCCTTCTTGCCACCCGGGGTAATTCGAACGATCCCGCGACGCCCACGCAGCGAAGCCGCCACCAAGAGATTTCCCTCAGGATCAAAAGCCAGCCCCTGCGGCCGGCCCAAACCTTTGTAGAAAGTGCTGACTGAACCATCGGACGCGACGCGCATTATTGAATCAAAACTCGCTACAGTTGGGCCGGTGACATACAACGCTTCGTCTGGCCCGACGGCCAGGTGATAAGCCGAGACAGATGGCTCGAGCTGTGCCCACTGTGTCTCTTCTCCAATGCCGTTGACCTTGTAAATTGTTCCGGTGCGGTCGCCAACGTACATCGTGTCGTCGCGGTCGAATGCAATTCCCGTCGCCACGCCAAGACCGTGCGCAAACGGGACCGCCTCCTTGAACGGCGTAATGCGATAGATGCTGCCGTCCATGCGACTGCTGACGAACATCTGACCGCGACTGTCGAAAGCGATTCCAGTAGGATTCGTAATGTCACCCGAAAACTCGGTAATCTCTCCGTTCACGTCGATACGAAATAATGTGACCGGAAGCTGCTCCCCGCGCGAGCCGGAGCGAGTTACAAACAAGGCGCCGTCATCTTTGTCGAAAGCCGGATTAGTTACCGGATGAAGGTCCTCGGCAAGTCTCCGGCCTACGATTATGCTCGCGTCAGCGCTTCTGACTCCCCGGCTTTCCAGGGCAACGGCCAGCTCGCCGCTATCCTTCATTTCAGGAACGATCGCCAGGACACGCCTGGATGATAGCGCCACCAAAGGGGCCCGTTCTTTCCCAAACCAAACAGCGCAGAGTGTCGGATCGCTGGTATCGAACTCAGCGCAATTAATCGCAACCTCGCCACCGGGGATCGCGATGTCTGGGTCAACCTTAAGAATTTCTGGCGCTTTGTTCATTTGCTTTATCTGGACTGCGGCGGCTTGACGCCGCTTTCTGGACAGCCCTGCGATTCTCATAACGGAAGGCACGCGAGCTTTCGGTATTAGCAAAGTTGGCGTCAAGCTGCCGCTGTCCATAAAACGGCCGCAAGCGAGGGAACCCGCAATTTGCTAAAGAACTTTCATCATACGACGGGCTTTGAACACTGTCTAATGGACAAACTTTTCCGTCGCTCCGGGCGGAAGAGCGTTGCCTTGCTGTGGTCTACGATGTGTTATAATCCGGCCTCGCACGTTGACTTCCAGGAGCGGCAACGACCGTGGTTTCAAGGTGTAATCAACGTGCTCGCAACTGAATCGTAATGCTCAAGCGAATAAGCGAAGCGATATCGCAGAGCAACATTAATAATAATTCTCTGGCGTCGGAAACCCACTGCTCGCTGCACTCCCGCTGTAACTTCAGCTCGATCCAAAACATAGACAGACGCTGGTGCGAAAGTATTAACCTCAAGCCGCGGTCACGAGTGTGCGCAACACCGGAAGGAAGGAATTATTAAGGACGTACTGGGAAACACTGCGGGCCTGAAGCCCAACCAGTTGCGCCGAATTGCGAAGCTGTACACGCGTCGCCTGCCTGCACAGGAAATTGTCACGCCGGAATTTGCGCGGCAATTGGCGGAACTTTCGCATGAAACCCGCCGCCAGATTGGCGCCCTAATAGATCGCGCGGGCCGCGTGGAATATGTGATGGTCGGCGACAATCGCAGCATTGAGCTTCCGGATTTCAAGCGCATCCGCGTCGCTGTCGATCGTTTTCGTGGCCTTCGTTGCGTTCACACACATCTACGCGGCGAAGGTCTGACGCAGGACGATTTGACCGACCTCGCGTTGCTGCGTCTCGACTTGATGGTCGCGATTGATGTCAATGAAACCAGCGGATTACCGGGGATGGTTAATGCCGCTCATCTGCTGCCGCTGTCTGCTGACGGCGCACACAGCACGGCCGGAGAAACATACGCATTCCTGCCAAAAGCAATTGCTTCGCAACTAGATGTCGACTTTCTCGCTCTAATCGAATCGCTTGAAGAAGAAATGGCGCGCAATCGGAATGCGACGCGCCAGGCTCGAGTCAAAGATCGCACCATCCTGGTCGGCGTGACGACTGGTCCATTAAGCGACGCGGAAGAGTCGATGGCCGAACTAAACGAGCTCGCAACTTCCGCGGGCATGGTGATCCAGGACAAAGTCATTCAACGCCGGCAGGCCATTGATCCGCGCACGGTGCTTGGTCGGGGAAAGCTCCAGGAGCTGCTCATTCGTTCACTGCAATTAGGCGCGGACATGCTGGTGTTCGATCGTGAGCTAACGCCGGCGCAAGTTAGATCGCTCTCGGAGGCCACCGACCTGAAAATTCTTGATCGCTCGCAACTGATCCTGGACATCTTTGCGCAACGTGCACAATCGCACGAGGGCCGTATTCAAGTAGAGTTGGCCCAACTGAAATATCTCCTGCCGCGACTGATAGCCGGTCAGGATTCAGGGTTCTCGCGTCTGGCGGGCGGCATAGGCGGTCGTGGTCCGGGTGAAACAAAACTCGAGACGGATCGCCGTCGTGTTCGCGACCGCATCAACCGCCTGGAAAAAGAAATCGAGCTACAGCGGCGCCGGCGGCATGAGCGAAGAAAGGTTCGCACCAGAAACGAACTGCCGGTCGTCTCAATTGTCGGCTATACCAACGCCGGAAAATCTACGCTGCTTAATGCGTTGACCCACAGTGAGGTGCGGGCCGAGCAGCGGATGTTCGCGACGCTCGATCCTACTTCCCGCCGGCTCAGGCTGCCGCGAGAACAGGAAATCATTGTTAACGACACGGTTGGTTTCATTCGCGATCTGCCGCCCGGCCTTCTTTCTGCCTTTCGTTCGACGTTGGAAGAAATCGTTGACAGTCGCTTGTTGATTCACCTGGTTGATGCAGCCAATCCGCGCTGGTCGCAACAGGTGCAGGCGGTAGAAAGAATTTTGCAGGAACTTAAACTCACTGAAATTCCTTCACTACTGGTTCTAAACAAAGCGGATTTGGTGGCGGCGGAGACGCTCGCGGTAATCTCGCGTCAACTCGCGTCGAATAGCACCCGGCCGGTCATTTCATTGGCGGCCAACGATCCGCGAACTCTCCGTCCGTTGCTCGAGAAAATCAGTGAGATGCTCTCGCGCGATATTGGTCTATCGGAGGGCGCGGAACAGTTTGACGCGCAGCGCGTTTCCCGTATCGCATAAAATAATTCATGGCCCGACGCCCACGATTTACAACTCGCTTTAGTCGCGCGCGCGACCTCGCCGTAGCTTACGTGATGCGCCCGCTGGAGGTGTTCCAACCCCGCACCCGTTTTCTTATTGGCTTTGCGGCTCTCGTGCTCATTACTACGCCTCTCTTGCTCAACAGCTATTCCACGAGTGTCGCGGCGGATTATCGCGAGGGTGACATCATTCGTGGCAGCATCGTGGCTCATGGCGACATTACGGCCGTTGACATCTCGGAAACTGAAAGACGACGGAATGCGGCGCGCCAGGCGACTCGGCCCATCTTTAACTTTGACTCAACGCGCGGCGAAAGTTCGAGCCGCAGTTTCGAGGCAGCCTGGGACGATCTAAAGCTGCAACTTCAGCAGAAACCACACCATACCGAACTCAACTGGAGCGGAGAAGGAGGGCCGGCGGTCGCGCGCCCCCTCAGTACGCTCAATCTCAGTGATGACAATCTGAAGACGCTGACTTCATTGATTCGGGAAGTTGGGGATAAATACATCTACGACGACGCCGAGGCTGACCGGCTGAACCAGGAAATTGTTTTGGTTGACGTGCGCAATCCTTCCGCACAAATGGTGATGCCCGCGCCGCGCACGCGCATGCTCTCGCTGGCGGCCGCGCGCCAGGAACTCGAACGCAAAATTTTTGCCATGCAGGGATGGACACAGGAACAGAAATCAGCGCTTGTGACTGCAATCGTCCCGCTGCTGCGGCCAAACGTGGTGCTCGACCAGACCGCAACCGCTACCGCGCGCGAAACAGAAGCTAACAAGATTCCACCAGTGACAATTTCGCTAAAGCGAAACCAGGTCATCGCGCGCGAAGGCGACACAGTCACATCGGGAACGCTGTCGCAGCTCACGGCGCTTAAGACTACCGGACATGCCGGTCGTCCCTGGCACAATTTGATCGGCTTATTGATGATCGTACTGGCGGTTTATTGGGCCGTCTGGAAATTTACTGAGCATCGCAGTACAGCGTCTGCTATTTCGCTTTCCAAGTGGCGAGCATTTGCGCTGGTTGGCTCGGCGATCGTAGTTCAAACAGCGCTGATGCGAATTGGTTTTACTTTCGGAGATGCGATTGCGAGCAGGATGACTACTGCTCCTTTTAACGATCCGATGATTTGGAACTTCGCTATTCCCTTTGCGGCCGCGGCGTTGTTGGTCGTCATGTTGGTTGACACGCAACTCGCCTTTCTTACCGGAATTGTAACGGCGTTGTTCGCCGGCTTGCTCGCGCCAACTGGTATTCAAGCGGCGGTGTATGCGCTGATTTCCTGCGCCGGCGCAATCTATGGAATTGGCCGGTATCGCGAACGACAATCGGTGACGTTGGCCGGGTTATTTGTCGGCGGAGTAAATGCTTTCATGGCGCTCGCGTTAATCGCTTACGCCGAACAAGCGTTAACCTTCAATTCGTTTCTGCTGGCAATCGGATGCGGCTTTGCCGGCGGGCTGCTAACCGCAATTTTTGCCGCGGGTGGATTGCCGATTAACGAATCACTCTTTGGAATCTTGACCGACGTAAAACTACTTGAGCTCTCCAATGCCGACCTTCCAGTGCTGGGCCAACTTGCGCTGCGAGCCCCAGGCACCAATCAACACTCGCACGCTGTGGGCCAACTTGCAGAAGATGCCTGCCGCGCTGTTGGAGCAAATCCGCTGCTGGCGCGTATAGGCGCGCTCTATCACGACATCGGCAAGGTAGCCGCGCCCGAATACTTCGTCGAGAATCAGCAGGGGGAAAACCCGCACGATCACATGAGGCCTACGCAGAGCGCCAGAATTATTACCAGTCACGTGACCTATGGCATGAAGCTGGCGAAAGAAATCAATCTGCCGGAAAAGATTGCCGACTTTATCCCGCAACACCATGGCACGCGCACGCTGCATTTCTTCCTGCGAAAAGCCGAAAGCATGGTCAAACCCGGTGAAGTGATCGATGAAAAAGATTTTCGTTATCCTGGTCCAAAGCCGCAATTTAAGGAAGCGGCGATCATGATGCTGGCGGATTCGTGTGAAGCAGCGGCGCGCTCTCTGGCGCGTCCGGACCCTGAGAACATACGCGCCATCGTGGTAAAGATCGTGGACGCCATCATCAGCGATGGTCAACTCGACGATTGCGATCTGACGCTGCAGGAGATTACAACGATTCGCGAAGCCATTATCGGCGCGCTCACGGCAATCTACCACGCTCGCATTGACTATCCCGGGTTCAATCCGCCCAAAGCCACCGGCCCATTATCAGCGCTGCCGGCAGTCGATTTGGACAGCGAAGAACGCGGCATCAGCTACAGCCGTCCTGCAGACATTCCCATCAACGAGGCAGGTGAAGTGGAAGACGAAGCTATCAGTCGAACAGTAGTTAAGCGGTAACGTCAAAAGAGCAAACGTTTTTCCATTTGCCATTTACCATTTCTCATTTGTCATTTCATGGTAAGCGAGTTCAATTGTCGGTAGCTTTACCGACAATCTGCGGCAGATAAGAACAACCCCTCTGCAATGACAAATGAGAAATGGCAAATGGAAAATCCGGTTCTTACCTAAGTCAGAACCGATTGTGGAGTTTCTGGTAGGTAGTGGAAAGATCTTCCGGCAGCACGCGAGTCTCGCCAACAGAAGTCATGAAATTAGTATCGCCCGACCAGCGCGGCAAGATGTGGATGTGAATGTGGTCCACGATTCCGGCTCCAGCAGATTTTCCGAGATTCATTCCTACATTGAAGCCATCCGGCCGGTACACTTCGCGCAAGGCAGTTTGAGATCGTTTGGTGAGATCCATCAGTTCGTCCGTCGTCGTCTTTGCAGCCGCATCCAGCTCGCCCACGTGTTCGTAGGGGACGATCAGCAGGTGGCCGCTGATGTAAGGATAGCGATTCAAGACGACGAAATTATGTGAAGCGCGGTGGAGAACGAAATTCGCCGCGTCGTTTTCCGGCTCATCCCGCAGTTTACAAAAAACACAAACGGTTGCGTCCGCGTCACCGGCGGAAGCGATGTATTCGGAACGCCAGGGACTCCAGAGCCTGTCCAATTTTTATCCTCGGAAATTAAAGAATGGGCGGTTGCCGCGTTTCGTCAGCGGCATGCGTGGCAGATGCTTCCGGAGCGCGACGCGTGCTCGCGTCGGGATCGTTAATCAGTTCTTTGAGTTCTTTACCGGGTTTAAAATAAGGGACGCGTTTGGCGGGAATACTGACGGGGTCTCCGGTCTTGGGATTGCGGCCGCGGCGAGCGCCGCGCTCACGCACGCGAAAGCTGCCGAACCCTCGCAACTCAATTTTCTCACCTTGATTCAAGGTTTCGATAATACTTTCAAAAACAATTTCGACGAGTCGTTCGGCGTCTTTCTTTGTAAGCTCCGCCGCTTCGGCGACATCCTCGACGAGTTCTGCTTTTGTCATGCCTCACCTCAGATGAGAAAAATAGCCAGGCTACAAACTAAAGAAAATTAACGGTAAGTCTTAACGAATGGCGAGGCGTGCTCGACGCCGTACACTATCAGAAACGATCAAGCCGGGCAAGAATTGGCGATAAGACGAAAGCCAATCGATGGAACTTCAGCAGCGCGCGTTCCATAAACAAAGTCAGGATTTCAACTGGAAATTTTCGCGGCTATTTTGGCTCTTCTTCCGGCGCCTCAGGTTGCGATTCAGCGCTCGGCTCCGGTTGCGGCTCGGCAATCGGTTCCGCCTGCGGCTCCGGCTCGACGATCGGATCAGCTTGTGCCTCAGGCTCAACGACCGGTTCTGATTTCGACTCCGGCTCGGCGGTGGCCTCCGCTGTTGGTTCTGGTTCTGCCTTCGGTTCGGGCCTGCTTAAACCAAAATCTCCGAGCTCTCCAAGCGATGCCATGCCGCTGCGTGCTTCCGAAGAGTAGATCTTCGTATCGAGCACGGGCTCATCCTTACCCACCGCGCGAGCCGACAATCCAATCTTTTTATTTTCCGAATCGATGCGAAGGATTTTGAAGTCCATCTCCTGGCCAAGCTGGACCACGTCTTCCGGCTTCTCTACGCGCTCTTCCGAAAGTTCAGAAATGTGGCAGAGCCCTTCGAGATTGTCATCAAGTTCGACAAACGCGCCAAAGTTGGCGAAGCGGGCGACTTTTCCCTTCACAACATCGCCAGGCTTATGTTCGGTGACAAATCTATCCCAGGCGTTCGGCTCAAGATCTTTTATGGAAAGCGACAGGCGCCGGTTTTCGGCATCGATGCTGGTAATAACCGCATCGATCTCCTGCCCTTTCTTCAGCACCTCGCTCGGATGTTTAATGCGACGCGACCACGAGATGTCGGAAACATGGACCAGGCCGTCAACACCAT
This sequence comes from Blastocatellia bacterium, assembly GCA_003488005.1. Lineage (GTDB taxonomy): Bacteria > Acidobacteriota > Blastocatellia > Pyrinomonadales > Pyrinomonadaceae > PSRF01. The sequence goes on along the minus strand of DNND01000090.1, from coordinate 4,454 downwards.
CTTCAATTTCAATGAAGGCGCCAAAGTCCGTCAGGTTTCGGACGCGGCCATGCACGCGCGTGCCAACCTGATAACGCTCATGCAAGGTCTGCCAGGGGTTATCCTGAATTTGTTTCATGCCCAGGCTAATCCGGCGCGCCTTTGGATCCACGCTGAGCACTTCTACTTCAACCGTGTCACCGGGATTGACCAGCTTGCTGGGATGTTTGACCCGTTTGGACCAGCTCATTTCCGAAACATGGACCAGTCCTTCGACGCCGTTTTCCAATTCCACAAACGCGCCGTAATCGGCAACGCTCGCTACCTTGCCGGGCACTCGACTGCCAACCGGAAAGCGCTCGTCGACACTCGACCACGGGTCCGGCAACAACTGCTTGTAACCAAGTGAAACGCGTTCGCGATCACGATCAAACTTGAGCACCTTAACCTGTACGGTGTCGCCCACCTTGAACAGCTCGTTTGGATTTTGCAGCCGTCCCCACGACATGTCGGTAACGTGCAGCAAGCCATCGACCCCGCCGAGATCGACAAACGCGCCGTAGTCAGTCAGGTTCTTTATCTGACCTTCGACAACCACATCTTCTTCGATGTGCCCCAACGTTTCGCCTTTTCGTCCGGCGTTCTCTTCTTCGAGTACTGCCTTGCGCGACAGGACCACGTTGGAACGCTTGCGATTGAGTTTGATGACTTTCGCTTCGATCTCCTGATTGCGAAGCGCGTCAAGATTGCGCACTGGGCGCACATCTACTTGCGAGCCGGGAAGAAACGCGGCGATGCCGTCGATGTCGACGCGCAGGCCGCCTTTAATGCGTTCAATCACGCGACCCTTAACGCTGGTACCGTCGCGGTAAGACTTCTCAAGGTCGTCCCAAGCCCTCATGCGCACAGCGTCGGCGCGCGACAATATCGGCAAGCCGTCCGCGGTTTCCATGCTCTTAACTAACACGTCGACTTCGTCGCCCGGCTTAACCAAAAGCACGCCGTTCTCGGTGAACTCGGCGGGGTTAACTATGCCTTCCGACTTGTAGCCAAAGTCGATGACCACGCCGCGCTCGCTAATGCCGACAACCGTGCCGCGCACGACTTCGCCTTCCTGCAAAGTGGCCTGCTCTTGCTCAAACTGATCGAGCAGTTGGCCAAAGTCAACGTCACCAAAGGGACGTGGCTCTTCATCGTCATCGCCTTTTACAGCGACGGCGGCATTGCTTTCTTTTGCCGGTTGGGTTTCTGACGGAGATGTCGAGATTTGTTGATCGTCAGAAGATGGGTTGTTGTCGGTTTCTTGATTGTTTAAATGCGATTCTTCACTAGCCATGCAAACTCCTGTAACAGTCCCGGATAAAATTCACCGCTGAGTTCCGTTCCGCGCATCTTCTATCACGATGACGGAAGAAGAGTACCCAAGCGGCGCTCGCTTAGTTGCCTTTGGCGATGATGTCGGGGTTGAAGCTTGCGAGGAATGCGAGCCGTTTAGATTTGGAAAAGGAGGTTTTATGTGTTTCGATTTCCGCGCGCCCGTAGTCACCCGCTTGGTCCGACAATCACCAGTCGCTTACCGGGTAGGCTCGCAATGTACACGCCTGAATAAGGGCATGTCAAGGTGCTGACATGGCTACTCAAATTCGGAAACACGAAAACCCAGCGGGAAAAACTTTGTAACGAATTGGTGACTACTGGCTCGCTGCTGTCACATTGCCGGAACCCCGCGGAACCACATAGACGCCAGCGGAGTGAGATCCGACAAATAGAGTGTTCTGATCCTGCGAATCAAAAGCCAGGGCCCAGATTCTTTGGCTGGGTAGTCGATGTTCTTTAGGATCGATACGCGACCAGGTTGAACCTGCATTGAGCGAGCGGTAAACACCACCGCCGATCTCGCCGGTCTGATAAGCGTTACCGGCGAATACTTCGTCGGGGTTACGCGGATTGATCAGGATGCTGGTGAAATCACCAAACGGCAGGTTGCCGCCACGACGACTCCAATTAGCGCCGCCATCCTTTGTCATATAGAAAGCCTGCTTGGTGCCGACATACGCATAGTTAGGCCGACTCGCGTCGCGCGCAATAACATTCACCGGCGCCTCGCTGGGAATACCTGACAGACGCTGCCAGGTTTTTCCCGCGTCTCGAGAAACGAGTACGCCGGAAGCAGCAGTGCCTACCCAAATAGTTTCCGGGTTTTGCACCTCGGTTGAAATACAGGTAGTCCGCGCATCAAGGCCCGAACCGTACGGAAGTTTTTGCCAGCCCTGAGTCGGATCGAGCGAGCGAAATAATCCCAAATTAGTAGCAGCCAGATACAAAGGTTGCTGCGTAGCGGGATCAACGGTTTGCGCCAGGGCGTTCACCGCATCAGACAACACCATCGTCGCTGCTTCGTCGCCGCTCGCGGTTGTGACATGGAGCGCAGCGAGTGTCAGTCCATCAAACTTGCCGCTTGCCGGCAGATGGTTGTCACTCTGAAACTTCTTTAGCGCCTTTGTAGTCAAGGTGCCGGCACGGCCGTCGGGTGTGCCGACGTTATAACCCGCGGCGTTCAAAGCCTGCTGCGCTCGACGAATGGTGTCGTTTGGTTTCGCCGCAACCGCAGGCCGTGCGGCTGGCGCGCGTTTTTTTCCCGGGCGGGCTTTCTCTTTAGCGGGCCCGGCTGTCCAAACCGGCGCCCACGAGGCTCCACGGTCGAGCGAACGATAGACGCCAAGATTCGTGCCAAGATAAATCGTGTTGACGTTGCGAGCGTCTTGCATGATTGAATAAGTGATCAAGCGCGGCGGCATGTTGCGCATGGATGGACGCCAGGTTTCGCCGTTGTCAGTGCTGGCAAAAAGGAAACCGCCGCCAGTCGTGGTGTTGATCGTCGCCGCATAAATTCGATTCGACATTTCACGATCGGCGACGATCACATTCGCAAATCTGCCGCTATAGCCGGCGTTGGTTGGCGCGAAGTTTTTTCCGCCATCGTACGAAACCATGACGCCATAGTTGTTAGTGCCGATATAGATCGTCTGCGGCCGCGAGGGATGAACCGCAATGGAGTTGATCTCGAGTTGCCGCGAAGTGGTAACCATCCACGAATCGGCGTCACCGCCACGCTCAGAACGCCAAAACCCTTCAGTAGTTCCCGCGAATACCAAACCGGCAATCGACGGATGCTGCAGGATTGCGCGCGTGCGTCGCGACTGCGACGGAATTCCCTGGACCTTTTTCCAACTGTCGCCGGCGCTTCGCGTCTCGTAGATACCACTACAGGCTGACGCGATGATGTGATTCGGGTCGCGCGGATCGATATCTATCGCAAAGATGTCAGAGTCGTCGATGATTCCGTTCTTAATTGTTTTCCACGTTTTTCCGCCATCGGTTGATTTGTAGGGCAGGTACCAGGTGCCTGCGTAAATCGTGTTCGTTGTCCGGGGATCGATGGCAAGAGATTCGACGTGAACCAGCCCAGCAGTTGAGGCTGTTGGTAATTGAGTCCAGGTGTCGCCCGCATTGTCCGAGCGGAAGATGCCATTGAACGTGCCGGCTATCAAAACATTTGGATTCGCCTCAGCCTGCGTTAGCGAATGCAGCGCTTCGTTCTTTAACTCCGGACTCTCACGCCAGTGATGGCCGCCGTCGGTTGACTTAAAAAAGCCGCCCGCTTCCTTGTGACGATGGGCGGCGACGAAAAGCACTCGCGAATCACGAGGGTCAACCAGAATGTGATCCACAAAAAGGCGGGGCCGATTGAAATTGTAAAGGAACTGCCAGGTCTTGCCCGCATCCGCTGATGTGTACATCTGTCCATCGAGCGTGCCGAAATAAAATCGGTCGGGATTGCTGGGATCAACCACCAGGCTGCGAACATCGCCCCCGGGAGGGCCGTTGGAACGCCAGTCGTCCGAATATTTGCTCGCACTATCAGCCGCGACCTCAGCAGGTGATTCGAGCGCCTCGAGGGCGGAGCCTTGCGCGGCAAAGCGCATCGGCAAAGCGGACAACACAATCAGGAGCAGAATGAGTCTTGGCAATCTATTCATCATATCGTTAGTAGAGCTCCGCAAAATTAATTAAGCTGGGGGAGCAGCTCCGTCTTAAGTTTAATATAACTTCGCGCCTTTGTATGCCGCAAATCTGCGCAAAGTCAGTCGCAGGCAAAAAGAGTGCAACCGCCGGCGATAGACCGGCAATAGAAAAGCAAAGTGGGCACTGATCTCAATGAGAAACAATGCCCACCCTGGATAGTTCGCATCATTAACGACGCGAGATTGATTTAGTGTTTATTCGTCGCCTCGTCGTCCGCGTCGCGGTCGTCGTCGTGGCGCCGCCTGTTTCTTGCAAGCTGGACAGGGATCCACTGTCGCCGAATTGGAGCCGGTCGGAGCAGTGGCGCCACTCGGCACTATCCACAGCTCAACCACCAATTCCTCGCGACAGCCTCCATCCAGGGTCACTATCCTGCCAGCATCGATACC
>DNND01000148.1:14043-23649 GCA_003488005.1 Blastocatellia bacterium | reverse complement strand
TCGATGTGGGCCATGATGCCGATATTCCGCGTCAGATTTAGATCTACTTTAGCCATTGCTCTTGGTCAGTAGTCCGTTGTCAGTAGTCAGTTGTTAAATCATTAAAGCCAAGGCCCGCATTCCACTGACTACGGACAACTGACAACTGACGGATTACTTAAAACTTGTAATGCGCAAACGCCTTGTTCGCATCCGCCATGCGGTGCGTGTCTTCCTTCTTCTTAACTGAGTTGCCGCGATTGTTGGCCGCGTCCAGAATCTCGCCGGCCAGGCGGTCGATCATCGTCTTTTCGCCACGACCGCGCGCATAGGAAACAATCCAACGAATCGCGAGGGCTCCGCGTCTCTCCTGATGCACCTCGATCGGCACCTGATAGGTCGAGCCGCCTACGCGTCGCGACTTAACTTCGACCGTTGGCCTCACATTTTCAATGGCGCTCTTGAAAACCTTGAGCGGTTCCTGGCCTGTCTTCTCGCCAATCTGCTTCATGGCGCTGTAGAAAATAATTTCCGCAGCCGATTTCTTGCCCTGCAACATGACACCGTTAATGAACTTCGTCACCAGCGGGCTGTTGTAGATCGGATCGGGAAGTACTTCTCGTCTTTCTGCGACTCTTCTTCTTGGCATAAATGTTCAACTATGAACAATGAATGATGAACAATGAATTCATCATTCCGCGTTCATCCTTCATCGTTTATTTGCCTGCAGCCTTAGGCCGCTTGGCGCCGTACTTTGAACGCCCCTGCTTACGGTCAGCCACGCCAACCGAATCCAGCGTTCCGCGAATTACGTGGTAACGCACTCCGGGCAAATCCTTAACTCGCCCGCCGCGAATCAACACAATCGAATGCTCCTGCAGATTGTGTCCAACTCCCGGAATGTAGGTCGTAACCTCAATTCCATTGGTCAGGCGCACCCGCGCCACTTTACGCAGCGCCGAGTTCGGCTTCTTGGGAGTTTGCGTGTACACGCGCGTGCAAACTCCGCGCTTTTGCGGCGAACTCTGCAGCGCCGGACTGGCGGTCTTGTACTTGACTGCCTGGCGTCCCTTGCGAACAAGCTGATTTATCGTTGGCACGTTTTGTCTTCCTTCAACTGCGCCCGCGCAACTAACGCCCGCGGTTTGGTTCGTTCACGCCTTGCACAAAGCGCAAAGGGGCGTTACCTGCCTCTTTCCGGAACTTTTCTGCCATGCGTTGATGGCTTGTCCGGCAGTCAGCGCAGGCGAGCTGCCCTGAAAAAAATTGTGTTAGGGATGTTCTGACTTCGCGCTAGCGGGTGTGGATGATGGCTCCCTTAAGCCGACTTTTCTGTGGCGTCGCATATTCGGGACGAGAAGACCATTCGAGCATCTTTCACGCGTGCCGGCGCTGGAGCGTGCGGATGAATCCGACGCGACGCAGGCAACTTACGCCACAATAATTGTCAAAACCGAATGCCACAGGGCAACCGGGGCAACGCCTCCACACCGACAGAACCAACCGAGCGTTGCATTGTTGACTTCAGACAGGTAGTCCGAAACCGCAAACTATAAAAGGGTAAGGTATACCTTGTCAAGCAGAGGTACACCTTTAAACACCTTTGCATGAAAGGGTCAAATGCATGTGGCGACATTGTTAGCCCCAACAGACGAGGCGGCAACGAAAAGGATTGGCTTTGCCTCTCCTCTTGGTTGCAAAAGGTTAAAGGGTGGTTCTAACCAAATGCCATACGCCCCAGCCAATCAGCCCCATCGTTACAATAAGAAGTGCGATAACTGACGCGACCATTAGCTTAAATTTCAGATATCTCTTCTTGTCGGCTGGCGCGAGCGAGCTTTGCGGGAAATATGGTGGCGGTGTGTATGTGGCCATAGTGCTCCTTAAATTATGATAACTAACCGGGCGAACCAGCACGTCGCTAGATCTGTCTGCGCTGCCCACCCCTCCTTAAGAGGCGGCAACTCTCCGAACGCGTTACTCACCGGGCTTTTTGGCGCGATTGGAATTCGACTTATTCGCGTTCGTTCGATTCGAATTCGCTTTTTTGCCCCCGTTTGAATTCGATTTTGACGAGACTGTCCTGGAATTACTGGACGTCGATCCTTCCGGACTATCGCCGTTGGTGTTTTTCAATTCGTCTTCCTTCTGCTTCTTCAACAAATCTTCCTGATGCTTCTTGCCCGCCTGGATTCGCTTCACGCCTTCGCGAGCTTCGTCCAGAGCATCCTGGGCGCGATAATTTTCCGGATCGATCTCCAGCGACTTTGAAAAAGCCGAGGCCGCTTCATCATACTGGGCCAACTTTGTCAGCGCCGTTCCTAAATCGTAATACATATCGGCGTCGTCATCCTTAAGATGAATCGCCTGGCGATATTCCCGGACTGCTTCGCTATAAAGATGAAGTCCCGCATAGGTCTGACCGAGATTGTAATGACCTTCGGCATCGTCCTTATTGTTCTCTAAATACTTTTTGTACTTCTCGATTGCCTTCTTATAGGCTTCCTCGGCCTCGTGCTCCTTGCCGAGGGCTTCGTACGCGAGTCCGAGACGAAACTGAGCTTCGGCCAAATTCGAGTCGAGCTTAACGGCTTGCTCGAAAGCCTCAGCGGCTTTCTCATCTTGATCGGTTCGATAATACTCTTTGCCCTGTTCGAGCAAAGACCGCGCCTGGGCTCGGTTTCCCTCCGCGGTACTGCTAACGCCAGTCAATCCATTTGCATTGCCGCTCGTAGTTTTATTTCGGCGACAACCGGCTTGACCAAAGAGCAGAGAAAGTATGACGATGATCAGCGCAAGCTTCATTTGGAATTTGGGGTTGATGATTTTCAGGCGCTCCTTATCTACTGCGAAAGTGCTGATTGAGTCAAACACCAAGGCATCGGCACTTTTCCCAATTGCTTATGACCGGAGCCATTCCAACTTCGGAAAGCGCAAGCAACAAGCTGGACAAAGTTATGGAAACCCGCCGGTATTCCCTCTATTTTCCTATCAACTGCTACTTCTCAAAACAGCGCGTCGGCGTGCGGGTCGGACGGGCTGAATAAGTAAATGGCCGAAAAAGGAGTGGAAATGCTGAGACACGAGCGCCCTGTTATTCGAATCTTTTTACCAGCCTTGCTGGTAAGCATGCTTGCCCTGGCATCAGTCGCCATCGGGCAAAAGGCGCGACGAGAAACCGTCGCCTACACGCCACCGAATCTGAGCCTCGTCGCCGAGCCCGCCGTGATTACGGTATGCCCGAGCGAAGGCGCAACGGCCCCCTCGGTCGTGCATTTGAACGCTCGGGTCAGTTCTGGTTCTGCCGTACGCTATCGTTGGACCACCAACGCCGGAAGAATTGACGGGGATGGTGAAAATGTCACCTGGGACGTCTCCGGTCTGCAGCCCGGCTATTACAAAGCTTACCTGGACATTGATACCGGCAGTGGCGACGCTGCCTGTCAGGCGTTTACATCAACGACAATTTTAGTTAATCGCTGTCCGCCGGCTCCGCCAACCTGTCCGAACGTCGGCATTGTTTGCCCGGATCGAGTTGTAGTCGGCGAGCCACTGACATTTAGCTCGAACATTAGCGGCGGCTCGGGCAACGTGGCGCCAATCTACAACTGGACGGTTTCTGCCGGCACCATCATTGATGGCCAGGGCACAAGCACCATTCATGTTGATACGAATGGCCTCGCGGGCCAAAGTGTGACGGCTACATTAAGCATGGGCGGCTATACGCTCGAATGCTCCGCAACCTGCACGGTGAACTTCCCTGTTCCGGTTGAATGCAAAAAGTTTGACGAGTTCCCAAACATTGCGCGCAACGACGAAAAGGCGCGTTTGGATAACTACGCAATTTCACTGCAGAACGATCCGACTTCGACCGCTTATGTAATTGTCTATCCTGGCCAGCGTGGACGACCGGGCGAGGTGCAACAGCACACGACCCGCATCGTCGACTACCTGGTGAACTCTCGAGGCATCAGCGGCACGCGCGTCATAACCCTGGTTGGACCACCTCGCGATGTGTTGCTGGTCGAGCTGTGGCTCTGTCCGCAGGGCGCAAAGCCGCCGGGGATGACTCAGTAACGAAAAAACTTTAACCCTTAGACTGGACCGGCGAGCATCGATTTCGACGCTCGCCGATTCTTTGCTGTTATACTTCCTTCCCCCAATCAGCCCCCTTCGAGTCATCTGCCGCTTGTTCATCACGGCAACGAAATCCTACGCAAATTTCCGCGAATGTAACGCAATGGATACCTCCTTGTTCGACGTAATTATTATTGGCGCTGGTCCGGCTGGTTTGAGTGGCGCACTGGTTCTGGGTCGTTGCCGGCGGCGAGTGTTGCTGTGCGACGCCGGCCGCCCGCGTAATGCGGCTTCGCACGGACTGCACAACTACCTGACTCGCGACGGCATTGATCCGGCGGAGTTTTTACACTTAGGGCGCGAGGAGTTGAAGTCCTACGAGACGGTGAAACTGCTGAAGATCGAAGTCACGGACGCCCGGCGTTTGGAGCACGGTTTTGAGGTCACGCTTAGTAACGGCGAACGCGCGGTGACGCGCAAGCTGCTGATCGCAACTGGCGTAGTTGATGAGATTCCGAAACTGAAGGGCATCGATTCGTTCTACGGTCGCAGTGTTTTTCATTGCCCTTACTGTGACGGTTGGGAAATGCGCGATCAGCCGCTGGCTGTTTACGGAAAAGGTGAGAATGGATTAGGTCTGACCCTGGAACTAATTTTATGGAGTCGCGATCTCGTGTTGTGCACGGATGGTCCATCAGAATTGTCGGCCGAAGACCTGGCGCGCCTGGCTCAGCACAACGTCCCAGTGTATGAACAACGGATACTGCGGCTCGAAGGAAACGACGGTGTGCTTGATCAGATTATCTTTGTTAATGGAGAAGCGACTCAAAGGCGCGGGATGTTTTTCAGCACCGGCCAACGCCAAGGGTCAGAACTGCCAAAGAAGCTCGGCTGCGAGTTTACCGACGAAGGCTGCGTGGCGACCGGCGCATACGAAGTAACGAATGTCCCCGGTCTCTACGTCGCGGGCGACGCTTCACGCCTGGTCCAATTTGTGATTGTCGCTGCTTCGGAAGGCGCGCAAGCAGCGGTGGCCATTAACAAGGAACTAATGAAGGAAGACCTGTAAAGCAAACTGTTAGTTTGCGGCGTGTCATAACCCCGAACTGGAATCGAAAAAAGTTTCCCCTAACCAACGCAAACTAACAGTTTGCTTTACGCCGGTTCTTCCCGGACTACGTCTTTCGCTTTCTTATCTTCACGCAAACCCTGAAACGATGGATGCCTAATCGAGCCTTCTTCGGTCCATTCCGTGAATTCCACTTCACCTACCAACTGCGGCTTGGCCCAATGCGCGTCTCGCAATCCTGGATCCCTTGGTTTGCTGGCGAAGGGCATCGTTGGTTGCGCAATGCGATCAAGTTTCTTCTGCAACTCCAAACGCTGCTTAATGCTGAACCCGGTACCAACGCGGCCCGCATAGACCAGCTTGCCTTTGTCGTAAACGCCGAGTATCAACGATCCGAAACCGGGAAAGTCTTTTTTCGAAGGTGTGTAACCGGCAATTACAAATTCCTGGCGTTTCGTGCACTTGACCTTCAACCAACTGCGCGTCCGCGTCGACTCGTAAACGGAATCAGCGAGCTTAGAGACGATTCCCTCGAGGCCGTATTCGCATGCCTGTTTGAAAAACTGCGCGCCGTTTCCCACGACATGATCGCTGTAACGGAGCGGACCTTTTGCAGCGACCCCCGCCAGCAGGTCCTCCAGCAGCGCTTTTCTTTCTCGTAAGGGAACGCGCGTCAGGTTAAAGCCATCAAGGTAGATCAGATCAAAAATCTGAAAAACGAAAGATGCGGATCCGCCTTTCATCGACTGCTGCAATTTCTGAAAGCTGCTGCGGCCTGCTTTATCAACAACTACAACTTCGCCATCGAGGATCGCAGCTGTCGCTGGCAGGACCTTGAGCGCCTTACTCAAATTGGGGAATTTTTCGGTCCAATCCTTTTGGTTGCGACTCCAAAAATGCGCTGTGCCGCGATGCAGATGGCAGACCATTCGATAGCCATCAAACTTTAGTTCGTGCAGCCAATCATCCCCACTGGGCGCTTCGCGCACCAGCGTCGCGAGTTGCGGTGCGATGAAATCGGGCAGCGCCGCTTTGCGCGCGCCAGGCAGTTTTCTTATTCGCTTGATATCGATCGCAGACATTTTGTTTGGCATCCCTCACAAACTAAGGCCATAACTCTCCGTAGTGTCCTGGTTTGAAACTTCTCTGTGCGTCCTTTGTGTCCTTTGTGCCTCGGTGGTGAATGTTTATTGGCGATTGCTCACCACAGAGACACAGAACACTCAAAGGACGCACAGAGAACTGCAATTAAGACACTGCTAACTCCCGTGGCACTTTGGCGATTATCCCATCGCAGCTATGATTTGCAAGATGAGTAAAGTCGGAAGAGAAACTGGAATCGCCGCGGCTTACGATCGCTGGGCCAAAACGTATGACACCGATCCTAACCGCACGCGCGAGCTGGCCGCAGAAGTCCTGCGCCAGGCGGATCTTCCGATCGCGGGGGGTGACATTGTCGAGATTGGGTGCGGCACTGGCCGCAACACCGAATGGCTGGCGACGCAGGCGGCGAGCATCACGGCCCTTGATTTTTCTGAGGAGATGCTACGCCGCGCAACGACGCGCATTCAAAATTCAAAAGCGCGTTTCATTCAGCATGATGTTCGCACCACCTGGCCGCTTGGCGACGACGCAGCCGACGTCATCATTGCGATGTTAATTCTGGAACACGTCGAACATTTGGAGACAGTGTTCGCAGAAGCTGTTCGAGTGTTGCGACCAAATTGCAGACTATTCCTTTGCGAATTGCACCCGATGCGGCAACTAATGGGCGGCCAGGCCCAGTTCAGCAACACGCAAACCGGCGAGCGCGAACTGGTACCCGCATTTCTTCACAACGTTTCAGACTTTGTAAATGCCGGTTTGTCGGTTGGTTTCGAACTAGAGCGACTGGACGAGTGGCGCGACGCGGGTGCGCCGCCTCACTGATTGCCACGGCTGTTGTCGCTTACTTTCCGTCTGCCCTAACGATGGCGACGCTGTTCGGTATTGACGAAATTCATCTTGAGGCCTATGGTTAAGCCTCCTTTGAGACTCTTCCGGGATTGACCCGGATACTACCCGAAAAGCCTCCCGGAGTTTGGCTCCGAAGTTCTTATCGAGTTCCAACACAATCGCCTCATCCGTCTCGGGAATACTTGTCCGAATGACCGTTTCCAACTGAATAAGGAGAATACGATGAAAAGACCCCCACTGACTTCAATGTGCACCGGTGTGGTTGCACTGATTTTGAGTTGCTTTATCTTTACTAACCAGGCGGTCGCCAAAACCTCGGCCGCGGCTAAGGGAGTTACTCCCACAGCCACACAATCTCAGGCCCAACTAGAATCTACTCAACAAAACCTCGAACAACTTCGTGCAGATTTACTTAGCTTCGTTCAGGCCTATAAAGAGTTCGCCGCGGGCGTGGGCATGAACAAGCAAGCGGAAGCTTTCGAAATTAGCGCCCAACAGATTCGTGGGTTGCCGCTCAAGCAACTCGACGTTTTGCGAAACCTGATGCCCGACACGGCCAGGATAAATTCCGCAACTCAAAAACTGCGCGCCCAGGTTCAGCTGCAGCAGGCTAAAAGCCGATCCTCGTACGAGATGAAATATCAGGTACCGGGACCCCTAACTAATTCACCGGGTTTTCCCGGCGCTGACTATCCCAGTTGCGGCAGCACACGCACCAGCGAGGCGATCATTGATGCGTCTGACATCGCGTTGTTCACTGCCGAGGCTGTGCGCGAGGCCGCGAGCCGCGCTTGCGACGAGGTCATTGTAGTGCTGGGAGAGGGTGGCAATGGATCGCTTGTCTGCATAATAACCGACGGCATTTACATTGCCGCCAAGATTGTGAATTACGGGCTCCACTTCTGTAACGACAAGATCGATCAGGCCGAGCTGCTTGCTTCCTACGCCCGGTTGGATCACCTACACAGCGATCTTGAAGCGAGTGTTGTCAACGATAACGCCAACAAGACCTCGATCATTAACAACGACAACAGCAACACCACGAACATTGTCGCGAACGATAATGCCAACAAGACCTCCATCATCAACAACGACAACACCAACACCACAAACATCATCAACAACGACAACGCCAACACGACGAACATTCTGGTGAACGCCAACGCCAACAAGAATGAGCTGAGAGACCTCGTTCTGCGTACGCAAATCGAGGCGGATCTGGCCTCGACCGATAGCGCCGTCCTGGTTGCGCTCTACCTGACCCCGACGGCCCACGGTGGTTACCTCGATCTGGTGCGAACAATCGTGGCCCAGACCATCGCTAACATTCAGGCCTCCGGCGGAAGCACCGGACAGGCCGCGTCGTTACTGAGCCAGGGCGATGCCGCCCGAACGGCTGGAGACTTTAAGGGCGCCTACACGCTTTATCGCAAGGCTTACAAAGCAGCCGCGAAGTAACCGGAGTTAAGCGCACAAGAAGAAGCACAGACATTAGTTTGTGTTTCGCAGCCACAGACTAAAGTCTGTGCCACAATCAACAGAGCCGCACGTGGAGAAATCCACGGCGGCTCTGTTTTTAGTTACTAACAAAATCAAAAATCCAATGCCTGGGTCTAACCAAAGCATTGGACTTTTTTGTTGTAGACTAAGACTTAGGAAACTACCTACTCGACTACTTCCTCCGGTTCACCGTCCGCCGGAGCGGTAACCAGCGGCTCACGTGCCGGCGGGGCTGTCATGTCATGGCCACCGACAATGTCGGGAAACTCATCGAGGTCCCGATCGCGCACTTGATCAAGCGTCTCATCGCGTTCGATATCGACGTTGCGGTAATACTCCATGCCGGTCCCGGCTGGAATCAAACGTCCCATGATCACGTTTTCCTTCAACCCGCGCAGATAGTCGATGCGACCGGAAATCGCAGCTTCAGTCAACACGCGTGTCGTCTCCTGGAACGACGCCGCTGAGATAAATGAATCGGTCGACAGCGACGCTTTGGTGATTCCAAGTAACAGCGGTTCGGCCTGTGCGACTTCGCCCTTCACGCCGACCACGCGCTCGTTCTCGTCAGTAAAGCGGAACCTATCCACCTGCTCTTCGAGCAGAAAGTCGGTATCGCCCACTTCCTTGATCTTCACCCAGCGCAGCATCTGCCGAACAATCACCTCAATGTGCTTGTCGTTGATGTTCACGCCTTGCAGACGATAGACCTCTTGAATTTCATTCACGAGGTATTCCTGCAAGCGCTGCATTCCCAGCACACGCAGAATGTCGTGCGGATTGAGTGGGCCATCCATCAGCGCTTCGCCGGCGCGCACGCGGTCACTTTCCTGCACGTTGATATGCGTGCCGCGCGGAATGTCATACTCGCGTTCCTCACCGTCGTCGCCGGTAATGATCAGCTTGCGTTTGCCCTTGGCGATTGGGCCAAGTGCGACGATGCCGTCGATTTCCGACATCACGGCCGTCTCCGCCGGACGCCTTGCTTCAAACAACTCGACAACGCGCGGCAGACCGCCGGTGAT
>DNND01000148.1:13172-13752 GCA_003488005.1 Blastocatellia bacterium | reverse complement strand
GGCAGACCGCCGGTGATGTCCTTGGTCTTGGTAGTCTCGCGCGGAATCTTGGCAATGACGTCGCCAGGCTCCACCGTTTCTCCGTCGACCACCATCAGGTTCGCGCGCACCGGCATCTGATACGTCTTCAGTATCTTGTTGCTGGCGTTGCGAATTTCCATACGCGGTTGTTTCTTCTCGTCAGGCGAGTCTTTCACAACCATGCGCGACTGACCGGTTACCTCGTCGACTTCTTCGTCGTAGGTCACGCCTTCCTTCAAGTCCTGGAACTTAATGTGGCCCGCCACCTCGGTCAAAATTGCGAAGGTGAACGGATCCCAGGTCGCGAGCAATTGATCCTGCGTCACGCGGGAGCCGTCTTCGACCAGAATGTGCGCGCCATAAACGATTTGGTAACGCGCTACTTCGCGTCCACGATCGTCCATGATTATCAGCGAACCGTTGCGGTTCATGGCGATGCGCTCGCCCTTGCGACTTTTCACCGTTTGCAGTTCGAGGTATTTGATTACGCCGTCCTGCCGCGCTTCGTGCTTGGACGACTCTTCCAGGCGCGCCGTGCCGCCGATGTGGAACGTGCGCA
>DNND01000148.1:11379-12875 GCA_003488005.1 Blastocatellia bacterium | reverse complement strand
AACGTGCGCATGGTGAGCTGTGTACCCGGCTCGCCGATTGACTGGGCCGCAATAACGCCGACCGCTTCCCCGATTTCCACCGGGCGGCCGGTGGCGAGGTTGCGTCCATAGCACTTGATGCAGCAGCCACGCCGCGATTCGCACGTCAAAACTGAACGAATGCGAACGCGTTGAGCGCCGGAACGTTGAATCTCGGCTGCCAAGCCTTCGTCGATTTCCTGATTGGTTTCGACGATGGTGCGGCCCTCGACCGGATCGATAACATCTTCCAGCGCTGTACGACCAACGATGCGATCGCGCAGCGACTCGATTTCCTCGCCGCCTTCGACAATCGCGCTCGCGGGGATACCGCGCAGTGTGCCGCAATCCTGTTCGCTGATGATCACGTCCTGCGCCACATCAACCAGACGTCGCGTCAGGTAACCCGAATCGGCAGTTTTCAATGCCGTGTCGGCGAGACCCTTGCGCGCGCCGTGTGTCGAGATGAAGTACTGCAACACGTTGAGGCCTTCACGGAAGTTCGCGTGAATTGGTGTTTCGATAATTTCGCCGGAAGGCCGCGCCATCAAGCCGCGCATGCCTGCCAACTGGCGAATCTGTTGCGCACTGCCGCGCGCTCCGGAATCGCTCATAACCAGGATTGGATTCAACTCGCCCGAAGACTTCTCACGCTCGTCCATCGCCTTGAACATTTCCTTGGCAACTTTGTCAGTCACTTCGGACCAGATGGCGATGACTTTGTTGTAACGCTCGCCGTTTGTAATCACACCGTCGAGATACTGTTGCTCAACAGCGATGACGTCCTGCTCGGCTTTATGGACCAGTCCCTTCTTGGCATCAGGCGTAACCAGATCGTCGATGCCGATCGAGATGCCCGCCCTGGTGGCGTAAAGGAAGCCGAGGCTCTTCAAATCGTCGAGCATCTTCACCGTCATCTCATGACCGAGCCGAATGTGCGCGTAGTTAACGAGAGATTGCAGACCCTTCTTCTTCAGCGTGCCGTTGATAAACGGCAAGCCGGCGGGAATGGAATCGTTAAAGATAACGCGGCCAACGGTTGTATTAATCACGCGGCGCACATCGTCCTGCACGACCGCACGCACAATGTCCTGCTGATCGTGTTCCTGCGTCAGGTCGATGAGATCGCCCTGAATGCGCAGCTTGATTGGGGTCTGCGTCGTAACATATTGCGCGTCGAGTGCCAGCAGCACTTCTTCAAGCGAAGCGAAAACTCGACCCTCGCCTTTCGCGCCGGGCTTGTCGCGCGTCAGGTAATAAATTCCGAGCACGATGTCCTGCGAAGGCACGGCGATGGGCTGACCGCTAGCCGGACTGAGAATGTTGTTGCTCGAAAGCATCAACACTGCCGCTTCGATCTGGGCTTCCGGCGAAAGCGGAATGTGTACCGCCATCTGATCGCCGTCAAAGTCGGCGTTGAATGCCGTACAGACGAGCGGATGGATCTTGATGGCTTTGCCTTCGACCAGCACCGGCTC
>DNND01000148.1:10005-11000 GCA_003488005.1 Blastocatellia bacterium | reverse complement strand
ACTTCTTCGAGAATGTCCCAAACGACCGGTTCCTGGCGCTCAACCATTTCCCGCGCCTGCTTGATGGTGGCAGCGTGTTGCTGCTTTTCAAGTTGGTTGTAGATGAACGGCTTGAACAACTCGAGCGCCATCTTCTTGGGCAAGCCGCACTGGTGCAGCTTCAATTCCGGACCGACCACAATCACCGAACGGCCTGAGTAGTCGACGCGTTTGCCGAGCAGGTTCTGACGAAAACGTCCCTGCTTGCCTTTCAACGTTCCGCTCAAAGATTTCAGCGGACGATTGTTGACGCCACGCAGCACACGGCCACGACGGCCGTTATCGAACAACGCGTCCACGGCTTCCTGAAGCATGCGCTTTTCATTGCGAACAATAACTTCCGGCGCGCGCAGCTCCATCAACTTCTTCAGACGGTTGTTGCGGTTGATGACGCGACGATAGAGATCGTTAAGATCCGAAGTAGCGAAACGGCCGCCATCCAACGGCACCAGTGGACGAAGCTCGGGTGGGATGACCGGAATCACGTCCAGGATCATCCACTCGGGACGATTGCCCGACTTCAAGAATGAAGTGGCAACCTTGAGGCGCTTGGAATATTTGAGTTTCTTCTGCTGAGAAGTTTCTTCGCGCATGCGCTTGCGCAGTTCAATCGACAACTCTTCGACTTTAACCATCTGCAGCAGTTCTTTAATCGCTTCGGCGCCCATCTTGGCGACAAAAGCGGCCGGATAGTCACGCACCAGCTCGCGATAACGCTCGTCCGTCAGCAACTCGCGCTCTTTAATTCCCGGCACGTCGCCCGGATCGATGACGATGTAAGCTTCGAAGTAGAGAACTTTTTCCAGCTCGCGCAACGGAATGTCCAGCAGGTGCCCGATGCGCGACGGCAGACCTTTAAAGAACCAGACGTGCGAACAGGGACTAGCCAGATCGATATGGCCCAGGCGTTCGCGACGCACTTTTGCCTGCGTCACTTCCACGCCGCACTTGTCGCA
>DNND01000148.1:8587-9682 GCA_003488005.1 Blastocatellia bacterium | reverse complement strand
TGCTTCATGCGTTTGTATTTTCCGCAGAGGCATTCCCAATCAGCTACCGGTCCAAAAATGCGCGCGCAAAAAAGTCCATCGCGCTCAGGCTTGAAGGTGCGGTAGTTAATCGTCTCCGGCTTCGTCACCTCGCCGTGCGACCAATGCCGGATTTTTTCCGGCGAGGCCAGCGAGATTCGAATCGCTTCAAAGTCTGGAGCTAATTGCGTCTTCTCTTGTTGAAATCGAAACATCGTTTCTCCATTGCCCTATAAACCGAGCACAATTGCTTAATGGGCTTTGGTCTTGGGTCTTTGGCCTTTGACGTTACCGAGTCTGTTCGGCGCCACAGCAAAGACCTAAGTCCAAAGACCTAAGACCAATTTATTCCGCCGCGGCGGTAATGAGCGCTTCGCCGATGCCGTCGCCGTTTGCGTCGCCGTTGCCGGGCACTACCTTATTGATCAATTCAACGTCCAGACAGAGCGACTGCAGCTCGCGCACCAGCACGTTGAACGATTCCGGTAGACCGGGATCGAAATCCGCTTCGCCTTTGACGATCGCTTCGTAGATTTTCGATCTGCCGGCAACGTCGTCTGACTTCGCGGTCAGCAGTTCCTGAAGAATGTGCGCGGCGCCATACGCTTCCAGGGCCCACACTTCCATTTCTCCAAATCGCTGTCCGCCAAACTGCGCCTTGCCCCCCAGCGGCTGCTGCGTGATCAAGCTGTACGGCCCAATTGAACGCGCGTGAATCTTGTCGTCAACAAGGTGCGAAAGTTTGAGCATGTAGATGTAACCAACCGTAACCTTCTGCTCAAATGGCTCGCCGGCCAGCCCGTCGTAAAGAATCGCCTTGCCCGACTCGTTGATAATCTCCGGCAGGCCGAGTGCGGTTGCCTTAACGCCAGCCTCTCTCAGCTTGTCTTTGATTTCGGCTTCAGTTGCGCCGTCGAAAACCGGCGTCGCAAAGTGAACGCCGAGCACGCGCGCCGCCCAGCCTAGATGTGTTTCCAAAATCTGGCCCACGTTCATGCGCGATGGCACGCCGAGCGGGTTCAGCACAATTTCTACCGGCGTGCCGTCAGGCAAGTAAGGCATGTCCTCTTCCGGCAG
>DNND01000148.1:2294-8236 GCA_003488005.1 Blastocatellia bacterium | reverse complement strand
ACTGAAAGCTTGCGCTTCATGGCGATGAAGACTTTGACCATCTTGATGACGCCTGGAGCCAGTTCGTCGCCCTGTCGCAGCTTGGCAATCTTCTCTTCGTAAATGTCCGAAAGAATTTTGATCTGCCGCTCGGTGCGATCTTCGTAATCCTTGATTTCGGCGCCGACGTCGACCCGCGAGGAAGCCATCTGCACTTTCCTGAGCACCTTGGCTTCGATGCCTTCGAGCATTTCGCGCGTGATGGTTACGCCCTTGGGAATAACCACTTCACGGTTTACTGTCAGGTCCGCGGAAAGCTTGCGGCCATCGAGCAACTCGTGAATGCGCTGGTCGCGCTGTTCCTGCAGGATACGAATCTCGTCCTCAAGGTCGCGTCGCAGACGATCTTCCTCTTCCTGCTCGATGGTCAGCGAACGCTGATCTTTTTCCTGTCCTTTGCGCGTAAACACCTGAACGTCCACCACCGTGCCGTCAATGCCCGGAGGTGAAACGAGCGAAGCGTCTTTAACGTCGCCGGCTTTTTCACCGAAGATTGCGCGTAAAAGTTTTTCTTCAGCGGTCAACTGCGTCTCGCCCTTGGGCGTGACTTTGCCGACCAGAATCGAGCCCGGTTTCACTTGCGCGCCGATGCGAATGATGCCGCTATCGTCGAGGTCACGCAGCATGTTCTCGCCGACGTTGGGAATGTCGCGGGTGATTTCTTCTGGTCCCAGCTTGGTATCGCGCGCTTCAATTTCCAGCTCTTCAATGTGAATCGAGGTGTAGTAATCCTCTTTCACCAACCGCTCGGAAACGAGAATCGCGTCTTCAAAGTTGTAACCGCGCCAGGGCATGAAGGCCACCAGCACGTTACGTCCCAGCGCCAACTCACCTCGGTCAGTACATGGACCATCGGCGATGACCTGGCCTTTTTCTACACGCTCGCCAACGTGCACGATAGGCCGTTGGTTGATACAGGTATTCTGGTTGGATCGTTTGAACTTGATCAGCGTGTAGATGTCCGCTGTCACTTCGCGTGAGATGGTGCCGTCGACATGATGATCGGCCTTAATAATCAAGCGCTCGGAATCGACGTAATCGACCACACCGTCGCGGCGGGCCGTTACGACCGCGCCCGAATCGCGCGCCGTAGTTTTCTCCATCCCGGTTCCGATATATGGCGCTTCAGCGCGCAACAGCGGCACAGACTGGCGTTGCATGTTCGAACCCATTAAGGCGCGGTTCGCGTCGTCGTTTTCCAGGAATGGAATAAGCGATGCGGCCACCGAGACAAGCTGTTTGGGCGACACGTCAACGTATTCAATATCTTTACGCAAGGCCAAAATGAACTCGCCGGCTTTGCGCGCGGCATTGCGTTCGTTAACGATGTAGCGCGTTTCATCGAGTTCGATGTTTGCCTGACCAACGACGTGTTTGTCTTCTTCCCATGCCGTCAAATAAAACGGCCATGGTTCATACTCGGCTTTCCGGCCACTGGCAGCCAGTTTGCGATTAGCCTTCTCAAGCTCATCCAGCGGTATATGCTCGCCGGGCTTGAGCTTGGTGTCGCCGCCGTTAAGAACTCGTACATATTCGATCACACGACCATCGGTCACCTTCCGGTAAGGCGCTTCGATGAAACCGAATTCATTGATGCGCGCAAAACAGGAAAGACTGGAAATCAAACCGATGTTCGGACCTTCAGGCGTCTCAATCGGACAGATGCGGCCATAGTGAGTTGGATGAACGTCGCGCACTTCAAAACCCGCGCGTTCACGCGACAGACCACCTGGTCCCAGCGCCGACAAACGGCGTTTGTGCGTTATCTCGGAAAGCGGATTCGTTTGGTCCATAAACTGCGAAAGCTGACTGGAACCAAAGAACTCGCGCACCGCGGCGGTGACCGGCTTGGCATTGATCAAATCGCGCGGCATCGTGGTCTGCATTTCCTGATGGATCGACATCTTTTCCTTGATGGCGCGTTCCATTCGCTCGAGACCGATGCGGAACTGATTTTCGAGTAACTCACCGACAGCGCGGACGCGCCGGTTGCCGAGATGATCGATGTCGTCGGCCTGATATTCCGAAGGGTTCTTACGCATCTTCAAAACGTAAGCGACCACTTCATAGAAATCTTTCGCCGAAAGCAGCGGATCATTGATGCGATCGCGTTCCGGCTTGCCCATCTTGATGTTGAACTTCAGACGGCCCACGCGCGAGAAATCAAACTTGCGCGGATCGAAGAACATCGCCTCGAGCAACTTGTAGGCAGTTTGCACTGTCGGCGGATCGCCCGGACGCATCTTGCGATAAATCTCGAGCAGCGCATCGACTGGCTTGGTGATTACATCTTTCTTCAGCGTTTGCGAAAGAATGGCGCCGATGTCGTCGCGTTCCGGGAAGAATACCGAGAAACTATCGATGCCGCCTTCGACGATTTCCTGCAGCTTGGCGGGATTGATCTCGTTGTTGGCTTCAAGAATTACTTCGCCGCTGTCTTTGTTAACGATGTCAGCGACTGCGTAAGCGCCCTCAAACTGAGACGCCTCCATTTCCACTTCGCCGATGTTTGCTTTGCGCAAAGCTTCGAGCGAAGAAGGAGTTACTTTCTTTCCAGAACGAACGATTGCGTCAGGTCCGCGGCCTTTGATATCAAAATCGACCTTCATTCCTACCAGGCCGCTTGGTCCCTGGTCGGGGACCTGAATCATCAGCCGGCCATCCTCGACGCGAATTTCGTCGGTGACGTACAGAGTGCGCAGGATATCTTCGTCGGCAAAAGAGCCATTCTTTACCCGGTCTTCCAGGTGCGAATCGCTCTTTGCGAGCTTGCCATCTGATTCTTTGCCCCACCAAAGTCCGAGCGCTCGCAGAAAGATGGACGCCAGAAACTTGCGCTTGCCTACGCGTACGTACAGCAGGTTTTTCTGATCGTATTCAAACTCAACCCACGAACCGCGGTAAGGAATTATCTTCGCGATGTAGATGGCGCCGCGCTTGAAGAACACGCCAGGGCTGCGGTGAAGCTGAGAAACGATTACGCGCTCCGTGCCGTTGATGATGAAGGTGCCGTTGTCGGTCATCAGCGGAATTTCGCCGAAGAAGACTTCTTCTTCCTTGATATCGCGAATCGACAACGTCTCCGTCTCGGCATCCTTATCGTAGACGGTCAGGCGGATCTTTACTTTCAACGGAACGCTGTAGCTCATGCCGCGCTCCTGACACTCCTGCTCGTCGTGCTTATGCTTCAAGCCGACGGGCTCGCCGCAGTTTTCGCAAAGCTGCGGTCGAACTGAGTTGAACGTGCCGCACTTGTGACAAAGCGTTTCGCCGGAAGCCAACGGATTGACCTTGATCGTCGAGCCGCAGTTCTTACAGTTGGCGCGAAGGTAATTGAGACCTTCCAGGCGGCCGCACTTGCACTGCCAGTTGCCGATTTGATACTCGACAAAGTCGAGCGTGGCGGTGCCACGGAAATCCGAGATCGGGAAGACCGATTCAAACACGGCTTGCAATCCGGTGTTCTCGCGCTCCTCCGGCAGGAAATCCATTTGAAGAAAACGATTGTAGGATTCCCTTTGAATCTCGATCAGATTCGGGATCTTCACGGCGGTCGAGATCTTGGAGAAATCGACGCGTTCGGGCGCCTGACTCGTGCGCCGTCCCAATCCTGTGCTCACTGCTTGAAGTAGATTTCCTTGCATGAAAAGTTCCTTAACAACAGCTGTCAGCTACCAGCTATC
Organism: Blastocatellia bacterium; assembly: GCA_003488005.1. Classification (GTDB taxonomy): domain Bacteria; phylum Acidobacteriota; class Blastocatellia; order Pyrinomonadales; family Pyrinomonadaceae; genus PSRF01. The sequence continues at coordinate 4,514 of DNND01000148.1, read as the reverse complement.
GGCTCGATAAAAACGGGGTGCGGTGCCAATGATGCTCAACGTCAACTTGCTGATAGCTGGTAGCTGAGCCCTCTAAAGCCATAAAAATGCCGAAGCGCGGTCAGAGCGCACAATGCCCTGACCGCTTATTTGGCAAAAAGCGATTGCTTCTTTGTCGATTTTTTTGGGAGTAATGCCAGCGCCCTCAATACTCTCCCAACTTAACCACTGCAACGATGAGTGTCAAGCCAACAAAACAAAGTCCAAAGTCTCGAGTCCAATGTCCAAAGTCAGCGCGCGTGCGCCGGACTTCGGACATTGGACGTTGAACTTTAGACGAACTATTTCACTTCGACGGTCGCGCCGGCGTCAGTTAGTTTCTGCCTGACAGTCTCGGCTTCTTCTTTGGAAACGCCTTCCTTGACGGCCTTAGGAGCAGCTTCGACGAGATCCTTGGCTTCTTTCAAGCCCAGCGCCGTCACTTCGCGCACAACTTTGATCACGTTGATCTTGTTGCCGCCGATGGCCTGCAGGATGACATCAAACTCGGTCTTCTCCTCGGCAACGGCAGCGGCTTCTCCACCGGCTGCGCCTCCGGCAGGTGCGGCTACTGCGGCGGCTGCCGCTGAAACGCCGAACGCTTCCTCGATCATCTTAACCAGCTCAGAAGTTTCCAGAAGGCTCTTTTCTTTTAGAGCGTCCAGAATTTCTTGATTTGAAAGTGCCATGATTACTAATCCTCCTCAAAAGGGTTCTATTGTTGCTGTTGTTTACGATTGCAGCAGGAGAACCCACGGGACCTTTTCAAATTTGCTGCATCGCATCTTTGAAAACATCCGAAGCGCCATTTGCGATCTGACTCATCGCTGCGCTCGTTTTTCGCGTCCGGCCCTGTGCTTACTATTCAATTTCTGAAATCTCAAATTTGAAATTTGAAATCTCAATTGTTAGGCGGCCTCTCCGCCTTTTTGATCACCAATCTGTCTGACTACGATCGCCAGGTTTCGCGGCACCGCCGACAACGCGGTCGCGAGTCGCTGCGCCTGAGCGTTAAGCAAGAACATAATCTTCGAAATCAACTCTTCCTTCGAAGGCAAGCTGGCGATTGCTTCGACATCACGCAAGGCAACAACCTTGCCTTCCACAATGCCGACCTTAAACTTGAAAATCTCGGGATTCGCCTTGGAAAACTTGGCGATCGCCTTCGAAAGTCCGACCGGATCCTTCTGGCTCAGGGCCACCGCGGTGACACCTTTGAACTGATCGACAGCCTGTTCGAGCACGGTTCCTTCCGCGGCCTTGCGCGCCAAGGTGTTCTTCACAACGCTGTAGCTAACGCCTGCTTCGCGCAACTGATTGCGCAGCTCCTGGTCCTTTTGAACCGTCATACCCTGAAAGCCAACCAGCATGGCCGCATTTGCCTGCTTGAATTGCTCTGCAAGAGCTTCCAAATCTTTTTGCTTTTGTGCTTTTGTTTTCATCCTGGTCGCTCCTCACTATTTGACGTACGCAGCCTCATCGAGCAGAACGCCGGGGCTCATTGTCGCCGCTAGATTTACCTTCTTCACATATTTGCCTTTGGCGGTCGACGGCTTTGCTTTCACAATCGCCTCGAGCAGCACGCGCGCATTGTCGCGAAGCTTGTCTTCATCAAAAGAAACCTTGCCGACGCCAACGTGAATAACGCCTGTCTTATCGACGCGATATTCAACTTTGCCGGCCTTTGTTTCTTTTACCGCCGTCTTGACGTCAAACGTGACCGTGCCGGTTTTCGGATTAGGCATCAGGCCGCGAGGCCCCAGCACTTTGCCGAGTCCGCCAACCAGTCGCATCATATCGGGAGTCGCAACAACGGCATCGAAATCAAGCCAGCCGCCTTTGATCTTATCGACCATGTCTTCGCCACCGACAAAATCGGCGCCGGCTTCTTCAGCTTCTTTAATCTTTTCGCCCTGGGCGATGACCAGAACTTTTTTGGATTTGCCGAGACCGTGCGGAAGAACAATCGTGCCGCGAACCAGTTGGTCCGCTTTGCGCGGATCAACGCCAAGCCAGACGGTCAGCTCAACCGTCTCGTCAAACTTGGCAAACGCAATTTCTTTGAGCTTTGTTACCGCGTCTTCGAGGTTGTACTTGCGTCCGGCTTCAATTTTTTCCGCCGCCGCATTGTATTTCTTTCCGTGCTTCTTCATTAATTACTCCTGAGGTGCCAGCGAAGAATTGCGGATTTCGGATTGCGGA
>DNND01000148.1:0-1981 GCA_003488005.1 Blastocatellia bacterium | reverse complement strand
GGATTTCGGATTGCGGATTTCGAATTTGATCGATTTCCCAACCGTCCTCTACAAACCCTTCTCCCTCTCAAAGCGAAACGGGCTCCGGACAAAATCCGAAATCCGAAATTCGCAATCCGAAATTCATTCAATCGTCAGCCCCATCTGCCGGGCCGTTCCTGAAATCGTTTTGATAGCTGACTCCAAACTCGTCGTGTTCAAATCCTGAAGTTTGGTTTTCGCAATCTCTTCGATCTTCGCTTTTGATATCGTACCCACCTTTTCGCGGTTGGGTTTACCGGAACCCTTGGGAATACCGGCCGCCTTCTTCAACAAATCTGCGGCGGGCGGCGTCTTCGTTTCAAATGTGAACGAACGATCCGCATAGACGGTGATGACCACCGGAATCTTTAGATCGGGATCCATCTGCGCCGTTTTTGCATTAAACGCCTTGCAGAATTCCATGATGTTCACGCCGTGTTGGCCCAACGCGGGGCCAATTGGCGGCGCCGGATTCGCCTTGCCGGCGGGAACTTGCAACTTAATGTAGCCTGTTATTTTCTTTGCCATCGTTTCGTAAATCGTGAATCGTCAATCGTGAATCGTAAAGACCGTTCGTCTATTTACGATTTACTATTTACGATTTACGGCCTTTCATTCTTCTTCCGCAAACGTGACCTTTTCCACATCCAGGAAATTCAACTCGACTGGAGTCGATCTACCAAAGATAGTCACGGTCACCTTCAACGTTGACTTGTCTTCGTTAACTTCTTCCACTTTGCCGGTAAAGCTCTGGAACGGCCCCGACTTGATTCGCACCGTTTCGCCTGAAGCATAAGAGAATTTCGGTTTCGGTTTCTCTGCCGCTTCTGCCTGCTGGTTAACAATCTGATCGACTTCCTGAGGTGTCAGCGGAGTTGGATTGTGGCCACCAACAAAACCAGTAACCTTGGGCGTGGACTTAATCAGATGGAATACGTGGTCGGGAATATGCCCGCGCTCATCGCATTCAATCTGCACCAGCACGTAACCCGGATAAAACATTCGCGACGACTCGATCCGCTTGTTGCCGCGCATTTCTACGACGGTTTCGGTCGGAACCAGCACCTTCGTGATCTCGGCTTGCAGATCCATATCACGAATGCGCGCTTCCAGGCTGTCGCGCACCTTTTTCTCGTGGCCGGAGTATGTATGAAGTATGAACCAGTGCTCCATTAATGTTTCCTTGACGATCAAACTCCGGTCATCCAGTTGAGCAGATGGTTAAGCTGGATTAGCAGGAACGACCAAATTCTATCCACCAGAAACAGGTAAATCGCGAAGAAGATAACTGCGACCAGCGTAATGATCGTGGTGTTCTTTACCTCAGTTACTGACGGCCAGGACACCCGGTTCATTTCCGCTCGCACATCGCGCAGGAACTGAGCTAGACGTCCAAATGCACTCTTGCGCGGCCCGCTTAAACCACGCTCGCGCCGGGCGGGCTTGCCCTCTCCGCCTTCGCCAAAGCGCGCAGCGCGCGGTGCCGGCGGCACCATCGACGTATCTGGGTTATCTGTCTCAGCCATTACTTAGTCAACCTTCTTCGCCAGTTGCCGATTGCTTCAAAGCTGGCAGGGGTACCAGGATTCGAACCCGGACTTTCGGTTTTGGAGACCGACGTGCTAACCGTTGACACTATACCCCTGTGGCAACGATGAACGCGGAACAATGAACGCTGAACGTTTCATCGTTCCGCGTTCCGCATTCATAGTTACTTCGTTTCTTTGTGCTCAGTGTGTTTGCGGCAACGGCGACAGAACTTACTAAACTCAAGCCGATCAGGCGTGGTCTTCTTATTCTTGGTCGTTACGTAGTTCCGACTCTTACACTCAATACACTGAAGAACAATATTATCGCGTGGCATCTTCTTAATTCCTGATTTTTAGTTCTTTGTCCGTGGTCCGTTGTCAGTAGTTCGTAGTCAGTTGCTTTTCTTTCTGCCTACTGCTCCTGCCTACTG
>DNND01000109.1:33354-39637 GCA_003488005.1 Blastocatellia bacterium | reverse complement strand
GCTACCGCAGGCGGTACTGACTTCATGTCACAAGGACGCACTGAGCCCAGCCACTGGTATAATGGCGCACCTGGCCAAAATCATTCGCGAGACGGAGTACTTTGAACTCGAATTCCAAACTTGCCGAGCTTTGCAGCGTGCTGTTGCCGATCACGACGCCCTTCCAAAGCGATGGCGCCGTGGATCTTTCCGGTCTGCGTTCCAACATCCTGAAATGGAACGAGACGGCGATTGCCGGTTATGTCGTGCTTGGTTCGACGGGCGAGCGTGTCAATCTTGGAGAGGATGAACAATTTGAGGTGCTAACGACTGCTCGCGATGCGGTGCCTTCGAAGCGCTTGTTCATCGCCGGAGTGGGCCAGCAAAGTACGCGCGGCACGATTCAGGAAATTGAAAGACTCAGCGCCGCTGTGGCGGTTGACGCTGTGCTTGTCATCACGCCGCATTTTTATCGCGCCGCCATTACTCAAGCTGCACTCCTGGAACATTACCGCGCCGTTGCCGACGCATCGCCGATCCCCTTGATTCTCTATTCAATGCCGGCGCTGACGGGAATCAAAATCGAGCCAGCGACGGCTGCGGCGCTGAGCGAACACGCAAATATTATTGGCATCAAGGACAGCTCCAACGACGTTGCGGCTTTGCAGGAAGCCATCAACCTTGCACAAGACGACTTCGCTGTACTTACCGGCAATGGAACAGTTTTGCATGAAGCATTAGACGCTGGGGCGGGCGGCGCAATTCTTGCCGTCGGCTGTATTGCTCCGGAACTTTGTCTGGAGATTTTCAGCGCGGCGAAATCAGGAGATCAGGAACGCAGCCAGCGTTTGCAAAGCGCGCTTACGCCGTTGGCGGCCGCAGTCACGACCCGTTTTGGCATTGGCGGCTTGAAAGCAGCGCTCGATATGAACGGCTATGTTGGCGGTCACGTGCGAGCGCCTTTGCGCGTGCCTGATGACGAAGCGCGTGCCGAAATTCAACGTTGTCTGGATGCCGCCGAGCAAGCCCTGCTAGCCGAAGCCGCTTCGCCCGCGTAAAATGCTTTCCCGAGGAGCAAATCAAATTGAGTACTGCCGAACCTGCTTGTTACAGCACGCCTGAAGAATCCGGACTGCGCGTAGAAAGTCTGTCGTTTGAGAGTGTGCCGCAGCAGACGCGTCTGTTTCTCGACTACTTGCGCGATCCGCTGGCGCTGCGCGAGTTTTATCCTTCGGCCGTGAGGTTTCATCATGAGTTGCCGGCGCGCGCGCCCGAAGTGCTCGCTGCTTATCAGACCGATCGTAAGGAACTTTGCGACGCGTTGCTCGATATGAATGCCGCCTGGGGCGCCGGCCAGGCAACTATTAAGAATATTGAAATGCTGCGCGACGCCGATTGCCTTGCGGCGGTCTCGGGACAGCAAGCGGGTTTGTTTACCGGGCCGCTCTACACAATTTACAAAGCGCTGTCCGCCGTGAAACTCGCTGGTTGCTTGACGCAGCGCAACACCAAAACCGTTCCAGTATTTTGGATTGCCACCGAGGACCACGACTTTCCTGAAGTCGCCAGGGCTGAGTTCATCGGCCGCGACTGCCGGCTCGCGCATGTCGAGGTATCCGGCGACGTGCATCAGGAAGGCCAGCCAGTTGGTCGAGTTCTCATCAATGACTCGATCAATCCGGTTGTAGATCAACTGCTTGAACTACTACCTGTTTCCGAATTCACGCCGGATCTGGAAGCTGTGTTGCGCGACGCGTGGCGACCGGGCCGCTCATACGGCGAAGCCTTTGCGCGCATGATGACGGCATTGTTGGGCGGACACGGATTAATACTTCTCGATCCACTTGATCCGCGGTTGAAGAGATTGGCAGCGCCGTTGTATTCCCAGGCGGCGTCGCGCGCGCATGAGATTGCCACGGCAATCGAGACGCGCAGTCAAAGGTTGGTCGAGGCCGGCTACCATGCTCAGGTAACACCTTCCGAAAACTCGTTTCCGCTGTTCCTGCACGATGCCACGGGTGCACGACATGCGATGGTCCGCACGTCAACAGGTAAGTACACAACCAAGAGCAATGACGAGGAATACACTGCCGGCGAGTTGGCACAAATGGCGTTGGACCAGCCCGACCGTTTCAGTCCAAACGTTACTTTGCGCGCGGTGGTCCAGGATTACCTGCTGCCGAGTGTTGCGTATTACGGCGGCGCGGCCGAGATAGCTTACTTCGCACAAACCGCCGAAGTTTATCGGCTACTCGAAAGGCCGACAACGCCGATCCTGCCGCGCGCGAGCTTGACCATGATTGAGTCGCACACCGGGCGCGTGCTCGAACGGTATGGCTTGAGTCTGGTGGATTTATTCGCGGGCGCCGAAAGTGTTTTGGCGCGCGTTGTTGAGGAACATCTGGGCGCCGATACCGCGAAGACTTTTGGAGCGACCGAAGAATCGGTTAATAACGAGCTGGATAAATTGCGAGAACAACTGCGCACGATTGATCCGACTCTGGCGGACGCGCTGGAAACCGGCCGGCGCAAGATCAACTATCAACTTGAAGGGCTGCGCACGCGCTTTCACCGCGCGCAGATGACGCGGGACGAAGCCGCGCACCGGCAGTTGCAACGCGCCTTTGATCAACTCTACCCGCATAAGGCTTTGCAGGAACGCCACATCAACATCACTTCGCTGCTCGCGCGCCACGGCCGTTACGTGGTTGAGTGGATCTACAACGCTATTAATATTGGTTCCAATGAGCATCAGGTTGTTTATTTGTAACCGGTCTTAGGTCTTTGGACTTTGGTCTTTGTCTTTTTGGCGGATCGCACTTTGTCCAGGCGGCTCGCTTCTAATCAAACATAAACCAAAGACCCAAGACCAAAGACCAAAGCCCATTAACAAAAATGTCAAAGATTCGAGTACTTCCCGACCATCTTTCAAATCAAATCGCTGCCGGCGAAGTTGTTGAGCGCCCGGCGTCGGTAGCCAAGGAACTGGTCGAGAACGCGATCGATGCCGGCGCAACCAGCATCACGCTTGATGTCGAGAGCGGTGGCCGTCGCTTGCTGCGAGTTTCCGACAACGGCGAAGGCATGGTTCGGGACGATGCCGTCCTGGCTTTTGAAAGACATGCGACTTCCAAGATTAGCAACTCCGAAGACCTTGCCGCCATCGCTACGCTTGGGTTTCGTGGCGAGGCCCTGGCATCGATAGCTTCCGTCGCCCGCGTCGAATTGACAACCAAAACCGAAGCAGCGTCCGCCGCCACGCGGGTCCTAATCGAAGGCGGCAAAATGCGCGACGTGAAGGACGCAGCGCACCCGCGCGGCACAACGATCGCCGTGCGCGATCTTTTCTTCAACGTGCCGGCGCGCCGAAAGTTTCTGCGTTCGGAAGCGACGGAAAGTTTTCATCTCACCAATCTCGTGACGCACTACGCGCTGGCCCATCCCGAAATCGCCTTAACGCTTACCAATAACGGCCGCGAGGTTTTGCGCGCCGCGCCTGCCAACGACTTGCGCGAGCGCGCCTACCAGATTTTTGGCGCAGAGTTTCTGGACAACTTGCTTGAGGTTAACGGCGGCAATCCACAAGTTGCGCGCGTAGTTGGATTTGTTTCGGCGCCGCGCGATCGCCGCACCTCGCGCGATGCCCAGTACTTGTTTGTGAATGGCAGGTTCGTCAGAGATCGGCTAATCGCGCGCGCGCTTTCGGAAGGTTATCGATCAGTGCTGCCGCACGGCGTCTATCCGGCCGCGCTCTTGTTCATTGAAATACCGCTGGAAGAGGTGGACGTCAACGTTCACCCGGCAAAGACGGAAGTCAGATTTCGGCGCGCGGCCGCCGTTGCCGATGCAGTGCGAGAAGCAGTGCGATCCGCATTGGCAAGCGCGGGCTTTGTGCGCGCAGAATCCTCGCAACAAGAGCCATCGGCGTTCAGTCAAAACGATTCCGACGGGGATGTGAACAGTATGTCGGCGGCGGCCAGCCAGGGTTCAGCAAACTCGGCCGTAGTTAATCCAGCGCCGCTTGGGAGTCTTTCCGGCTTCGCTAATACGCGCGATGACGAAGCGTCGCAGCCACGCATCGACTTTGTCGACTCTTCTTTTGCGCATGACGACCTGTCGTTGGATGAGTTGAATTCGTCTGGGGCGGATAAGCCGAACACAGTGCGCGATCTCGACGCAATCATGCGTCAGGAATTGGCGGCGCAAACAGTCAGTCCCGATGCGCCGATTGAGATCGATGTGGCGGATGACGAGGCTTTGGAACGCGGCGGCGAGCGGGTGCAATTGACGCCGCTTTCTCAAGCATCGCCATCGCCACCGGCAAAAGCGTCGTCAAGCCAGCGCAGTCCAAATGCAATGCCGCCTCTTAATTCGGCTGACAAGTTTGCTCGTGAAGTTTCCGTTGAATCGTTGTCAACCAACATTCGTCCGCTCGGCCAGCTTGATGAGAGTTTCATTATCGCCACCGACGACGAAGGCCTGCTGCTAATCGATCAACACGTCGCCCACGAACGAATCTTGTTTGACAAGTATCGCGCACGGGAATCTGAGCGCACCTCGGAATCGCAGCAGCTTTTGATTCCCGAAACTTTTGATCTGACGCCAGCGCAGGCTGCCGTCTTTGATTCGGTCGCGGCGGAGCTCGAGGGTTATGGTTTCGACTTGATGCGTTTGTCCGGTCGCACGGTGGCGATAAAAGCCGCGCCTGCCGATTTGCCTGCAGGCGAAGCACGGAACATGCTGGCGGAAATCCTGGAAACAGTCGATGCCGAGAAGAAGGGAAGTGCGCGCGAGACTTTGCGCGACGACATCGCCGCCTCGCTCGCTTGTCATGCAGCAATCAAAGTGAATATGCCGCTGACGCCGGAAAAGATGCGCTGGTTAATCGATCGCTTACTGAAAACCTCTTCGCCAACAACCTGCCCACACGGCCGCCCGGTTATTCTGCGCCTCGCCACCCGCGATATCTTAAAAGGTTTTCACCGCCTCTAGCCCTCCCTACATAGCAAACAATCCCCCCTTGCCGCCGAGCACCACACAGAAACCGGTTCTGTTGACAGCGTACACGCAATAGCTGTATTGTGTGCGGTCCCTTCAATTTGGTTTCCGGGAGGTTAGAAACATGGGATCCGATAACTTAGTGGGAATTGCAGAAATAGCGGAAATGGCTAAGGTGACGAAACAGGCGGTCAGCAATTGGCGCTTGCGCTATGACCACTTTCCTGCACCAAAACAGGATTTGCAGAGCGGGCCGGTTTGGGAGCGCGAGGCAATGGAGACATGGGTCAAGGACTTCAAAGGTGAAACAACCCATGTTCTGAGTTTTATTAATCTTAAAGGTGGAGTTGGGAAGACAACAACCGCTGTGGCGGTTGCGGAAATACTTGCCGAGGAAGAGAGGAAACATGTGCTCTTCGTCGACCTTGATCCGCAGACCAACGCGAGCGTCACGTTGATTTCCGAAAAAACGTGGGCGGATATGGATAGTAAGGGGCGGACAGTTGCGCAGCTTTTCGCTGACAAACTTAATCCCTCGCAAGCGCCGAAGTTTGATATTAGTCGCGCGATTGCACATCATGTGTCCACCATCAACGATGGGATTGCTCGGCTGGATTTGTTAGCTTCCAGCATGCGTTTAATAGATATCCAAGATCAGATTCCGATGATTGCGCTCTCAGGTAACTTCACGGCAAACCCACTCGAGATACTAAAGAATGCTATCTATCCGGTTCTAGATCGTTATGACTACGTTATTATCGATTGCCCACCAAGTTTGGGAACGGTAACAAAAAACGGTCTGAGAATTTCGACTGGATACATTATTCCTACGATTCCTGACATACTCTCGACTTGGGGCATCTACCAAATTATTGATAATACCAACCGATTTTCAAATGATACCGGTCGCGCGCTCGAGGCCCTGGGTATTGTAGCGACGAAGGTGCAAGGAAATAATCTACATCGACGCGTTATAGAAGATCTCAAAGCGCGCCGGTTGGGGGACTTCGGTAAACCAGGTGCGTTGCCCCAGCCACCTCTGTTTGCCAACACGGTGCCCCAGACTGTCGCCGTTGCCCGAGGAGCTGACGTCGATGCCGATATTCGCACTTTCAAAGGTAAATATGGCTTGGCCTATGAGCCACTTCGAGGTCTGGCCAAGGAGATTCAGGAACTATGCGAAAAGAAAAAGCCTTAGTGACTCTATTGCGCAGCCTTGTCGATCTTTTAAGTCGTGAAGCGGAGCGCAGTCCAGAATTCGCAAGTCAACTAGAAGATATACTCCGCCCGCTGCCAAGCCGTAATA
>DNND01000109.1:17645-33055 GCA_003488005.1 Blastocatellia bacterium | reverse complement strand
ATATCCCCCCCCCGCTGCAAAGCCGTAATACAGCAAAAAAGCGGATACCGTTATCGAAATTACGTTTGCCGGACGTGTATGAGGAATTCACGTCACGAGGAGAAGCTGAGTTCTTGCTATGGCTGCAGGATAAGCCGATTGAAGTCCTGCGATCCATCATACGCGGTCACGATTTTGACGCAGCCAGGCGTACGTCAAAGTGGAAAGATGCGCGGAGACTAAGTGCTTTCATTACCGAGCAGATTCGAGCAAGGATGGCACGGGGATCAAGCTTTCTTACCTCAAGCGGCTTTGATGGCGGGACAAGCGGACAATAGTTTGCGCCTCGAGACGTTGCAGACGATTGACGCCATTCGGAAGCAGTAAAGTAAATTACTTGAGGTTAGGGGAATTTTATTGACTCCTCCGGAGCTCTTGTAATATCGTAGCCGCCTCGTAATCATCGGGCCGGTCCTCAGACCTTCGACTTTCACCTTTGGTTATCGCGCTCCTTCGCGTACAGCTCGATATCACTTGCGTTATTCGTCTTCACCTTCAAAGGAGATACTCCACATGACGCTCCTCCAGATAGCCATAATTGTTAGCGTCGTCGTCGTTGCGCAGGCGGGCTTCCTCATTATTCAGTGGCGTGTATTCTGGCCTAGACTATTGCATCGTTATTCAAAATACGGGGAACGCTTTGGCCGGGTTTCTTATTATGAGCCTGAACTATTTTCCATAATTGCGAGAGCGGAGCGACAGTCTCAAGTGGAACTTACCTGGGGTGCCCGGGAAATGCTGGCAATCCCAGTCATTGAAACTCTCCAACTAGAGGGCAGAGTTAATTGGCCTCAGGTCGACCAAAGCATAGGGGATATCGTTAGAACAATGGCCGAAGAAGGGCAAAGGGCACAACTGCCTCCGCGTACACGAGATTCTGTCTCGGTGATTGGGGGATTCTTCAAGCGATTCTGCAACATCCCACCGTTCTGCTCGCGTACTGAAGAGGCAAGAAGATGAGCGCTTCAATCACGGTATCTGATGGCAAGAAAGAGGCCTGTAAAACCTACCTAGAACAGACAAAACTTCTTGTCACTCTTGCTTCGGCGTTCTTGTTCGCTCCGGCAGGCCTGGTTGCGATCCTTAAGGACCGGGTGTCAGCAAACATCAGCCATGCTGGGATTACCTGGTTCATAATTATTGAGGCGCTTTTTATTGGCTCCGTCTTAATGGGGTACATAGTGCTCGGCAGTCTTGCCGGATCTCAAGACACAGGCGAGTTCGACGTTTTTCGGCCTGCTACCCGCGTAATCTCACTATTTCAGTTTGGTTTTTATTTGGCCGGAATTATTATGTTTGTAGTACTTACCCTCCGGCTTGTTACTTGAACGTGTTAACAACTCTTCCAAAAACTTTCTACTTCATCCTCATTGGGAGCCTCACAAACCATCAAGCCTTCCCATCACCAATTCAAGATCTGAAAGATCGGGCAGCAAAGCATCGGGCTCGCAGGCAATCAGATCGTCCGTCGTGTAGAAGCGGCCCGTATCCACCGCCAGCGAGCGCGCGCCAAAGTGTTTCGCGCATTCGATGTCGTTTGGCGTGTCGCCAATCACAATAAATTGTTCGGGCACCAACTCCATTTGCAGATGTTTGCGAATTCGTTCGGCGGCAAGCGCGGGAAGATCGCGCCGGTCGTGCGATTCGTCGCCAAACGCGCCGGGCAGTGTGAAGAATTCCGACAACCCCAGAATCTCCATCTTCAACCACGCTGCCGGCTCGATGTTGCCGGTGACCAGGGCCGACTGGTAACGCGGATGATCGTGTACCGCTTGCAGCGCTTGGCGCACGCCTGGCAGAAGCTGGAAAACTTCTTCGCCGTTGCCGGTAAACTTCCGCATCGCCTTCATGTAACTTTCGCGCAGCTCATGCACACGCTCTCGTATGTGCTCATGCGTGAAGCCTTCATGTTTTAGAGCTTCGCCGACGATCTGCAAATCAGTCATACCGGAGACTTTCATTTCCGGTAAGCGTCCGGCGGTGCCGAACACTTCTTCCAGCATGGGAATGGTGTAGTCCTTGAACGAGCCGGCGCGGACGGAGCGCATCAGCGTGCCGTCGATGTCCCAGAGGAGGATGCGACGTTCGGAGACAGGGAAAGTGGGAGACAGGGAGACTGGGTGAAAAGGAGAGTCCGGATCTGTTTGGCGCTCGTTCGTCATGTTATCTCTCCGTCTCCCTATCTCTCCGTCACCCTGTCTCTGTCATTCAATCACCGCCAGCACGTCACCGGCGTTGACCGTGGCGCCCGCTTCGGCATTGATGGAAACGACGACGCCTGCCTTCGGCGCTTTCATTTCGTTTTGCATCTTCATTGCTTCGACGACGATGATTCCTGCGCCCGCTTCAACGTTTGTCCCCGCCTCGACCAGAACGCGCACTATCTTGCCGGGCATAGGCGAAATGATTTCAGCCGAGCCATGATCGTGTGCCGATGAACCGCGCGCGCTGCTGAGACGCTTGGGATCGACTAGCGTGATGTCGTAGCTGGCGCCGCCGAGAACCACCGCAAAAGAATTATTCGAACCGTGCTTTCCCTCAACCCGACACTTGTAAACATCCGTACCGTTAATTAGCAAATACTCGCTGCCTCGGAGTTTGCGATGCTCAATTTCGTAACGGCGCCCATCGACATCGGCGGTCGCCGAATCGTTGGCAAGTTCTAGTGAGATTGCGGGTTCGCTGTTCGCTATTTGCGCTTTGTACTTCATTCGAATGCTTTACTTTTCAGACTGCTTACGTTGTGGAGCCAGCGTGCTTTTGATACCGAGCGCCGCCGTCCGGCCCGACAGCTTCCAGCGACTCTGGCTAACTGGAGTCGCCGGTCGTGAAGCTGCCTCTTTTTGTAGACGCGCGTAGTGAATGGCGGCTGCGATTAGCGCCATGTCCTGCTGCGTCTGGGCCGCTTTCTCGGATGCCGGCGCCAGCACGCGCCCGCGGCGGTCGTTGAAACGCGTGATGAATCCGGTATCCAACCTTCCTTCGATGAATTCCTGGTCGCGAACAATCTCGCGGAAGAAGGGAAGCGTGGTCTTGATGCCACCCACTTCATATTCACCGAGCGCGCGCCGCAAGCGATCGATTGCTTCTGCACGCGTGCGTCCCCAGGCCGCAAGTTTGGAAATCATCGGATCGTAATGAATTGAAACTTCAGAATTCAGCTCGATGCCGCTGTCGTCGCGAATTCCCGGACCGTTCGGTACTCGCAAATGATTAATCATTCCTGGTGAAGGAAAGAAATTGTTTTCCGGATCTTCGGCATAGACGCGGCATTCGATCGCGTGACCATGCCATTGGACTTGCTCCTGGGTAAAGGAAAGCGGCGCGCCGTCAGCAACCGTGATCTGTTCGCGCACGATGTCGATGCCGGTTACCAATTCAGTAACCGGATGCTCAACCTGCAAGCGCGTATTCATCTCGAGGAAATAAAATTCGCGGCTGGCGTCGGCAACCAGGAATTCAACGGTACCGGCGCCCACATAATTCACCGCTTGCGCGAGCTTAACGGCGGCAGCGCCCATCTGTTCACGCAGCGAAGCATCGTTAATCGGAGAAGGACACTCTTCAATAACTTTTTGGTGGCGTCGTTGAATAGAGCATTCACGTTCGCCCAGATGGACCACGTTGCCTTGCGTGTCGGCCATGATCTGAATTTCGACGTGGCGAGGGCGCTCGATTGCCTTTTCGAGGTAGATGGCAGAATCGCCAAATGCGGATGCTGCTTCGGCCTTGGCATTGTCGAATGCCGAACGCAATTCACCTGGAAACGCGACCAGCCTCATGCCTTTGCCGCCGCCGCCCGCGGCTGCCTTGAGCATCACTGGATAACCAAACTGTTTTGCAGTTGTTTCTGCTTCGGCAAAAGAATTTAAAGGCGTGACTGTGCCGGGAACAATCGGCACACCGGCTGCCACCGCGGCGCTGCGCGCACTTGTCTTTGAACCCATCACGCGCATCGCTTCAATACCTGGGCCAATGAAAGTCAAACCCGCTTCCTTGACCGCGGCTGCAAAGTCAGCATTTTCGGCGAGAAACCCATAGCCGGGATGGATTGCGTCGGCGTCTGTTTTTTCCGCGGCGTCGATAATTTTCGCTATGTCGAGGTAACTTTGAACCGAAGGCGCCGGTCCGATGCAAAGCGCTTCGTCGCACAACGAGACATGAACCGCGGACGCGTCGGCTTCGGAATAGACTGCTACCGGCGAGATGTCGAGATCACGGCAGGCGCGAATAATGCGCACTGCGATCTCACCACGATTGGCAATTAAGATTTTTCGAAACATTCGTCAGGAGCCGGAAGAGAGAAGACAGAAGTCAGAAGAAACGTTTTACCACTGATTGCAGCGCGAATCGAATCTGAAATAATGCTGAGCCTGAAATTGTTTTCTTAGCTAATGAGTTGCCAGAACAGATCCGATCAATTAATTCGCGCTCAGTTCGCTAAAGCAAAAAGGGCGGACACGTTGGTCCGCCCTAAAGCTTCTTTTGCGAAAACGACTTACTGTTTCATGGCCTTGTTGGTAACCGTCGTGCCACCCAGTCGCCGTCGTGCGCCTGCCGCTTTCACTATTCCGTCGCGTAGGATCAAATCGTCTTCAGTTCCCAACACTTTATCCGCGCCGGGCAGAAGTAGCTCGTAGTTTGTAAACGATAGCCGCTCGGTTATTGACTCGTCCGCGCCGCTTATGGAGGCGTTCCGAATAACAGCACCGTTAAGCTTCTGCGGTTTTTTGGGAACGGCCGCCAGTTCCGCGCTGGGCCGATAGCCGGAAACATCAAGGCTGCTCAAAGCTGTAGCAAGTGAACGATCAGCGTCGGGAAGTTGTTTGAGATCGCTTATGTTGTCAGGCAGGGTGCCAAAAGTCGCGCGGTATTCGTCGAGCGCGCGATCGATACGACGCGCCTGGGCATTCAGTCCCGCCTCGATACCGAGCTGGCGATATTCCAAACGCGTCGGAACCGTGATGCCGATCAGAATCAGAATGAGAACCGGAACCGCCAATGACGCAATCAAACCGCGACGCGCATAACGGACGCCGCAAAAGCGATCAGGCGAAGCAGCAATCGAGCGATACAGTTTCCGGCCAAACAAAAACACAAAAATCGCCAGGGGAATGGCGATCCATTTAAGACGCCAGGCAGCAGTTTCACCAGCAGCTAGCCAGGACCAACCATCGAAAGGGATCATCGACAAGAACGCGAGATTAGACTTAGCGCCGCGTGCAGAAAACTGGGTCAGCGCAACAAATGTTTGCGTCACGAACACCAGCACCAGCAAAGCTCCCATAACCGACAGCACCAGCGAGCGTCCATAAGACGGAAGCTCATGTTCGGGTTTGGGGAGCGCTTCGCCGACGGGGCACGCGCCGCAAGCAGCGCAGCCGGCACTTAGTTCAGTCTCTGATTTGAAACCGCAGCAGGGGCAGATGGTCACGGATGTTTTGTACCTCAATACTTATTGCTGGACAGTCGATCGTTTTGGGTTGACGGTTAACCGGCCTTATGTACCAGCGGTTGATCAGCTCGTCGTTCAGGCCCGGTGTTTGATGCGGAAATAGACGCTTGCGAATCGTCAGTTACAGAATCAGTCGATACTTTATTCAACTCATACCAAGTGTGATACATGCGGTGTGCGAAGGTCCAATAAGAACCGACCGCGAGTACCCAAAGGACAGCCGGCATTCGATTAGCGAAGAAATTGGTCGAACCAGCATGAGTGCTTAAGGCGCCGATGATAAAAAGAACCACTCGCTCGGGACGGCGCAGGAAACCAACGTCACACTTGGGAATCAGACTCTCCGCCCGGGCGCTCGCGTAGCTTACCATAACGGCCCCCATTAGTCCTGCGCCCGCAAGGAAAACGTTAAGAGTTGAGTGGAACTCAGTGTCGCGGGCGTAAAAAACCATGAGTCCGACAAAGATGACCATGTCGGAAAGCCGGTCGAGCGACGAATCCAGGAAGCCGCCGAACCGGGTAACCCGGCCCGAAAGCCGCGCCACCTGGCCATCGAGCATGTCAAAAAGATTGGCGACGATGAGGACTATGCCCGCCGAGAAAAAATAGCCAAGTCCAAAGAGCAGCCCGCAACCGACATTTATGGCGACCCCAATGACAGTCAGAAAGTTTGGGTTGATGTGGCCATAGGCAAGCCAGCGCACCATTGCATCAATGATCCTTTGCGCGCCGCGGCCAATACCGTTAACAAACATTTCTGGTCAGTTTCTCCGGGTGAAGATTATGCCTAATACTGCACGAACATAAAAGCTTTTCGTAAACAAAGCGCGGATTGTAGAAACAGGTGGAATCAGCCCCAAGCTCTTGCAAAATGAAGTCGATGGGAACCAGTCTTAAGAAGGCGAGGCCAGTCCTTTGTTCTCCATCTCAGTATGAATCGTGGTCAGGTGTCTAACTTCGAAATTTCGCGCGCCGGCAGGAGTGCTCACCACAACTTCGTCGCCTTCTTCTTTGCCCATCAAGCTTTTGCCGACGGGCGAGGTGGTGGAGATTAGACCGTTCTGTGGATCACTCTCTTCCGGCGTGACCAGGCGGTAAGTGACTTCTTCATCTTTCTCAGAATCGAACAAGACCAGCGTTGAGCCGTAACCCGCCTTGTCGCGCGATATCTTTGAAAGGTCGATCGAGGCGATCTCGCTGATACGCTGGCGCAGCTCGACGATGCGGGCCTTCACAACGTTTTGCCGATCGAGGGCGGCGCGATATTCCGAGTTTTCACGCAGGTCGCCAAACTCCAGCGCGCGCTTGATTTCTTTGGGTAGGTGAACACGCAGCTCGGATTCGAGCTCTTCGAGTTCGCCCTGTAGTCTTTCTTTGATCTTTTCTGACAACTTATTTACTCAACTTATCGTTGCTACTTAGCCGCAAGCAGAAACAGTTTCACCACTCTTGTTATTCGGCCGGTGATGTTGCGCTTCATCAGGAGCGCCAAACGAAATGCCTGTGTCGCGCGCGGTACGCACCAGTTGACCATTCGGTGGCACCGTCTTTACGTTGGCAATCGCCTGGTAGATAGGAACCGTAATTACGTCTCCAGCCTGAAGCGCCACCATAACGCCTTCCTTGCCTTCAACGACGGCCCGCACGGCGCAGGTTCCATAATTAGTCGCCAACATCCGATCGAAAGCGTTAGGCCTGCCGCCGCGTTGCAGATGGCCCAGCACCACGGTTCGCGTTTCCTTTCCGGTTAGCGTCTCGAGATTCCTTTGGCAGTAGGCACCGACGCCGCCGAGGCGCGGGGCGTGATGGGGGTCGCCAGTGTCCTGATAAATCAGGTCATGTCCGGCCTCAATCGCGCCTTCAGCGGCGACGATAATACTAAAGTTAGAACCCGCCTCGTCGCGCGCGCGAATCCGGTCGGCCACTGACTGCATGGTGAAAGGAATCTCGGGGATAAGAATCACGTCCGCGCCGCCGGCGATGCCGGAGTGTAAAGCAATCCAACCAGTGTTGCGACCCATAACTTCCAGAATCATCACCCGGTCGTGTGACTCTGCCGTTGTGTGCAGTCGATCAAGCGCGTCAGTAGCAATATCCAGCGCGGTGATAAAACCGAACGTGAGTTCCGTACAGGCCAGATCATTGTCAATTGTCTTGGGAACACCGACCACGGGAATGCCAAACCTGCCAAACTCCTGCGCGATGGCCAGCGTGCCTTCGCCGCCCAACACCACCAGCGCATCGATACCCAAGCGCCGCAAGTTTTCCGTTGCTTCGTGGTAAAGAGCGTCGACTTTTATCGCTGTTCCGCTTGCATCCCGATCGACAAACCTGCCGCGGTTGCGCGTCCCGAGAATTGTGCCGCCGCGCGGCAGCAGTCCCCTGACATCCGCCGTCGTCAATTCGTGCGTGTGCGTTTCGCCCAACAGTCCTTCAAAGCCATTCTCGATGCCAATGACTCTCATGCCGTACTGTCCGATTGCCGTGGTCACGACCGCGCGAATCACAGCGTTCAGGCCGGGAGCATCGCCGCCACCAGTTAAAATTCCAATTGTGTTAGGCATAACTTGATAAAGTTTTCAAAAGATTCTTCAAACTGGAGCGGGGGATTGTTCAAGGTAAGAGTAGTTGAGAGGACCGCAGAGTTCAACCTTAAAGCCCAACCATGCCAGAGTTCGTCGCCTTTCACTTGCGCTTTCCAGTGCTTCATTTCCTAGCTCTGGGCGCGGCGAAAAGCGCGCGGAACCCACCCGCTACCGCGAGGTGGTACTGACCTCATGTCACTGCGACGAGAGGAATTGAACGGCGTTCGCTGGTCGTGAAGCTGCTCAAACTTCATCAGTGCCTGGGAAAATTGTTGGTTGACCCTCTCAGTATCGTCGCGTAGCATATGCTCCAACCCCTACAATCGTTTTGGAATGGTTCCGTTTGAGTTTGAAACTTTGGAAATAGACGACGACGCAAAAGAGATTGTTCGCGAGATTGGAACGGCCATCAACGAATCGGTCGAGAACTCGTCCAAAGTTGCCGAAGCGATCGAACGGCTGCGAGATGCGGGCTATGAAATGGAATTAACCTTGCGACTCGAAATTGGTTTGCGCCCTCACGCCGGAGAAGAGCAGGGCGAAGGTGGCGACACCACACTTGATCTTACCGACGAAGACGTACAAGTATTGCAGCGCATGAAAATTAGAATTGATCCGGACGAAAATCTATAGCCCACGTTTTTAAAAAAAATAAGCCCTGCCGCTTAATGAATCGGCAGGGCTTTTTGTTTGTTTAGAGAACAGCGATCATGGCCCAAAGCGTTGCCGATACTCGCTCGAAACTATGAACGCCTTGACCATTTCCGCGTTCACGAAGTTGCCATTGAACTCGTTTAGCTTACCGAGCCAATAGTTGTAACCACCAAAATCAGCGTCCGGCGCGTCATTCGGACTGCGGCGCATATAGCCGAAATATTGCATCAAGACAAATGCCTTGTTTGATTGGCGCGTACTCAATACCGAGTTTTCAGCTACAGATCTTAAAACCTGGGCTCGGAGACTCGGCGATGAAGGATCGGCGGATAGCTGGCTGACTAATGAATCTCGCTCGCCTTGCGTTAACGCTCCGCCGGACCCCGGATTGCGCGGATCGTAAGTATTACTGTTGAGCTTATCGACAAACTGAGCCGCCGACATGGAAGTGGGAAACGCGGCAACGAAAGCTGCACGTTGCACGAAGCCGTTGAAAAACCGCTGCTTGTTTTGGTCGAGTAATTGATCGGCGCCGGCTTGACCGATAACCACGCCCCGGCCAATCTCCTGGGTGTCGGGCAAAAACTCGCGTAGTTTCAACGTCTCGCCGGTATTGAGCGAAGCCTGATAGGTTTTGTAGACGAGGTAGCCTGTCTGCTGAAACTCGATTGAAAGAAAGAAAGCTGCACTGACGTTTACGCGCTTAATGTCGCGGCACGCCGCCGTCGTGCACTGATCTATCTGGTTCCTCCAAAACGCCAGTCCGCCTGCGTCCGCTTCGCGATTAAAGAAATCGACATACTGCTGGCGCACAAAGAAATCGCTGTCAAAGGTCACATCGTTTAGCGGATTAGATCCGTTGACTGATTCGTCGCTGTTGATGGTTACGGCAACCGCCGCGGGTGAGCCGAGCGTGCAACCTACCGGATTGCTCAAGGTAAGGTTGAAACTTTCCGGCGCTTCGCCAAAACGATCATCAACGATGAAGACACTCACAATTTTTGATGTTTCGCCGGCGCCAAACCTTAAGGTGCCCAGCGCCGCCATATAGTCGGACCGCTCGCTCGCAGTCGCGTCGGTCGTCGCATAATCCACTGTGGCTGCGGCCGAAGTGTTGCCCGTCCGTGTGACCAGCAGATCAACCTTGGTGGTGGCGTTTGGTGTTTCTGAAGTACTGGCGGTGCTGTTCGTAAATTGCACCGTATTAACGGTAGGTGTGGGAGTTGGCGTCGGCGTCGGTGCGGCGACGATGGTATAACCCAACGAGTCAATCAGGTTCATGTCGTTCGCGGTCATGATTTCACGCGTGTTGCGGTTTATGCTGGGATCCATGATGCCGATGTAATTTGCGTTCACGCTTTGATCGTCGCGCCAGTGACTGGCTTGATTGCCGTCACCGCCAGTGCCGTCGGGCCGCCCGGTAGACAGACCCAATTCCGCGCCACCATTAAACTGAACTTGCAAACCACCGGACGACAGAATTCGCTGGGCGCTGCCAAACGTATTCAGGTTCGCCGTCGCTGGTCGAAAGCGATATAGGTCCCAAACTGTGACGTAAACCGGTTGCGACGAATTCAATTCGCGAACACCAACTTCCGAGCCAATACCGAGTACATGGCCAATCTCGTGCACGGCTACCGCGTCAAAGTCCGTTCGATTGCCCGTTATGCCATCGCTGGGATCAAAGTCAAAACCAAAGGCTGAGTTAAAGCCGATTTTCGGAGCGCCTCCATACGGTTCTGTCTCAGGACTGGCAACAGCACTGATGCCGCCCAGCGCGCGTAGTATCGGACTGGCAACGAAAACCGTGCTGGTATTGCCGAGGTCGGTAGCCACACTGGCGGCTGGCAGCGCATTGAAAAGGGCTGATTCTGAAGGGCTCGAAGCGTGACTGACTAGTCGTCCACGAATGTCCGAATAATTGCCTACGTAGTAAAGCTCCTGGGTCGCCGTCAGTCCAAGAATGTTTGAACTCGGAAACGAAATTCCAAAGGCAGTCGGACCATAGTCCACATCGATGACTACGGTTATCGGGTTCTGAATCAACGCTTCCCATTTCGCAGCGGCTGCAATGAATGCCGCCTTCGCCTGCGGATTTTGATCGAGTTGAGCGCTCGCCCTTAACACAATAGTCAGCCCACTGCCGGCTGGCACTTCACCTGAACCGCTTCCGGCCGCAAGCATTGTTTGAGTTTTCAAATGGTTGATCTGACGGAAACCCGAGGAGCTGGCGCTGGTCTTCAGTGCGCGCCCTTCAGCAAGTGTGGCATCACGGCAAATAGTTTCGCCGTTGGGACCCTGATAAACGACGAAAGAGCCGTTTGAAGAGGCTTGATAGTTGGGAGCCTGGTTGGCTGAACCATCCTGCGCAAAGCCATAAAAGGGCAGGGCTGCGAGGCCGGCAACTGACACTATCGCCAGTGCCGCGCGCGACCAAAAGATACGTTTAGAATATTTTTTCACGCGTGAGACACGCGTGAGCACACGAGGGTTCGTCACGAGGTCGATCTCCTTCTGTCGATTTCGGGGAAGAGGGTTTAGTTAACTAACGAGTTCGTCGGGAGGAACTTGCGCTGGCATGGTCGCTTGTACCGCTGACACAGATAGCGCATTTGGCTTGCAAAGAGAGTCTCGCTGAGCCCGGACTCGGATGCCGGTGCGGCCCTTACGGATGCTCGGAACGATGTTCCGTTTGATGAGGCGGGGAAAGCAGCTTGAATGCTGCAAGAAACAGCTTACGTATTTCACCGGAGGAATTCAATAAGCAAAATTTACATAGCTGAAAGGCCCTGAATCATGGCCCAAAACGATTTTGGTACTCGCTTGAGACGATAAACGACTGGACCATCTCGGCGTTAACGAAGTTTCCATTAAATTGATTGAGCTTGGTAAGCCAAAAATCGTAGCCCGTAAAGTCGGAGTCAGGCGCATCGTTTGGATTTCGTCGTAGGTACCCGAAATACTGTGTCAGCACGAATGCCCGGTTCTGTTCAGCGGCAAATAAATCCGGATCGTCTGCAACTGCCCGCAGGACTTGCGCCCGCGTCCTGGCCCCTGAGGTGAGATCGCTGACTAATTGATTGCGCTCGCCTGGCGACAAAGGTCCTCCGGCGTTTAAGTTCAGTTGGTCTACAAACTGGGCCGGCGCCGTTGAGAGCGGATAGGCTGTAGTGAAGCGCAGCCGGGACACGAAGTCTGCTATCAAGGCCTGCTTGTTGTTCTCTAAAAGTTGATCGGCACCAGGCTGTCCGATTACTACTCCTCTTCCAATCTCCTGCGTGTCTGGCAGAAACTCGTTAAGCCTAATGATCGGCACCGAAAGCTGGTGCGCTCCGCCCAGGGTCGAGCTGGCCGACGCGTTGTCTCCGTATGCGGTTTTGTAGAGTCGCTCAACCAGGTAGCCGGTTTGTTGAAATTCAATTGAAAGAAAGAAAGCACCCGAGACGTTAATGCGCCGAATCTCGCGGCACGACTGGTTGGTACAACTATTAATCTGGTCCTTCCAAAACGCCAGTCCGCTGTCATCCGGGACCCGGTTTAAAAAATCGATGTAGTGCTGGCGTACAAAAAAGTCAGTATCAAAGCTGGCATCCTTAACCGGATTCAATCCGTTAACGGACTCGTCGCTGTTGATGGTAACTGTGAAACTTGCAGGCGAGCCCAGCGTGCATCCCACCGGGTTACTCAGGTTGATGTTGAAGGTTTCCGGTCCTTCACCAAAACGATCGTCAACGATGAAAATCGAGATAGTTTTAGTACCTTGATTAGCCGCGAACCGCAGCGTGCCGATAGCAGCCTCATAATCTGAACGGGAGTTGGCCGTTCCATCTGAAGTCACATAGTCAATTGTGGCGGCGCTGGTGATGTCGCCGGCGCGCGTAACTGTCACGTCGACTTTGGTTGTCTGATTCGGAGTTTCACTAACCGTCTGGCTGCTGGAACTAAACTGCACTGTGTTTGGACCAGGCGCTGCATTCAGCGAGATCTCCCACATGCCGCGGCCGTGGGTTGCCACGCGCAAGATACGGCTCGTTGGTTGAATGGCCAGGCCGAAAACTGCCACGCGCGGCAGGCCCGTGCCGAATGGAGTCCAGTTGGCGCCGCCGTCCGTTGAGTTGTAAACGCCAATATCGGTTCCAGCAAACACGTTGTTTGAATTTGTTGGATCGACGGTAAGCGCGTTTATCGGAATGCTTGGAATGCCGTTGCTCGCCGGAACCCAGTTTGGCGCTGCAGTTCCGGCACCAGCGGACCCGAGATTTGTGATCTTCCAAATGCCCTGGCCGGCTGGGGCGAAGAAAGAAAACGAAATGTAAGCAACGTCCTTGTTGCTGGGATCAAAAATCGCGCGGCCTACAAATTTGTTGGTGGCGCTGCCATTGGGATTTGCCGGAAACGAGCCGCTGCTAAGGTTCACCATCGCCGACGAGCCGATTGAGGTGGCCCACACCTGGCCGTTTTGCATGCCGACGATTCGATAGTTGTCGTCCTGCGGGGAGATTGCAATGGTGCTGATCGGTGTGCCTGTGGTCTGGGCCGTACCGCCGCCAAGCGGCGTGCGCGACCCGGTCGGCTGCAGCGGCGATTGGCTGACGATCGTCATGTTGTCGCCGCGATCGGTTGAGCGATAAAGCCGATCAGTGCCGAAGTAAAAGATATTAGGATTGCCTGGACCTAAAGTCATCGGAGCATAGAACAACACATTGTCGGTCAACTGGATGCCGTTGTTTTTTAAGAAAGGCAGACTGTCGCAATTCGATGCCAAAGTAGCGTCGTCGGCGCAGGGGGCGTTACCGCAGGCGATGGCGCCGCGCGAAGGCCACGAATTTCGCGCGTTAAGACAACTCGTGAGGGTTGCGCGATCAAAAAAAATCTGGCTATTGGATTCATTGAAGAATGTCAGGTACATGGTGACGTCTGTGTTGTTCGTCGCTGATTGATCGATCAGGGTATAACCACCATCGCCACCTTCGGCATTCACCCAATTGCCTGAAGAAGTTTGTTGTGCTTCAGTCCCATTGTCTTGCGTGCCGCCGATCGTGAAAAACTGATCCAGCGGGTGCACCGCGATGCTTTCAAATTGCAAGGTGCTGAGCGGCGAACGATTAAGGTTGGTCCAGGCGCTTCCGGTTGCGGCGGTCGAGCTGCGTTTCCAAACTCCGCCATCGTTTCCGGTATAGATAAGGCCCGAAGTATCGAAGAAAAGAGCGTGCGAGTCGGCATGCAAACCACTATCGTCGCGCTGAAAAGTGGTCCCGCCGTCAGTCGATTTCTTCATCGCATCGGAGCACTGCGTGCCGCTTGCAGTGCCCCGGGCGTTGCCGCCGAGATAGACGAGATTGGCATCATTGGGATCGACGGCGACGGTAAGATTGTAGAAGCATTGACCTCCGCAAAAGCCCTGGCCACCAGCGAGTTGGCCCGACCATGACGCACCACCGTCCGTAGATTTATGTAGCGCTCCGCTGAAGTTGGTCGCGCAAGCGGTGGTTACAGTTGGCGTTTCACCTGTTGCCGCGTAAGCCGTAACGCTTGAACCCACCTTGTTGATGGCCAAGCCCACGCGCGGACTCTGCCCATTCGCCAACAATGGCAATGCGAGTGTTTGACTAAAGCTCGGCGTTGGTGCGAGGGCGTTAGCTGAACGATATATGCCTCCATTAGTTCCGCTGACACCGATGACAGAGACTAAAATATTGTTTGCATTACCAGGCTCCATAACCATGTCGGTAGTATCGACGTTACCGGTGCCCGGGCTGTCCGGACTGTTGTCGGTGGTGATAACAAGCTTTTGAAAAGATACTGCCGAGGCGGCTGCGGTTGCGTTAGTAGAACGATACAGGCCACGAGTGGCAATCGCGGGAACCAGCCCAAACGAATTGGCGCCTTGACCACCGATTCCTCGTCCAGTACTCACAAAAATCGCTGCAGCGTTATTTGGATCTACGAGAATTTTGGTGATGCCGCGTCCGCTGAAAATGTTGTAAGTGAGATTGCTGATGGTCTGCGAAGGATTGATTGGACCAACGAGCGTGGCGGAAGTGTCGGCATTGTCGATGCGATACAAACCTACGCCAAAGAAGCAATCGCCGCAGCCATTGAATTCTCCGGTGCCAACGTAGAGAGTGCTCGGACTCGATGGCGCAATTGCCAGGGCGCCGATAGCCAGCGATTGGGCGCTGTCGAAAATCGGAGTCCAGTTCACGCCGGCATCGAGCGAGCGCCAGACGCCGCCTTGCGCGGTGCCCAGGTACACTTTGTTAGGGTTGGTTGGATCGACAACGACGGCCGTGGCCCGGCCGGACACCGAGACAAGCCCGCTTTGCGCCGATCCATTTGGTAACGGTCTTGGGCCAAGCTCCGCCCAGACTGATGCCAACGGCGTTTCGGATCCAAAGACACTCGCGAGTTTGTTGAAGAAAGAATTCTTTGAGCTTTCAGCGCGCAGAGTCTGAGCGCGCTCCATTTGGAGAATGGCTCGGCCCCGCGCGCCTGAATCAAACGGTCGCCCGGGTTCGATACCGCGCAGTCGCGCGATATATTCGTCGCGCAAGCGCAGGTAAGCATTTTCATCGATGTTCCCACGACGTCCTTTGGGGAAATCAGGCTCGGTTTCTTCCTCTTCCAGATCGGTAGCTGCGCCGGTCTTGCGCGACGAGCCGATAACGACGTCTTCT
>DNND01000109.1:16824-17350 GCA_003488005.1 Blastocatellia bacterium | reverse complement strand
TGGCGGGGGGAGCCGATAACGACGTCTTCTTTTTGTTCCGATTCGAGTGGCGTGTCAGTCTGGTTAGCCGAGTTGTTGCGTGACTGACTCTGTCCACCTGCCTGGGATGATTGCGAACCCACAAACAGCAGACCGATAAACAGCGTGAGAAACAATGTGAACAGCAGACTTCGTTTCATCCCGAAAAACTCCTTACGGGCGATCTGATTGTGGCGAGAAATGTCAGGAATTTAGAACTAAGGCTGACGGCCAGGCGTCGGAGAGATTGGACCTGGAGCACAAAAACAAATTCTTGTTCAAAAACCAATAATCTCAATCAAGGCAAAATTTATCTTCAACCTCATAGGTTGTCAAACGCGACAAGAGCTGAATCATGATGAGCTCCACAACAATACAAGCGTATTTCTCCGGATCCTTCAGGAGCTACGGCTTGCTCACTTTCCAACCGTCGCCCGCGCAAATTTCGAGTATTGGCTCACTTTCGTTACATAGAGCCAATATGTTTTAGCTTGTCGTGACGCCGCGA
>DNND01000109.1:11479-16520 GCA_003488005.1 Blastocatellia bacterium | reverse complement strand
CGATAAGCTTTAGCTTGTCGTGACGCCGCGACAAACTAAAGGAACCCTGATCAAGTTCTGAACTTGATTTGTACCGCGAAGCGGTTAAGTAACTCTAGCCCAGGGTTGCCGCGCCGAGCGGCTACCCTGGGTAACAGGTCTAACGATAGGAATATCACCCCAACGGGGTTGTGCCAGTTTCAGCTGGGCGGTCGCAGCCGGTTCAAGATTATGATTGACTCTAAGTTCGATTTGACAGGAGCGACATAACCCCGTTGGGGTTGGGCCTCTGTCCCAACTGCATCCCAGGGTAGCCGCGCGACGCGGCAACCCTGGGCTAAGTTATATAACCGCTTCGCGGTAATGGAGACTCTAAACTTGATCAGACCCTTCTAAAATTTATCGGACAAAACGATGAGACAGCCCCACTACAAATTTCGAACCGCGCTTGGCGCAACTTTCGGCCCTGTGGTATCTTGACTGGCTTTTGAACCTGCCAGTTTTTCTGCCGTTACAGGCCATGAAAGAGGAGTGGAAATAAAGTATGGCTACGTCCAGCGCAAACGCTAATGGAGATGGACAATCGGCCGGCCGCGTCGTTCAGATTATCGGCCCGGTGGTTGACGTAGAGTTTCCGGAAAAACAATTGCCGCCTATCTACCAGGCGCTGCGAATTGTTTCCGAAGGGTTTGATGTGCCCACTCCAATCGATGTGATTGCCGAAGTGCAACAGCATCTTGGCGAGGGCCGCGTACGCACCGTTTCGATGTTGCCGACGGACGGCATGGTGCGCGGCATGAAGGCCATCGACACCGGCGGACCGATCACGATGCCGGTCGGCGAAGGAACTCTCGGCCGCGTGCTCAACGTCATTGGTGAGCCGGTCGACACTCTTGGCGACGTCAAACACACCGAACGCTATCCGATTCATCGTCACGCTCCTACTTTTGAAGAGCAGTCAACTGAGTTGCAGATGTTCGAGACAGGCATCAAGGTCATCGATCTGATTCAACCGTTTGTGCGTGGCGGCAAGATTGGTTTGTTCGGCGGCGCAGGCGTCGGCAAGACGGTTATCGTGATGGAGTTGATTAACAACATTGCGAAAGCCCGCTCAGGCTTTTCGGTGTTTGCGGGCGTCGGCGAGCGAACGCGCGAAGGCAACGATCTGTTGCGCGAGATGGTCGAGTCGCAGGTTATTCAGTTTGGCGACGCCTTTAATAAACATTTTCATGACACCGGCGAATTCGACATGACTAAAGTCGACATGAACGCCATTGGCCAATCCAAGGTGGCGCTGATCTATGGGCAGATGACTGAACCTCCCGGCGCGCGTTTGCGCGTGGCGCTTTCGGGGCTGACAGTCGCGGAATATTTCCGCGATAAGGGTCTGGACGTGTTGCTGTTCATCGACAACATCTTTCGCTTTACGCAAGCTGGTTCCGAAGTATCGGCACTGCTGGGGCGCATGCCATCGGCGGTGGGTTATCAACCGAACCTGGCTTCGGAAATGGGCGAGATGCAGGAACGGATCACTTCAACCAAGACCGGATCGATCACTTCGATCCAAGCCGTTTATGTTCCTGCTGACGATTACACTGATCCCGCGCCGGCGACAACCTTTGCTCACCTTGACGCGGTAACCGCGCTGTCACGACAAATTGTAGAACTGGGAATTTATCCGGCAGTCGATCCGTTGAGTTCTTCTTCGCGCATTCTCGATCCGCGCATCATCGGCGCCGAACATTACGCCACCGCGCAGGATGTGAAGCGCGTGCTGCAACGTTACAAAGATTTGCAGGACATCATTGCGATTCTGGGACTCGACGAACTGTCTGACGAAGACAAGTTGATTGTGTCGCGCGCGCGCCGGGTGCAGCGGTTCTTTTCGCAGCCGTTCTTCGTTGCGGCGCAGTTCACCGGACTTGAAGGGAAATACGTTAAGCTCGAGGACACGATCAGGGGCTTCCGAGAAATCGTAGACGGCAAGCATGACGACTTGCCGGAACAGGCTTTTTACATGGTCGGCACGATTGAGGAAGCGATCGAAAAAGGCAAGACAATCGCGCAGTAAATAAAGGATGAAGGATGAAGGATGAAGGATGAAAGACGGATTGACGCGCTGCTTTTAGCTCATCCTTCATCCTTGCTCGTTATGGCTCAATTGCAATTAGAAGTTGTAACACCCGAACGCAAAGTGCTCTCGGAAGCCGTCGACACCGTGACGGTGCCCGGACTCGGCGGTGAGCTTGGCATTCTGCCCGGCCACACGCCCCTGATTTCTCAACTTCAAACCGGCGTGCTGGCCTACTCCACTGGCGGCAGGTCTTCGCAGCTTCACGTTTCCGGAGGCTTCGTCGAAGTGAAGGACGATGTAGTTTCGGTGTTGGCGGAAGTTGCCGAACGACCTCAAGAGATTGATGCGGCGCGCGCGCGTCTGGCACGCGAGCATATTGAAAAACAACTGACGTCCTGGACTGGAACTGAAGAGGATTTTGAAACAGCCCGCGCTAAACTCGAACGTTCGATGGTCCGTTTGCAACTTGTCGGCAGCTCACGAAGCTAGACCAATAGCCTCGCGCATTTCTCCAACCGCCCTTTCCAAACCAACAAATACCGCGTGCGCGATAATGTTGTGTCCGATATTAAATTCCATCACGTCGGGCATTGCCGCCACCGCGCCGACGTTGCGGTAAGTCAGCCCATGACCGGCCGCGATTAGTATTCCATATTGCATCCCCAAGGCCGCGGCTTCGCGCAGTCTTCTCAATTCCTGACCGGCTCGCAAAGCGCCCTCGCCATGAAAACCCCGCGCGCCTAAAGTCGCGTCGGCATAAGGCGCAGTGCACAACTCGATTTGTTGAGCGTTGATTTCATGCGCAGCTTCAATCTGTTTTGGATCCGGATCGATGAAGAGGCTGGCCAGAATTCCCGCTTGTCGCAGCCGGCTGACCGTCGCCCGGACAATCGCTATGTTAGCCGTTACGTTCAAGCCGCCTTCGGTGGTTATTTCATCTGGACTTTCGGGAACCAGCGTCACAGCATCCGGCCTTATCTCGAGTGCAATCCCCAGCATCTCTTCTGTCGCGGCCATCTCCAGGTTCAAATAGGTGGTCACGCTTTGGCGCAGCGCGCGCACATCATCGTCCTGAATATGCCGGCGATCGCCGCGCAAGTGGACGGTGATGCCGTCCGCGCCGGCTTGTTCGCAGAGCATGGCCGCGGCGACGACGCTCGGCTCAGGTGCGCGCCGCGCCTGACGCACAGTGGCCACGTGATCGATGTTTACGTTTAGTCGTGCAGTCATTTTTTCTTTTTGCGCTTAGCGCCAGTCTGCTTTTTTGTGTTCTGCCACGCAAGGGTGAGGGCCCGCCCGAGGGTGTCTTCGTCAACAGCCGCCAGCTTCACGTTCGTGCATCCCTGGCGTCCCCAGGCTCCGCTCGATGGTACGAATGTATCCGAGCCTTCACGCAGAAACTCCTGTTGTTGTTCCGGCGTCAACTTGACCATTCCAAGTTCGTTCCCCGGATGAAGCGTGGCAAAGATGCGGCCATTAGCGCGAAAATCAGGATGGCCCATGTGCGCGCTCTCGATAGCGCCGTCCATCGCGAGAGCGAGGCCACGGAATTGATCAGCCGTTAACATGGTGACTTAAACAACTATCGTTATTGGTTGCGCTGTTCGCTTATTGTAGCGCGTGCACTTCGCTGATGGCTCGATCATAAACTCCGCGGCGCGCTTGTTGGCGAATTCTGCCAACCTCGCTCAGCATCTTCACACTATCGCTGGCAAAACTAATTTTGCTGCCCTCGACATGGTTCCAACGCACCGGAATTTCCTTCAGCCGCAACCCGGCGCGGTGGGCCACGTAAAGTAGTTCAACATCAAACCCGAAGCGATCGATTGTTGCTCCTTCGATAATCGGCCGGCAAGTTTTCATATTGAACGCCTTGAAGCCGCATTGCGTGTCCCAAAAGGGAAGGCCAGTTGCTACACGCACGGCAAGATTAAATACGCGGCCGCCCTGCTCGCGGCGCCACGGTTGGTGCACGCCAATCAAACTGCGATCGAGCGCTCGCGATCCAAACGCGAGATCGCATTCGTTGCGCTGAAGCGGTTCGATTAGTTTAGGAGTTTCAATAATTGGAGTAGACAGATCGGCGTCGGTAAACAAAGCAATGTCGCCGCGCGACGCAAGCAATCCCAAGCGAACCGCGCGGCCTTTTCCCAAATTCGATTGGTAGCTAATAACCGAAGTGCGGACGTTTTGCGCCGCGGCCAGTTCTTGTCGCGCGGTGTCGGCTGTGCTGTCCGTCGAGCCGTCGTCAACCACGATCAACTCGGAATCAGCCGGGTAGTTCTGCAGATAGGACGCAATCTCCCGCAACGATTTTGCGAGGCGCGCACCTTCGTTATAAGCAGGAACAACAATGGACAGCGAAAGGGTCATGCGATCGATGGGTGGTTCTGGCGGCGAATATAGCATACTGAGCTGGCTTCGGCGGCGGGAGTTGAAAACTGCACCCTTGTGTTAATATTGCTATGGTTTACCGGTTTTGAAATATGACTAAAAGATTTTCAATCATTGCCTGTTCAGTCGTTTTGATTGCAGCGCTTGTCGGCGGCACCATCGGCCGCTCACAGCGCTTTCGCCATAGCACGCCCGCCAACAGTGCTGTCTCAAATACCCAAGCTGACGACATTGAGAAGGATTACAACGAAGCCATCGAAGCAATCTCAGGCCAGTATGCGGGCGAGATAGATTACGAAAAGGCGACGCAGGCTGCCATTCAGGGAATGCTTTCGACGCTCGATCCGCACTCAATGTATTTTCCCTACAACGAATTTCGGAAACTGAGAGAAGATCAGGATTCGCGTTTCTACGGCATCGGCGTAACCATCGTGCAGCATCGCGACGGCGTCTATATTCAGTCGGCAGTCGAAGGCACGCCCGCCGGTCGCCTCGGGTTGCGTTATGGCGATCGCATCCTGGAAGTTGACGGCAAAGACGCGCGCGATTGGACCAGCGAACAAGTATCGAAAAACGTGCGCGGTGGCCGAGGCG
>DNND01000109.1:0-11180 GCA_003488005.1 Blastocatellia bacterium | reverse complement strand
AAGCGTGGGGGGGGGCGGGGGGGAGCCGCTAACGCTAAAAGTCGATCGCGCGGGAGCCGAAGCACCGCTGAACTTTACGATAATCCGCGATTCAGTGCCTCTTCCTTCAATTCGCAACGCTTACATGCTGCGACCGGGCACGGGTTATGTCGGACTAACCGGCGGCTTTCAAAGTACCAGCGACGAAGAGTTGCGCGAAGCGATTGGCAAACTAAAGAAGGATGGGATGCGTCAGCTCGTGCTGGACATGCGCGGCAATCCTGGTGGACTACTGAACCAGGCGATCGATGTTGCCAGCGAGTTTTTGCCACGCGGCCAAGTCGTTGTGTCCGTCAGGGGCCGCACGGAATACACCGATCCAATTGTTTACAAGTCGAGTGGCTCTGAACCGGAAGATGTGCCGCTGGTAGTGTTGATTAATCGCGGCACGGCATCGGCTTCTGAGATTGTTGCCGGCGCCATCCAGGACCATGGCCGCGGCCTGATTGTCGGCGAAACGAGTTTCGGCAAGGGCCTGGTCCAACACGTATTCCAGTTGCCGTTTAATACCGGCCTGACGTTGACGACCGCGCGCTACTACACGCCCTATGGCCGGTCGTTGCAACGCGATTATTCGAGTGGCTCGCTGTACGACTATTACACCAGGCACGACGAAGAACCCGCGAAGCCGCAGCCGGCCGGATCGCCTTCAAAGCCGGGTGACTCTTCAACTCTCGCGCAAGCTTCGCCGACGCCGCACCCGCAAAGCGGTCCGGCGGTGAAGACTGCAGCAGGCCGCGTTTTCTATGGCGGCGGCGGTATTACGCCCGACATCGACATTAAGCCGCTGACGTTTTCGCCACAGCGAAATAGAATTGCCGAAGCCGCGTTTCAGTTCACGCGGCAACTCGCCGCCGGTTTGGTTCCCGGTCTCGAAGCTTACAAAGTGGACAAGGTCCAGTACGGCAGAAATCCTAAGGCGGGTGAGTACGTAATCAGCGATCGCGTGCTGGAAGCGTTTCGCAATTTTGTGCGCACCGACAGCGAATCGCAGTTGACCATTGCTCAGCTCGATGCGGATTTGGATTTTGTGAAGCTGCGACTGCGCGAAGAAATTGTCACCGCCGGATTTTCAAACGATGCCGGCGCGCGCGTGCTGCTCGATAGCGATCCGCAGGTGTTGCGCGCGCTGGAAGCATTGCCCGATGCCAAGCGACTCGCCGAAAGTGTTCGCACCGGAACGTCGCAGAGTTAAATCCTATTTGTAATTTAGCCGCGGATTAACGCGAATTTTCGCGGATAAGATTTCTCTTTTCAATTCATAACCCGCGTTATCTGCGTTCATCCGCGGCAAAATCTTCGGCCGCTTTCAATCCACAACCCGCGCAATCACGCATTTCAAATAATAAGTCTCAGGAACTCCGAATATGATCGGGTGATCGCTCGCCTGGGTCCTCTTTTCCAGCAACTGCACGCGACGATGCGCGTCGTTTGCTGCCTCGGCAATCAGCTTTAGAAACAATTCTTCCGACATGTGATACGAGCAGGTGCAGGTGACGAGCACGCCGCCGGGATTAAGTAATTTAATTGCGCGCAGATTGATCTCTTTGTAACCGCGCGCAGCCGCGGCAATGCTGGCACGATTTTTGGCGAAAGCCGGCGGGTCCAAAACAATCGTGTCGAAGCGTTCGCCGCTTGTTTCCATTTCGCGCAGCGCGTCAAAGACGTTAGCCTCACGAAATTCAGCGTTGGTGATGTTGTTGATTTGCGCATTGCGGTCCGCAGCCGCAACTGCCTCAGCCGAGATGTCTATGCCGGTCACCCGATCGCAAATGCCCGCCAGTTGCAGTGCGAAGCCCCCGTTGAAAGTGAAACAGTCGAGTGCGCGACCGTGCGCAACCTTGCGAGCGGCGAGACGATTCTCGCGCTGGTCCAGAAACGATCCCGTCTTCTGACCGGAAAGGGGCGCCACCAGAAAACGAATGCCGTCTTGCAGGATTTCAAACTCCAGCGGCGCCTCGCCGTAAAGCGTTCCGGTTAACGATTCCAGTCCTTCATGCTGCCGCACGCGCACATCGTTTCGCTCAATGATGGCGCGCGGTGCGAATTCCTCGATCAGCAGTTCCACCAGCAACGGCTTGATTGCTTCCGACCCTTGAGACAAGGTTTGCAAAACCAGCACATCGTTGTAGCGATCGAGAATTATTGAAGGGAGAAGATCGCCTTCGGAGTAGATCAACCGGTAAGCGTTGGTTTCCGGTCCGAACTTTCGTCGCGCTGCCGCTTCGCGAATTCGCCCACGCCACCACTCGCGGTTGATCGCGTCGCGGGTTTGTGTCAGAAATCGCAGCGTGATTTGCGAGCTGTCACTATAAAAAGCCTGGCCGATGAAATTACGGTTCTCATCCTGTACGCCGACAATCGATCCGCCCGCGACATCATTAGTGTCCACGACGTCGCTGCTGTAAATCCAAAGATGTCCGCGGCGAATGCGATCCGCGCCGCGCTTTGCAACTGTAATTTTATTCATGCTAAGCGGGGGCATGCCCCCTTCCTAACCTCGAGCCCGTTTACCTGTGCGATACTTGCTGAACTTAGAGTAATCTAAATGGGCTTCGACCGATAAATGGAGTCAGGAAGTGGGCATGCCCCCCTTCCGTGATGTTGAGCTAACCAATGCCGACCAGAACACACGCTGAACGCCGTAAACGTTTCGAAACTTCTTCGGGAATCGATCTTCCCGTGGCTTTCGATCCCGCCAACACCGAACCCGTCGAATATGAAAAAGACCTAAACCCACCCGGCGAATTTCCTTATACGCGCGGCATTTATTCGAACATGTATCGCGGCCGGCTATGGACCATGCGGCAGTATGCCGGCTATGCCACGGCCGAGGAGTCGAACGCGCGCTACAAATATTTGCTGGCGCAAGGAACCACCGGGCTTTCGGTCGCTTTCGATCTGCCGACGCAAATTGGACTCGATTCGGACGACGCGCTCGCCGCCGGCGAAGTCGGCAAAGTCGGCGTGGCCATCGATTCGCTCGAAGACATGCAGCGTTTGTTTGACGGCATTCCACTCGATAGCGTCTCGACCTCGATGACTATCAACGCCACCGCGGCAATTCTGCTGGCGCTTTATCTCGCGGTAGCGCGGCGGCAAAACGTTCCCTTTGAAAAGGTGAAAGGCACGCTGCAAAACGATATTCTCAAGGAGTACATCGCGCGCGGTACTTACATTTATCCGCCGTCGCCGTCGCTGCGTTTGGTTACCGACACGTTCGCATTTTGCGCGGACCAGGCGCCCAACTGGAACACAATTTCAATCAGCGGTTACCACATTCGCGAAGCCGGCTCGACCGCAGTCCAGGAAGTTGCTTTCACGCTCGCCGACGGCATCACTTATGTGGAAGCAGCGCTGCGTGCGGGACTCGAGATTGATGATTTCGCGCCGCGCATTTCATTCTTCTTCAACGCGCACAACAACCTGCTGGAAGAGATTGCCAAGTTTCGCGCGGCGCGGCGGCTGTGGGCGCGCATCATGCGCGACCGCTTTAAGGCGCGCGACGCTCGTTCACAGATGCTGCGCTTTCACACGCAGACGGCCGGCTCGTCTTTGACGGCGCAACAACCGGAAGTGAACATCGTACGCACAACTATTCAGGCGCTGGCGGCCGTCCTCGGCGGTACGCAATCGCTGCACACCAACGCGATGGATGAAGCGCTGGCTTTGCCGACTGAAGAAGCGGCGCGGCTCGCCTTGCGAACGCAGCAAGTGATTGCGTATGAATCGGGCGTTGCGGACACGGCTGATCCGCTGGCGGGTTCTTATGCGATCGAGCAGTTGACGCATGAGATTGAAGACCGTGCCTCGAATTATCTCGAGCGTATCGACGCGATGGGCGGCATGTTGCGCGCAATTGAAACCGGTTATGTGCAGAAAGAAATTCAGGAGTCGGCCTATCGTTACCAGCGGGCGATTGAGAAGGAAGAATCCGTCGTCGTTGGGGTGAACCGTTTTCAAAGTGAGCAGGGCAGCGCGATACCGACGTTGCGCGTCAATCCGGCCATCGAACAACAACAAGTCGAGCGCCTGCGCGCCGTGCGCGAGCGCCGCGATTCCGCTGCAGTTGAAACTGCTTTGTCTAAACTGGAAACCGCGGCCGGCGGCACGGAAAATCTTTTGCCGCTCATTCTCAACAGCGTTGAGGCATACGCAACGGTGGGCGAAATTAGCAATCGCTTACGAAACGTTTGGGGTGAGTATAAAGAAACGTCCACTGTCTGAAGGTCAGCACAAGAGCGGCAACGGCTGAACCGTGGATGCAGGTAAGAGCGTCGCGGCACTCCTTTCTGCCGGTGAAACAACGTATAATTTCGAAGTTGACGATTCGGAGGTAGGGATGATCAAGTCTGTACACTTTGAGAATTTTAAAGCTCTGCGAAGCGCGATTCTACCATTGGGTCCGTTTACTTTAATCGTGGGCCCTAACGGAAGTGGTAAGAGCACGGCTATGCAGGCGCTTCGTTTTGCCTCCGATCCACGCGCGGAGGAATATACACTTGAGAGAATCGCCACCGCTGGATTAGACCTGACTTCCGAGACCCTCGTTAAGGTTTCAATAAATTGGTCAATCGCCGGGGTGGAAACCACAACCGAGTCGGGTTGGCGAGAGATCAATAACGGCGGCTTTACCACAATGGGACCGCTGTTCACCCAAGGCAGTCACGATCATTCGTTTCAAGACTCCGTGTGGAACATGTTGAAGAGTTTTAGAATCTTTTCGTTTGAAGCGGAGGCGATAGCAAGAACTGTGCAAACTGAACCGCATCCTGAACTTGGGTCGGATGGATCTAGACTCGCCGCCGTGCTCGATGCATTGCGAGACAGCCACCCAGAGAGATTCGAAAAGCTTAACCGGGAACTCACCCACTGGCTCCCGGAATTTGATCGAGTTCTATTTGAAACCCCTGCGGCTGGCGAGAAGACTTTCCTGCTACGGACCAAAACAGCACAACACCAATATCGTGCTTGTGACCTTTCCCAGGGAACTCTCTTTGCTCTAGCCTTCTTGACATTAGCGTACCTGCCAGCGCCTCCATCAATCGTCTGTTTTGAAGAACCGGATCGTGGCATTCATCCCAGACTCCTGAGAGAGATCAGAGACGCCATGTACCGATTGGCCTTTCCTGAGGAATATAGCGAAACGCGTCCGCCTGTTCAGGTGATCGCGACGACGCATTCCCCGTATCTTTTAGACCTGTATAAGGAACATCCGGAACAAATCGTAATAGCTCACAAAGATGAGCAGGGTGCTCATTTCGAGCGCCTTTCGGAAAAACCTCACATTACCGAACTTCTTGAAGGCGCGCCATTGGGCGATATTTGGTTTAGCGGGATTCTTGGCGGAGTACCGTCAAGCCCATGAAGATAGCTGTGGTTAGTGAGTCTCCAGCTGATGAAGCAGCGATCAATATCCTGATCGACGCGATCATCGGGACCGATTCGGATCTCTACCCAGTACGAACCCGTCCGCACGGTTGGACTAGGGTTTTTGAACTCCTTCCAAACATCGTCAATGCTCTGCATTACGGCACTGACGTCGAAGCGTTAGTCGTGGTGGTAGATTCGGATGAGTCTCCGGTCCATCAGGACTTCCACGACGCGTTGCAAGTGGAGAACACTAAGTGCCGGCTCTGTCGGTTGCGTACCACGGTGGACCGCGCATTAAGCAGGGTTCGGGCTGTCCCTAACAGGGCGTCACTAAAAACTGGTTTGGGGCTGGCGGTACAAGCAATCGAAGCTTGGTACAGATGCGGTCTTGATCCTCACGTAAATGAAGCCACTTGGGTTCGCAGGCTTGGAGGCGAAAGAACTACGTACGACAAGCGATCCCTAAAAGCAGATGTGTATGGTTCATATCAGCCGAGCTTGTTAGTGGAAACTGAGGCAGCTGTCTTGGCCGCAACGCGACTGGCGGACAATATTGAATTATTAGAACAATTGTTCCCAATTGGGTTTGGGTGCCTTTTATTAGATGTACGTGGATGGTCGGAATAGAAGGTTACAGCTAGATGCATCTGCTCGAAGTTAATAACCTGCAAACGCACTTTCCTACGCGCGCCGGGTTGGTGCGCGCGGTTGACGGCGTAAGTTTTTATTTAGATCGTGGCGAGTTGCTGGGGCTGGTTGGCGAATCTGGCTGCGGCAAGTCGATAACTGCTCTGTCGATCATGCGTCTGATCGCGCCGCCGGGAAAAATTGTTGGCGGTGAGATTAGTTTTGACGGCAAGAACTTGCTCAAACTGTCTGACAGAGAGATGCGGGCGATTCGGGGCGACGACATTGCGATGATCTTTCAGGATCCAATGACTTCGCTGAACCCGGTCTTCACTGTCGGCGAGCAGATTGCCGAAGCGCTGCGACTGCACCGCAAACTTTCGCGTAAAGCAGCGCGCGAAGCGGCTATCGAGGCGATGCGCGAAGTCTCGATTCCCGATCCAGCCCGACGCATTAAGGATTATCCGCATCAACTTTCGGGCGGCATGCGCCAGCGTGTGATGATTGCGATGGCGCTGGCTTGTGATCCAAAACTTTTGATTGCCGACGAGCCGACGACAGCGTTGGACGTCACCATCCAGGCGCAAATTCTTGAGTTGTTGAATGAGTTAAGAAAGAATCGCGAGTTGGCGGTGCTATTAATAACTCACGATCTTGGCGTCGTCGCTGAAGTTGCCGATCGAGTTGCGGTGATGTACACCGGCCGCATCGTTGAAGAGTCGCCGGTTGAAGAATTGTTCGCGCGCCCGCGGCATCCCTACACTGAAGGCCTGCTGCGTTCAGTTCCCAAACTCACCAGTGCGCTTGCGACTAAAGCTGAACGCCTGGAGACTATTGAAGGTACGGTGCCGAGTCCGACTGATCTGCCGCCCGGTTGTCATTTCGCGCCGCGCTGTCCGTATCGCCTGCCGCGCTGCACAACGGAAGAGATACCGCTTTATGATCTTGAAGGTGGAGTGAAAGTGCGCTGCGTGTTGTTTGATTTGGCGGCGGCTGTGGCTGCGGACCATCAAGTTGAAGGCGAGTCGAAACAGCTCTAAAAAGACGATTTACCATTTACCATTTACCATTTTTCATTTGCCATCGCAGATATTCGGTAGCTGATATTTCAGTTACTGTTCAGCCGCCACGAAAAACGTGGACAGGGACAATCGCGGATTTAGAATTCAGCGTCTGGTTTGCGCTTCGATAGCAAATGCGAAATGGTAAATGGTAAATGGAAAATTCATTTCAAACAGCTCAACTAATGTCACCTACAAGCTCACGCGACACACTCGTCAAGGTAAAGGGACTGGTAAAGCATTTTCCCGTTGAGGGCAGCGACGATGTGGTGCGCGCTGTCGATGGCGTGTCGTTTGAAATCTTTCGCGGCGAGACATTGGGGTTGGTCGGCGAGTCGGGCTGCGGCAAATCAACCGTCGGGCGTTGTCTTTTGCGTTTGATCGAGCCAACTGCCGGCGAGATAACGTTTGAAGGGCGCGATGTAGTTTCACTCGGCAAGCATGAACTGCGCGAGCTGCGCCGCGAGATGCAGATTGTGTTTCAGGATCCTTATGCCTCACTAAACCCGCGCATGAAAGTTGGCAGCATCGTCGGCGAGCCGCTCGTCATTCACAACATAGGCACCAAGAAAGAAAGACGCGAACGAGTCGCGGAACTGCTGAAGCGGGTCGGTTTGAATCCCGATTACAGCAAGCGTTATGCGCATGAGTTTTCCGGCGGGCAACGTCAACGCATTGGCGTCGCGCGAACCCTGGCACTCAATCCCAAACTGATTGTCGCGGATGAACCCGTTTCGGCGCTCGACGTTTCAGTGCAAGCCCAGGTAGTCAACCTGCTTCAGGATCTACAGAAGGAATACAAGCTTGCTTATCTTTTTATTTCACACGGCTTGGCGGTTGTCGAACACATCTCAAACCGTGTCGCGGTAATGTATCTCGGCCGCATCGTTGAAATTGCTACCGCAGCGGACCTCTACGCGCAGCCATTGCACCCTTATACGAAGGCGTTGCTTTCCGCCATTCCAATTCCCGATCCAAAACACAAACGCGAACGCATTGTGCTGGGGGGCGACGTGCCCACGCCGATCAATCCGCCGTCCGGCTGCCGCTTTCGTACACGCTGTCCAATCGCTATTGACGAGTGCGCGCAAATCGATCCAGAGTTACGCGAAGTCTTGCCGGGACATAGTGTGGCCTGCATTCGCGTACCCGGGTGGGACAAAGCTAGTAGTTCAGAGTCCAGCCTTTAGGTTGAGGTTTTGAACAGGCCGAAGCCGCAAGCTAAAGCTTGTACTCTGAACTTCGGGTCAGGCGGCCACGATTAGATTAGTCTGGCTGAAATGAAGCTGAGTTCCGCCTTGAAACTTCGCAGAGGAACTTCGCGTATCATCGCCGTAACTAGCAATATTCTTTGGAATCGGACGGATGTTTGTCTCCCCGTCCTCTCTCAACAAACGGAGGATTAACAAATGAGCGATCCCAACAGCAACGACTTTGTGCCACCACCGCCACCCTCGCAGCCGGTTTCCGAAACGACAGGCGCAGCAACCATGTCGACGGGACAAACTCTAACCGGCATTTTCTTTGAGCCCAGCCGTGTGTTCGAGTCTTTGCGCGAACGTCCGCGCTTTCTCGCGGCAGCAATCGTCTCCACCATTTTCCTGCTCGCGTTTACGACGCTGTTTTTTCAACGCGTTGGCTTTGAGCGAATGGTAACGGAAGCTATAGAAAGCTCGCCGCAGTCAGCGCAAATGACTCCGGAGCAGAAGGAGCAGGCGATCCGCGTGCAGACCAGTCCGGTGGTCAAAGCCATCTACTACGTCTCGCCGATCATCGTCGTGGCGCTCATCATCGCAGTCGGCGCGGCCTTGTACCTGCTTGGCTCAATGTTGATGGGCCGCCAGCTCCGCTACAAACAGGCGCTGTCAGTTTGGACTTACTCGAGCATGCCGCCGATAGTTATTTCGATGCTTTTGAATATTATTCTGCTGTTTCTGAAGTCGCCGGACGATTACGACATTGTGCACGCTTCGCGGCGCGGCTTGGTCCAGGCGAACCTGGGCTTGTTGATTGACTCAAAGGCAGCGCCGGTGATGGGAACGTTGTTGAGTTCAATCGACCTCTTTGCGTTTTACGGATTATTTCTGGCGGCTTTGGGATTGAAGAAAGTCGGCAAGATGTCTTCAGGCGCTGCTTGGGGAATTGTGCTGACTATTTGGATTATCGGAGTGATCATGCGCTGCGCTTTCGCGAGTATTACCGGCGGCGCGATGTAAGAGAAAAGGGTGTAGGGGTTAGGGTGTAGGGTGTAGGAAAAGGGGCGTAGGGGTTTGGGTGTAGGTATCGAGTCTTTGCCTTTGTTAAACCCTACACCCAAACCCCTACACCCTTAAGGCTTACTCGTACCGCAGCGACTCAATCGGATCCAGCCGCGCTGCTTTCCATGCCGGCCACAGGCCAAAGATCAAACCGATGCCCACGCTCGCCACAAAGCCGCCGATGGGCGCCCACAGCGGCACATAAGAGGGCAGCAACAAACGCAGCAGAAAAGTCAGCAGCCAACCGATTGATAGCCCAACCAACCCGCCGAACCCGGTGAGCGTCGCGGCCTCGATCAAAAATTGCCACATGATGTCGCTGCGCCGAGCGCCGATAGCTTTGCGCACACCAATCTCGCGTGTTCGCTCGGTAACCGAAACCAGCATGATATTCATCACACCGATGCCGCCAACCATCAAACCGACTGACGAAATGACCACCATCGCAATCGCCACACCGCTCAAGATCGAACGAAAACTACTGAGGAAGAGCTCGGCTGTTTGCAGTCCAAAATTATCGGGCTTCCCAAAAGGCACTTGCCGCCGCACTCGCAATAGATCAGTGATCTGATCCAACGCTTCATCCATCATGCCCTTCCGTGCCACGGCCTGGACGTAGACATCGTTGGAACCGGGCTTAAGTTTTCGAGCTACGTTGAAGGGCACGTAAATGATGTTGTTCTGATCATCGTCGCCACCGCCCAGCAGAAACTGCTCGCGCTTTTCCAAAACACCGACAACGCGAAATTGCCGTCCACCGATTCCAATCTCCTGGCCCACCGGCGATCCGTAAGGAAAAAAATCCTGCCCTACGGACGAGCCTACGACCGCAACCTCTTCGTTGTTGTCATTTTCGTACTGTGTGAAGAATCGTCCTTCCTTAATAATCTGCGTTCCGGCGCGTTCGAAATCCGGCAGTGTGCCCTGCAAGGCAACGGCAGCGGAAGTCTTTCCGGGGCTCGACACCAGGATTTTCTGTCCGAAGAAGTTGTTACCGATGTCGAGAAAGGGAACCGAAAGCTCGACCGCCGGCAATTGCGTTAATGCCACCGCGTCATCGTAGGTGAGATCTTTTCGCATTCGCTCTTCGCGCGAAAGTCTTCCGATGTGAATGCCCGGATTATACTTGCTGATGAAGATCGAGTTCGTGCCGTAAGACTCGAGTTCTTTTTTTACCGCCGTATCCACGCCGCTGATGATTGAAGAGATCAACATCACGGTGATCACGCCAATCATCACGCCAAAGACCGTCAGGAAAGACCGCAGTTTGTTGGCGCGCAAGGTGGCCAGGGCCATCTTGAGATTTTCGTAAATATCGCTGCGGATAAGTTTCATTACACTGTCCTTACATTGGTGTTGACCGTTAAAGTCGGCAGTCAGCAGCAGCAGTCGGCAGGATAAGAATAAATACTGCTTCTCCTAAGTTCGTTACTGTTCCTGGCGACCGCCGCTGCCGTTTGCTCCTGCCGTCTGCCCCTGCCGACTGCCGACTTTCCCGTCAGTCCGCTCGCAGCGCTTCGATCGG
Source organism: Blastocatellia bacterium (assembly GCA_003488005.1). Taxonomy (GTDB): domain Bacteria; phylum Acidobacteriota; class Blastocatellia; order Pyrinomonadales; family Pyrinomonadaceae; genus PSRF01. The sequence continues at coordinate 297 of DNND01000109.1, read as the reverse complement.
ATCGAGTCGCGCCGCTTTCCAAGCCGGGAACACTCCCGAAAGAATGCCAATTCCACCTGACACAAATATCGTGAACAGGATTGCGCCAAGCGATAGATAGGTAGGGAAAAAGATTGCCGTCATTATCATTCCGACGATCCAAGCCAGCAGTACGCCGACCGCGCCGCCGATCGCTGACAACGTCACGGCCTCCACCAGGAATTGTTTAAGGACATCAACTCGCCGCGCGCCCAGCGACTTGCGTATGCCAATCTCTTTGGTTCTTTCCGTCACTGACACCAGCATGATGTTCATGAT
>DNND01000147.1:38551-43815 GCA_003488005.1 Blastocatellia bacterium | reverse complement strand
CGAACGTGAATGAAATGAATGTCGAGCCCATCGATCTCCGTGATGAAGTGCGGTACGGCTTTCAATTTCGCCTCGCCCTTGCGCCAGTCGTAATCCGTTCCCCAATAGCGCGCGAGTTTCTGCATCGTCGCGAGCTGCACGCCTTGCGATGCATCCGCGACCAGTTCTCGCTCTGGCCACTTGGTCGCGTTGACGCGCCGGCGCAGATCGGTAAGTTCCGCATCGGGAAAATTGAATTGAAAGGGCCGAATGGCAGTTTTGTCAGCCGTCTGATCGCTGGCTGGTTGTGTCGCACTGGTTTGGGTCATGGTTTCCTCCTTTTGAGTAGTCTTGGATTTCGAATTTGCAAATGCCTCGGCGATCGTCCCTGGGCTGAGCACGACTGCCAGACCTAACATCGAACTCTCCTTGAGAAAGCGACGGCGCAATCTGTCGTCTGGTTGTTTCATTGTGTGCTCCTTTTAGTTTCGATTCCTGCGCCACGATTAGCGCTGAATCAGGTCTTGGCCGCCGGGGTCCCCGCGCGGGCAGACCGAGTGGGGTGGTAGCTGGTTAGCCGGGCGATCGAAACGCGGCATCTATCGCTAACGCGGCACCTATAGCTTCAGAGAAGATTGCGGCTCCTTGCACGCCACAAACTTGTCCGCACTTGATCACGTTATTGAAATCGCTTTATTGAAATTTTATGGATTGCAGCATACTCCCGATTGACTCGGCAGTACAGAAATCGAAGTTAGGTTGTCGGTTGGATCGTTTGGTCCGAACGGCCCCGGCTTTGCCGTCTGATGTGCGGAAGGGCTCTGCCCTTCCGGCCCTCCATATTTATTCTTGAGGCTATGCCCCAAACGCCGTGCTCAGTTAATAAGTCGAGCGGCTTTGCCGCCCTCCGTACGGTAAGGCCTATGGCTTACCGTAAGCAGGTTTTTATCGTCGAGGCTGTGCCTCGGCTCTCAACTTCTAATAGGCAACAACATAGGCGGAGGCACAGCCTCGGCAATATTGCGGTCCGCCGGTAGGCCATAGGCTTACCGCACGGAAGGCGGCAAAGCCGCATGCGGATTTCCTTGCGTCGCTATTCAGGAAAGGTCCAGCATTGATGAGTGCATGCACCTCCTCTCCCTTTGGGAAAGGGTTAGGGAGAAGGTGCGCAGCATAGGTCTAATCCGGAATCTCAGCTTCGACCAGTTTCGCGAGCAGCGTTAGCGATTCTTGCCAACCGAGATAGCAAGCCTCAGCCGGAATAACAGCGGGCACGCCTTCCTGGACCACAGTCAATTCAGTTCCGACCGATACTTGCCGGAAAGTAATCGTCGTCTGCATTTCTCCGGGCAGATTCGGGTCCTCGAATTTGTCAGTGTGGCGGATGCGTTCGTTTGGCGTTAACTCAAGATACTCGCCACCGAAGGAGTGGCTCTTTTGGGTGGTGAAATTGGTGAAGGACATCCGGTAAGTGCCGCCGACTTTTGCATCGAGGTGATGAACCTGGCCCGTGAATCCATTAGGCGGCAGCCATTTCACCATCGCGTTCGCATCAAGGAATGCCCGGTAAACTCGCTCGGGCGGCGCCTGGACCACTCGATGGAGTCGGATAGTGTTTGTATTGCTCTCTGTCATGATTTTTTTCCCTCGTGTGTTTGGTGCCCGATAAGCTTTAGCTTGTCGTGGCGCTCGCCAAATAAATTAATGGACTTTGGATCTTGGACCTTGAAAACCAGGAGCGACAACCATAGCGTGACTTCTCGCTACTCACAAAGAAGATCCTAAACTCCTGTTACCGACATCATGCCGGCGTAAAGTAGTACCCCAATTTTTACAAAAAACGAAATTAGGTCACTACCGGCGTAATTGAAAGAGCGTTGTCCTTCTTGCTCAAGCGCGTTGGCAAATGATGGACAACCGGCGACGCTTTGTGACAAAGTCCGCCTACCCTCTAGGCCCCTCTCGGTTAGAGCGGCGCTATTTTCACACCACCTTTGAAAGGAAAACCATGAGCGCACCAAATCTCACTGTTATCGCTGAGCCTGCTGAGGCTGGCTCGCTCGTCTACGGAGCCCTGGCCGCAAAATCGTCGAACGAATCCGCAAACGGCCAGCTTTCGCTGATACTGACGATCACTAACAATGAAGCAGCAACAGTCCATCTGAATCAGGTAAAGGTTTCGTTTGTGGGACCGCCAAGCGTTAGCCCGTCGCCGATCATCGCTGATCTGCCGATCCTTCCGTCACAGACGCTGCAATGGTTCTTCGGGATCCTCGGACCTGCTAACAATATCATCCTGCCGGTGCCGGCTCCCGGAGCAATTAAGCTCAAACTGTTTTGCGACAACTTCAGCGATCCGGCGGAAGTGGATCTGACGCTGGGCCAATACCAGAGTCCGGCGACCGACGGTGGTTATTCGTTCCCGGGCCGGTCCGCTGATCTCAGCAAGGGTGAGTTTTGGACCGGACTCAGCGCCGCGCACGGAGCGGCTGGTGGCGGAACGCAGTTGTTCGCCTATGACCTGCTCATTCGCGCGTTCGATTCAGCCAACAACAATTGGCCTACATCCGTGCCGGGAAGCGACAACACAAAAAACCAGAGCTACCACATTTGGGCCAAGCCGATTTACGCGATGGCCAATGGCGTCGTGGTCCAGTTCAACGACGGTATGGCGGCCAACACGCCTCCGGGACTTCCCATCCCGACCCCTAATCCAGTCGAAGGTAATCACTTCTACATTCAGCATGGCGACGACCTCGCGCTCTATGCGCATTTTCAGGCGGGCACGCTGAATCCAGTTCTCACCTCCGGTCCAAATCCAGATGGCACGGGCGCTACGGTCACCCAGGGACAGGTGCTGGGTCTTGCCGGCAACACTGGAAACTCATCCGAGCCGCATCTTCATATTCAGGTCAATCGCACGACGACTCCCTGGGGTGGACCAACCCGCCCGTTGCCCTTCAACGACATTTATGTATTGGATCTTTCAGCCGTGCCGGACGTCTGGCCACCCAACGACGATGCGCCGTGGAACGCCGTGTCGGCGCAGGATCTGCCGAGCGTGAATTCGGGGATCTGGCCTGGCCCGCTGAAGATGGGTAAGAAAAAATTGTGGCGCTGGGTCGGCCCGCTGGCTTGGGCGTGGATCATATTTATCGGCGGGTTAATGATCACCCCCGGTGGCGTTGGTTGCCCGGCCTGCGGTCCGGAACTAACCAATGCGCTGGGAATCGTTTCCATCGTACTCGGCGTTTTGGGGTTTGCGTCGCGTGCTGTTGAAAGCAGAGCGGCAAGGCAACGCATCGCCCTTCCGCAGATAGACGCGAAAGCCGACCTGCACAGTTGAGAGGGGTAAATGTTAAATGGTGAATGGTAAATAGAAAGCGCACAGCGAAACTCAACTCCTCCTGATTTGTCGGGCTTGGATGGTCCACTTGTGACAGGAATAACTATGAGCGTCCATTTCGCTCCACTGGAGCGAGGAGAAATCTTTGGGCTTCGTATGTTCAATAAACATTTCGTACCTATGGGACGAGCCCGAGGGTCACGGCACAAACTAAAAGGCCACTATCGCAGTGGCCTTTTTTATTGGGAATTTTGGCTCCGCAGGTAAGATTCGAACTTACAACCCTCCGGTTAACAGCCGGATGCTCTGCCATTGAGCTACTGCGGAATATGCGCTCGCACAGCCAAAACCTGTGCGATAGCGCGAAGAAATTTTTATAACAGATGGGATCATGAGCGTCAAGGAAGGCCCCACCCCAAATATTCCGCATGTCCTCATTCTTCCACGATGCGTTTTTCCTGTCGCTTATTCACCACAAAGGCACCGAGAACACAGAGAACTCACAGAGAGACTGCTGAAACTGGGAACCACCCGGTGATCGATCGCCGACCTTGCTTTGCAAGCGCTCGCGTCGCGACCTAAACGCTCGCGCTTCGAACGGTCGTTCTAAACTTGCGCGACGCGCCGAACTGCGAGAATATCTCGCACGAAAATTCTCAAATAAAATCCACTGATGACGGCCTTTGTTGCGCCGCCAGCGAAAGGCTTGTATGGAGCGTCGAATAACATCCTGGTACAGCCAAAACTTGAACGCGGAAATGCCGCTGGTAGCCTACGGGCACGCCGGTCAAACGCTTTTGATGTTTCCCACCGCGGCCGCGGACTATCTCGAATACGAGCGATTTCACCTGGTGGATGCGATAAAGCCGCTGATCGAAGCTGGGCGTCTTCGCGCTTATTCGATTAACAGCGTCAATCGTTACAGCCTGCTGAACGAGCAAATGCCGGCAAACTTGAAAGCCGAGTTGTTAACGCGCTTCGATCGTTACGTCACTGCTGAAGTGTTGCCGATGATACGAAAGGATTCCGGCGATGAAAACGCGCAACCGCTCACAACCGGAGCCAGCCTCGGCGCATTTCTGGCAGCGAATGAGTACTTCAAACATCCCGATCTTTTTCGTGGCGTGATTGCGATGAGCGGCAGTTACGACGTGCGCTCGTACTTGAAAGGTTTTTACGACGACAACGTTTATTTCAATAACCCGGCCGACTATTTGCCAAACCTCAATGACGATCACTACCTGCCGCTGCTGCAAAAGGCGGAAGCGATTTACATTCTTTCGGGCAAAGGTTCATACGAAGCGCCGGAGCGCAGTCAACACCTTGCCGACATGCTTGAGGCGAAAGGAATTCCGCACACGCTTGATCTTTGGGGAGCAGACGTCAATCACGATTGGCCCTGGTGGCGCCGGATGTTGCCGTATGCGTTGGAGAAGATCTTAACGAAGGATGAAGGATGAAGGATGAATAAAAGAGAAACACAGCCGCTATTCCCGACGGCTTCCCTTGAGCCGATCTTTACGCTTAGGAGATCGCACGATGGAAAAGAATTTAGGGGAAAGAACAAAACAATTTGCTTTAAGAATCATTCGGTTGTACTCAGCCATACCAGAACACGGCGTCACGAGAGTTCTTGGAAATCAAATACTGAGGTCCGGAACATCCGTTGGAGCCCATTACCGTGAAGCGAGGCGCGCGAAGTCGAACGCGGACTTCATTAGCAAGATCGAAGGCGCTCTTCAAGAGCTCGACGAAACCACTTACTGGTTAGAGCTTATGGCAGAATCAAAGGTGATTGCTCAAAAACGATTGCAGCCTTTGCACGAGGAAGCCGAAGAATTAATTGCAATTCTAGTGACAATAGTAAAAGCAGTAAAGATTAAAGGACGACTTAAAGTGCGCTAGGAGAAATTGACTTTCATCCTTCATCCTTCCGCCT
>DNND01000147.1:37707-38238 GCA_003488005.1 Blastocatellia bacterium | reverse complement strand
ATCCTTCCGCCTTCATCCTTATCCGGGCGGTTCGTCCCCGCCTTTCTTGCCTTTCTTCTTCGTCGGATCGACTTCGCGTGGTCGCGTCACTGCTGGCGGCGGACTATCAACGTGAGGGGTCACTGGCTCCGTTCGTGCTGGCGGCGGTGGAGCCTCTTCGGTTTTTGGGGGCGGCGGCAGAGTCATCTGCTCGAGCTTTGGCTCGCCAGTAGTCGTGGGTGTCGCAGTAGTTTGGTCTTCCTCCGTCTTGGCAGCGTCTTCATTAAACTGCGCGCGCTCCGCCTGTAGTTCTCGCTGGCGCTGACGGAAAAGTTCCTTCATGTCCTCAGGCATCGCGGTCGGCTTCGCAAAATCCTCTTTAGGTTTGTCCTTTAAGTAGTCCTTCATGAAATCGATGAAGAACGGAAGCGCGCCGACGCCGCCAGTCATTTCATTTCCCAGCGGTCTTTTCCTACCGGGATAACCCATCCACACGCCGGTTACGTATGTCGGCGTGTAACCGATAAACCAAACGTCGGTGTGATCGTTGAC
>DNND01000147.1:37249-37422 GCA_003488005.1 Blastocatellia bacterium | reverse complement strand
CAAACGTCGGTGTGATCGTTGACAGTGCCTGTCTTGCCCGCGAGCGGCACGCCCAGCGAACGCGCCGCCGTCGCGGTTCCAAACTCAACCACGCCTCGCATCATCGAAACCATAGTCAACGCAACATATTCGTTGACGACTTTGTAAGTCGTCTTCTCCCATTCTTCGAGCAC
>DNND01000147.1:36680-36958 GCA_003488005.1 Blastocatellia bacterium | reverse complement strand
GTCTTCTCCCATTCTTCGAGCACGGCGCCGTCGCGATCAAGCACGCGGCGAATCATGTGCGGTTCGACACGAATTCCTTTGTTCGGAAACGAAGAGTAAGCAGAAACCATCTGGTCCAACGGAACCTCTGTGGCGCCCAGCGCCGACGGCAGATACGGCGCCATGGGGACCTTGATGCCGAATCGCCTGACCATTTGTGCTCCAGTTTGAATGCCAACCGTTTGCAGCAGGTGGACCGCGCAAACGTTCATCGACTTGGCGAGCGCCATCTTCAGTGC
>DNND01000147.1:0-36378 GCA_003488005.1 Blastocatellia bacterium | reverse complement strand
AGTGGCATGTCGCCGCTACCTGCCGAGCCGTCATAGTTATGTGGTTGCCAGTTGCCGATGCTGATAGGCGCGCCGCTGACGGTCGTGTCCGGCGTCATGCCCCACTCGACGGCGGCGGTATAAATGAAAGGTTTGAATGCCGAACCGGTTTGTCGATAAGCCTGCGTCGCATTGTTAAATTTGCTCGTGGCGTAGAAATCGTAACCACCAACCATAGTGACCATTTCGCCGGTCTTCGCATTCAGCGTCATCATCGCGCCGGCCACGGCAGGAACTTGCGTCAGCTCTACCTTTAAGCGGCGGCTCTTCTTATCTACTTCCTGAATTTGAAATTCCGCGAGATAGCCCGGCCTTAATTCGTCCTTCGGCTGCCGCTTGGACCACCCCATATCGGCCGGACCGACGGTAGCCGTGTAATTACCAAACCTGATCGTCGCTTCATTCTTCGCGCGGTCCACCTTGCTTATCAGGCCGGATAAAAAACGATCTTGCTGAAAATCATTTCCGTACCAATCCGGATCTTTGTAGTTCGCAATCTCTTGCGCAGTCGGCTGGCCATTGTTTGCGGACGTCGGAATTAAGCGGTAGCTCGAGCGCCAGCCACCATGAGACTTGTCATAACGGCGCAACCCGGCGCGCACGACCTCATAAGCTTTTTTCTGCGCTGCGACATTGATGGTGGTGTAGACGGACAAGCCACCCTGGGCCACACGCGTTGTGTATTTGTCTTCAAGCTCCTGCCGCACGTATTCAACCGGATAATCGAACGCAGTTGATTTTGGCTGCGAGCCGTAATACGCCGTGTCGGCGAGTTGGATCGGTTTCGCTTTTGCAGCCTCGACTTCGGCTTGAGTTGCGAAACCATTTTTCGCCATCAAGTCGAGCACGAGATCGCGGCGCTCTTTGGCGCGCGTCGGATTCGTGGTAGGAGAATATTCACTCGGCGCCTTTGGTACTCCGGCGAGCAACGCCGCTTCGCCAATCGTCAGGTCTTTTGCCTGCTTGCCGAAATATGTTTCGGCTCCCGCCTCAACCCCGTACGCGTTGGCGCCAAGAAAAATGTGATTCGCGTAAAGCTCCATGATCTGGTTCTTGGTGTAATAGCGTTCGATTTGAAGAGCCAGGGCCCACTCATTCATTTTTCGTTTGAGGGTTTGCTCCTTTGAGAGGAAAAGATTTTTTGCGAGCTGCTGAGTCAGGGTTGAGCCGCCTTCGACTTTATCGCTGGTGAGATTTTTCCAGGTCGCACCAATGATGCGAATCGGATCGATGCCGACGTGATCGTAGAAACGCGCGTCCTCGACGGCGAGAATTGCATTCTTCATGACCAGTGGAATCTCTTCGTACTTAAGCGGAATGCGTTTCTCGAGCGCAAACTCGCCGATCACAGTTTCGCCGTCGTCGGCATAGACCCGCGTGACCACGCTTGGGCGATAGGTTGCGAGCGCGGCAACTTCGTTGGCAGCCCGCGAGTAGTTGAGTTCATAAGCGGCAATGATGCCAGTCAAACCGCCGGCTGCCAGCGCCAGAATCAGAACTGCCGGCAGCCAGAACCGCCGCAGAATATGTTTACGCTGCTCGGGCGGCGCATTAACAATTGCCTTTGGGGAATATGCTTTTAGCTTCGAGCCGGGAAATTTATCAGCCATAATTTCAGCCTTTGCGGTTAATAATAATGCGCGTTTGCGACTATTTCAGGATGCGAGTTTGCGATATTTCAGATGCCAACCAGCTACAGAATAACCTTGCTTGATGCGCCCTCGCCAGGCAACGTGGAATTCCACAGTGTTCAACTTTTGCCTCCAATCCAGGGACGAAGATTATAACTTAGGATAGCCCCAAATCTCGTTGCTGCAAGTGCTCTTGTAAGCAGTGATTCCTGTCCGTTCCTACACAAACCTTTGCTGATGGCCAGAAGACCTCTAAGCTAGCGCGGAAAGGGACGAATATGCAGAGCCTCGATATGAGCAAGACCGCGGATGCGTGGTCGTCATTAGAAAACAAGATCTACGTGCCGCATTCTGAAGAAGAGTATCGACAACTCGTTTCACTACTCGATTCGCTGATCGATGAAGTTGGCGAAAACGAATCCCACCCATTCGCATCGCTCATGGAAATCGTCGGCGTACTGATCGAGAAATACGAAGACGATCTCGTGCCGGAGCTTGCGGTTAATTAATTCACTCTCCATCAGCAGTTCTTGACAGCACAAAGGATTACCATGATGATTTCAGTCATGAGCCTTACCTCCATTCAGAGCGAGATTCAAAAGCTCGAACCCGCCGAACGAGCCTCGCTGATTGATCTGCTCTGGGACAGTCTCGACGCGGAACACATAAAAGAAATCGAAGCGAACTGGGCCGCGGAATCGGAAAATCGAATCGACGCGTTTGAACGCGGCGAATTACCCGCCGTTGATGGTGCCGCCGCAATCGAAGAACTTCGTTCGTCTCTCCGGAAATGACGAGGTACAGATTTACCTCCGCCGCGCTTTCTGAATTGAAGGAAGCAACTCTTTACTACGAACAGACAGAAAACGGACTCGGCACCGTCTTTCTCGACGAGATTGATGCCACCATCGAACGGATCCTGCGTTTTTTTCACGCTTGGCATCCTATCTCTGCGCGAACCAGACGATGCCGCACTCACCGGTTTCCATTCGGAGTGCTTTATCAAATTCGACCTGATGAAATTCTTATCACAGCCGTAATGGACCTGCGTCGCGATCCGCGAAGATGGAGAGAGCTGCTGTAGCCACGATAATGAATGAACCGGCTTCCATGAGTCATCGCAACGGGATCGCGATTTCGAATTTTGGACGACGCATGTAAGCTCACGGAGCGCAATTTTGAAGTCTAATACACCAACCTGACAGATCGCGTTCCATGACCTATAATCTTCTAGCGAACGGGGGCGACAGGCTTCGACAGGAGTTTCTGGCGACCGACGGATGCCATGCCGGGCTACCTTATGCAGCTCGTTAAAAAGCGTAGGGAAAAAACAATTGCCAACTCTAATGAGTTTGCACTCGCTGCCTAATTAGCCGCGAGCGTCTCACCGCAAGTTGCTTATGCGCGCGGAGGGAGATGTCACTCAGATAAGCTGGCGCGAATCTTCGGTCCGTGGGTTTGCGCGAGACTAAAGTCGGACTAGCTCTCGCGGCGGTCTTGTCACTTCACTTACTCTGCGTTGAGCGAAATTTTTCCCGATGAAAATCGGGGAAAGAAGAGAAGTGACTAAGCATGTAGAGTTTTTCGGCGTTGACTCTTGGATCCGAGTTCAATTCTCGGCGCCTCCACCATTCTTTGAATTGCGGATTTCGGAATTCGAATTTCGGATTTGAAAACGACGCGAACTTGGAAAGAATTCGATTTGAAATCTGACTCTGGAAGCTGACTTGAAATCCGCAATCCGAAATCCGCAATCCGCAATCCGAAATTCGCAGCTTCCCATCGGCATTTTTGACAGCGGCGTCGGCGGCCTGACTGTGTATCGCGCTCTGCACGAACGGTTGCCCGCCGAGCGTTTCGTCTACCTGGGCGATACGGCGCGCGTGCCCTACGGCACCAAATCACTTGCGACAGTCGAGCGGTATGGAATTGAGAACGCGAAATTTCTCGAGGCGCAGGGTATTAAGTTACTCGTCGTCGCTTGCAATACTGCTTCGGCCTTGGCGCTGCCCGCAATTGGCAACGCGGTAGACATTCAAGTTGTCGGCGTGATCGAACCCGGCGCTCGCGCGGCTGTCGAAATCGCCCGCGGGAAAACAATCGCCGTGATTGCTACCGAAGCGACCGTGCAAAGCGGCGCCTACGCGAAAGCAATTAACCAGATCGATCCGCACACGAAAGTCATCGAGCGCGCCTGTCCCTTGTTTGTGCCGCTGGCGGAAGAAGGCTGGGCCAATAGCGAGGTCGCGCGATCCGTTGCGGAACAATATTTACAGGATTTGAGAAAAGCAGATCTCGGGGCATTGGTCCTCGGCTGCACTCACTATCCGATTCTGCGCGGTTTGATTAGCGAGGTCGTCGGCGACATTCCTTTGATCGATTCCGGCGAAGCCGCTGCCGTGGAAGTGCGATCGTTGCTGGAGTCCAAGCAACTTCGCGCCTCGCAAACGACGCGGGAACTAGAAGAGCGGCGGCTCTGCGACGATCTCGATCACTTTTATGTTACCGACGCGGCGGAACGATTCGCGAAAGTAGCAGAACGATTTTTGGGCACAGCGCCATCGGTGCTGGAAGCTGTAGAAGTTTGGGGACACGATGAGCTACGTACGTACTGATGGCCGCGCCGCTAACGAGTTGCGGCCGCTGAAAATCACTCCTGGCTTTCTGCCCTACGCGGAGGGTTCCGTGCTGATCGAGATGGGCCAGACGCGGGTGATTTGTTCTGCTTCAATAGATGAGCGGTTGCCGCCATTTCTTCGTAACAGCGGACAGGGTTGGATCACGGCCGAGTACTCGATGCTGCCACGAGCTACACAACAACGAACCGCACGCGCAACAGGACGCGGTGGTCCATCCGGCCGCACACATGAAATCCAGCGCCTGATCGGACGGAGTATCAGGGCCGCGGCCAACATGCGATTGCTCGGTGAACGAACGATTACGCTTGACTGTGATGTCTTGCAGGCTGACGGTGGGACTCGCACGGCGGCAATAACCGGCGCTTACGTCGCCTTCGCGCTGGCCGTAAAACGGCTGTTGGCGGCGGGAAAAATTCAACGAAATATCATCACCAATGAAGTGGCCGCCATCAGCGTTGGCGTGGTGGAAAACACCCCGTTGCTTGATCTGAAGTACGATGAAGACTCGCGCGCGGAAGTTGATATGAATGTAATTTGTACCGGCGACGGCCGTTTCATCGAGGTGCAGGGGACTGCCGAGCGCGAGCCTTTTTCGCGCACGCAGATGGACAGTCTGTTGGGGCTGGCGACCGACGGTCTGGTAACACTAATCGCCAGGCAACGAGAGATAATAGAAGCGGCTAAAGCCTGATTGATGCTGGCTTTCAGCCGAGGCAGACAACGATGACACTCTCCGGTAGCATCCGAATGTTTGAGACAATTGCCATAGTCAATTGGCTGCCAGGTCCTCAAACATTCCAACAAATATGAAAGAGCGGAAAATGTATTCAATGAAACACCTAACGGCTTTGCTGGTTTTGATCCTGCTTGCGGCAAGCGCGGTAGCCGGGTTGGCTCAGGAAACTCAGGTTAGCGATCAGGGCGAATACTCTATTGAGCTTCCTTCCAGCCAGTGGAAATCGATTTCGGAACCCGATACCGCTCGCGAGCGCGCCGAATTCGTTTACGGTGATCGTATGGACGGCTTCCTGCAAATTCGCAAAGAGATTGTCGATGCGGGCACAACACCTTCGGATGTAGCCCGACGAGATCAGGACCAGAAGCTGCGATATATTCCGGGTTTCGTTCAAGGTAAACAGGAGGAGCCATTTTCAGGCCGACTCAGTGGGGTGACCGCTTCCTATGAGTTTACCAAAGCGGGCAAACCGATGATGGGCCGCATCTATTATCTGCAAGCTGACAATCGCACGATCTATGCTTTGCGCTTCACCGGCTTGCGCGACAAACTCGCCCGCATCCGCAATCAAACAGATTCGATCGCGCGAAGTTTTAAGTTAAAGTAATTAAGTATGTCCTTCGAATAAAGCTGGCCGCCCGGTGCAAACCTGGCGGTCATTTCTTGTGTAAAGAAACTGTTAGTTTGCGATGGTCCGTTACCGCGAATTCTTAAAGAAACGTTGTGGTACAGCTTGAGGGTTTCCGCCAAACGCCATCAGTTTGTATTACAATTCCAAAACTTACATGAAGCTAAAGCTGGCGCCAGGTCTGGCGATCGAAAAATCCGCGATCGAAGGTAAGGGATGCTTTGCGATTGCTGCCTTCAAACATCGAAGAAAAATTGCCGAGTACACCGGCGAAAGAATCACAAACGCCGAAGCAAACCGCAGGGCCTCGCGCCGCAAACTGCGCATTTGTGCCATCAATGATCGTTGGAGTCTGGACGGCAGCCGTGGGGGCAACGGCACGCATTACATCAACCACTCATGCGAACCCAACGCCTTCATGCAGATTCTCTACGGTCACATTTTATTCATTGCGTTGCGCGATATCCGGCCCGGCGAAGAAATCACCATCGACTATGAATCGACGCTGCATTCAAATAAAAAAAGGTGCGTCTGCGGCGCACCTTCCTGTCGCGGAACAATTAATCGTTTAAGAAGCGTTTAGATCCGCGCGGCGATTCACGACAGCGCCGACCGAGCTAATCGTATTCCGTTAATCGCCGACCATTGAGAATTCTTCCCAAAGCGATTCCGGCGAATGTGGCCACGATCACCGACAGTTGCCACGCAAAACCCTGAAAGAACACTTTTATGTTTGACCCTACTGTATCAGTTAGTATTACCGAGCCTATCAGGACAATAATCCAAAACGCCATTAAGCATAGGCCCAATACCCAGGCATCGGTCCGCCAGCGAAATCCCAAAATAATTCCAATTAGCAGATATCCGGTCGCGAGTAACGGCAAGAACAGCAGCGACTCTGGCGCCAGAAGTTTCGTCACCACCACAGTCAATATCAGCGGGTAGACTATGCCCAGAACTATAGCGATTGCTCTGCGTCGTGATTTCAACATTTCATTCACGGCAAACTTCAGATCGTCACATGTGATATGCCTGTTTGTAGGTTGCCCAGACATACACAATGGCTATGATAAGTGCACCCGTGCATCTGCCCGCGAAGCGACTACCAGCGTCGCGTGTGCATCTGTCATGATTGGCACAAGGGGTTGAGTACATAGCACCGCCAAAAGGGTTGGGAATACACGCGCAACCAACGCCGCAGCACCCAAAACAGTTTCCTTGCGGAGGACGACCCAGCGTGAGCAGGTTAGTATATCGGTTTACGAAAAGAGATTGTGTGAAAGCGTTTTTGGAAACAAGACAATTGTTCAGCGTTGAGCGCGCTGGCCCAAAGATGGCGTGGTGCGCGCGCATTGATGTCTTCTTCATAATCTTTATTGCCGATTCCGCCGGCGGGTCATTATCAACAAGCATCGCCACGGCATAATAATTTAGCAGTAGTTCGGGATAAGTTTGCTGATCTGCTTGTTGAATGATTGCAATACTAGTGTCTCGTACCAGCCGCCCATCTTCGCTGGTTAACCATTCGTTCAGCCGATCCTCGTCCACAGCCGTGATTGGACCTGCTTCGTCAGTATCTAAATCAAAAACAAGATTGACGCTGCCAAGCGTTATATACAGAGTGCTACGTTGGGCGGCTTCTTGATATTCGTAGGTGGCCCTCATGAGCGGGCTGCCATCCGATCGATCCATCGCTGAATCAGAATAATAGTAGTCTTCTTCGGGCTTCCATTCTTCTTCGAAAGCTTCTGAACTGGCGGCTATCGGGGGACCCGTCATGTCTACAACGTTCCCGGCTACATTACTAGCTCGTAACTTGACGGCTTGGTTGCCTACCTGATATTGGCCGGTAAGCGTTAACATTCGGCCGCCGTTCGGCAAGTCGAATCTGGTTTGCGAGAGAACTAAGGAATCGACTTGTGGCTTCGGGTTGGCTTTAGTTTTGAGCGTCGCCGTATTTCCCGAAAACATAGCGAGGCAAAGGAAAACTGCAAAAATTTTTCTTTTCACACCAGGATAGAACATTCTGCCTCCTATTTTCTTCGCGGGGATGCACGGTGCGAGGGACATGGAAATCAAAGAGACTCATCTCTCTGAGCTATATGCGGACGACGTGGCGTTATTGGTAGGAGGAATCGGGAGTGCCGAGGTTATTTCGAATTGCGTTTACAGTCAAGAGACATTTGTGTTCGAAAAATATTACGATGTTATTGCGCGGCTAATCTAAAGCCTTGGCAATGTAAAACTAAACTTTGATCCGCGCCCGACTTCCGACTCTAAACCGACGGTGCCGCCGTGTTGTTCGACAACTTCGCGCACAAACGATAAACCCAGTCCGGTAGACTCCTCGTCCTTTTCCTGTCCTTCGCGCACGACGCGGTAAAACTTTTCCCAGACTTTGTCCTTTGCTTCCGTGGGGATGCCGTAACCGCGGTCCTCAACACTCAATCGCACTGCTTCGGCCTCAAGCGCCGTTGATAGAGTTATGGTGGTGCGCTCGGGACTGTACTTGATCGCATTGCTAACGAGGTTCTTGACTGCTTGCGTAATCATGCTCTTGTCGGCAGCAACGGGCGGCAGTCGTTCGGTTGGTTGCTCCACCAAACGGATGCGCCGTTTTTTCGCGACCGGCTGCAAGGTGGCGATCGTTTCCCTAACGACTTCATCCAGTCGCAGTGGAATCTTCAAAACTTCCTGCTTGTCCTTGCGCTGCAGCTTCGTCACTGCCAGGAAGGTATTAATCATTCGCGAAAGGCGTTGCGACTCGTTGGCAATGATCGTGACAAATTCCCTGGTTTGTTCCGGCAACTGGTCGTCAGCCGCGAGTAGTTCGGCGAAACCGTTGATGCTGGTCAACGGGGTGCGTAGCTCATGCGACATCAAAGAGATCATGTCGCTTTTCAATTGCTCGTATTCCTTGATTCGAGTCAGGTCCTTTACGACTACGGCCAGACACAATGGTTGGGGAGTCTTTTGCTGTTTCTTTGAATCGTCGAGCACCAGGGAGATCCTGAGGCCAAGCGTCTCGTTGCGTTCGGTAAACTGGAGTTCATGCTCATAAGCCTGACCAGTTTGCAACACGCGCCGGACAGCAATTGCGGGTTCATCGAACACATCGGTGCGAAATGCAGCGAGCAGATCAAAAATGCTGAGTCCGAGGGTATCCGCTTCTTTCATGCCGACGAACAAGCACATCACCTCGTTGGCGAATGCGATGCGTCCGTCCAGGGAAGCCAGGGCGACGCCGTCGCCAATTTCCGACAATGCGTTGATGCCGATACGCTGTTCGAGCAGCGCGCCGTTAAGAACGTAGAGCGAGTCGAGACGCTTGCGCGAGGCAGTCACAGACAGGAAATCCAAAGGACCTCGGCGCCGTTTGGTCTTTACTACTTGTTCACGTTGCAGGTTGCGCGCCATTTGCCCGCCAACGGCGAGCAGCAAGGCGCGATCATCGTCATCAAAGTCCTGGCTTACACGAATGAGGATTGCCCCGACCGTTCGATCTTCGTGGCGCAGCGGAAGCGCGATATTCGTCGCCGGCTCATCCGGCCCAACCTTTTCAACTATGATTTCGCGAGTCGCGATTGCACGTTCGCACAGTTTTACGCCTTCTCGCCAGACTGAATTTCGTTCAGTGTCAGGCAGGATTCCGCTCGCGGCTCGCAGACGAGCTGAGGACACAAGCCGGCCAGCAGCGTCGCGACGGAAAACAATCGCTTCTGTGGGCGCCAGAACAGTCTCCAGCAATTTCAATCCGCTTAGTAGCCGGTGGTCCCCGTCATCAGCTCGGGATCCCCTTCTGCACGAAGCATCCAGCAATTTTTCGGTTAGCTCGTTGTCTTGTCGTCGCACTCGCTTGAACTGAACCGCTGCCACGCTGACCAAGACCGCGACGACGAGCGGAACGAACAAAATGTCACGAGAAAAAATCCATGAGACGACGAGGCCCACCAAGCCCAGCCCGAGGAGTGCGCCTGACAGGTAGATCAACGGACGGCGGAGTCCAAAGCAGTCAACGATCGTAGCCGCCAGGAGAGCTGCTGCAAAAACCGCGAGAGCGCCGAGCCAAAAGTTAGAAAACAACGGCAACAGTTTCTGGTTCGCTGCTGTTAGCAGAATCAAGTGTTGCACAGGCGCCAATGCACCGCCCCATAGCAAGGCAAACCCAATCGCCGCAGAGAGCGCAGCAATGGCGCAGTTAGTTGAAACTGATTTGATTGAAGGAACTGGCAATGTTGGTAAGCTGGAGCGAACTGCGAAAGACTGACTTGCGGGACGGTAGTGTGAGCTTTGGCGTGGGAGCAAAGCCGGTGGCGATTATACATTGTTGGCCATGGGCAAGCCAGCGAAAACGCTGAATTTTGGCCGGAAATCTTAAGATGTGATGGATTTCAAGGCAGTTAGCAGTTCTGATTCTTCGGAAATGTCGACGGTGCGCAAATCCAGCAGCACGCTACCATCGGCAATCCGACTAATGACAGGAGGCGAAGCTGCGCGGAGTTTACTTTCAATTTCGTTCGCGGTGAGTGTTTCATGAGACAGGGCGAGCAGCGCCGTCGGCGGATGCACATTTGGTCCTGAACCACCGCCGACGGCAGAGTTGCCGCTGACCAAGGTTACTTTCAAAGCTGAAGGAACAAGCTCCGCGAGCTGCTGAGCAAGGTTGCGCGCACGTATCTCAATCGTTTCGGTATTTAATCCCAACATCTGAAACAAGGGGATCTCTTCAAGTGCGCCGCGCCGGTGTGCATCAAGCGTCGCTTCCAACGCTGCCAGGCACAGTTTGTCTGCACGCAAAGCGCGATAGAGGGGGCTGCTTCGCAGCCGCTCGATTATTTCGCTGCGCCCGGCAATCAGCCCCGCCTGTGGGCCACCGAGCAACTTATCTCCGCTGAAAGAAACCACGTCCGCACCCGCGGCGATCGAATCGCTTATTATTGGTTCATCTTGCAGACCATATTTTGTGAGATCGGTGAGCGCGCCTGAGCCCGCATCTTCATAAAGGAATAATCCAACCTCATGAGCGAGAGACGAAAGCATGGCAAGGTCGGGTGAAGTGGTGAATCCGACGATGCGGTAGTTTGAAGGATGAACGCGCATTAGCAAACGAGTGTTTTTGTTTATTGCCTGGCTGTAGTCTTCAAGCCGTGTCCGATTTGTCGTGCCGACTTCAACCATGCGTGTGCCTGAGTTTGACATCACATCCGGCACGCGAAAGTCGCCGCCAATTTCCACCAGTTCTCCCCGCGACACGATTGTTTCGCCGTCATGGGCGAGCACTGTAAGAACCAGCAGTGCTGCCGAAGCGCAGTTGTTAACAATCAGCGCAGCTTCCGCGCCCGTCAGTTGGACCAGCAATTCTTCGGCTCGGGCGCCGCGCTTGCCTCGTTCGCCAGTGCTCAGAACGTATTCAAGTGTGCAGTAACCCGCAGCTTCCTTTGCAACTGCAGTTCGGGCTGCAGCCGACAGCGGGGCGCGTCCCAGGTTGGTGTGCAGGATCACGCCCGTCGCGTTTATGACGCGAGTGAAACCCCGCAGTGCCTCGATCGCACCTGCCTGCTGTAGCCGCTGAATTCCCTCTGCAAGCAGCGCGTCCCTGGAGCTGTCTCTTAAACTGCCGGACTCGATTTGCGTGCGGATTTGATCGGTGACTTCACGAGCGATGTCCGTGAGCCGCTGAATACCGACCAGTTGGCGAAGTTGGACGGCCTCATCGGTGCGCAGTAATTGATCGACTGAAGGGATAGCACGCAAACTGCTAGTTGCTGGATTGGACATTGAGTTTGAAGAGTTGACTGTTGGTTTCGTAGGATAGCCGTTGTCTAGGCGGCTGGCAACTTTACCGGCTCAGGCTGAATTGTCAGAAAAAGCGGGCTTGTCTACATAATTATTGACACGTTGCTTTTGAAACCCCTAGACTCAGGTTGCGCGTCTGGTTCGATGCGTTCCCGTCCGTTTCCCACCTCTCAAGGAGAATCCAGCTAGTGCCAAAGAGCGATAACAAACTTTTCCGGTCGCAATTAAGAACAAAAACTAAGTTCACCGTCGGTGAGACCGAGCCTACGATCGATGACCAGCTGACCCGTCTCGAGGAAGACATCCGCCGTTTGAAAATCGAGTTTGACGTTTTCTTCAATGGTGCGTCAAAGCGGCCTCCTTACGATACGAAAGGTCGCGTGGAAACGATGATTAAACGATTGGGCGACGATCGGACGTTGAGCTATGCGCAGCGCTATCGCTACGGCGCACTGGCCTCGCGTTACAACGCCTTTCGCGATCTTTGGCGGCGGATAATGCAGGGACGGGAAGAGGGTCGCGACCCGATGGTTGCTGCCAGAGCTCAAGCCAAGCAGCAAGCGGTTGAAGGCTTCAAGAAAACGAGCTTTGTTTGCGACGATGCGCACAAAGACGTCGAGTTGGTCAAGAATCTTTATAGTGCGTTAATGGAAGCAAAGAAGGTTTGCGGCGAGCCGATCGAAGATTTTTCCTTTCCGCGTTTTCATCGCCTGATAGCTTCGCAAGCTGACGGCCTCAAAGAACGTCTGGGATGCGAAAAGGTTTCGTTCTCGATTGATGTCGAGGGCGGTCACGTGAGTTTCAAGGCTCGAGGCGAAAGAGACTGAACAAAAGCTGAGCGCATTTTAGAAATAAAAAAGGCAACCCCGATTCGTCGTGGTTGCCTTTCTTTTTTTAGCGCTTACCGGACCGAAAGACCGGAAGCGGTCAGTGGCGTTGCTGAGCAAGCCGGGGAGACCTACATCTTGATCACTGCTTCTGCCTGTGGTCCTTTCGGGCCTTGCGTCACTTCGAACTCAACTTCCTGACCCTCTTCGAGAGTCTTAAAGCCGTCTCCTTGAATGGCGCTGTAATGAACAAAGATGTCTGAAGAGCCTGGCTGCTCGATGAAGCCATAGCCTTTCGAATTGTTAAACCACTTGACCTTACCGGTTATTCTAGACATAACACGAATCCTCCTAACGATTCGGTAAAACGGGGCGAGAGCCTTGGGGCTATCGCGCGACCTGGTTAAAGCTTGTGAGCCGGACGCGCCTTGGAAGCGAATACGGAGGCACAATCAAAAAATGCATGGTGAACAGCGCTCCTGGCGCGATTCATCATGCACACTAACGGGGGCTTACTAAAAAACACATTGCTGTAAAGCTGGTATCGCGAAAACTTTAGGACTGCTGCAGAGGCTTTCCCTGAACGCGGCGCATACTAAATGAAAGCAATTTCTCGTGTCAAGTTAAAAAAACCTAATGTATTGCGCTGGTTAGCAGGTACTGCAGTGGGTCCACCGGCTCATCATTGATACGAATTTCATAGTGAAGATGCGGTCCGGTTGACCGGCCCGTCGAACCGACCCGGCCAATAAACTGGCTGCGTTCGATCCATTGTCCCTGCGAAACATCGATATGCGAGAGGTGTCCGTAGCGCGTCGTCAAGCCACCGCCATGGTCGATGACAATCAATTGGCCGTAACCATTTTGCCAGCCTATGAAGGTAACTTTGCCGCTGGCGCCGGCGACCACCGGGTCACCAGGGGCGGCGTCGATATCCTGGCCCGAATGGAACTCGTATGAACTCCCGCCAAAAGGATTTCTTCTTCCGCCAAATCCGCTTTCCAACTTTCCTACGACTGGCCAGACCGAGGGCGTATACCCGCGCTCACGCAAGACGCTCTCGTAAGCGCGCATTTTAGTTTCGAGCTGGCTCATCTTGCCTGAAAGCGCTGCTAGGCCACTTTCATCCAGCGGCAACGCGGGACCACCCGTTCCGGGAAGCGTGATCTGATCGTTAACGACTCCCGATTTTTCGGCAAGTTTGCGCGACGTATCTTCGACGGCTTCAACTCGATTGCTCAGCGCCTTCAATTCCACGCGCTGTTTTTCATTTTCCGCGCGCAATCGTTGGTTTTCCATATCGGTCCGCAAATGGGCCGCCTGCTGTGTCAGCCCGTAAAAGCCGTACAGCGAACCGCAAAAAACGGTTACTGCAACGAGCGCAAGAATTCTAAGCGAACGTTTTTCTACACAGAACCTGCGGATTTGAGCACTTGAGCGGGGTGTATGGGCGATTATGAACGCGTAAAAACGGTCGTCTCTGGCCATTTAATGTGTCTCCGGTCGCGTCGGCGCTAAAGGGCAAATGCCTAGCGCGGCTGTAAAAAGGCACAGAGTCAAATGGCGACTTGTGCGGAGCTCATTCGATTACGAGGTTTGTTTTTTGACCCTGCTTGAAGATTGCAGCGAACAAAGAAAACCCAATAAATTCAGGTAAATTCGTCCGGCCGGTGCTGCAAAGAAGGCTGACCCTATCACAGGCCCAAAGGTCATTGCAAACAGGGAAGTGGGGAGTTTTGGACTAGGAAAGTTCGGTTTCACGTCTGTGGCGGCAACGGTCGCGGAGGATAAAAAAGACGATCAAGGTGAGAACAGCCAGGAAGATCACAACGACAGCAACCTTGATGGCAACTAGCAGCACACCACCCAGCGCCAGGAGCTGCCCAAACAAAGTGACGGCCAGAAGGACGAGCGCTGTTACGCCTGCGATTGCTTTGAAAAGGAATGCCATTTTTGTTTGCCTCTAAAGATCCTGTTACGAACTCCGCTTGAAGGGAATGGTTTCGATCACTTTTCGACCCAGTTGCGTTGTTTCGCCGGTACGGAAAGCTGGGGACTCGATGGCATTGGAAACCACCGACGGCGGCGGTCTGCGTGAATCAAAACGAATGATTCGCCCGTTCGTACCGCGGCCGCGGATATATTCGAAAAGCATGTAAGCGCCGAGTGCTACTAAAGCCACTGGAAGTAATTGCCGGACAGGCAACTGCACGCCAAGCAGTGTATGGAGCAGAAAGAGCGTGCCGATAACAACCAGCGTTACGCCCCACGCAAGCGGATTTCCGTACAGGCGACGCGTGATCACATCTTCTTCTGTTTCCGGAGTCAGCCCGGCCCGGATCAATTGCGCAGTGCGGCAAGCATCGACAGCCGCAAATAGCCAGGTGCCCACTACCCCCAGGACAAAGAATTGAACGCCCTGCGTCAAGACCGCCATCTGGAAGAAACTCGCAAAGATAGCAAAGTGGACGATAGCTTTTGCCGTTTGTCCGTTGTAAGCGGCGCCCAGCCCGGGAACAAAAGACAACAGCGTGGCAACTACAGGTGAAGTCTTTCGATAGCTGGGAGGCGTACCAGGCGTTTGCGCTTGCTGCCGCAGCAATTCGACCCCGGCGACTATGCAATCCTGGCAAAAGGGAAAGCCACGAATGCGGTGATCGCATGCGGAACACAGCCGCCGCGCACACTGGTTACACTGGACGACGGCTGGATTCTTCGGATGATAGGCGCAATAAAACATCTGTTTCTTAAGGCTTGTTTTGTCGATTCTTAGGTGCGGCTCCGCTTTGCTTCTGCTTGTTGTTCTGATCTTGATTTGCGGGCGGCGCCTGGCTTCCGCCAACAAGTTCCTTCAGGCCTTTGGTAATTTCTTTGATTCCACCATTCGAGCTGGCTGCTGAGGTTTGTTCCACCAAACGCAGGCTCGCGCTATAGACGCCGCTAATTGAGCCGTCGGCCGACACTGTATTGGTAAGCACGAATACGGCCACCAACAGCATTGTCGCGACAGTCGCAAGCTGTGGAGAAATGATTGGATCCATCCAGGCGCGCAGCCACGCGGCTATTCGTTCATTCGGCGACGAACGGATTTCACGTGCCAGCGCGGTTTCAGAAGTAGCTTGCAGGATTCGTTCGTTCAAGCCCAAGGGCAGCGGTTGTTCTTCGCCGATATAGACGTAGCAAGCGCCGATAGCGCGGACAACATCGCCTGGCAATTCGGTACAGCTTGCGCAAAGCACCGCATGACGTTCCCAGCGATGATAAAGACCGGCGGGAAGAAAACCATCGAGATAATCCGTTAGCCGCTCCTCAAAGTCCTCGCAGTTCATCGCCGTTTCCGGCATGGTGCTCACCAGAATTCGCGCCTCTAGTTCTCGGGACGGCTCAAGCATGCTTGCAGCACTGCAAGCCTGCATCGTGTTCTTGACTTCGCTCAAAAGGTCATGGCAAAGCGGACAACGCATCGCATGTTCGGCGAACGTCTTGTGCACCTCCGGCGCGAGTGTGCCGTCAAGGTAGTCCGTCAGACCGTTCTCAAATTCGTTGCAAAGCATCTGTCTCTCTTTTCCGCCCCTCAAACATTGGCGTCCCGCTCTCCCCAGTGCGAAACGTTTCCTAAGCTTCACTAACAGCCAGCACTTTCATCCGCTTTAATATTTTGGCCAACTCAATGCGTCCGCGATTGATTC
The DNA here is from genome assembly GCA_003488005.1 of Blastocatellia bacterium. Lineage (GTDB taxonomy): Bacteria > Acidobacteriota > Blastocatellia > Pyrinomonadales > Pyrinomonadaceae > PSRF01. Next base: position 20,393 of record DNND01000147.1, on the reverse strand, counting down.
TCGATTTGACCGTTCCCTCAGGTATCTTTAACAAGTCGACGATTTCCTGGTAACTCAACTCTTCAATGTCGCGAAGAATGACGCAAGTGCGGAGATCCGGCGAAAGCTTGTCGATGCCTGACTGAACTTGCGCGCCGAGCTCGCGGCGCTCCATTTCCTGTTGCACCGATCGCGAGGAGTTATGAAGGTGGTATGTGTGATCGGCGAGATCGTCCGCTTGATTGTCATGCGGAGTCCGCTGGCGCTTGCGGTAATCGTCGATGATCAGGTTACGTGCCAACCTCATCAACCAGTTTTGCAAATCTCCCTGGCGCGCATCGTATTGATCCAGCGATCTGTAAACGCGAACAAAAACTTCCTGCGTCAAATCCTCAGCAGTATCTGAACGCGACGTAAAGCGATAGGCCAGATTGTAGATTCGCCGGGAATAGTCATGCACAATTTGCTCCCAGGCCGCGCCATCACCGGCGCGACACTTGCGAACCAAATCGGCTCCTTCGTTGGCAGCCAAAACTCGTGCAGCCCTCACTTTGTTCCTGCTCCGCCTAACCGTGTTGCTATTCTGTTCTGCCGCGCCACTATCTGCAACCCCCTCGGTTAGCGCCACATACGACGCCCGGAAAGGGAAAGTTCCCGTGCATACCCCATTGTAACCAAGTGCCACGGACTTTAGTCGGTGCCACCGATGGCGGAAGAGAGGAACAGACAAAAAGTCTATTCCACTCCAGAACTCGCGTCGATCCTACCCTTTCTTGCTCGACACGCTGCAAATGTTGTAGCCTTCCCGCTCAGCCCAATATCTTGTGGTTTGTTCCCGGCGAGTAACAGTATTACTAACCCATTGAAATCCAACACGCGGAAATATTTCGAATTTACAGCGCTTTGCCTCCTGGCTATCGCCATTATCTGGTGGTTCGGCAGGAAGCTCGACTGGTCGGAAGTGCGGCGTTCGGTTAGTCACGCGAACCCTTATCTGCTGGGGCTCGCGGTGCTAATGATTTCTGTGGCTTATGTCTTTCGCGCAGCGCGCTGGGGAGCTTTGCTGGCGCCGCTGGCGAAGGCCAGTCTTCGAAATTTATTCGTGGCCACGACGGTGGGTTTTGGGGCAGTGTTCCTTTTCGGACGGGCCGGTGAAGTTGTGCGTCCAGTGGTCTTGCCGATGCGCGAACCGCGTGTTCGACCCGCTGCGTCTTTCGTGACAATCATGATCGAGCGAATCTACGACTGCATTGCTGTGGTCGTGCTGTTTGCAGTGAACCTCTTATGGTTTAGACCGCCGATAAATGACGCGGGAAGCCTCCTGCGGGTACGGGTCGTAGGTGCCGGATTGCTTGTGGTTGTGATCGCCGGCGTGTTTGGTCTGACTAAATTTAGGAAACATTCTGAAGGCGCAGTCGCCGGACTGAAACCGTTTCTCGAGCGACGACGCTTTGTACCAGCCGCTGTAACTAAGGCTGTTGTCAGTATTCTGGAACAACTCGCAAAGGCGCTGCGGGTGCTTGTTGATGCGCGTGAACTTGCGATTACGGTTGGCTGGACAGCGATGGTTTGGTTGGGCATCGCGTTCGCCAACCTGCTGGTCCTGCGCGCTTTCGGTTTGCCGTTCGGAATTACGGAAACAATTTTTGTGCTTGGCTGGTCGTTGGTGGGTTCGCTGGTGCCAACGCCGGGTGGTGCGGCTGGCGCTTTTCATGCGGCAACCGCAGCCGGTTTGCTATTCCTGGGCGTAACAAAAGAGACGGCTGCCGCAATCTCCATCGTGATGCATCTGGTTGATTTTGGTCCGGCGGTAATTTTTGGCTTTATCTATTTTATTCGCGGCGACATTAACCTTTCCCGACTGCGCTCGCTGACTTCGGCCGACGCGGTCGAGCACGCGGTTGAAGACGAGCCCATAACAGACGACGTCTTCGGGCAAGCTAATTTGGAGACGGCAACAATCAGGGATTGAAGTAATCGGCTCTACCACCCCGTGCGGACTGTCTGCGCGGGGACCCGGTTTGAAATCCGCTTAAGAGGGATAACGCGATGAAATGTCCATTCTGCGGTCATCTGGAAGACAAGGTGGTTGATTCGCGCGAGTCGCGCGAGGGTGAAGCGATTCGCCGGCGACGTGAATGTTTGCGCTGCGAGCGAAGATTCACCTCTTACGAACGCATCGACGAAATTCCCTACATGGTCATCAAAAAAGATGGCCGGCGCGAGCCGTTCGACCGCAACAAGATTATGGCGGGCCTGTTGCGAGCTTGCGAAAAGCGACCAGTACCATCTTCGAAACTCGAATCCATCGTTAACGCAATCGAAAAGTATGTGCAGGAATCGTCCGAGCGCGAACGACCAACCAGCAAAATCGGCGAAATGATCATGCGTCGTTTGAAGGAACTGGATAAAGTTGCTTACGTTCGCTTCGCTTCGGTGTATCTTGAGTTCGAAGACGTTTCTGAGTTCATGACTGAGTTGAAACACCTGGTGCGGACCCGCAATCAGGCGAGCAGGAAGAATTAGGGTTGAAACAGGGTTCGCGAATGATCAAGACAGCGCGCGCGACCGGCCTCGAACGGCTCGAACTTCAGCGGTTGCGCGACCGTGTGGGGCGGTTGTTTTCTGCGTTGCAGGAAGCGACTGTCGCTGAAGATCCGCTCGCTTCCGAATCCTGGGCGCCACCTGTCGATCTTTGCGAAAGCGCGGAGGCAATTGTTATTTGCGTCGAACTGCCGGGGTTGACAGCCGAGCAAATCAAAGTTGGTGCTACGAACACGCAGTTGCGAATCTGGGGTGAGAAGAAGCGCCGTATGCCACGCAATCGGATCTTGTCTCATCTCTGTTCCGAACGAAGTTTTGGAAAGTTTTGCCGCATTGTGCCGTTGCGCTGGACAGTCAGCATTCAGGACTCGGAAGCATCTATCGATAATGGAATGCTGGTAGTGCGAATGCCAAAGATTGAAGATCGGCGCGGAGTAGAGTTTAAGATACCGGTAAAGGACGAAGTTAAAACCCAGGTCGTAGAGAACAAATGAAAAAAGAGCCAGCCAATTTGAATGCGACGCCAATCGTGAAAGAAACAGATTTGGTCGAAGACATAGAGGTGGCGGACACCGCTCAGGAGCTGCAGATTCCTGATGACTTGCCGGTCCTGCCGCTGCGGGACATTGTGATCTATCCCTTCATGATCGTGCCGCTCTTTGTTTCGCGCGAGAAATCGATAAAGGCGGTTGACGAAGCGCTGGGCGAAAACCGCATGATTCTGCTCGCTTCGCAAAAAGATCTGGACAAAGAAGAGCCGGCGGCACAAGACCTGTACAAGGTCGGCACCGCCGCCGTCATCATGCGCATGCTGAAATTGCCTGATGGCCGCATTCGTATTTTGGTCCAGGGTCTGGCGCGAGCTGAAATTGAGTCGGTTGACACGACGGGTCAGTACATTCGCTCGCACGTCCGCGTGATGCAGGAAATTTTGCCGCCTGAGCGTTCGCTGGAAGTCGAAGCGCTGGTCAGAAACGTTCGCGCTTCGATGGAAAAAGCGATCAATCTTGGCAAGAACATTTCGCCCGAAGTCATGGCGATAATCGCTAACCTAGACGATGCCGGCCGGCTGGCGGATCTGTCAGCCTCAAATCTCGAACTCAAAGTCGAAGATGCACAGTCTGTTCTGGACATTGCCGACACAACGGCGCGTTTGCGCAGAGTAAACGACTTGCTGAACAAAGAGATTGAAGTGTTGACAGTGCAGCAGGAAATCAACACACAAGCGCGCGCCGACATTGATCGCTCGCAGCGCGAGTTTTACCTGCGCCAGCAAATGAAGGCGATTCAAAGTGAGCTCGGTGAAGGAAATGAACTGGCCGAAGAGGTGGCCCAGTTCCGCGAAAAAATTGAAACATCGAACATGCCGAAGTCTGCTGAAGAAGAAGCGCTGAGGCAATTGAAGAAGCTCGAACGCATGCACCCGGACGCAGCCGAGACGGCGACGCTGCGAAATTGGATGGAGATCATGACCGATCTGCCGTGGTCCAAGTCGTCGGAAGACAACCTTGATTTGCAAAAGGCTGAAAAGATCTTGAATGAAGATCACTACGGCCTGGAAAAAGTTAAGGACCGAATTATTGAGGCATTGGCAGTACGAAAGCTGAAAGAGAAACCGAAAGGCCCGATCCTATGTCTGGTTGGACCTCCGGGAGTTGGTAAAACCTCGCTGGGGCGTTCAGTCGCGCGGGCCCTCGATCGAAAATTTGTGCGCCTGTCGTTGGGTGGCGTTCACGACGAAGCTGAGATACGCGGACACCGCCGCACCTATGTCGGCGCTATGCCGGGCCGCGTCATTCAGGCGATTCAGCAGGCCGGCACAAACAATCCGCTGATCATGCTGGACGAAGTCGACAAAGTTGGCGCCGACTTTCGTGGCGATCCATCCTCGGCTTTGCTTGAGGTGCTTGATCCGGAACAGAACAATAGTTTTCGCGATAACTACCTTGGCGTCACTTTTGATTTGTCCAATGTCATATTCATGACGACCGCCAACATACTCGACACCATTCAGCCGCCGCTGCGCGACCGCATGGAAATTATCCGGCTGGCGGGTTACACGGAAGAAGAGAAACGCGAGATCGCGCGTCGTCATCTTATGCCGAAGCAGATGGAAGAAAACGGTATCTCGGCAAAGGATCTGCATATTTCGAAGACTGCTTTAACCGCAATCATTCAACAGTACACGCAAGAGGCGGGACTGCGTCAGTTGGAACGAGAGATTGGAAGGATCTGTCGCAAAATTGCGCGCCGCATAGCCGAAGGCCACAAAGGAACGATTAGCGTGTCGCTCAAGAACATTCACGAATTTCTGGGCGCGCCAAAAGTAATTCCTGAGGAAGTGCTTAAGAAGGATCAAATTGGAGTGGCAACCGGCCTGGCCTGGACTGCTGTTGGCGGTGACGTGCTCTTCATCGAAGCTCTGCGAATGAAAGGGAAAGGCAATTTGGTTTTGACGGGCCAACTCGGCGAGGTGATGCGCGAGTCAGCACAGGCCGCCTACTCTTACGCGAAGTCGCGCGCGAAGGACCTCGAAATCAACGAGGATGATTTTAGTAATTACGACTTGCATATTCACATTCCGGAAGGCGCGATTCCGAAGGATGGACCATCGGCCGGAATTACACTTGCGACTGCCATGGTTTCAGCTCTTTCTATGCGGCCAATACGAAAAGATGTCGCCATGACCGGCGAGATAACGTTGAGAGGGAACGTCCTGCCCGTGGGCGGCGTTAAAGAGAAAGTTTTGGCGGCGCGGCGCGCTCGAGTCTCGACAATTATTCTGCCCGCTCAAAATCGACGAGACATGGATGAAGTGCCGAAAGAACCGTTCAAGGACATACGCTTTGTGTTCGTCGACAACATGCGACAAGTCTTTCGCGAGGCCTTGAAAGAAAAGGTAACGCCGCCCGTTTCGTCCAGCCCGCGACCTCAGCGCATGCCACAGGCCGCGGCCGCCAGACCTGTTTGAGGGTCAGCAAAACCAATTCACGAATAAGAAAGGCCGCTCATCCGAGCGGCCTTTTCTTTCTCATAAACGAATTATCTTGTAGGTAAATATTACTTACAACTGCTGACTAAGGTCGGTGAAGAGTCCGGAATTCGTTCGATGAAAAATTCCTGACTATCAAAAGGTTCTTCGTCCGGTGCCAACTGAACCCGCGCATAAGAACCATCAAGTTGCAGTTCGCGTGCCCTGACATTGTCGCGTAGATAGGCCGCCAGCAACACATTCTTCAGGTAAGTTTTCATCGCCGGATCGGTAACGGGCGTAACGACCTCTATACGGTGTTTCAGATTGCGCGCCATCCAATCAGGGCTGCCAATGTAGACATCGGCGTCGCCACCGTTAGCGAAGTAAAACACGCGACTGTGTTCCAGAAAGCGGCCGACGATATTCCGCACGGTGATATTCTCAGACAAGCCCGGCACGCCCGGGCGAAGCATGCACACACCGCGCACAATCAACTCGATCTTCACGCCGGCTGCCGACGCTTCGTATAACTTTTCAATTATCTGATTGTCCGCAAGTCTGTTTATCTTGGCCACGATGTGGCCGCGGCGGCCGGCGCTCTGATGTTCTATTTCGCGATCGATCAGGGCGCTCATCTTCTCGCGCAGATTGACGGGCGCGACCATAAGCTTCCGATACTCCATCTGTCGTGAACAGCCAGTCAGGTAGTTGAACAATTCCGTCGCATCATCTCCTATTGTGTCGTCGGCGGTAAACAGCCCGACATCTGTATAAGTGCAGGACGTGGTTGGGTTGTAGTTGCCTGAAGCAATATGCATATATCGCTTGAGCGAGTCGCCTTCGCGTCTCACCACCAGCGTGAGTTTTCCGTGCGTCTTCAGGCCCAGAATACCGTAAACAACATGCACCCCGGCTTCGTCGAGCCGCCTCGCCCATTCGATGTTATGTTCCTCGTCAAATCGCGCTTTGAGCTCGATAAGCGCAGTCACTTGTTTGCCGTGTTCGCTGGCGCGAATCAACGCTGGCGGGATCGGAGATTCCGGCCCGGTGCGGTACAGACAAATCTTGATTGCGACAACATCCGGGTCGTCGACCGCTTCATTGATGAAATTTGTAACGGTGTCGTAAGAGTCGAAAGGGTGATGCATCAGGAGATCGCGCTCTTTGATTACATCAAAGATCGACCTCTTCCCGTACCATTCGGGAATCGCTGCTTCGAATCCTTTATCCTTCAGATCAGGTCGATGCAACTCGTAAAGCGACATAAAATCCTGAATGGCAAGTGGACCGTCAATGATGTATACGTCTTCGCTCAATAAATCGAGCGACTCCGTCAGATACTCAACCATCTCTTCAGGCATGCCAGCGGAAACTTCAAGACGTACCGGGCTGCCAAAGCGGCGTTGCCGAACCTCCTGTTGAATAACGCGCAAAAGATCTTCCGCTTCGTCCTCGCGAATTTCGATGTCCGCATCGCGCGTCACGCGAAAGCGATGGCATTTGCCGACAATCATGCCAGGAAATAGAGAAGCGCAGTTCGCTTCGATCAAATCTTCCAGCAGCACATACCGGGTCTGCAACTTACCCACCGGAACCAGACGCGGCACCAGCGACGGAACCTTTATGCGCACAAAGCGTGGTCCATGTTTTTGTTTTGGATCAGCCGGCGAGTATCCCGGTGGCGCCTCCACCCTCAAACCCAGATTCAGACTGAGGGGCGAGATGTAAGGAAAAGGGTGACTCTGATCAACAGCCAGGGGGGTCAGAATCGGGAACACCTTCTCCATAAAATATTTATCAAGATCCGCTTGTTGGTCGCGATTCAGATGGCGATATGACAAGACCTCAATGCCTTCTTCTTTTAATTCCGGCAGAATGTCATTGAGCAAACATCGCGCTTGATCGGCTACCAGCGGCAGAACCCGCGTTCGTATTTCTTTCAACTGTTCTCCGGGCGTCATACCGTCAGGAGACAACTCCGTTACCTGCTCATCCAACTCTTCCTTGAGCCCGGACACCCGGATCATGAAAAACTCGTCCAGGTTGGCCGAAAAGATGGACAGGAATTTTAGTCGTTCGAGTATTGGGTTCGTCTCAACGAAGCCTTCTTCCAAAACACGCCGATGAAACTCGAGCAGGCTTAACTCACGATTAAAGAACAGGCGAACTGCGTTTGGGGCCGTCGGCTGCAGTGATGGAAGCCGCGGTAACTCACGTAGCTCCGCGGTTGATGGCGATTTACTTTTGAGGGCTGTAGACATTGTTTTCGCGAATATCCTTATTACGGGTCAATAATTCAAACTGGATTGGAAGACTGCTTCGAAGTCAGCAATAGATGTTCCAAAGTGATCCTCTGAGTGCCGTTTGGCGTCATTGGTTCGCTCGCGTACAGAATCTCAACAAAATCTTGCGAAAGCCCTTACGCCCCTGTACTAAATTGATTCTTATTTCGAATCCGGGAAACGGCGTTCAAAAGGCGCATTTAACCCAGGACGCGAGCGGAGTCTCCCTTTTCCTCCCTAAATTAGGGTCAAAAATCAGCTCAGTTATGAGCCACTTCGCGGCAAGTTTTTGGCTCTCAGAATAACCGGTTCAGGACCACACAACCCGATGCAGGCACGCTGGCATCTTTATCACCGGCGCTTGCGAAAAGTAAGGGAAAAGCGCCTCATTTCGGCGTCTATTTGATCTGTGGTTTGTTTGACACCCTGGAAAATCGTGTGATAACCTCCGGACTGACTTTGGCTTCGATTTCAGAAGCGTTTTGGTATCCAACCAGGTACGAAGGAGCCTTGAACCCTCGCAAAGTGGAGGCTGCTTAAATCCCCAGGGAAATTGGTCTGGAATTTCGTACTAGCACTCAAGGAGAACGACGGTTAATGTCACTGAGCTTTGCGACCCCCATGAAGCGGATAACACTGATTTCGCTGTTGATGATTTCCGCTACCGTCGTGTCCGCACAGATTCCCGCCGGCTCGTCCGCTCGCTCCATCCCGAATGATGTCGAAAAGAGCGATGCGCAAGTTGGTGAAGTGATATCGAGGGCCGACGATCATTTCCGCAAAGGCAAGCTCAATCTCGAAGACAATAAACGCGAACAAGCTCGTGACGAGTTTGATAAAGCTGTCGACTCGATACTGGAATCGGGTTTGGATGTACGCGCCAGCCAACGACTACAAACTTTCTACTTGGAGTTGGTCGAGAAGATTTACCGCGAGGAAGTTCCTCTTGGCCGCACTCCGGTGCAGTCGAATATCTCTGACTTGGTTGCCCAAAACAATTCCGTCGTTATTCCGAAATCTGATCCACCACAAATCGGATTTCGCGAGCAGAAGTTTGAACCTTCGCCGCTTGATGATCTCAGCAAACTGGTCCTGACTCCGGAAGAACAAAATGTTTCCGACGCGGACGTGCTGGCACTTGAACAAGCGAAGCAGAATGTAAACTTCGGCTTCACGATCAATCCGCTCATTCAGCAGTACATTAATTATTATCAGGGCCGCGGTCGGGGAACGATGGAATCCGGCCTAAAAAGATCCGGCCAGTTCATGAAGATGGCCCGTCAGATCTTCAAAGAAGAGGGCGTGCCCGTCGACATCACCTGGCTTGGCCAAGTTGAAAGTGCCTGGCGCGCAAAGGCTGTTTCCTGGGCATCAGCATCCGGGCTGTGGCAGTTTGTTCCCGGAACTGGCCGGCAGTTTGGCTTGAAGCAAACGGCTTGGATCGACGAGCGCAATAGTTACGAACAGGCCACGCGCGCCTCAGCGAAATACCTCAAGAGCCTTGCCACCCGTTACAACGGAAACTGGGAATTGGCGATGGCTGCTTACAATACCGGCGCCGGAAACGTAGATCGTGCAATTGCACGCGCGGGCACGGCGAACTTTTGGGCTATCTATCCATACATTTATCAGGAAACGCGCAACTACGTTCCTAATATCCTGGCAACGATCCTGATTGCAAAGAATCCGGAGAAGTACGGTTTCAAAGGCATTCGTCCGGACGCGCCGATGGGTTATGACGTGGTGCAGGTTTCAAATTCGACAAGTTTGCAACTAGTCGCCGAAGCGACCGACACCAGCGTGGACTTTGTTCGTAGTCTTAACCCTGAACTGCGGCGTGATGTTACCCCTCGAGGCGAGGCCTACAACGTTCGCGTTCCGGCAGGCAAAGGCAAACAGTTTTACGCGATTCTCAAGCGTGTTCCGGCGGAACGGCGCGACTCGGCTCGCGTGATTTCCGTGGCGCCAGGCGAAGACTTACAGGCCGTAGCGAATCGTACCGGAGTTAGCGTCTCGCAACTCCAAGCGATGAACGGCGGCGTCGATTTAAAGGCCACCACGAAACTGGTAGTGCCCAACAGTGGCGTTCGCCTGACAAGCTGGCGGCGCGCTAAACCTGCCGCCACCGATCAACCAGCGGCACCGGCATTGAGCAAAGTTCGCGCGCGCAAAGGCGACACAATTTCCCGCATCGCTGCCGCTCATAATCTCGATGCAAATGAAGTAGCTCGCTTGAATGGTGTGACTCCCGAGGCGGAACTTCGCGCCGGTCAGGAAATTCGGCTTCCGCTGACAGCAGCCGCGCCTTCGCGCCGCAGATAGTTTTGACATTCAAGTGTTCTGCAGCGTTCGCCCCTTTGCGAACGATGGCAAGCAATTGTTGAGCGCGCTTTCGGCTGTCGCTAAGCGCGCTCGATTCGTTTTCACCCTCAATCGCCGCTTACCAAATGCTCTTCGATCTTCACCGTCTTTGCAGAGGAAGCTTCTCCCATGCTTTTTCGCACTCTGTCCGCAGCCGTCTATGGCATCAACGCCGACCTCGTCGACATTGAAGTAGATCTAACTCCTATCCGCGGCGAAGCGGAGGCATCGCCATCCGTCACCATCGTCGGGCTACCAGACGCTGCTGTGCGCGAGTCGCGTGAACGCATTCGTGCTGCCATCAGCAACTGCGGGTTCTTCTTTCCTTTTCAGAAAATCACCATCAACCTGGCTCCTGCCGATGTTCGCAAAGAAGGAGCAAGTTTCGATCTTCCGATCGCCCTGGGAATTCTTGGCGCCAACGGCGATCTGGCTGAACAGAACAATCTGATTCACATATTGTGCGTAGGCGAACTTTCGCTTGACGGCCGTGTGCGCCCGATCAAAGGTGCGTTGCCCATCGCCATTCTTGCGCGCGATGCTTTGATCAAACACGTCATCCTGCCGGATGAGAACGCCAAGGAAGCAGCGGTCGTTTCCGGAGTCAATGTCTATCCTGTTGCCAACCTGCGCAGTGCTGTTGAATTAATTGCGGCCCTGCGTTCCGAAAATCCGCCGCCGCCATTGAGAGTCGATCCAAATGAAATCCTGGGACAAACCGATCACTACAATGTCGACTTTCGCGAAGTGCGTGGCCAACTTTCCGTGAAGCGCGCGCTTGAAGTTGCGAGTGCGGGTTCACACAACATTTTATTGATTGGTCCGCCCGGTTCGGGAAAGACAATGCTGGCCAAGCGGCTGCCTACAATCCTGCCGCCGCTGGAATTTGAAGCCGCGTTGGAACTAACGAAAATTCACTCGGTCGCCGGCTTGACCGGTCGCGCCGGACTGGTGACGGCACGGCCCTTTCGCTCGCCGCATCACACCATCAGCGACGCGGGATTAATAGGTGGCGGAGCCGTGCCGCGGCCAGGGGAAGTCTCGCTGGCCCATCAGGGCGTTTTGTTTCTCGACGAGCTGCCCGAATTTGACCGCAGCGTACTCGAGGTCCTGCGCCAACCACTTGAAGATCAAAAAGTCACTATCAGTCGTGCCTCAATGTCGTTAACCTTTCCCGCCTCTTTCATGTTGGCAGCCGCGATGAATCCATGTCCCTGCGGCTTTTGGAACGACCCAACGCGAGAGTGTCGCTGCTCGCCTTTGCAGATTCAGCGTTACGTCGGCCGCATCTCCGGACCGCTGCTCGATCGCATAGACATTCACATTGATGTGCCGGCGGTGAAGTTTCGCGACCTTAGAGGTGACGCACCACCGGAAACGGATGGCTCAGAAACAATTCGTGATCGCGTGATTGCCGCCAGAGACAGACAGCGTTCGCGCCTGGCCGAAGAAAAAATATTTTCCAACTCCGCCATGACGCCGCGCATGATTCGTCGTTATTGCACAATCGATTCCGAAAGCGAACAGATGCTGGAGCGCGCGATGACGCGGCTTGGCTTGTCAGCGCGGGCCTATGACCGTATCCTGAAAGTCAGTCGCACCATTGCAGATTTAGAGGGTTCCGACGAAATTCGCTCCGCGCATGTTGCGGAAGCGGTGGGTTATCGGTCACTCGATCGCACTTACTGGACTTGAGCCTCGCATTGACGACAAACGTTTCAAAGAGTAGTGTGGGGCCGGCCCCAAGATACTTCGTTTTATTGCTCACGCCTTGACCATTTGAAGAGCGACCCTTTGAAATACCCAGTAAAACGGCATTGGGGGTTTATTCATTCCCCATTTGTGGAAAAAGAAGTGTGACCGCTCACGGGACACAGAATCTTATTTTGACGAAATAGCTTTTGGCAGTGGATTGAGCCCTCAGGAATAGCGCTCACCAATAGTACAGTTGCATTAGACACTCGTTCCAACCAGGCTTCGCATCCATCGGCGTTCAACTACTTTTCGCGCATGACCCGTGCGTCCCCGGATTTGTCTAACAACCAGGCGACCCACGGTAGAGTCCAGAGCCAAGCCAGATCACGAGTACCCAGTGAAATCGGTGATCTGCTGTTGATCGATTGGCGGCAAATTCATGACCGGGAACTTTGATTGGTAAGGCGTTCGGAACCAGTAGCGAAAGGTTCGGGAAAGATCCCCGGCACCACTCGTTGCAATCAACTTTTTTGAAAAAGAGGAACAAGATGAAAATCAACTCACAGAAATCGAAAGCGAAGTTCTTCTTCGCGGTATTCGGGCTTTTGTCGTTGCTGTTTGCCATTTGCTCGCATAGCGCTGAGGCCCAGACGAATACTTTTCCTGCAAGCGGGAACGTCGGTATCGGCACCACTAGTCCAAACGCCAAATTGGTTATAGCAAGCGGGAATGTCGGGCTTGGGTCCAATGATATAGAAACATGGAGCGGAGCGACTTCGGTACTTGAAAGCTTAAACACGTCGCTATTCTTTGGTCAGAGCACCGATCTTCATCTTGTAAGCAATGCATATAACAATAGTGGCTGGAAATATAAAAGCACTGGCGTGGCAGCGAATTATTACCTTTACAACGGCATGCACGCCTGGCGCGTCGCGCCTTCTGGCACAGCCGATACGGCTCTGACCTGGATTGAGGCGATGAGCATAAGTAATTCCGGCAACGTAGGAATCGGCACAACAAGCCCTGTAGCCAAGCTGGACGTGCGTCAGGCTGGCAATGCGGGGGCCGTGGCCACGTTACTCACTTCCTATGGCGCGAATGAAGATACCTTCATCCGCGGGGGAACCAGCGCAGCTGTTGTACACATCGGTGATCTCGCCTCCACGACGTCGAAGCTCCTGCTGATGGAGAACGGCGGCAACGTAGGCATCGGGACCGCGTCGCCTTCCTCCAGCTACAAACTTGACGTAAACGGGGCGGTTAACGCCTCCGGAAATATTAGTTCAACAGGAAACATCACTGCCTCTGGAAGTATCAGCGCCAAGTACCAGGACGTCGCCGAGTGGGTTGAGTCTTCGCAATATCTTTCGGCAGGCACAGTAGTTGTCCTCGATAAAACAAAATCAAATCAAGTAATCGCTTCGTCGCATGCTTACGACACGCGCGTAGCTGGGGTGATCTCGGCACGACCTGGCATCACGCTCGGGGAAAGCGGAGAAAGCAAAGTGTTGGTTGCAACTACGGGAAGAGTAAAGGTCAGGGTCGACGCCGCGAACGGACCAATTGAGGTTGGCGATCTCCTCGTTACCAGCGACATCGCCGGCGTCGCGAAAAAATCAGAGCCACTGCTGCTCGGCGGCGTACCTATCCATCGCCCCGGCACACTTATCGGCAAAGCGCTCGAGCCAGTGACGCAGGGCCAGGGTCGCGAGATTTTGGTTCTTCTAAGTTTGCAGTGAACTTACGCGATGGAATTCACCGCAAGGTAATAGAGAGAATCCGACGACTCAGTTCCAGGCTAGCTGACATTTGATAGGGGAGATCTCGACATGAAACGCTCCTTGTTCTCACCTCATGGTTTACGACTCTCAGGCTGTATTCGATTTGTTAGTTTTGTGCTTTGCTACTCGCTACTGGCTCCCGGTTTTGCTGTGGCCAATTCCAAAACCGACCGCAATTCCCTGTTCGGAAAAGCAGCGCAGCGCGGCGAGTTGAGTTCGACTGTCCCAACACCAACTCCCACTGCGACTCCTACCGACGGCATTCGTCGAAACACTCCTGGACCGTACGTGCCTCCAGCGCTCAGGGTAGACAACGGGGAGCGTCGAGCAAATGGTAAAGAAGGAAAGCTGGTTGACGTGCCGCAGATAAGACAGGGCGCGCCAATAGCAAATCTGCCCGACCTTGCACAGTCGCGCAAAAAACGTAAAACGTCGGCGAGCGGAACTTCGACCGCTTCTTACGCCAAGGGCAGCATGGAAACACTCGACGAACTTCCGGAGATGCCGTGTGCTGATTGCAATCCAGGTGGCAGTGGTGGCGCCGGCGGCAGTGATCCTTTTTTCGGTACCGCCCGGACTAAGCCCGAGAACGAGACAGGGGACACGGGTGTGACACTAGGCTCGCGTAACTTTAACTGGAGCACCCCGCTTGTCAGTCTTCCCGGCCGTGCCGGTCTGGATGTTGGGATTTCGCTTTTCTACAACTCATTGGTTTGGACCAAACAAGGCAATGAAATTCAATACAATGCTGACCACGGCTCGCCGGCGCCCGGATTTCAAATTGGATTGCCGCGCTTGCAGGCGCGGTTTTTTGATACCGAGGACAACGCTTGGGCGTATGTGATGATTACACCTTCGGGCGGACGGGTCGAGATGAAGCAAGTGGGTTCCACGAACGTTTACGAATCGGCGGACAGTACCTATGCTCAATTGACGTTTCCAAATTCCATCCCTGTGGTGAAAACAACCGATGGCACACAATACGTTTTTGGCACACACGCCAGTGTTGAATGGCGCTGCACAAAGATTGAAGATAGAAATGGCAACTACATCTCTGCTACTTACGATAGCTCTACCGGCCACTTGGAAACCACTAGCGACACGCTAGAGCGTGTCCTCACGTTTCATTACGACAGCAACAATAATCTCCAGGCGATCACCCAGCCATGGGGAAACATCCAGCATACGTGGGTGGAGTTTTACTACAAGACAATCTCGATGTCGTTTACCTTCTCTGGCGTGGACCCAATCGGCGCGACCTCGAACCAAACCGTGCTTTCTCATATCGTGTTCCCATCAATTACTTCTTTCCATTTTGACTACAATACCTACGGCCAGGTTTACCAGATTCGGCATAAAGCACCCGACGGTCATGAACTCGAACACACCTTTTACAATCTGGAAAATCCAGGCACGCAAACAGACTGTCCACGCTTTACGGAGCGCCACGATTACGCCCAAAACTGGAATGATAGCAACGACGCAGTTACTACTTATTCCGTAACCACGAACGCGACCTGGACAAACCCCGAAAGTGGGGCAACGGAAACCGGCACAATGGTGCAGCAGACCGCGCCCGACAACAAAACCGTTTACAAAGAGTACTCACATGACTCAGGTTGGGACGCCGGGCTCACGCGTTTGGCAGAATTCCGCTACGAGGGCGTGACGAAAAAATGGCTTAGCACCGCTTGGACTCAGGACAACATTACCTTAGATATTCCACAAAACCCGCGCGTCACGGAAGTAAATATTTATGATGATGGCAACAACCGGCGCCGGACCACAATCGATTACGCGCAGGGCTATAGTTTGCCCACCACAATAAGCGAGTACGGTGGAACGAATAGTCAGACTTTGCTCCGCTCAGCGACTACGATCTATATAACGGATCCTGCTTACCTCGACCTCCGCATAATTGGTCTGCCAGCAGAACAGCTTGTCCGTGATGCGAGCAACAACATAGTCTCGAGGAATGTCTATAGCTACGATTGGGGAGACACCTACTTTTCGATACAGCAACCTTCGACCGGCTACGACGCTATAAATTATCCTTCATCGTTTATTGTGGGTCGGGCGAACCTGGTAGCTGTACGTCGTTACAACTGTTCAAGCAACACTACTGCCTACGCTGACAGCCAGGCGATCTGGACGCAGCGGAACGGCTATAACATGGCAGGTTCGAACGTTTGGACGGAAGACGCGAACGGACACACAACCAGCATTAGTTACGCCGACAGCGGTAACACGCTTGCCTATCCGACCATGGTGACCGATGCCGATGGTTACTCCTCCAGCGCGCAATACAACTACGATTTTGGCGCGATTACCCTGACACATGTGCCCAGCAAAGGCCTCGCCCCTAACATCACCTATCTCGATGTTCTGCGGCACTACGATGCGTTCGGCCGAATTGAACAAGTCACGAATCAAACCAACAGTGCTTATACGAAGTTTGATTACGATGAAAACACCAACGTCGTGCACACCTACCAGACCTTAAAGGATTTGACGCAGGCGAATGAATTTCATTCGTGGCAAGTTTTCGATGGCGCGGGACGCGTGCGAGCATCCGCATCAGATCTTCCTGGCAGCGACGGCGGCTACACGGGCCAATATGTCATCTATGACAACATGGGTCGCGTCGTCGAACAATCGAATCCGACAGAATTTAAGATTCAAGACGGCTGGGTTCCGTGGGGTGATGACGTCGCAGGTTGGCGAAGCACACTGCAAGGCTACGATTGGAAAGGCCGCCCGCTACAAACAACGAACTCAGACGGAACCACCAGAGTCATTACTTACGAAGGCTGTGGTTGCGCCGGGGGTGAAATCACGAGGGTACAGGACGAACACGGGCGGCAACGGCGCTACACGCAGGACATTTTCGGTAGATTGGCCAAAGTAGAAGAAATGAACTGGAACGCGGGCACTGTCTATGCCACGACCAGTTACAGCTACAACGCGCGCGATCAGATTACGCAGAGCGATCAGGCGGGGCAGATTCGCAGTCTCGCTTATGATGGCCACGGCCGTTTGCAGACGCGCACTACTCCGGAGCAGGGCGCTACTAATTACAGTTACAACCCCGACGATACGATTCAGGTCATGACCGACGCGCGGCTGGTGACGACCACCTACGGCTACAATAACCGCCATCAGGTGACTTCGCTGACTTATAATGTGACGGGCGATACGACCGGACAAACCGCTGCCACGGCTGCTGTGAATTTTGCATACGACGCGGCAGGCAATCGCACCTCAATGAGTGATGGACTGGGCTCGGCCAGTTATGCTTATAACAACCTCGCGCAGATGGAATCAGAAACGCGCAGCTTCACTGGCCTTACCACTACCTACAGTTTGGGTTATGAATTCAATCTGGCGGGCGAATTGCAGAAAGTAACCAATCATTGGGGCGCAAAGGTGAGCTATTCATATGACAAAGGTGGCCGTTTGCAGAACGTCACCGGAGCAGACTATGCAAACGTACCAAACTATGCCACTTCGTTGACCTATAGAGCGTGGGGCGCAATCAAGGGCATGCATTTACCGGGAGGTACGAATGGTTTTAACCTCACGACCGCTTATGACAATCGCCTGCGGCCGACGACCTGGAATGTTGCCGGCGTCCAGGGCTACAACTACCACTACGACGATTACTATCACGAGCGCACCGGGCGCGTGACGTATGCACAGAACATTGCTGATCCGACGCTGGATCGATCGTATGAATACGATCTGGTGGGACGCCTGGCGATCTCGCATTCAGGAGCAGAGGCGCGCGCGCATGTGATCAACGGGCAGTGGGGTACGACGGATGGGCCATACTCGCAAGGCTATGACTACGACGTTTGGGGCAACGTGACCCATAAGTATGGCTGGGGAAGCGAAGTGCAGGGCGGTGGCGCTGGGCAGTCGACCGACATCTATTACGGCTACAGCGGCAACCGCCGCAATGGATCTGGTTATGACGCAGCGGGCAATGTAAAAGACGACGGCACGCAAACCTTTGTTTACGACGCCACCGGGCAACAGACTGCTGCGTCGGGCGCGGGCGGCAGTGCGCCAACTTTCACCGACGACCCGCTAAATCCGCCGAATGCGGCGAAGACTGAGATCAAGTTGATTCACCTGACTCAGTTGCGGGAGGCGGTGAATCAACTGCGGGCGCGCGCGGCCTTAGCGGCGGCCACCTGGACCTTGGACCCGAATCCGCAACAGTATGTGACTCCTGTGCACCACAATCACGTGCAGCAGTTGCGCACGAAATTAGAAGAAGCGTTGAACGCTTTGCACTTGCCAATTGGAAGCTACGCTCACTCCGGTCCAAATGCCGGGGACACGATTTATGCCGCCGACTTTCAAGAGTTGCGCGACAAGATTAAGGCTGCTTGGACGGCGCTGGCTGTTGGTGCTGTGACACAAGGGTACGATGGCAATGGCTTGCGCGTGAAGAAGACTGAGTATGGTGCGAATACCTGGTATCTGCGTTCGAGCGTGTTGGGCGGCCAGGTGATCGCTGAACTTGATGCCAGCGGCACGTGGGCTCGTGGTTATGTTTATGCCGGCGGCACGCTGCTGGCGGTGCAGCAGAGCAGCTCAGTTTACTGGATGCATGAGGATCCAATAACAAAGAGCAAGCGCACCACCGATGTGAGCGGCAACATTGTCAGCGCGATTGAACTCGATCCGTGGGGAGCTGATACAAACCGCAGCGGCAGCTCCGCCTTTCAACCAAACAAGTTCACCTCGTATGAACGCGACAGCAACGGCAGCGATGAAGCGATGTTCCGTCGCTACAATCGCAAGCACTCGCGCTTTGACCAACCCGATCCTTACGACGGCAGCTACTCGCTGAACGATCCGCAGTCGTTCAACCGGTACGCCTACACGCAAGGCGATCCGGTCAACTTTGTGGATCCGACGGGACTGGAGGGCCCACCAATTATTCGTCCCTTCAGGAATCCGAATAACCCGAATAGACCTTTTGATCCCAATTTTGAGCAACCAATTCATGACAGCAACGCTGGCACGTTCGGTGGTTTCTCAGGACACTTTGATGCTTTCGAGACGGGTCCTGAAGGTGGCGGCGGAGTTGATCCACAAGATACGAATCCTCAACCATCTGCAAACGGTTTTCCCTGCCCACCCACAGTGTTAGACATATTCCATAACGGCGGACCGGCGGTCGGCGAAGCAATGAACCGTGCCGGAGATCTCGCTCCTAGGAACGGCCGGGAGGAAGGCGGTTGGATTTATATGAATAGAAAGGGAGTGCTTTCTGCCGGACTCAACGAACGGGGCGGCGGTAATACAGCGGTTGGAATGTCCATAGATCTAAACGATCCGCCCAGGCTGAAGGGTCGAATCGTGGTTGCGACCTTTCACACACATGATCTCGGTATGGATCCCAGCATGCCAACCGGCGAGCACATTTCTATTCCGAACGACATCTGGACCAACGAGTACCAAGGTGTTCCTGGAATAATTATTGGCGTTGGAAATGTAAAAGGATTTAACGGTTACGGTCCGAAGCGCGGGTACTGGAGACAGCCATTGCCGAGGAGGTGCGAAAAATGACTCTTGCTCGGAGTCAAGAGAAAGAACACAAAGGTCAACGTTGTTCAGCGCTCCCGGCATCTTCGGCGGTGAGAGTCCGGCAGCCGGCGCTCATGACTTTTCTATTATTGGTTATAGTTGGAGCTACGATAGCCGGGTCGAGTTGTTCCAAGGTAACAAACGAGAGTTCAAGAGACAAAGCACCTCTTAATGCTCCATTAGACTTCTGTGACCTCGTGCGAAAGCCAGACGATTATGACTCTAAGACAGTTCGCGTACGATCAGTACTAACTGGCTTTCATGAGTTGGCTTTGTATAGTGCCGATTGCGGCAGCCAAATCAAATATATTCGCGCCGACTTGGATTCCAACGTCCGTAGCCAATTGGTGCAACGCGTTGCCAACCTCGGCGGTCCTGGCATGCAGCGAGGTAACTTTTGGGTTGATGTGGTTGCAACCGGTCGTTTTGAAAAGATTCCCAAATCGGATTGTACAGAGCCGATTAGGGAGTCGGGGATGCCAAAACGCTATTACGTAAACTATTGTTACCGAGTCGCTATCGAAGACGTGGAACAGGTGGAGCCTGTTCGATCAACGGTCGCTTGGCCACAATAGGACTTCTAGTGAGACGCTTAGCAATTTCGCATTCAGGAGCAGAGGCGCGCGCGCGCATGTAATCAGCGGGCAGTGGGGCACGCTGGATGGACCATACTCGCAAGGCTATGACTATGACGTGTGGGGCAACGTGACGCATAAATTTGGCTGGGGCGGCGAAGTGCAGGGCGGGGGCGCTGGGCAGTCGAGCGACATCTATTACAGCTACAGCGGCAACCGCCGCGATGGATCTGGTTATGACGCCGCGGGCAATGTCACCAACGCCACGGATGCGAACGGAAACATCACCAGCGCGATTGAACTTGATCCCTGGGGAGCGAAGACGAATCTAAGCGGCTCCTCCGCATTTCAACCAAAAAAGTTCACCTCGTATGAACGCGACAGCAACGGCAGTGATGAAGCAATATTCCGTCGTTACAATCGCAAGCATTCGCGCTTTGACCAAGCCGATCCCTACGACGGCAGCTACTCGCTGACTTGCCGTCAGCGACCGGCAGCGTTTGCGCCTGGCGGAAGAAAAAATATTTTCCAACTCGGCCATGACGCCGCGCATGATTCGTCGTTATTGCACAATCGATTCCGAAAGCGAACAGATGCTGGA
>DNND01000141.1 GCA_003488005.1 Blastocatellia bacterium | reverse complement strand
CTGATCCGCGTTTATCTGCGTAAATCCGCGGCTAATTAAACCGCTTCTTGCTCCAAGCTAGACTCGCCTTCCAGTTTCACGCGCGCGCGCTCAAGAAAAGTTTTGATCATCTCGCCGACGCGCTTTTGCATTTCCGAACTGATTGCGCCTTCACCTACCAGGGCTGCGAAGCGATGCAAATCTCGCGCGTGCGACCGGCGCAGCTCAACATGCTGCGAAACCTTAATCAGGACGTTGTGGCCGCGCACTTCAAAATTCGCTGCGTAGCGCAAATAGTTTTTCATCTCTGAACCCGCCGGCGACCATTCAAGCCGCTGTGGTCCATCTTCCGTCTTGCGCACGGCAAAACTCGCCTGCACCGAACCAATCACCGGCACCTCGGCGCGCACAATCCAACGCGCGATGCCGCCGCTCTCTTTGCGAATGCCTTCGATTCCGGGCATCAAGTCGGCAAAGTTTTTGAAGTCGCCAAAAAACTCCCGCGCTCGTTCGAGCGTGGTTTTTAGTTCCAACTGACCTGTGTACGAAGCTTTAATACGAAACATTTCCTGGTCCTTATTCGTGTTCTCAATTTACTGATGCGGCGCCGCGCTGCTTTGTTGCTCGACAGCCAAGCTATCATTAAGTTACACGATTCAGCAGGGTTGGTAAACAAGCAATTTCTGTCACGTTTCTGATAAGGGAGTTTCGAAATGAACACCGACGGCCGTTGTCCGCGCTGTGGAGAAGGCAGCATGAAGAGTTGGCATGAGCTTGAAGAGGAGGAACGGGAAGTAGTCAAACGACTGCCCGCTTCGGCGGAAGATGACGCCGCGGAGCGTCAACGCCTACATCGATGGTGTACCAGATGCTGGTATGAATCGCGCAGCGAGGAGACATTGGCGTAAAGGCTCAAGCTCTTCGACGCGTAGCGTCGGCAGAATTTAGCCCGGCGTTTCAACGCCGGGTTCAATTCGAACTTTGTATCCCGTCGCGTAGCGACCGGCGGAACAGTGCAAGTTCAGGCGTCGCTACGCGACGGGACGACTCGTTGACTGTTACCGGCCTTGAAAGGCCGGGCTAAACTCTACTGACGCTACGCGTCAAAGAAACAATAACTTTCATGAAATAAGTCAGCGCCGCTAAGTTGCGAAACACCCTAGCTCTCTGCGACTGTCGTAATTCGATCGTATGCTTCACGAATCGCGCCCATGCGCGCTTGCAAAGTTTGATGCAGCGCCGCCGCCGTCTTGAACCCAAGTTTCGTTGCAATCTCGCCGGATTCTGAATGATCGCTGGAAGGTAAACTCGCAACCTTACCGACAATCAGCCGCAGATGATGGTCTATCGCACGAAGCAATTCATAACCCTCGCTGAGCGCCTCGTAGTCATCAATTTCCAGCGAGCCCGCCCGCTCCAGGCGTTCCAAAGTCGTGGCTGTTGAGCGGTCATCACCTTCATCCGAAATGTCATCGCGCAGTTGTAGATACCGAACTGCAAAATAAACATCCAGCATGCCGCCCGCTCCATACTTGATGTCGAGAGCGTCTGCTCGGCGTCGCCTGGTCTTTTCTTTCTCAAGCCGCTCGCGAATGTGCCGCGCCTCGCGCTGCAACTCGTTCAACACCATCGCCGCTGCCCGTTCGTGAACGGCGTGCCTCGCATGAGTTTCGATCATCCGGCCCAGTTCCAAATCACCGGCGACCGCGCGCAGTTTGACGTATGCCAGCCATTCCCAAACGGCGCTACGCTGCTTTAGATATTCCAGAAAGCTTTCCGAACTGGAAACCAGTGGTCCATTCTTGCCGTCAGGACGCAGACGCAAATCAACTCGATACAAATAGCCTTCGCGCGTGACGCTGGAGAGAGCAGCAATCATCAACTCGCAAAGGCGCGCGTAGGCTTCATCGCGAGTCAGCGAAATAATCGGTGAACCAACCAGCGAATCGTAGAGGATGATGATGTCGAGGTCGGACGCGTAATCGACCCCACCACTCGCCAGACGGCCAAGCGCCAGCACGGCAATACGGGGACCGGCGTCAACGCGGCCGTAGCGACGGCCGAGCTCGCGCCGGGCCATCAGGTAGGCAACATTAATGCTGGCGATGGCCAGCTCTGTCTGTTGCTGATTCGACTCAGCTATCGAGATCTCGCCGGCTGCGTCCTGCGCACCGATTTCAATTAGCAGCCTGGACCACTCGCGCCGGAAGACAGACAATTCCGCGGCGAAAGTTTTTTCGGCATCAACGCAAGCTCGTAATTGCGCGCGATAGTCTCGCTGCTGCAATTTGCGGACGGGCGCGCTCAACACGGCGAGCAACGCCGGGTTAGCCGCAACCATTTCGCCGAACATCTCTGACGCTCCGCAAAGGCGGACCAAGGCCAGCAAGCCCTCGCGCGAAAATTCAATTTGGTCTTCAGCTTTTGTGAGAGAGGCAGCGACTCGAGCAGTCAGCGCCAGCGCGCGCTTGGGATTTGCCGACTGGAGCGCCATGTCGGTCAACAACTGCGCGATAGTTTCAGCATCTGCAGCAGACTGCAGCATAGTTTGTTTACTAAGGTGCGCGGCAAACACGGCTGCCGCGTGTTGGATGACTGTTGCTTCGCGAGCAGACGCACTTCCCTCCGGCACCAAAACGGATGGACCAACCGTTGCTTCTTCGACGCTTTCGGCAAAGACGCGATCATAGGCGCGTCGAACGTTGGTCGTGTGCAATGCCAGTGCGCGATTAAAGTGCCCCAACGCAGTTGCACCCGCAAATCCCATTCGTCTCGCCACCAGACTTCGTTGCTCATCGCTCTCAGGAACCGTGTGGGTTTGCAGACCGTGTTCCATCTGCAAGCGATGCTCCAGCACACGCAGAAATTCATAACCTTCCGAAAGCTGCGTGCGTTCCTGCTCCGAGATCAAATCCCTATCGGCTAAACGGCCGAGACTGATCAAGGTATGCGCGCCGCGGAGCCATTCGTCCAAGCCACCATGGGCCAACTGTAGTGCCTGGGCAATGAATTCGATTTCGCGAATTCCGCCGCGTTGCAGTTTCACGTTGAAGCCAGTCGCGCTGCGCTCGACCTGACGATCGATTTTTTGTTTGGCCAACCTGACACTGGCCAGCGCATCTGTTACCGAAATGTTTGGGCGATAAATGTATTTCTGAACCGCGCCGGCGAACTGCGAAAACAACTGGTTCGAGCCCGCCGCGGCGCGACTGCGAATTAAAGCCTGGCGTTCCCATGCTTGTGCTTTTTTCTCGTAATACTTCAACGTTTCAGCAAGTGAAGATGCCAGCGCGCCGTCGCGGCCGTGCGGGCGCAAACGCAAATCGACCCGATACGCCGGCGATTCCCCGGCGGGTTGCCCCACCAATTTACTGATCGCTTCCGCTAACTTGATGAAGTATTCGCGATTGGTAACCTTGTCGCGTTCGCTGGAACCGGCGGTCAGGCCGTCGTCTGAATAGATAAAAACGAGGTCAATGTCGGAAGCGTAATTGAGCTCGCGCGAACCAAGCTTTCCCAGCGCCAGCACGCAGAACTCCGCCGTCGCAATGCGGCCATGCGAGTCATCGCAAAGTGGCGCTCCGTATTTGTTGTCGAGCGATTGCCGAGCCAGGCTCAGCGCGTAGTCCAGAATCGCATCGGCCAAGTTTGATAGTTCTTCAGTTGTTTCGACCAGGGTGTGAGCACGCCGCACGTCGTGCAAATAGATCCTTAAAAGTTCGCGGCGACGAAAGCGCGCGAACAGGACCGCAGGCGTTAAAGATGAATTCGTCAATGCAAAGCGGGCAAGGGACTCTCTCAATTGCTCGGCCGTGCGAACGCGAGTGTCAGCGCGTTCGCGTGCGAGCCAGGGAACGTAATCCGGATTCTGTTCCAGCGTCGTCGCCAACAACGGACTGTACGCGGCCAGGGCGAGCGCGTCAGAAAGCAGGCCAGTTTCTTTAAGCAGCTTTTGGTGCGTGCGCGGTCGCTCGTTTATTAAATTTTCGAGAAACAGGCGGGCGCTTTGCGGATCGGGAAGATCACGAACTAGTGATTCAATCTCTGAGTTGGAAGTCACGGAGGTATTGTACGCAGGCCGTGCCGAGGCCGTCACTTCACATAACTATTGCCAAGAAACGCTGAAAGGAATATTCTCTGACGCACCCAGAGTCCAACGCTTTTTCAAACAAGCAATTCGGGAATTCCAAAGTTGATTCATCTGCCCAGGAATGGGACATCTTCCAAAAGTTGATAGGAGCCGAAAATGAGACGTTCGTTTCTTGTAATGCTCGTGCTTGTCATAGCCGTATTCTTTGTTGCCCAGAGCGCTTCGGCGCAATTCAAAATACCAAAATTCCCAAAACCAAAACCGCAGCCGACGCCGGCCGATACGACCCAGCCAGCACCGACGAGTGATTCCGAATCCGCGCAACCACAACCGGAGACTCGAACCACAGCAAGCGCTGCCGCGCCGCGAGGAGGAGGGCCTTATGCAGTTCGACCTGCGGCGCCGATGACCACGCCTCAATTTCTGCCGGAGACGCTCGAAATTCAGGTCCAGCATTGGGATTACTATTGGAAAATACCAAATGATAATCACAACACGAGCTGGGCGCCGCGAATGGGGTTTAGTGTTCTCTACGGCGGCTCGACTAAACTGCGCCTCAAGGCCGACTACTTCATGCCCGACGGTTCACTCTGGTTCAGCGAGCCACTGGAGCAGAGGGGTTTTTCCGAAGAGAATGGTTCACCCGTCGGCGTTTTCAGTCAGGACGATTCAAATCGAGATAAGAAGACGATTGTGACGGGAGGTTTGTTTGGCTTCAAGATTACAAACATCCGAGACAACTCCACCGTCTTTCAAGGCAAGTTCAAAATCGTCAGGTACAAGCCTAAATATTCCGATGCGCGTTACAAGAACGAAGTAGATTATTACGTCGATTACGATTGGAAGCTTCCAATAGCCTTCGCCGATCTTGATTGGGGGAGGGACAATGCAACTCCTACAATTCGCATGTGGTTCAAAGGCGATCTTAAAACCGACAGCCTGGAAGCACGGCTATTTCATGACGGTCAACAGATCGCGACTACGGATGACGGTGGAGGTGTAGGTGGAGGTGAGCGTTACTATGCGGATAAACGAGGCGACGATGAATCGCTGTTTTGGCATGAGTTCACGTTCAGTTGGCCCAAGAGAGCGGAATTCATCGTAACTGAAGATCTGCGTCGTTTCACCATATACAAAAACACGATGTTCATCAATCAAATGCCGGGCGAATATGTTGTGAAGGTTTACTACAACGGCGAACAGGTGCGCGAAACCAGGTTCGCAATCGGCAACAACGGCACTTACGCCGACAATGGCATCGGAAAGCAGAGTAACCTAACGACGAATAAAATCATTTTGCCCGTCAAAGTGATGGGAACAGTGGACAAGTGGAACCCGGTGAACGCTAAGGCGATGGGCTTCTACGGCAATCCGATGAACGGATTAACGCCATAACCATTTAGCAAAGGTCCAAGTCCAACGCCGATTCAACGACGAATGGCATTCAAGTAGTTCAGGATTCAACCTTTAGGTTGCGGTTTCGCGAGACGCAGCAAGCTGAAGCTTGGACTCTGAACTACTTGAATGCCATTCGCCGTTAACGTTGTTCTTAGATATCAAAATACATTTGAAACTCCAGCGGATGCGGGCGCATTCGCAGGGGCGCAATTTCCTTTTCACGTTTGTACGTTATCCAGCGATCAATCAGTTGCTGGCTGAAGACGTCACCCTTCAAGAGGAAGTCGTGGTCAGCTTCGAGCGCTTTCAATGACTCGTCCAGCGAACCCGGCAGCGTCGGCACATCCTTCAACTCTTCAGGCGAAAGATCGTAAATATCCTTCTCGAGCGGATCGCCGGGATCGATGCGGTTCTGAATTCCATCGATACCCGCGAGCAGCATCGCTGAAAATGCGAGATAGGCATTACACGATGGATCGGGCGGACGAAACTCAAGCCGTTTGAGTTTAGGGTTCGTCGAGAACATGGGGATGCGAATCGCCGCGGACCGATTTCGCGCTGAGTACGCCAGATTCACCGGCGCTTCAAAGCCTGGCACCAGCCGCTTGTAGCTGTTGGTTGTCGGCGCTGCAAAAGCAACCACCGCCGCCGCATGTTTCAAGAGCCCGCCAATGTAATAGCGCGCCATCTCCGACAGCCCAGCATAACCATCACCTGCAAAGAGCGGCTTGTCATTCTTCCAAAGCGATTGGTGACAATGCATCCCAGAACCATTATCGCCGTACAACGGCTTAGGCATAAAGGTCGCGGCCTTGCCATATTGGTAAGCAGTATTGCGGACTACATATTTGAAGACCTGTAGATTGTCGGCCGTGCCGAGAAGCGTTGCGAAGCGAAAATCAATTTCGCATTGCCCGGCGGTCGCAACTTCATGGTGATGGCATTCGACCGTGACGCCACACTTCGCGAGCGTCAGCGAAATTTCTGAACGCAGATCGCTGAGTGTGTCTGTCGGCGGCACCGGCACATAGCCTTCTTTGGGTCGGATGCGATAGCCAAGATTCGACCCCTGAAATTCATTCGCATCGCGGCCGCTGTTCCAGTGACCTTCGTCTGAGTCAATCGAATAGCCGGCGGAGTGTTGTTCGTTATGAAATTTTGCCGAGTCGAAAACAAAAAATTCGGCTTCCGGCCCGAAGAAGGCTGTGTCGCCAAGTCCGGTGAATCTCAGATAATTCTCGGCGCGCACGGCCACCGAGCGCGGATCGAATGCATAACCTTCTTTGGTGATGGGATCCACCGCGTTGCCGATCAAACAAAGAGTCGGCTGCTCGGAAAATGGGTCCATCCAAAAGCGGCCCGCGTCAGGCACCAACAACATGTCTGATTCGTGTATGGCTGCCCAACCACGGATGGAGGAAGCGTCGAAACCAAAGCCATCTTCAAACTGGTCTTCACCAAGTTCGGCGATGGGAAAAGTCAGGTGTTGCCACGAGCCCGGCAGGTCCGTGAACCGAACAGAAACGAATTTTGCGCCCTGGTCAGAGGCATACTTCAACACAGTCTTTGCATTCATGAGTTCTCCTGCTGGAAAAAGGGAGTGTTAGGGGTGCTCTTCGCCCCGGCGTGGAGTTTGGCGCGAAGTGTTGTGGAAGCCGAAAATTACTGCCGCAAAGTGCGAACGTCATTTAATCAGACGCGCGTAAAAAAGTAGGCATTATAGTTTGCTCGCAAAGCATGTCAAGGTTTTTGCGGACAGGAATTTTACGAATCATCACTTTTCGTCGGTAACCCGTTTCCCGACGTTACTTAACACGCGAAAGAAAGTTATCCGAAACAAAAAAGTTATAGACCCTCCTGACGTTTTCTGTTACATTGCGCCACTAAGCGTCCCATCCAAGACAATCTCCGCTACACCGACTCGGGATGTGCACAACTACGTTTAGGCTTCGGAAACCAAGCATCCAAGTCTCGCAAGCAAATCAGGAGACCGCGAATTGACCACGGCAATAGAGCAGACCCTTGAGACCTATGGCATTGAGAATTGGGGCGCGGGTTACTTCGACGTAAATCGTAAGGGAAACCTGATCGTCCGGCCCGCCGAAGGCGATTCCCGCTCAGCAGATTTGAAGGAGATTATGGACGATCTCGCCCGCCGTGGCATCGGCGCGCCCGTCCTGCTGCGTTTCCCTCAACTGGTGGCCGCGCAGGTGCGCAAACTTCAGAGGGCTTTTAGCCGCTCCATCCGGGAATTTGAATACCAGGGCGCGCACATGTGCGTCTACCCGATGAAGGTTAATCAACAGCGCTCGCTGGTTGAAGAGTACCTGCGCGAAGGCTCGCGCTACGACTTTGGCCTCGAAGCCGGCTCCAAGGCGGAACTCTATGCGGCGCTCGCGCTGGAGCAAACTCCGGACAGCTTGTTGGTGCTCAATGGTTTTAAGGACGAAGAGTTTATTGAGCTGGCCTTTGCCGGCGCGGCGTGCGGCAAACGTGTAGTCATCGTGATTGAGAAACTCAACGAGCTCGATCACGTTTTGAATATTGCCGAGCGGCATGAGCACGCGTTACCGGTGTTAGGCATGCGTGTGAAGCTTTACTCCAAAGGATCCGGGCGCTGGGAGAAATCGGGCGGCGAAGCGGCCAAGTTTGGTTTAACTACGACTGAGATGCTGGAAGTTATCAGGCGACTGGAACGCGCCGATCGTCTCAGCATGCTCAAGCTGCTGCATTTTCATATCGGCTCGCAACTAACCGACATCAAGCGCATCAAGAACGCGATGAAAGAGGCGGCTCGCGTCTACGCCAAGATTTATCAGATGAAGGTGCCGATCGAATTGCTCGACGTTGGCGGCGGCATGGCGGTGGACTATGACGGTTCAAAGACTGCTTTTGAATCTTCTGCCAACTACAGCGCGCAGGAATTTGCGAACGACGTTATCTACACGATCAAACAGGTGTGCGACGACGAAAACGTCCCGCACCCGACCATCATTCAGGAATCCGGACGGTACCTGGCGGCCTATCACGCCATGTTGATTACCAACGTTCAGGATGAAATCGAAACAGTCGTTGAAGACATAACGCCGATTGAAATTGACGACGACGATCCCCAGGTTGTGACGGAGTTGGGCGAGCTGCGCGAATCGATCACCGTGAAGAACTACCGCGAGTACTACCACGATGCGCTTGAGCATCGCGAAGAATTATTTACTCTTTTCAACCTCGGTCTCGTGTCGTTGGAAGATCGCGCTAAGGGCGAAGTGCTGTTCTGGGACGTCTGCGAACGCGCGGATAAGTACGCCCAACAAGCGAAATACGTTTCTGAAGAGTTCGAAGATTTGCGCCGCCTGTTATGCGCCAAGTACTTGACCAACTTCTCAGTGTTTCGCTCAGTGCCGGACAATTGGGCGCTGGGACAGTTGTTTCCCATTGTTCCTATACACTTGCTCAATAAGACGCCCACCGAGTACACCACGCTCTGCGACATCACCTGCGATTCAGACGGCATTGTCGATAAGTTTGTCGATTTGCACGACGTCAAACACGTCCTCGAGCTGCACGCGCTGACGCCGGGCGAAACTTATTACTTGGCGTTCCTGCTGGTCGGCGCTTACCAGGAGGTAATGGGAAACAATCACAATCTTTTTGGCGCGCCGCACGAAGCCCACATTTACATCGACGACGATGGTTACCTGATCAAGAAAGTCATTCGCGGCACGACGGTGGGTGAAGCGACCGAACGCGCCCGCTATGAACGCAGCATGCTGCATGACGGGTTTCGTCGTCTGATTAGTCAACGCGTCAAGGATGAAGAATTGACCGAGGCGCAGGGCACCGAGCTGGCCCAATATTATGAATCGCGCTACGACGCTTATACGTACCTTTCCGTTAACGGTGCAAAAACTCGCTCGCGGCGCAGCACCGATTATTAATTTATCGCCCTCAGCAATTGATCCGCGGAAGACTCATTTCATTCTGGCAAGTCGAGAGGTTCAACCTTTATGGTCACTCAGCGAAAACCCAAAGCATCAAAGTATTTAACAACGCCGACGCGGCCTGTCCAGGTGGACCGTGATCGTTCGGTTGCCGGCCTGCTGGAAAAGATGGAAGGCGCCGGCTTCGGCGGGCGGCAACTGGCGGAAGCGCATCGCATCTGGCTCGACATGCTGGGCGATAACACCACGATTCTCGTTGCCGGTTCAGGCGCCTTGATCCCTGCAGGCATGCGACGGCTGCTGGCTTACGTGATCAAGAACCGCTTCGTCGACGTCCTGGTTCTGTCGGGCTCGCTGCTGTTTCACGATCTGCACGAAACGCTGGGTCGCTATCATTTCCAGGCACATCCGAACATGACCGACGCGGAACTGGATTCGGCGCAGATCAGCCGCATGTGGGACTTGCTGGCAAGCGATGAAGAATATCGTGAAGCGAATGAATGGGTCGCCGGTTTTACCAATCAGCTCGATCAAAGCCGGCCTTATTCCACCCGCGAGTATTTGCATTTGCTCGGGCGCGAATTAGCCGAGATTGCAACCGAGGACGGCGTGCTGACTTCGGCATACAAGGCCCGGGTGCCGATTTTTTGTCCCGGAGTTGCTGACAGCGGCATCGCAATCGGCATTGCCTCGGCGCGCTTTGAAAAGAAAAACAGCTTCATGTTTGACCTGGTCCAGGACGTGCTCGACATCGCCAACGTTACGGCACGCGCACGGCTGACCGGAGTCATAAACCTGGGCGGCGGCACTTCGAAGAGTTTCATTCAGCAGACCGAGCTGTCCTCGTTCATCCTGAAAAATCATCATCAGGGCCACAAGTACGCGATTCAAATCACCACCGACGCGCCGCATCCCGGCGGCCGGTCCAATGCCGTCGCATTCGACGAAGGATTGGTTTATGGCAAACTCGCGCGCGGCGCGCACAGCGCCTATGTAAACTGCGATGCGACCATTGCGTTGCCGATTCTGATCACCGCGCTGTCACAAACAGCCGCGAAGTATTTGAAGGGCCGCAAACGCCCGAATTTCACTTTCGGACGTGAGCTGATCATTGAGGTGCCGTAGTTCCTCGACGTTTTCGCTTCGCCAACGTCTCTGTCATTGCAGTGACATGAGGTCAGTACCGCCTGCGGTAGCGGGTGGGTTCCTACCGTCGGCAGCCATTCACGACGTCAAGAATAAATCTCCGTTGCTGAGCACCGAATCTGAAACCCACCCGCTACCGTGGCGATACTGACCTAATGCCACCAAAACGAACGCCTAATCCATTACCTCCACTTAACCGCTAATGCTCCCGTCTATTATACTGAACCCGCTTTCAACCATCTTGTAGATTCAGAGGCCCACTATGAAGCTACGCCTAACCTCGTGGCGCTTGTCTGCGCTGCTGACGTTCGCAATCATCTTTGCAGCAACGGTCGCGGCTCAAGCTCAAACTGAAGCGGACGTCAAAGCCCACTACACCAAACTCGAGCAGTTGATCACGATGCGTGACGGAGTCAGGCTTTTCACTTCTATTTACCTGCCAAAAGACAAATCGCATTCATATCCGATCATGCTCGATCGCACGCCTTACAGCGTGGGTCCATATGGCGCCGATCAATTCAAAGCCTCGCTTGGACCAAGCGAAAGTTTTGAGCGCGAAGGTTACATTTTTGTCTACCAGGACGTGCGCGGTCGATACATGAGCGAAGGCGAGTTCGAAGATGTGCGACCGTACATTCCCGGGAAGACAGGCAAACGGATTGATGAAACTACCGACACTTACGACACGGTTGATTGGCTGATCAAAAACCTGCCCAACAACAACGGCCGCGTCGGCGTATGGGGTATCTCTTATCCCGGCTTTTACACTTCCATGGCCGGCATCGACAACCATCCGGCAATCAAGGCGATTTCGCCGCAGGCGCCGGTTTCGGATTGGTTTCACGGCGACGACATGCACCACAATGGCGCGCTCTTTTTGGCGCAGAACTACAAGTTCTTCTCAGGATTTGGTCAGTCGCGGCCCACGCCTGTTTCCAATAACGACTATTTGAAAACCTTCAACTTTGGAACCGAGGATGGTTACAAGTTTTACCTGGAAATGGGTGGCTTGAAAAACTCCGGCGACCTGTACGAGAAACAACTTGGCACGCGTATTAGCTTTTGGGACCAGATGATGGCCCATCCCAATTACGATCAGTTTTGGAAAGAGCGCAACATTTTTCCAAGTCTAAAGAACATCAAGACTGCGGTGATGACGGTGGGCGGCTGGTATGACAACGAAGATCTCTTTGGCGCGCTTCGTACCTATCAAGCCATCGAACGGCAAAATCCCAACCTCTTCAATGTGCTGGTAATGGGACCCTGGTTTCACGGCGGCTGGTCGCGGTCTGACGGTGACTGGCTTGGCACTGCGTATTTCCAACAAAAAACTTCGCTTTATTATCGCGAACACTTCGAGCTCACCTTCTTCAACTACTTTTTGAAAGGCAAGGGGGACGTAACGGAAATCAAAGAGGTGAACGCCTACGACACCGGCGCGAACCGGTGGCGGGAATTTAGAGATTGGTCACCGACAAATACTGATGACGTATCGTTGTATCTACAGGCAGACGGCAAGCTGAGGTTTGTTGATGGCACGCAAGGTAACCGTCAGCCGAATGGTCCACCTCAAGCTCGCGGTGGCGGTGCAAGCGGCAATCGAGTTTCGGCGTATGACGAATACGTTAGCGATCCTTTTCACCCGGTCCCCTACACGCAAAAACTTACCTTGAACTATCCGCGCGATTTTATGACCGAGGATCAACGTTTCGTTGCCACGCGCCCGGACGTTCTCGTTTATCAAACCGAACCTTTAGCGGCCGACATTACGGTCGCGGGAGACATCAAGCCCGAGCTTTTCGTCTCTTCCAGCGGCACTGATTCTGATGTCATCGTGAAACTGATCGACGTCTTCCCCGATGACTATCAATATCCCGAGACTGGCAAATTGCTTCCCGATGGCAAGAAAGAAAGATTGAGCCCGCCCGAGACTTCGGCCGCCTGCGTGTTTCAACCCGGCGGTTACGAAATGCTGCTGCGCGGCGAACCGTTCCCGGCGCGCTTTCGCAACAGCTTTGAAAAGCCGGCGCCCTTAAAGCCAAACACGCCGGCGAAGATTTCTTACGTGATGCCGGGCATTGTCCATACTTTTAAAAAAGGTCACCGCATCATGGTCCAAATTCAGAGCACGTGGTTTCCCCTGGTCGCGCGCAACCCGCAGCGCTTCGTTGCCAACTATAAACTCGGCAACGACGCCGATTTTCAGAAGGCAACCGAACGCGTCTATCACTCGCCGCAGTTTGCTTCGCGAGTGAGGCTAAGTGTGTTGAATTTGAGAAAGCAGTTGGTTTACAGGCGGACGCGGCGTGCTTTTTCTTTCGGCCGGCAACTTTCGTAAAGCTAGCTTCGTCGACGGGCCGCCAGGATGAGGGCGATGCCGATAACCAGCAGCGGCGCGTTGAGCCATAGCATTCCCAGGTTACCGACGCGTTTGAGATTCAATAGGGCGATAACCACCGCGACCAGCAAAATGATTACGCCAAGTATTCGAAGAGTTTGAGCCGACACAGTTTTCTCCCTTAGATCAAACAGACTTCCGACCTAAATACTGGAAAGCCGCCGACCTGTTGCCGTTCATGGTCGTGACGGTGAAAGGTTCATACTGCAACTGCTGAAACGAGCTCGTTATTTCCGCAATCCATTCTTTGCTGTGATGTCGCACAACGACGCCTTCCGGTAATTCAAACACGCCGTAGCATTTATATTTTTCAGCATCGCGCTCATAACGCTCGCGATTGCGCTGGTCGTTGTTTAGCAGCACATCGCTAATGTAGAGCAACCCGCCGGGCCGCAACACGCGCTCTAGTTCAGCCAGGAGAGCACGCTGTTGGTTACTATCCGGAATGCAGGTGAGCACGGCAAAGAGTAACACCACGTCGAAGCAACCGTCATTGAAAGGTAAGCTCTGGCCATCATTCCGAATCAACTTGGACCGAGGCACCAGACCACGCGCACGTGCGAGCATGGCCTCGGAGAAATCTACACCTGCAAGATTCTGAAAACCCGCCTGAGAAAGTTCCGCGAGCGTGCGCCCATAGCCACAGCCGTAATCGAGAATGGGTGCCCGTTGATTCGAATAGTGTCCCAGCCAGTCCAGCCTGAGAGGATGCGAGAAGCGCTTTTCGTGTGCAACGCGATCCCAGTATCTAACCTGGGGTAAGGCGGGTTGTTTCATTGGAACTGTCTTTAATAGAACCCTTCCAAAAAAGGAGACTTGCGCGGATTGATAACTCTTTCAGATAGCAGGCGCTTTGATGTAGACAATTTCTCCGGCGCTAATCTTATTCAATGCTTCGTTAGCAGCCGGCATCAACGGTTTGACATCTTCAATGTCGTTAGTGGGTGCAACAAGGACCATAATCGCCAAATCAAAAGCTCGTCAGATTTTGCTGCTGCTCAAGATTTTGGTCGTGGTCAAAAACACGTCGAAGTCTTGCTCTGCCAAGCGCAACAAAGCACCATTTTTAATGCTCGCCCAACCGGACTCCGGAACTGTCGTTACAAATTCTGCGTTCACTTCCTGCTTGAGCGTTTTGGTAGGCATTCATCAAGCAGGACCTTCATATCCGCGCGTCTTCCAGCAGATGCTTTACCCGTTCCAACAGCTCACGAGCCTGCTCACGACTCACAGTGGGGAAATCATCCAGGAACTCCTCCAGCGGATGGCCGCCAGCCAGGTAATCAATGATGCTTTGAACCGGCACCCGGGTACCGGCAAATACGGGTGCGCCGCTCATAACATCCGGCGAGCGAGAGATTACTTGAGTTTCGGTTGCCATTTTCATGCGCTCATTTTACCACGCGTGCGACGCGACGATCGCAGAAAGTAAACCTACCCCAGCCACTGCAGAACTTCTTCCTCGCCGGTGGCCGACGCGCCGCCGACAACTTCGACAAAGTATTCTTCCAGCGAGACCGGTCCTTTTCGCTGGCCTTCTTCGGTTAAACCAACGCCTTGTTTCAACTCGGCGAGTGGGCCGGCGGCAAGCAGTTTGCCCTGCGCGATGATTGCAATGTCGCTGCAAAGGCGCTCGACAATCTCCAACACATGCGAGGTCAGGAACACAGTCAAACCGCGCGCGGTCAATCGCGAAAGTAGATCTTTCAAGGTGCGCGAGGCAATCGCATCGATGCCTTCGAACGGCTCGTCCAGAAAAAGAATTTCCGGCCGATGAATCAATGCACAGGCAAGCGAAAGCTTTTTCTTCATGCCGTGCGAATACTCAACGATCAACTTCTTCGGCTCGTTGCGCAGCTCCATCAAATCCAACAGTTCCGGCAGCCGCTCGGCAATCTCCGTCTTTTGCAAACCATACATCCGCGCCGTAAAGGAAAGCATCTCGGCGCCAGTTAATCGCTCAAACAGATTTAGATCTTCAGGCACGACTCCAATTCTTCGTTTAACTTCCAAAGGCTCGACGGCAATGTCACGACCAAGCACCAGAATCTTGCCGCTGGTCGGGGCCAACAAACCTGTCAGCATTTTGATCGTGGTGGATTTGCCCGCGCCGTTTGGGCCGAGGAAGCCGAAGAAACTGCCGCGCTGAACCGTGAGATTGAGATTGTCTACAGCGGCAAAATCACCGAAGCGGCGCACGAGGTCGAACGTCTCAACCGCTTTGGGCGCGTTGGTTGATTGTGAATCCGGCATTCATAGGTTTGTACTTGGGGCCGAAGCTGCGCGTCAAGCGTCCGATGTAAAGCAAACTGTTAGTTTGCGGCGATCGTTGTCACTCAAACTTGAATGCCAACCAGCCGACGCAAACTAACAGTTTGCTTTACGCTGCGACCTTGAACGCCAGCCGATCGGCGAGGATGAAATTCAACAGCGAGCACGTAAGCACGCTGATCAAGTTGGCGAGTACGATTGCGATGCCGAGCCGCCCAACCAGAATGCTCATAAAAACCAAATTCCCAACGATTGAGACCAGCCCGGTCGTAATGTTGAATTTTGCCAGGCGCCGCAGCGTTTCGTTAACCGTCAACGATGGCCGATCACGCCAGGTCCAGAGTTGATGCCAGAAAAAGTTATTTAGTATTGCCAGCTCGACCGCTAAGGCCGTTGCCATGAGATAACTAATCGGGTGTGAGCTGTGCGTCAGCACAAAAAGCGCGCCGACCTGCAGCGCAAAGCCAAACACGCCGACCACATTAAATTTTATCCAGTGCGCCATAGGTCAGAAGTCAGAGGTCAGAAGTCAGAGGTCAGTAGTCAGTAGTCAGT
>DNND01000030.1 GCA_003488005.1 Blastocatellia bacterium | reverse complement strand
GGATCGATTCGATATTCCATAACAGTGATTGCTGGTCCCTCCTCTGGCCGCGCATCGATCATGACAATTGGTTCGGGCCAATGCATCGAAGGCGTGAGCGACAACTCTTCGTCGCCAACCAGACGATAGCGCCACGTCGCCGTGAGACCGATGAGCAGCCCAACCGCGGCGAACAAGAGCGCAACCGAAACACCGACGCGCGCTGCCGCAAAACCCCAGACCGCGCTGCCGCCCGCAAGACCACCAAAGAAGACCAGCAGATAAACAGCCATCACCCGCGCACGAACCCAGGAGGGCGTGACTATCTGCGCGGCAACATTCAAGCTGGACAACACCGCGATCCACGCGACGCCGCCGACTGCGAGCGCGACGGCAAGCACTGCGAATGAATGCACGTACGCAAGCGAAATTGTAGCCAACGCAAACCCGACGGTGCCTGCCGCTACCAATGAGTTCATTGAAAGCCGCTCGCGAATCTTTGGCAGGAACCAGGCGCCGACTACAGCTCCGAAACCGATGCAACCCAGCAGCAATCCATAACCGAACGAACCCAGACCTAAATGTCTACGAGCCTGCTGCGCCAGCAAGGCCCACAACGCGCTCGCGCAAATCACAAAGATGCCGCTGCGAACCAGGACTGTTTGCAATTCCGGCGAGTGGCGCAGATAGCGCGTGCCGGTGCGCATCGCGCCAACGATGTCTTCGGAAGGTAACTTGCTCTTTCGTCGGGAAGGTTGCCAGCGATAGAGAACAACCATTATGGCGATGAATGAAATCGCGTTGAGGAAAAAGACGGCCCATGGACCAGACGCGGCAACGATGAAGCCGCCCAATGCCGGACCAATTGCGCGCGCGATGTTAATGCCGGCGCCGCTCAGCGCAATCGACGCCGGCAATTCTTCCGCGGGAACCAACTCCGGCGTGATCGCTTGCCAGGCCGGATTACTCATCGCCGTGCCGATGCCAAGCAAAAAAGTCAGCGAGAGCAAACGGCTGGGAGTCATCTGGCCCAGCAATGCCAGTGCGCCCATCGCGCCGGCGGCGATAACCATCCAGCCTTGCATGAACAACAGCAGGCGCCGGCGATCGACTATGTCTGCGAGTGCACCTGCCGGCAGCGCCACCAATACGACCGGCAAAGCGCCGGCTGTTTCCACCAGCGCCACCAGCACCGGTGAAGCTGACAATGACGTCATCAACCACGACTCGCCGACGTCCTGCATCCAGGTGCCGATGTTGGATACGACGGTCGCGATCCAGAGCGCGCGAAAGATGGAGTTGCGCAGCGGACTCCACGCTGATGCGCGCGCTGGAGAATTGTTTGGTATCTCTCGGTGCAGTGTCATGAGGTCAATATCGAGTTCTTAGCCCGCGGTAGCGGGCGACGGCATAAAGCCTGGGGTGGGCGCAGCGGAACCCCAGGAACCATCGATCGCAAGACCGTAGCCCGCGGTAGCGGGCGACAGTATCGGATACGGCAAGCGCTCTCGCCCGCTCCGCGGGCTGTGGTTACTCTTGCATTGTTGACCTGGGGTTCCGCTACGCTCCACCCCAGGCTTTATGCCGTCACCCGCTCCGCGGGCTAGCGCGAGTCGGTAACTGAATACGCCAGCATTCGATTGCCGGAAGAGACAAACATCAGACCGAGCGGCTCGTCGGTAATGAAGCGTTCATCAAGATCGCGCAATCTTATTTCCCGATCTGTCTGGCCGTTATTGATGTTTACGCCCGCCAAGCCATTGCCATCGCGGCCTTTTAGATCCGTGTAGAAATACATCCATTGCCCACGCAGCGCAGCCAGCCGATCGCGGTGCCATAAAAACCGCGACAGGCGATCGAGCTGGTGCGCCGGGTCAAGTTTGTCCAGCAAGCGCTCGTCGACATCGGATGTGCGGTTGCGCGCCATATCAACTGTCCGATCCCGCACCAGGTCGCCGGCCGAAGGCAGTGACGGAGTCGCGGGAATCGACGGCAACGTGGGCAAGACGGAACCTGTCGACAGGCCATCTGGAAAATTGGCTCGGACGCGCGCGAGCGCACCGAAAGCACGGAAGCGGGAAGCCGCATAACGCGTCGCGTAGTTGCGAGCTGAACTCGTTGCCAGCGCCTGCAAATTGGAAACAGAACTTCGCGCCACCAGTCCCGAAAAACTCAAGCTGCTGGCAACCCGCGCGATCTGTATTCCACGAAACGCGGTTGAGGCCACGCCGCCGTAACGGAAATAAAGCGACGCCGCGCGCGCTGCAACGGCCGCAACTGTTCGCAGGATGCCGCGGCCGGGTGGTGTGTGACGCGCACGCCAAAGTTCGCGACCAGACGATGGATCAAAAGCCGCGATCTCGTTTTGCCCACCGATGACTACGTTGCCGCCTTCGTTGAGCAGGCCGAACGACGCGCGCTCAATTCCATGGCGAACACGGGCGCGTCGTTTGCCGGTGACCGCGTCAATAGATATCAAATCGTCGCGATCGGCAATCATGATCGTTTCCGCATCCGGCAAGACCAGATTTGTAATGCCTTTGTCCGCGCCTTTGTAGCGCCAAAGAACCTTGCCCTTGCGGGTGTCGATTGCGCTGACGCCGTAAGGCCCGCGCTCAACTGTGTCGCCGTCTTTCAGGCGAGTGAATTGGCCGCCAGTGCGGACGTACAATGTTTCGCCAACTAAAATCATTTCAGGAGTCAAACCAAGATCCTTCGCTTCCCAAACGGTATCGCCGCTCTCGCGCGAGATGGCGCGCACTCGTCCGTGACTCGAGGCGTAAATAAAACCCTCCGTGAAAATCGGATCGGCTTCGGTCAGCGCCAAGCCTTCTTCGTTCACGCGAAACTTCTCGCGCAGCCGCGACTTTCCTGTTTGCGCGTCGAACGAGGTTAACCCTTCATAGAAAACATAAAGCCTGCCGCCGGCAAAAACCGGCGCGTGATAATTATCCAGAGTGAACTCGACTTCACTGTTCCCGTCGGGCCAACGCGTCGGCATCAACTCCACTTCGCCCAGTTCATTTTTCCAACGCTCGTCGCCGGAAGCGAGATCAAGCACGTGCAACAGCGGATGACGTTTGACGCCATCGTTGGCGTGGCCTTTCGCATCTTTGGCGAGCACGATTGCAAGCAGATTCGTTTCGGGCTCGACGGCCATCTGCATCAAACCGCCTTTTATTTTATCGCTGCGCCAAATGCGGTTGCCGGTCATGATGTCGACCGCTTCAATGCGCGTGCGTTCTCCTTTTTCAAAACTGAGCAGAAGTAAATCCGAATCCGGCACCGGCGCTACGTCGTTTTCATCGAGCTCGGCGTCCTTGTGCCGCCAGAGCACGTCGCCGGTCGCGCCATCGACTGCGTAAATAGATCTTTCGGTGCCTACGATTACCACGCCCATTTCCGTGGTTTGATAAAAGCGGACGGTCTTATCGAGTTTTGTTGTCCACGTTTGGGCCTGCAGGACAGAAGGGAAAACCAAAAAAAACAGTGGGAGAAGTAGATGCCGAACAGGGTAAAGCTTTTTCATGATGGAAGCATACCAAACTTTGCCGCAGCGAAGTTAAGAGACACCTGATTAGTACCGATACAGGCCGGCTGAACAGCGACTATTGTCGACCTCATGCATGCCGAAACCTTAAGCCTTAGTGGCGTGAGGTCAGTACCGGCCTGCGTTGGCGGCCTCTTTCGTGGTGGGTAAAGAGATCAATACCGCGTGCGGAGCGGGTGGGTCCTCTTTCCTGGTGGCAGTGAGGTCAGTACCGCCTGCGG
>DNND01000007.1:32481-36893 GCA_003488005.1 Blastocatellia bacterium | reverse complement strand
GGTTCTTCCTTGCTCTCGTCGCGTAGCGACGATTGAGTGCAGGCTGGTTTCAAGCGTCGCTACGCGACGCGAACGCTTTCCTGACTGTTCCCGGCCTTGAAAGGCCGGGCTAAATTCGTACGGACGCTACGCGTCGAAAGACTAATACCGATCTATTCGGCTTACTTAATCAGAGGTTCCTAAAGTCTATGCAACTCTGCTGACGAATGGGTTGTCTTTAATCCAGAAGCGCCAGGGCTTGTCGATCCATTCTTCCGCGTAATCAATGCCAATGCGCGGGCCGGAAGCGATACGACCCCGCGAAATTTTGTCACCGTTCTCCAACCACACTTTGTTGCCTAACAAATCGGCGGCGTCAAGTTTGCGATCGATACCGAGTGCAATACACAACTTGCCTGGTCCATTGGTGAGATTGTGATCCGGTTGACCGTGCCGGCGGCGGCGCATTATCTCTATTCCCTCGACAGGCTCAAGCGCGCGAATTAATACGGCGTGCGGCGCGTCCTCAATATTTGTCACGACATTGAATTGGTTATACATGCCATAAACGAAAAAGACGTACGCCGTGCCGCCCATTCCATACATCGTCTCGGTTCGTTTAGTGCGGCGGCCGCCATAGGAATGGGCCGCGCGATCGTGTGGACCACGATAAGCTTCGGTCTCAACGATGATGCCGGAAACTCGCCGTCCGCTGGACGAGGGAACAACCAGCAACTTGCCCAGCAGATCGCGAGCAACTGTGACAACGTTTGAGCGGGTGAAAAATTCCCGCGGGAGTTTGGTGGCTGACATAAGTTTCAAGTTTCAAGTGTCGAGAGTTTCAAGTTCGGAATTCCAGGTTTAGCTGGCTGAAATGGACTGTAGTCCGCCCGCCCAGCAGCGAACTTGCTTGGAACTTGAAACCTGGAACTTGAAACCTGGAACTTGAAACTTATGGATGCCACAACCGCCACAGCATCGCAAACGTGATCACGAATCCAATAACTACGATGGCGCGACGGATAACCATTTGGCCGATGCGAACTGCCATCTTGGCCCCGAAATATCCACCGGCCAACGCGGCGACGGCCATGAGCAACGCATCGTTCCAGACAACCAGGCGCGTGAGCCCAAAACTCACCACCGCAATGCTATTGATACAGATGCCCAGGAAATTCTTGATGCCGTTGGCGCGATTGATGTCGTGCAGCCCCAGTAACCCCATCGCCGCCAGCATCAGGATCCCATTGCCGGCGCCAAAGTAACCGCCATACATCGAGGAGAAAAACTGAAAGACGATCGCGCCCAACCACCAGGAGGTCTTTGGTTCGGCGACGATTGGCTGCAACCGTAGCCAGCGATTGATGGATCCGCCAGCCATGAAAAGAATTGTGGCGAATAAGATCAGGAAGGGAACGAGGTAGGCAAAGATTGGCGCAGGCGTCCAAATCAGCAACCATGCGCCGATCGCGCCGCCGATCACGCTCGTGATTCCAAGACGAAGTAGGATTGCCGAACTGTTTTCCAGTTCTCGTCGATAACCAAATAGTCCGCCAAACAACCCGGGCCATAAGGCGACCGTGCTGGTAGCATTCGCTACTTTCGGATCGAGGCCCAGCCAAATCAACACCGGAAAAGTTATCAGCGTACCGCCACCGGCAATGGAGTTGATGACACCGGCCGCAAAAGCCGCTGCCAGCATCGCAAAGGTATGCACTAGCTGAGTGTCCAAAGAATTACGAGCTCGTCGTCCGACGAGATAGTAAACGTAACAAGTCTTAGTTGGTCTTGCGAACCGCGCGGGCGATCCATTTTCACAGCCAATCCAATTTTCAGGGCCATGTTAAGATGTGAGGCGCAATTCAACAACACGACACTACGGAGGTGAGCATGGCTGACGTAACGATTCGTCCGTCCAAGAACGGACCTTACATCGTCGAGGGCGAAGTTGATCTTTTCGATACGGACGGGAACAAGATAACGCTGGACAAGCCGCGCATCGCGCTCTGTCGTTGCGGCGCTTCCTCAAACAAGCCTTTTTGCGATGGCACTCATAGCAAGATCGGCTTCCAGGCGGCTGAATCGATCAACCCACAAAGCGCCGAGTGAAACCACACTGCACGCGGGCTGTCCGCGCGAGGGGCCCCAGTCAAAAAGGAACGCGCCGTGTTCGCAGCTTATTATTTCGAACTCGGCGCGCGATTTTTGATTGCCCCGCGAGTATTCAAAAAGGCGAGGCACAATTGCAGGAAGATTAGGGCGTAGGCACGATCGTGGGCGCCCCAGGCTATCCAAAGCACATTGCTTAACAGGAAAAGCCAGAACGCCCAGTTACGTTTGAACTTTCTTTGCGATGCAATCAACCACGCAGCTATGACGGTCACAACCATAGCAGGCCACTGAATTGCATCTATCCAATTCACTTCGAGTAGGGTGATACCTCTTCAAGCTCACAGGGTGGTGTCGGCCAGGTTAGATTTATATTTCGTATTGGTCTGGCGATCGTTTAGCTCGATATAAATGTAACTAGGAGGTATCACGCCATCCTCTAAGGCAAACCAGATACCGCCAAGATCCGCAGGTTTACCCAACGCACAAAATCCATAGAGCCGTTTTCCCCTCGAGTCGAAAAAGTCTACCCATGTCCGAGACGACTTGGTGTTCAAGCCGCATGGTGGAAGCGCCGGGGCGGCGGCAAACAAGTCTGCCGGATAATCGCTTTTGTTGAGCACGTCGTATGAGTAGCGAATCCAGTTTTTGCCGTTGGCCGTATAGAACTCCGTGCCAGTCAAATACAAAACGGGGTTTGGCAACACCGGCAACGGCGTCGCGGTCACAGAGCGCAAGGCACTATTGCTTGCCGCCGTAATTAGTAACATCGTGCTGAGGAGCATGAGAATTCTTCTAGTCACTCGCATAGTTTTTTCCTTTGGTTTCGGGGGTGAAAGAGGTCCAACTAACTGCTTAGCGTCTTTCTTAAGATGATTGACCGAGTAGAAGATCTGAGTAAGTGCCGTTTGCAGCACCTTCATATTTCAACCAGCGACCTAATGTCAATGCTTTCTCTTGCGAGAAGCACCTTACTAGCGGCGATTTGCCCGCCTCCCATGCTTATGATCGCCGCTGTAATCCGGTTTTGGATACCGCCTTACATCAGCAGCGTATCGACGCGATGGGCGTGGACCATGTTCTCGCAGGGCGACCAGGCGAAGACGGTGAAGCGGCCATCCTGCGATGCCACCAGCGCCAGCGCGTCTTGCTGATCGTGTACAAATTGCGCCGCCGACAAATGTCGTGTGCCGCCATGTTGCACAGGCGGAACAACTACCGCCTGGTTGCCGACGACGGGTTCAGTCAGAACCATTTGCTCGACAGGCTGACTACCGGTCGGACGTCGTATCTTCACGCCAAACGCCAGCACCTCATACCGATCGTTGATCACCGTGGCGCCGTCAACTGCGGTCAGACCGGCGACGGTGTCAACCGCTTTGCGCACTGATGACTCCCAGGCATTCTCACTGCGTGCGGTTTCATCGCGACCCACCAGTTCTGCCAGGGCTGAGAAAGCAGGCGCAACCGAATAGAGGACAGGTTGAATGATCGAGTCGTGCCAGCTTTCCTTTCCGGCCGGCACTACAAGCAAGGAACCGCCATGAGCGTGGGCGCGCATCGAAGCGGCCAACTGAACCAACACATTGACCGTCTCGCGCCGGTCATTTGGATCGGCCGCGGAATTAAACGCAAGCAGGGCTTTCAGCAATGCCGGGCAATCAGGGAGGCTGGTTCCTTGCTCGTCGATCACTTTTACTTGTTCGCCCATGAGCACGGCGACGTTTGCGTACTTGCCAAATCCGTTAACGCGACGGTGTTTGATCACCAGCAGCCCCGGCTCGACATCCTCGAGCACGAACCCGAAACTTGGAACCACTCTCGTAGCGCCCCAGACGCGTAAGCGGCAAGCGCCCGAATCGCTGCTTTGCATCGCATCGCCTTCGTACCAAATTCCGAGATGAATTCCGGGACGTTCAACCGCGGGTGCGAGTTTTGTTAACACGCCTGGATCAAGCGGCATAGACTGTTCGAACATTAGTGCTCGCCCCGCTTGTTCGGGAGGTAGAAAAGCCAGCGAGATTTTCGGGAAGCGGCCCTCTTCCGGCCGCAAGCTGGCCCAGAAGGTAGCGTCGATCATTGCCTGAATGGCATCGGCCCGCGGCGCCGGCGCGAGGCCGTTCTCGCCGCGCGCGTGCGCTTGCGCAAGATGGCGCGCGAAGTGAGCTTCGATAGAAGCGGCGACTGCGCGACCGGCCTGGTAGGTTGCTGTTCGAGTCATCGGTTAATCATAGTGGCATAGACTTTAGGAAGCTCTGATCAAGTTTCTTATGGGTAGTTGCCCATAGCCCGCGGAGCGCGGCGATAGCGTAAAGCCTGGGGTG
>DNND01000007.1:32044-32183 GCA_003488005.1 Blastocatellia bacterium | reverse complement strand
GCGATAGCGTAAAGCCTGGGGTGGAGCAAGGCTTTGCGAGCGGAACCCCAGGATCGATGGGAATACCTGGTTGCAGCCCCCGAAGTGGGCG
This sequence comes from Blastocatellia bacterium, assembly GCA_003488005.1. GTDB lineage: Bacteria > Acidobacteriota > Blastocatellia > Pyrinomonadales > Pyrinomonadaceae > PSRF01. Next base: position 32,092 of record DNND01000007.1, on the reverse strand, counting down.
ACAGCCTATTCATCATCAGTGACTTGCAGCGTTTGCGCTATCGCACGC
>DNND01000007.1:21994-31677 GCA_003488005.1 Blastocatellia bacterium | reverse complement strand
GCTATCGCCGCGCTCCGCGGGCTTAGCCGAATCAAACTGCTGACCAACTTGATCAGACTTTCCTTTAGTCTGTGGCGGCTCAGCCAACACAGACTAAAGTCCGTGCCCACATAGCTCTAGCACCCCGGCTTGAAAGTTACGTTTCTATTTGCCGGTGAATAGAGTTTTGTCATCCACAAAACAAAGTCCGTTGCCCCACGGGTCTGCAACGTAAAAGGAAAGCTCGCCCCAGGGACGTTTGACGATCTCGCCCGCCGCCGCGCCATGAACTTCGTCGCCTGACAAGCAATTCAACGCCTTGGCGCGCTCGTGAACTTTTTCCAGATCCGCGACTGCGAAATAAATGTAATCCGGAATCGGCTTTGGCTCTTCGCCGCCCGCCGTAACATCGACCAGCGCCAGTATTACTGGACCGCAATCAAAATAATGGCGCGAGCCGCGCGGAATTCTGCGGCCGTCGTTATCGAGCAGTTGTGAGTAAAACTCCGCGGCTTTATCAAGGTCAGGAACCTGCAGAACCATGCGAAATAAGTTGGGTGCATTAGCCATTATCCGCAGCCTCCCTAAGCTAATTGAAAATTCAAGTTCAGCACGAATTGTACGCGTCAACGTCGAAAATGTCTGTAAGGCCTATCAGTGGGTACCGATGCACTTTGATTGAGGCGACTGCGTGTCGTGAGGTCAGTACCGCCCGCAGTAGCGGATGGGTCCATTGATTGCCAATTGCCAATTGCCAATTTCCGATTGGTGTCTCGTGATGGGGCCATTGGCAATGTCGGAACCCTTCCTCTAGCGCGGATGGTACTGACTTCATTGCCACTGCGAGACGTTTAATTCAAACTGCATTACTACTTATCAGTAAACCAGAAAGAAAATGGTAAGCTCTTGCGAAAGTTACGTCTCGTCGAAATTTATTTATTTGCCCTCGGCTGCGGGAGTTCAGCCGTCGGTTAGCGGCCGTAGTTAGTCATCGGGTTGGCGCGAATTTGAGGTTCCCTTGTCGCTGAGCAATTCGTTGACTGCCTTTGCCAAGCGATCAAAAATTCAAAACCGTTCCCAGTTTGAGTTGATTGAGGCCGAACACGACAACTGACGAGGACGCTATTAAAGCCAGAAAAGGAGGCCGGAAGTGAAAAGAGTTGAGGATCGGAAGTAGCGTTACGGGTAAAAAGACGATGGGCGCCGACCTCCCCCAAGACCGACGCCCTTGCCTTTATCTCAGTTCTCCCATGGAGAATTAACGATGGGGGATGGTAGCCCCGGCCAGTTTGGTGATGGTTGCAGTATCCTTGCAAAGTTTTCACAAGGTCGTAACAAAAACTTCTCAAATCTTTTTCTGCAGTCGAGTGAATAAACTTTCTTTCGCATGGATCGGGAACAAAATTAGACAATTCAAAGGGGAAACTGGACATGACTGAGCGCCGTATCGCGCCTTACGGATCCTGGGAATCGCCCATAACTTCCGACTTAATAGTTGCCGGCACGGTTGGTCTGGGCCAACCGGCAATAGACGGCGCGGATATTTACTGGATCGAGATGCGGCCCAGCGAAGGCGGCCGCAGCGTCATCGTCAGACGTGATTCTGAGGGACCTATCAGAGATGTAACACCAGCCGAATTTAACGCGCGCACGCGGGTTCACGAGTATGGAGGCGGCGACTATGCTGTACGCGACGGCGAAGTTTACTTTTCCAATTTCTCCGACCAACAGCTTTATGTGCAAAAAAACGCAGGACCACCAGAAGCGCTGACGACTGTTGAGAACATGCGCTACGCCGACGCAATGATTGATGAACGGCGTCGTCGATTGATTTGCGTTAGAGAAGATCACGCTGTCGCCGGCAGTGAAGCGGTAAACAGTTTGGTAAGTATAAAGCTCGCGGGCGATAAGGGCGCCGGCGACGTTCTCGTTTCCGGCAATGATTTTTATTCGTCGCCGCGGCTGAGTCCGGAGGGGACTCGGCTGGCCTGGTTAACCTGGAACCACCCGAACATGCCGTGGGACGAAACCGAACTGTGGGTTGCCAAAATTAAGGATGACGGCGAATTAGAGCGACCTGAAAAGATCGCCGGCGGAAATCAGGAGTCGATCTTTCATCCGCAATGGTCGCCACGCGGCGAGTTGTATTTTGTTTCCGATCGTAATGGCTGGTGGAACCTGTATCGCGTAAACGAAGCCGGCGTTATTGAGCCCGTGATCGAGATGGAAGCAGAACTCGGCATGCCGCAATGGGTTTTTGGTATGTCGACTTACGCCTTCGAATCCGCGGAAAGAATTGTTTGCAGCTACGTTAAAAAGGGCATCTGGCATTTGGGCATTATCGACACCCAAACGCGCGAGCTGGAGCGCGTTGACACTTCCTACACTGACTTTAGTTATGTGCGCGCGGCGCCGGGCCAGGCGGTGATGCGTGCCGGCTCGCCAACCGAACCGCTGTCGCTGGTCAGACTTGACCTTAAGACGCGCAACTTCGAAGTGCTGCGAAGGGCTAACAACATTGAGGTCGCTGCCGGCTATCTCTCGGAGCCGGAAACTGTCGAGTTCCCGACCGAAGATGGCTTGACGGCTTACGGATTTTTCTATCCCCCAACGAACGCGAACTATTGTGCGCCCGACAACGAACGGCCGCCGCTGTTGGTACTTAGTCATGGTGGCCCAACCTCCGCCAGCACTACTTCAAAAAGTCTCATTATCCAATATTGGACCAGCCGCGGCATCGGCGTGCTGGATGTCAACTATGGCGGCAGCACCGGCTTTGGTCGTGCCTATCGCGACAAGTTGAAGGGCAAGTGGGGAATCGTTGACGTCGATGACTGTGTGAACGGCGCGCGCTACCTCGTCGCGCGAGGCGATGCAGATCTGGATCGATTGATGATTAGCGGCGGGAGCGCCGGCGGTTACACGACGCTTTGCGCGTTGACCTTTCGCGACGCTTTCAAGGCAGGCGCAAGTCACTACGGCGTTAGTGATGCTGAAGCACTGGCGAAAGATACGCACAAATTTGAATCGCGCTATTTGGATGGCTTGTTTGGACCATACCCCGAAGCGCGCGAAATCTACTACGCTCGCTCGCCAATTAACTTTACGGACCGCTTGTCTTGTTCAGTGATTTTCTTCCAGGGATTGGAAGACAAGATTGTCCCGCCAAGTCAGGCGGAGCTGATGGTAGCAGCGCTACAAGGGAAAGGAATTCCAGTCGCGTACATTGCTTTTGCCGGCGAGCAACATGGATTCCGGCAGGCGCAAAACATCAAGCGCGCTCTCGACGGCGAGTTTTATTTTTATTCGCGAGTATTTGGCTTTGAACCCGCTGGGACGATGGAGCCGATAGCAATTCACAACCTGACGGCTGCGAGCGCGCCCGGGCAATGACGATCTATTACTGAATTGGCGGGTCGGAAATTGTTGCTGGACCGCCGGCGCGGTCGCCGCCGCGCACCACTCCGCTTTCGTCAACAAAATAAGAAAGGCTGCCCGACTTGCCGTATTCAATCGGCACTGCCGTCGCCTCAAACTTTTTCGCTGACACCGCCAATTCGATCTCGTAACCATACCTCTCGATCGGTTCTTTGCTGAGCAGCCCAGCCTTCACAAGTTCATCAATGGTGCCATAGCGACCGTCTCCCGTTGTCGCGGAATAGGCCGCTTCCGCAGCTACCAACGTTCGCAGCTCACTTTTCACCGCCGCCTCATTAGCGTTAGTCGGCGCCGCGCCGGCGTCGTTTGTGAGGCTGGCAACCATATGCATCAGCAGGTTCTTTGGGAGGTGCAATTCGTGCAACGGGCCAGAACCCTCATTTGAAAGTGAATAGGTAACTGCTTCGATATAAGGATCCAATCGCGAAAAAAGCTCTGCCATTTTTTCATTGCTGGAGCCTGTTGGATTTCCCGTCAGGCCAAGTGTCTGCACCATCCCAGGCGCCATGTAGACCTGGGCGAGCAGTTGGCGCGATTGCCAGTTATTCGCATTTCGGAAATGACTGTTTGACGAAAGGGTCTCACCGCTCAAGTAAGACGCAACGGCGCGTTTTGTTGCCTCCGCATTTGACGACAGAATTAGAAAATCACCAACAAACGCATACGAGAACATGTTTGCATAGCTCGTAATTTCCGTGTCTTCCTTTCGTTCGGTTTGAGCCAACATGTTAGCGCCCTTGCCGGCCATCGTTTCAATCAGTTTCGGGATTAAACGGCGCATAGCGTCTTTGTCTTTTACCGCAATCGCGACGACCGGATCAGGATCAGGGGTCCTGGCTTTTTGTTGAATGCCTGCCGCCGGTGTCGCCGTCGGGTTTGCAGAGCTGTCGTTGATGCTCTTTGGCACCATCGCCAGCGCTAGTTCATTTCCCAAAAGTGGCAGTACGTCATCCTTAATCTTAAGTCCAAGTTTCTTTTCATACTCTGCGAACGGAGAAGCGGCCGAGGCCGCACTTACCGTCTGCGTCGAGTATCCACGCGAGCGCTCGTTCATATTCGCGATCGTCTTTAACATTCCTTCATAAATCTGCGGATAATCCAGTGAAGCTGAAATAAAAAGATTAGCGTCGGCGGGTAGAACGCCCGGCGCCCCCGGAATCAACGGCGGACCCGAAACGAACTGCGGGAGAAACGGAATGGCGACAGCTTTGTTTTCGGCGCCACCAAGAATCAGCGTGCGCACGACGTATGTGTCTCCTTCAAAAGCCAGTGACGCGGCGACCCCTTCAGGCCATTTGGGCTGTCCACCTAACAGAGCTCCATAAAGGGAAGACATTAGCGCGTTCATTAACTGCGGATCCTGGCCGGCACCGGCAACTCCATCCTGCGTCACAACTGTCGCCGCAGAAGACGACGTTAAAGTTGCAGAACCATTTGCCGGCGGAGGCGGAGGCTCTTGAGCACTCGACAATTCGGTGTCCTCGACGATTGCAGGTTCAACCACTTCTGGTGATTTCTCATCCTCCTTTACGCGACTCGATTCCTGCTCGATCAGTTTCTGGTTCTCCTCTTCATACCGCTTGCGCCGGTCTTGTTCTTCCTTCTCGATCGCTTTCACGTCAACGTAGAGAAAAAGCGACTCGGAGGAAAGGCGATTGCGGGCCGTCACGAAGTTCTGATCTTCGGCCAGCAGTTTTGCGTCATGTGGTTTCAGATCGCGAAAAGCAAACGCTTTGTCACTAACAAGAACCAACGATCCGATATGCTTAATGTGATAAGGAAGCGCGGGGTTCGAAGTTTGCGGTAAGGGTGATGAAGATGTTGAATTGTTCGACGCCGAATCCGGCGAGGGATTCGGGGCGGGCGTTGGCAAAACAGTTGGTATGAACCGCCGCAAGTCAGGTTCAAACTTTTGCGCTTCTTCGGGAGAAGAGAATTCTATCGCTACTAGAACTGCCGGTAAATTTGTTTTGCTGGGCCAACTGGCAACAAACATACGCGAACCGGCGAGACTTTCAGCATGCACATTCAGCCATTTCACAGCAGCCTTGAACTGTTTGGTCGAACCTCCCATTTTCATCAGCGGATCGAGCAAGTCATTCAAAGCGGAAGCGCGAATCAACTGACCCACGTCGCGAACTTCAACGTAGACCTTGTAGCTATCGTCTGCTAACAGTGAGTCAAAGCTTGGGCCAGGTTCGGCTGGTTGCGCGACGGGCGGCGCTGGTTTGCGCGGAGTGGTTCCACGCTTTTGTTGCGCGGCCAGCGGTGAAGCTGAGAGTACGACTGCGAGAAGAAGTCGCGTGAATAAGGCTGCTGTTGTTGATAATTTCATTGGTTCAAGTTCTGGCCATGTTATGAGCATTGAAGAGGCTAGACATAAGCATCGTCGACTAAGCAGCCGGCAAAATCAACACATTTCACTCCCGGGAAGAGACAGCCTCACTGGGCTTTGCAACGTTGCTCAGGTTAGTCCGCTGTGCGGACTGGACGAATGACTTTTTGCGCAAAGCTCTCACTGGGCCACACGACGCCAAACTCTTGTCTCGCCTTCGTTTTCAATAAGATGCTTTACTTCGGAATAGGCCGCGGCGTAAGCGACTCGCATCTCTTGCGACGACCGCGCACCGGCAAGTTTCTGTTCAATCTCTTCGGCTCTCATTCGTGAACGAGGCGCATAGCGCTCGACGAATTTCCCTTCACCGGCCAGGTGTATTGCCAGTCCTTCGGCCAGCCAACGCGGCGCGCGGCCGCGACCAAGAACATCGATTGCCGCATGGGCCAACTCGTGCCGTAAAGTTGTTTCGAGGATTCGCTTTCGTTTAAGAAGCTGCAGGGGTTGCAGCTCGATGCGCCTCTCGCGAGTGGCGGCCGCCGCCCAGGGCGGTTGACCCGTGCGGCCAACAAAGTTTCCCGTAGTGTCATTGACAAAAATTTCGAGAGCAGGAAACTGCAAACTCAATCCGGCGGCGTTCACCCGATCGATCAACTGCCGTCGCGCTGTCTGCAACAAGGCCAATAAGCCTTCAGCCTCGCGTTGACTGATGGTGCTGGGATAGTTAAGGCGAAAGCCTTCGCTGGCGATCGTCAGCCGGGTGACGCGTGGGCTAAGTGTGGACGTCGCGCTAATTTCCGGAGAACTCCAAAGCAAATCCGCGGCGGCGCTGTGTTCGCTCGCAATGTGGGTTGTCGGAAAATATTTGCGCAGAATCTGACGATAGCTTGCGCCGCGCGCCGCCATCACATGAGCCCCTTCCTGGCAAAGGCCGAGACCATGTCCAAAACCGCTGCCACGAAATACGTAGATTGAGCCCGAACGAGAAATTTCAAAGCGCGAACTCTTCAACAGGTTCCAGCCCAACGCGCGCCCCACGATAATCTTAAAGTCCCAGCCGCTTACGATTAACCGCCGCTCGCCCTGGATTGTGATCTGTTGCGCGCGTTCGGAATCGTCGCGCCGGGTAACCGATAGGTCGAGCAGCCGCGCGCCGATGTTTGTACGCGGATCGCTTTGCAACGCCTGCAAAAGTTTCGCTTCCGGAATTCTGTCAGTCCAACTGTGATGTGGCTGACTCTCGCAGTATTCGTCGTTGACGCCTTGCAGGTAAGCAGGCGCAGTCTTGCCCCACAAGGCCGTCAGGTTCGCCGTCGCGCCGCCGCACGAAGCGCTGAAATAAGAATCGACTATGTGATTATCCGCATCGCGCAAAACTTCGCCGCTCGTTTCCGCAACGGCTTCCCTGACGCGCGCCGGCACCGCCGCAACATCCTCGGCCACATATCGTTGGCAATGAGTTGTGGTGCAAAAGTCATAGCCATCCGCCGCATGACGGCCAAGGTTTTTATGAATGTAAGTACGACTTGCGATAGCCAGCGCTTTCAACGCTTCCGGCTCTCCTTCGGTGCTGCCTTCGGCCGCTACCACGCCGCGCACGTAATCCTCGACCAACATGGTCCGCACTGCATTCTCGCGCGCAAGGTAGACGCGAACGGTTGACGATGACTGAAAATCTTTTGCAGGGTTAGCTGGAACCGGCACCGGCGCTTGTGACTCGCTCGCGGCTAAGACTGCCGGCGGATCGGTCTTGCCAAACTCCGCAAAGATCGGACGTGCGACTTCGGCTGCATCGACGCCGTGAGCTCTTGCCAGGAAGACCAGCACCGCGAGTTCAACTTTGTTCGGCGGCGGCACCCCAGCGTCGTTACCGTCGTTGTTTACGCGCGCGGCAAAACCGACGAACCAGCCATGCGTGCGATAGCCGTTGATTTCGGTTGCCGTGCCGGTCTTACCAAAGATGTAGATCGGCAGGGAATAAAGATTCGCGGACTCGGCAGTTCCATAACGAACGGCACCGCGCATTCCCTTAACGATCAGGTCGCGTTGCTCACTATCAATTGTGACGCTGCTTTGAATTTCCGGAGCGACGCTTGAAGTTCCAGGTAGATGAGGCACCAGGACATGGCCGCCATTCACCAGCGCTGTGTAGGCATTGATTAGTTGCAGCGGCGTGGTTTGCAGGTATTCACCTTCGCCCATCGCCGACTGCGGGCGCCAGACCGAGCGTTGCATTTTCCCGGCCGACTCGCCGGCAATGTTTACTCCACTCTTTCTGGCAAAACCAAAATCATTTAGCGTTGTCGCGAAGCCCTTTTCAGCAAGCCGTTCGCCAAGTTTTCCAAAATAGTAATTACACGAATAGGCGATCGCTTCCGTGGGATTGAGCGGCGGCAGATCGCGCGGATGTGAACAGGTTGTATGAAACTCGCCGTGAAAATATTTTTCGTGGCACAGCGTGCGCGCCTCTTCGTCGATCAAGCCGGCACGCAAAGCTGCGACGGTAGTGAATGGTTTGATTGTCGATCCCGGCGGAAAACTTTCCTGAACAGCGAGTTCGGAATTAACTAGCGCGCGCACTCGTCCGGTTTGCGGATCCATGACGATGATCGCGCCGCGCCGATTCCCGAGCGCCAGAGTTGCTGCCTGCTGCAGGCGCTGGTCCAACTGGCTGTCGTCAGTTGTAATTGCCGCAGTGTTAGGTTGAGTGCCGTTCCGAGCAATCGACCATGCGGACCAGCCGAAAACAGCCAACGCAAGAAATACTAAGCTGATAAGCGCAGCGCGACGCGAGTCTGCGCCTCGCCACTCATTGGCGACCGGATCGCCGGCTGCGCGCCAAACAAACATCAGGCAGCCTCGTTCGCGACTGGCTCAGGCGATTTGGGATTCAGCAGGGCGATTGCTTCAACAGTTATCACCCAACCAAGGAGCGTCAGCGCGAAAACCGCGGCGACGCGTACGCTTAGCAGGATGAGTTCCAACCATGCATGTTTGTTGGGAGTCGTGCGGAACAACAGGAAGTAGGGAACGACCGCGAAAATGAGGAAGCCGACAACGTAAATCAAAACCGACTGAGGAGCGAAAGCGCGCGCCAGCAGTTGTCCCATTCTCTTCAGAGCCGCAATCAACCCATCGCGCGCGGTGGCCAACCAGAAATGGATCGCAGCGAGCGGCAATACCAGTCCAAGAGCAAGGTAACGGACGGTTGAAAGCGCAGCGCCTTTCCAGTTGATCGGAACGCGCGCCGCTTCGTGGGTTCGTGACGACGCCGCCATCGGATGAAGTTGCGTCGCGCTATCGGGAACCGATGCAAGGTGTGATTGGTATTTCGCCAACAGGTAGACGACGAGAACTGCCAGCGCTATAAGCGGCAGCGTGATTACCATGAACTTCCAGAAACCGGTCAGCGATTTTCTTGCCAACAGGCCTGCATTCAGCGGCGCGGCAGAAAACCCATTAGCAATCATGGCCTGCAGCATGAAGAAGAGAATCGGAGCCAGCAGCGCGAGCGCAAACGTCAATGCAACCTGGGCGACGCTCGCTTCTCTAACTGCGACGAAGAAGTAGAGCGCGACGAGCAGCGCGATGTAAACAACCGCTACCAGCAAAAGCGCGCGCCAGTTTGCGAAGACTTTTCGCGCGGCCGTCACGATTGATGAAAATGTTTCTGTCAGCATTTTGTCCTCATTTGCGCGAGTTGCAGAACCGCGAGCGGTAGTGACCGGATGCTACGCGCAACTTTGAATCAGGTTTCAGAACAGCGAGCGATGGCGCTAACGGCTATGCCGTCTGATGTGCGGAAGGGCTTTGCCCTTCCGACGCCTGGGATTTAGTCGGGGCTGTGCCCCAAACATTTAGAGGTCCAATTCAAACGGGGGCAGAGCCCCGAATCATCTTTAACTTCCCGGAAGGGCGAAGCCCTTCCGCA
>DNND01000007.1:0-21688 GCA_003488005.1 Blastocatellia bacterium | reverse complement strand
CCTTCCGCACATCAGACGGCATAGCCGGTAACGCAATGCTCGCGGTCCCGCGTCGCCTGGTTCCGGCCCGCCAAGTCATTTTCTCTCCAGGAACGAAAGGCGTCCCGATGCCGTGTTTGACTGCACCGCCGGACGATACATCAGCTCCGCCCGCGCCGGCGCGATGCGAAATTGTCCGGGCACCTGCACGCGAATGGCGTACTGGAAAGTTGAACTGCCGTCAAAATAATCCAGGAAAAACACCGTGCGATTGTCGCGAAACTCGCGCGAGCTATACCAATCGGACCAGTCGTGACCGGAAGTGTAATCGAGGTTCAGGCCGCTAACACTTTCCACTTGTTCGGCGCCTGCCGGAATAGGATCTTCCAGCATCAGGTGACGCGCCTTTGTGCCGTTAAGTTTCAAACGCACCACCAGCATGTCACCTGAATGAATGTCGCCGGTCAGCGGATCGAGTTTCCACTTCAACGAGCCACCGTCGTCAACCACGCGCAGGCGCAAGTATTCGCGAGTTACATTCAAATCGGCAGAGCCGCGCGCGGGCACGTCATCCTCGCCGGTGTAATAATCAAGCGATGAAGAGAAGTAGATCACTCCCTTACCACGCTTCACAATGCGCACATCGTTGGTTGCGCTAACATCTCCCGCCTTACGATTGAGTGAAATTGTTTGTGCGCCAGCAGCAGACGAAATGTGCTGCGTAATTACATTCTCTCCATTGAGGTATACCTCGACGTCGTAATCTGGCGACAGTTCACGGCTAACCTTCAGGTAATCGATCAGACCAAGGATTGCGAAGGCCGTGTCCTTGGTGGATTCCCAGTAGTAGCTGTTGCGCCGATCCGAAACCAGCCAGCGGGCCACGCGTGGTAGCAGTTCACTGTTCGGCTTGATGCGCGCCAGTGCTTTCAGCGAGAGTGCAGTCGCTTCGGTGTCATCCTCTTCGGCAAAGTCGAGCATCGCGCGACGGCGCGACTCCCAATGTGCGGAATAATTGTCCGCGATGACTGTTCGCTCGATCTCGGCGGCAACATCTTTCGCGCGCTTGTCGTCTTTCTTCAATTTGAGCGTAAGCGCCAGCAGGGCACGGCCATAAGGCTGAAGGTTGCCGCGCTCGCTGAAGATCTTTTCCACCTGTTGATTGTCGGCGCCGCCGCTTTCTTCCAACGCATAGACCATGAACGAACGCGTTTCGAGATCGATGACCGTGCCGGCTTCTGTTTTTCCGGCCTCGACCATTTCCTTTAGCTTCTGTCGTCCGCTCGCTAGCCGTTCTTCATTCACGTCATAGCTGGCGTTCTTTGCCAACGTGAGGCCATCGACGACGTAAGCGGTCATGAACGGATCGCTCTGGTCGTCTTTCCACCAGCCCCAACCGCCATCGTCGTGCTGATAAGCATAAAGACGATCCGCGCCTTTCTGGACTTTCTTTTCCAGATCGTTTGCACCGCGGATCGTTGAAGTCTTCACATCTTTCAGGGCTTTCGTCACGATCACATTCGGCAGAAAACTGGACATGGTCTGCTCGGTGCAGCCGTAAGGGTAGCTGGTCAAATAATCGAGCGCGCCAAACAAAGTGCCGGCAACCGAAGGGGCAACTTCGATCCGCAAACTGCGCGCGCCCTGATCAGCGTCAGCGGGCATGTTCAGCGAAAACGTTTTGTCGGTATTTTCATCCGAGAAGGTTTCGCTCTGGTTCTTAACCTGATGCAGTCCGCGCGGCACGACGGGCAGCGGCAGTTCAACCGCATCGGATTCAGTGTCGGTCAGAGCTTTTGCGAGGAGTTTGATTTCGCCGACGTTGGGCGCGGTGATTTGCCAGTCAATACGCTGCTCGCCCTGCCTGGTGATGGTCACAGTTTTGGTGCCCGGATTTTGTAGTTGCGCACCGCTGACTTCGAGCGAGATTTGGGTTGACTTGTCGGCGTTCAAATAATTGTGAACGATGCCTGACAAGGTGACAGTGTCGCCCTGCGTGACAAAGCGCGGCGTCTCCAAACGGATGATTACATCTTTGCGAGCGACCACTTTGTACTTTGTGGCGCCGACTTTCGTGTCGGCGGTCACACCACGCGCGGTTGCGCGCCAGGTAGTTAGGTTGTCGGGCAACGTCACCTTAACCGTGGCCTTACCGTCTGGACCAGTGATGACGTCCGGCTGCCAAAACGCTGTGTCTTTAAAGTTTTTTCTAATCGTTGGTTGGACCAGCTCGCCTTCATTCTTAAAGTCTGCAAGCTGGTAGGTTGGCTTATTGCCTGCGAGGTAGAGCGGCTTGTCGCCAGCGAAGCCGGTGAACGAATAGCTGATCGAGAGATGAGTCTCGACTGAGTTGTAACGCATGCCGTAAAACTCATTCTTGATGTTGCCGGCAAAGTCGGGAGACACACTGTAGATGGCTTCATCGACCACGCCGAGACTTACTTCCGCGCCGGAAACAGGCGCGCCTTCGGAGTTGCGCGCAAGGATCGTATAGGACGCCGACTCGCGGGGCTTGTACTCTTTCTTGTTCGAGATGATTTCCAGGTTCAGCATCTTATCGCGCGCCGGCACAACCAGGCGCTGATCGCTGGTAAACATGTCGCCGTTCTTGACGTAGGAAACGTTGAGAAAAACATTTGGCGCATAGTTGGCCTTGATCGGAATGTCGAGCACAATCGATCTTCCCGCCGAGTTCACCTGCTGAAGATCCATGACCTGGTTCAATTCAGTGCTGACCAGCAGGTGAGCATTGTCAGTTGGCAGGATGGCGAGCACGTGCGCAGTTTCGCCGCTGCGATAAGACTTTTTATCTGGAACAAGCTTGATGGAGTTGTAGTCTTCGCTGTAGTACGCCGAATCGGACCAGGAGAACTGCCGATCAGTTACCCAGAGATAGCCACCGACTGAAGCAATCTTCTTACCCGACTCGTCGATGATGGTTTTGATCGAGAGGTTTCCATCTTCAGTTGTGGTGTAGTCGTAGCTGGCCTGGCCCTGTGAATCGGTTTGCACATCTGCCGAAGCAACCTCGCGCTCGTGCATCTCATATTCCGGATACGAATACTCTTCGTCTTCTTTCTTTGGCTTTTTGGTCCAACTGCGCTCAACAAATTTTAGTTGCACTTTGGCGGAAACAGGATGGCCCTCGTAGTCGCTGGTGGTGACGCGAATTTTGGCGATGTCGCCCTTGTTGTAGACGTAACGATCGGGGTCAGCGTTGGCGACAACCGTCCCGCGCGTGGCGACAAAACTGGCGCTCCCAGGGATGGTCCGGCGTGCCGAATCGGTCACTTCGGCTTCGAGCCGGTAACTGTAATCGTTCGTATCGTTCTCGTCAGGAGCTGGTACATCAAACGCCACATTCAAATGCCCGCGCGTGTCGAGCGTCCCGTCGCTCTCCTGGACCATGTCATCGCCGCCTCGATAAAAAGACGAGTATTCATCTTGCTGGTCGGCGTCGTCGCCGGTGTCTTCAGTGTCGTCTTCACCAAAATTCCAGGCGTAATAGCGTGAACGATAAATGTAGTAATGAACGTCAGCATTGGCTACGGGCGAGCCAAAGAAATACTTGGCATCGATCGAGAAATTTGTTTTCTGGCCCGCCTGTATGAATTTCCCCGGCGCCGAAACAGTTACTTTGTATTCGGGCTTCTTGTATTCGGCGACTTCGAAATTACCGCTTGCGCTGCCGCCTTCAATTTCAGCCGCGACGGTATAGGTGCCCAGCGGAGCTGATTCGGAAATTTCCATTTCACCGTTGAACGTGCCGCGGGCTGACAGCGGCAGTTCTTTTGTGAAGACGTTTGCGCTGTTTGGATCTGTGATTGTTACGTTGATGGTGTTGTCGCCGACGGGCTTGTACGCGCCCGACGGGTCGATCGCCCGGACGATTCCCTTGAATGAAACCTTGTGCGCCGGTCTGTAAACCGGACGGTCGGTGTAAACGTACCCCTTCACGTTTTCCGAATCCTCTTCGCCCTCGTAACCACTAAAGAACAGCCCGCCGAGATCTGAAATCGCAAAGTTGCCACTCTGTTTTGCGAGGATCAGATAGGATTTAGAGTCAGTTTCTTCGTCGGCTGCGGGGGCGTCGGCCGCTTCCTCGCCCGCGGCTGCTTTTGGTTTCTCTACCTTCGTGCGCAGAACGCCCTGGGCGTCGGTAGTTCCGCTGGCCACTACTTTCTTCTCCTTTATGATCTCGACTTGCGCGCCGGGCCGCGGCTCGCCAGTCTTGCGATCTACTGTGTAGATCAACATCTCGCCGTCGCGCGTCGTCTTATCCAGCATGGTCAAATCCGTGACCACCACGACCGTGTAGGCGCGCAAATCATTGACGACAGCTTCGACCAGATAGACGCCGGGAACGCGTTTGCCCAGCGGAATCATGCGCTGGTCGTATTCGTTTTCGAGCGGCGGCAAAGGCTCGCGCCAACTGCTGACCAGCAAATCAGGATTCAATAACGGCACGCGCGCGTAGTCGGAAACATTCAAAGGCGTGCGCACAATTTCTTTTTCGGGACGAAACTTTTGATTAAAGGCCTGGCGCGACTCGTGTTGCAGTTGTCCACGCACGAATCCCTTGATACCGGAATAGGCCCAGCGCTTGAAGCTGCGCACTCGTTCAAGAAACGATTTGCGATGCGGCACCGAGTTGGCTACCTGTTCCTGTTCGTTCTCACCTACTTGATGCGGATTTTTCAGGTCAGTAAAAAACTTGCGCGGATCTTTTACCTGGTAGACGCGAAAGTCGAGATGGTCCACCGCCTGATAGTCAACCCATAGCCGCGCGGTGTCGTTCGTTCCATAGGTGCGATGTGTCGAGAGCGAAAAGTATGGTTTGCTGGGAACGGGCCGCTCAACTTCCTCGTAAGGCTCCGCCGGCGCCGCGCCGGCCTTCGCACGCGAGCGCAGCGTTGCAATCGTAAGCGCAGCGGCGATGGCTAAAACGTAGACCACCGAAGTAATCAGGATTCGATAAGAACGAGAATTCGTGTCTAACACGGCTTAGCCTCCTTTGGGCTAGTCGAGAATTTTCAGACGATAGAAGCCGAGAAAATTGGAATTGCTTTCAAGCGGCCGCCAGCGTCTGTTGGGATGGTGATCGAGCACGGATAGCTCGACCTTCTTAACTGTTCCTTCGTCGGTTGGTGACGCACCGGTGTGATAAACGACCCAATCGCTTGCCTGTTGGTTGCCGAGCTTTGCGCTCCCAAGAAAAAGCATCACGTGGTAGGGAAACTTTTGCACCCAGGGTTGATAGAAGAAAAGCAAATCGCCGGGCTCGGCATTATGCCGATCGCGGCTGATAAATTTGACGTTGAAATTCTTTAGCGTGCGCGCATCGGCAAAGTCGGAAAAAGTACCACTCGCTAAGTCGCCGTCCTTGTACGCGCCAAAGCCGGTGCGGAAAAGTTTTTCGCCCAATGGTCCTTGCTCGAGCGTGTATCTGCCAACGTCTGGCGCGACCGCCTGGTAGCCCGGCCCCATTTTTTGAAACCACGTCCGGTCATGGCGGCGCAGTGCTTCGCGCCAGGCGAAACGCACCAGGCCGGCACAGTCGCGCTGTTCGCTGTTCCATTGATCGCTTAGCTGGTAAAACTGGCCTTCGGCAATCAGGGTGAACCATTGCCGGAAGTTTTGGCGGTCCATGAAACTTTGCAGCTCCGCCGCGTCTGGCAGGCCGTCGTTGTCTGAATCAAGCGAAGCTGTGTGGGCCGAATAGGCGAGCGGCGAAACGGTTGTGCGGGAAGTCCTGGATGACGGCGAGCTTGCCGGGATGGTTTCGCTGCTGCGGTTCCTGCCGAGCACGAAGTAGGAAACCAAAAGGACCAGTGCGAACCAAAGCACTAAGGCGAACGTAATTTTTCGACGTTTCAGGAACGCGAGCATGGGGGAATTATCGATTCTGGATCGAAAGTAAACGAGGCGGCGCTAATCAGTCGGGCGACATGTTAACACGTCCAGCCGCGCCGCTTGCCACTGATTCCGCTTCTGTGGGAATCCACAGTTCCAATTTCTGTCGCCCGGGCCCAAAACGAATAAAAGCACCCGCCGCGGCGCTGCGGTTGGCTTCAGATTATCTAATTTTCTTCAGCTAAAAATTGTGGAGAAGACTGTTGCAAAAAGCGTCGAGCGCAGTTAGATTGTCGGGGCCAATCATATAAGTCAATATAGAGTCGTCGGAAGATTTGGCGGCCTATCGCTGGCAAAAGATCTTGCGGAGGGTAACGAAGTGCCGATCGGAACATGTCCCGAATGTGATGCGGATGTCCATGTAGATACCGACACAGACAAAGGGGAACTCGTCTCGTGTGAAGAATGTGGTACGGATCTGGAAGTAGTTGGGCTGGATCCGGTAGAGCTCGACATCGTCGAAGAAGAAGCTTTGGACGACGACGAGGATGAAGACGAGTTCTGAGAAACAGTAGGCAATAGACAGAAAGCAGTAGGCAGAAAGCTCGCATCTTCCGGTGCGCTTGTTTTCTGCCTACTGCTTTCTGCCTACTGTCTACTGTCTTGCGGTTTGGAATCCCGGACGACTTTGGTTCAGCATTACGCCGCTTCGACCCTCAACCTTGATAGTGTGAAATCGTCCATCATGACGTTTTTCTTCGGGCGGATAAAACGCGAGCACGTAAGCCGACGTCACTTCTTCTGCCAGGGCGCGAAACAGCGCTTCGTAATTTGTTTCATCGGCGTAGACGCTTCTTCCTCCAGTCAATTCTGCCAACCCACTAACATCCAACGGCGTCGGCAGCGGATTTTGCAGTGCCGCCGGCAATACATGCGAATAAGAGGGAAGCGTCACCACATAGATGCTGGCGTCGGCCGCGTTGGCGCGTTCGATGACCACGGGCGCCGACACTGTGTCTCCCACCGGAAACCCGTCCGTGACAACCAGCACTGCGCGTTTTATCAATCGTCCCTCGCGCGTGCGTGGCGCGTGACGCACCAACATGCGGACTGCATCATCAACCGCATCGTAGGTATGGGTTGATAATCCGTTTGGCTCTTTCGCCAGGCGCTCGATTGCCCGGTCCAGCTTGTTCGCTTCGGAAGTAAACTTCTGCACGGTCTTCACGTTCATGCCGAACGCCATGACCGCATACAGTGCTGGATGGTCGGACAGCTTGTCGGAAAACGCATTCAACGCGCGTCGCAGACGATTCATTTCATCAGGCGTCATGCTGCCGGAAATGTCGACTGCAAAGACCATCGCCAGCGGCCGCGGCTCGCCGCTGCGTCGCTCCACCTGGAAGAAAGCGAGTGGTTGTTCGGTTCCATCGACATAGACCTTGAAATCTTCCTGGCCCAGGTTTCGCAGCGGGCGTCCTTCAGAATCATTCGCCCTGACGTCGACTGAGACCAGATCCGTTTCGATCTTTAGGACTTCGTCCGGCGCTTGTTCATTTTTCGGGAACACCTGGCGCGGCCGCACGGCTTTGGGATCGGCTTGCTGCGCCGCGATGGGCAGCGCAACTGCAGCGATCGTAAGCAGCAGCCACAGAAGCAGAATCGATTTATTGAATTGGTAAAACTGGGGCATTCGCGGCCTTATCCGGCACGAGCTTTGAACCGGATTATACGTTGGCATTTAACTCGCGCCAAGCGACTCTCGGCGCTGTTTCCAACTAAGAAGAAACTGTCCGCAGATTACGCAGATTCAGAAAGAGGTCGAAACTCTAAGCGCTGCAACTTGTTTTAGCCAATCTGTGAAATCTGCGTAATCTGCGGAAAGCAATGGTTTCTATGTGCAGACCAGTTTCCTGTGAACCGGGTATCTTGGGCAACAGGTTCACACCGTTCGGTCATCAACAAGAGGTGCCTCAACTCTGCCGACGTCGCTGGCGGTGTTATTATCAAGACATGCTAAAAGCTCGTTCACTCCTGCTGCTGACCATGGCGATATCGGCGGGCCTGCCGGCTGTCGCCCAGGACAAATCGACCGGCGGATTCAAAGGAAAAGTTCGCGTTGAAGTGGGAACGCCAGTGGGCGTGACCGTTGTTGTCAGACAACAAGAGCGCGAAGTGGGACGGGTGGTGACCGACAAGAGCGGCGAGTTTACCGTCAATCGCCTCAAGCCCGGGCTTTACGCTGTCACATTGCGAAAGCCGGGGTTAAGTGTTGGCACAATCGAAAACATTGAAGTCAGGGCCGGCAAGACGCGTTCGTTGGGTGACCGCCTAGTCTTAACGATTGATGAAGGCTCGATCGCCTTCATCAAGGGCAGCGTTTTTGATCCAACGGGACGCAGCGTCCCCAACGTTCGCGTTGAGCTTTTTAGGATTGAGGCTGACGGAAACATCAAGAAGATTGATGGCCGGGTTAGCAATGAAATTGGCTCGTTTGTATTTCGGCTGACGCCGGACGTCGCAAGGTATCGCGTTACCGCCAAAGGGAAAGATTCCGAGCCCGTCAGCAAAGATATTGAGGTTGATGGCGCTGCTGTTTATCGCGTAGCTCTGACAATAAATGCAAAGTAATCGTGAATCGTAAATCGTAAATAGTTGTTGAGAGTTTTGGCCATCCTGCTGTTTTGGTCTTTCTATTTACGATTCACGATTTACGATTCACGAATCTGTTTTATGCTTGGCTCAGGATTTGAAGTTGCTATAGGATTGCGGCCACTAGGTCATGGAAGAACGTGAAGAGTTTCTGACTGCTCGTCAGCTTGCTAAGATTTTGCAGGTGAGTGAGTCAACTGTCCGGCGGCTGGCCCGCAAGCGTCGCATTCCTTCAGTGCGCGTGACGCCGCACATCATTCGCTTTCACCTGGATGCAGTGCGCGAGGCGTTGGATGTGCCGCGCTCACGAATCCGGCACGGCGAATATGACGAGCCGGTTGACGATGCGCAATTGTCGTTTGACGACTTGACGTTAGGTGGGATGGCCCACAGCGCCGGAAGTTAGCAATTCCGCACCCTACCCCCTAAACCCTACGCCCTTGAATTCCACCCACTTATTACCCTGCTTTACGTAAATCCGCGGCTGGCGAATGGGAAACTTGCGAGCGAATGCCGGATTGCTTTTGAGGAATCGTTGAATAGTTCCGTTGTCCCCGGTTGCGACGCGCCACTTGCCGTCTTCGCGCACCAGATACTGTTGCACCGCGATCTTGCCTTCGGCTGGAAACGGCTGACTAATGCGGCCAAAGAGTTCGGTGTCGACGACCGCAAGATTGCCTGATACTCGAACCTTCCCGATGTCAATGCGATCGAGCACATAACGATCCTGCGCTCGTTGGAGCGAGCTGACGAAACGTGATTTTGGCAAACGGGTGCGCGTGGACGAGGGCAGGGAATCGTAAACGGAGCTGTAGTCATGGGACTGCAACTGCGAGAACACTTGCTGGACCACGGCGCGCACCGCCGTTTCTTCTGAAGACTGTGCGACGAAAGAAACTGATGCAGTGATAAGCAGCAGCGCAGCGAACGCGGTCCTCCTCAAACGACTATAATTAATTTTCATTTGGCTCTTCCCCCTTGTCATCTTCGGCATCAGCGGCTGCAATTACTTCTTTCATTTGCGCGCGATAATTCAGAAACCAAAAGATCATTCCCAGCGCGGCAACGACAAATGCCGTGTTGAAATCCCGGCCCACCAAAAAAAACGCGGCCACTGCGATGCAGATGCCCGCTGCAATCATCCAAAAAACTTTCATCGGTTACCCGTCTTCATTTCACCGTCACTGGAATTCGCAGTTCAATCTGGCCCGGCGGATAACACACTTGATCGTCGCAAGCTTGCACCCGCACTATTGCGGCTAATGATTGTTCGCCTTTGGGGGCCTTAGCATCTACGTATACAGTCGCCGTAAGTTCACAATGACCTTCGTAAACCGCCAGCGGTTTGTCCGCAAAGGGAAACTTTCTGGTAATCGCCGTTGGATACGAAACAGCGCTGGATGCGAATCCGTCGCTTGGACTCAGTAACAACTCCGTTGGCTTCAAATACGGAAAGGTGGGCGGATTCGCGTTGACGTGATACCCATCGTCGATGTCCAGCGCTACGATCAATTCACCGAAATGGCCCGGCGACAAATCGCCATGTTTTGCAGTTGCATGCACCACGCCGGTTGAAGTGATCTTTTTTGTTTCGACTGGCGCTGCCGGGTCAGTCGTCGTCACCTTTTTAGATTGCGAAGCGCAGCCGGCAAGAAACGTAATCAATACCAGAACCCCCAGGATATTTTTCATCCCGCGGCCTCTTTCTTTCCTTCCGGTCGTTTGATGCCAAACTTTTCCAGACGATATTGCAATGTGCGGAAGGTCAGACCGAGAAGTTTCGCTGACTTGGTGATGTTGTAATCCGTCTGTTCCATCGCCTGCATGATCAGGTCGCGCTCGACATCCTCAAAACTAATCCCTTCGGGCGGCAGCTTGAACGCGCCTTCGGCAACCGGCCGCGATTCCTGACGGACTTCGAGCGGCAGGTCGTCGATGGTGATTTGATCGCCTTCGCAAAGCAGGATCGCGCGTTCGATTGCCGACTCGAGTTGGCGCACATTGCCCGGCCAACTGTAATCCATCATTAGTTTGCGCGTTTCCGGAGTCAGCCCCCGAACCAATCGTGAAGTGTTGCGCGTATGTTTCTTGACAAAGTAATCGATGAGCACCGGAATATCTTCACGGCGTTCGCGCAGCGGCGGCACGTCGACTGACAAGACATTTATGCGGTAGTAAAGGTCGTCGCGGAAGCGACCGTCAGCAACCATCGCTCGCAAATCACGATTGGTGGCGGCAATCACTCGCACGTCGACGCTAATTTCGTGCGTGCCGCCGACACGCCTGATTTTCCGTTCCTGCAAAGCGCGCAATAGTTTCGCCTGCATGGCTACGTCGAGCTCGGCAATTTCGTCAAGGAACAGCGTGCCGCGATCTGCTATTTCGAATAGTCCCTTTTTCTCGGCGTGCGCTCCGGTAAACGAACCCTTTTCGTGGCCGAACAATTCTGATTCGAGCAAGTTCTCATTAATAGCAGCGCAGTTGACAGCCTGAAACATGTCTTGGGCGCGAGGCGACTGGTTGTGAATCGCGCGCGCGATCAACTCTTTGCCGGTGCCTGACTCGCCACGAATGAGTACCGTTGAATTCGAGCGCGCCACTTTCAAAATCATGCGCTTAACCGACTCCATCTTGGGCGAAGCGGAGATTATCTCAGTGTCCAGGGCGTCCAGCCGCTGCAGCGCGCGATTGATCGTCTCCAGTAACGCCGTCTTGTCGTACGGTTTCTCGAGGTAATCGAAAGCGCCGCGCCGCAGAGCCTCTTTGGCCGAGTCGATCGAGCCGTGCGCGGTTAAGAGAATAACGATGATCGACGAGTCGAGGACCAGCAGATGCTGCAACAGCTCGATCCCGTCCATGCCCGTCATTTTGAGATCCGTTAGTGCCAAATCAAATCGCTTCTCTTTGGCAAACTTGATTGCTGCCTCTCCTGAAGAAGCGGTGGTAACGTCGTATCCCTCGCCCGACAGAATCATCTCGAGTATTTCGCGTTGCGATTTTTCGTCGTCAACTACCAATATGCTTTTGCGCGCCATAGTATCTAAAGGATGAAGTATGAATGATGAAGGATGAACGCGGACGCTAACCGAAGGATGTCTTCTTTCAGCTTCCTACTTCATCCATCAACCTTCTGCCTTGTCCGTCCCCCCTCCGCCGCCGGCTCGTGCCGGCAGAATTATTGTAAACGTCGTGCCACTTTCCAGTTTCGAACTGACGTTGATTGAACCACCGTGATCATCGATTGCTTTTTTAACAATAGCAAGTCCAAGACCGGTACCGGTTTCCTTAGTCGAGTAGTAAGGCTCAAATATTTTGGCTATGTCCTCAGGAGCGATACCTTTTCCCGTATCGGTGATGGCGATGCGCGTGCGATCTTCCGGTTCCGGCCACAAGTCAACTTCAACTTTTCCTCCGGCGCCGTCAATCGCCTCGACACTATTAATCAGCAGATTAGTAAAAACCGAACGTAAAGAATCTTTGTCGGCAAACACTGGCTGCACATCCCCATGCTGAACCACGCTTATTTGAATTCCATATTCCGCCGCTGGACCGGAAATTACTCGCAACGCGTCCTCTACTTCGGCGCGCAAGTCGAGCGATTCGAGTTCGAGCGCTGAAGGCCGCGAGTACTTAAGAAAGTCCGTAATGTGGCGATTGATGCGGCCAACTTCCGATTTTAGTTGCAGGGCGAGCCGTTCGAAAGTCTCGCGCTTCGCGGGATCCTCCGGTGCGAACGACGAACGCAGATGGTCCAGAGTGAGGTTGATGTAATTGAGCGGATTACGAATCTCGTGCGCAATAGCAGCCGCAAGCCTGCCCACGACCGCTGCTTTTTCGACCTGATGAAGCTGCAGTTCGAGTTCGCGGGCGCGGCCGAGCCGCGCGGTCATTTCGTTAAATGCGGTTGCCAGGGTTCCCATCTCATCGTTGCGGGCGGCGGGCACGCGTACATCAAAGTCGCCGCTGGCAACCCGTCGCGCGGCCAGCGACAAATCTTTGATCGGGCGTGTGAACCGCCAAACAAACAGAGCTGTAACCAGCGTGGTCGCAAGCAACAACATCAGCGTGTAGAAAGCAGACCGGGAAGCCTGACGCTCAAGGAGGTTCGTAAGAGTGTTTGCCGAGCCCAATACGACAATTATGTAGCGACGACCCTTCGTCGTCTCGACAGGGAAATAAAATGCGCCTGGATCGCCGGCTTTAAGTTGGGCAGCGGTGCTCATGCCCTCAGGTAGTGGTGAGTTTTCGGTAAGTTCAACGGCGCTATTTAGCGGGGGCAGGTTCACGTCCTTGACGCGTATGTAGTGGCTCGAGCCGTCGGCATTCGTAGTGGGCGCATAATCCCCATTCAAACTGTCCTGGACATTCCCCTCGCTATCAACAACCAGGACGTTCTTAACGCGTCCGGACTGCTGGTCAAGCAGTGGTTGCTTTGCTTCTTTCTGCATGTTCTCGAGGTACTCACGGCTGGAAAGACTATTAACCCCCAGCGCGACACCCGCCATGATCGCCTGTTCTTGTTCGACGAGCATGTGGGCGTTACGCCGTACCGAACGTACGTTCACGTAATACTGAACACCGAGCGTCAGCCCTAACAATGCGACCAGCAGAAGAATTAGCCGGGCGCGAAAACTGTTTAAAAGCTGAGGTGTTCTCATAAGTTTTTGACGGAGTTAGTAGTTTATACGTTGTAAGCACTGACGGGAAAAGCTACACGGAGGCAAAATTGCATTTCAATGTGACGAGTTGTGTACAAAAGCTTACTTTTGTGTTGCCGCTTAAGGATCACGATGCTATATTTGGCCCGGTCTCGAATCAATGTCCCCAGGGGCCGCCAAATCAGGGAATTCTCCCGCCTCATCGAAAACGGGCCGAAGGTCCACTTGAAGCTAATTTTTAGGAGAGATTTGGAACTCTTAAGACTCAGCAGACGCGTTTCGAGTTCGTTCAAGGTTTCGGCCTTGGATTAGTGGTTAGAGCAGGCGGCGCGAGTTTCGGCGAAGCTCACTTCGAGTGAGCAAACAAACATACCCCAGGAAAGGTGAACTACCCTCGATGACTTTGATTAACCGACACCCTCGAACCTTTTATGTCGCACTAATACTTTTCGTTCTCCTCGTTCTTCCCTGCCAATCTTCAGTTCTTGCCAGGAAACGTCACGCAGACGCTCCTCGTCGTAAAGTAGCGCGAGTCGAAAGAGGCCGAAAACTGTCCGCCAAAGAGCGTCGCGCCGCGAAGCGCGATGAGCGGCTGTCGGCTCGGGATTCGAAGCGGAACGGACGTGGTACGCACGCAAAGCTTTCCAAGCGTGAACTAAGGCGCGAGGCCGCGCGCGAACAAGCATCATCACTCAAGATGCATGAGCGCAAACTGGGCCGCCCCATGAGCAGACGCGAGCGAGCCGCTGAAATGCGTCGCATGGTGGCGCAACGCCGGCGCGAAATGATCGAGGCACGCAGGCGCGCGGAGGCAGCTCGCCAGGCGGCAATTGCCCGGCAGCGCGCGATTGATGAAGCTTTACGCAACGAAGTCCAGACAATGATTGCCCGTGACAACACTGTTGGCGAAGACGCTGAAGTTCGGCGTGTGGCTGTGAACGCTTTGGGAAATCACGCAGGTACAGTCGTGGTAATGGACCCGATGAATGGCAAGGTCTATTCGATAGTTAATCAGGAGTGGGCTCTGCGACGGGGATTCAAACCCTGCTCGACGATAAAGTTGGTGACCGGTGTTGCTGGTCTCTCGGAAAACATCATTGCTCCGTCAGAGTCGCTGTTGAACTCGGATCGCCCCCGCATGGATCTTACCTCGGCCCTGGCGCACTCAGACAACTCATATTTTGAGCATGTGGGCAGCAGTCTTGGTTTTGACAAGATGGTGCACTACGCGCGCGAGTTGGGACTCGGTGAAAAGACTGGTCTAAATGTTCCCTTCGAATATCCCGGCCGCCTGCCGGAAATGAAACCCGGCTTCACCGTGCGGCGCATGTTTTCTTACGCCGATGGCTTTGAAGTAACTCCGCTGCAACTTGGCAGTCTTGTTTCTGCCATGGCAAATGGCGGCAAACTCTATGAGCCGCAAATTCCTCGCAACGCGCAGGAAGCGGCGCGGTTCAAAGCAAAAATTCGACGCAAACTAAAGATCGATAGCTCCGTTTTGCAGCGCATGGTTCCCGGCATGGTTGGAGCGGTTAATTACGGCTCCGGGCGCCGTGCCTACAACCCAACGCAAACCGTCGCCGGCAAGACCGGCACCTGTAACGGTGGTGAAGGAAGTTGGGTAGGCTTATTTACTTCCTATGCTCCGCTGGCCAACCCCAAACTAGCCGTCGTCGTAATAACTCGTGGCACCGATGCTCACCGGCATGTGCCCGCGGCCGTCGCCGGACAAATCTATCGCGACCTTAGTCGCCGCTTTGGCACGCCTACAAATTTGCAGCTTGCCTCGGCGCCTGATGACGAAGAGAACGATGAGGACGCAGCAACCGCCCAGATTGATACTGGCGACAACACGCAGAATTCGAACAATGCGAACCGGGTGGCGCCTTCCGCGACGCAAATACCCCTGCTGAATAACCCAGCGCAGCGCGACAACGTTAAGAGAGTGTTGATGCCAATACCATCTCGTACGGGTCAAACCTCAAATACCGCAACTTCGAAACCGCCAACCGCTACAAAGGACGCCGTTAAGACAACGACACAACCTGATGATCGGCTCAGGAGAACGCAGTCGCCGCGGCCCTAACTTAGAAGCATTTACAACTCGTGAAACAAACTGCGCCGGTGGGTCTATGAAATGACCGCCGGCGCAGTGGTCTTTTACAAGACATTTGCTGAATCTTTTCAGACGCACTTGCCGCCTTGACAGGTCTGCGACAGTTGCAGGAATATTGCGGACGTTGTTTATTCAAACTCTATTGGTCGCCGACAATTGTGGCTCTATCCTTACAACACCGCGGATCGGCAACTGGATTTTGTAAGCGCGCATCTTAGTATCGCCCCAATGCGGCATAATAATTGTCTCTGCCAGGGTAGACGAATAAGAGAACTTGGGAGGTTCTGAACTACTGATGAAAAAACTTATTAGATTGCTTGCCATTTACGCGAGCCTGGCAGTGATTGCCGCGAGTGCGTTCACGATCAATCCTTTGGTCAACGCCCAGACACCAGCTAAAGCCCAGACGCCGGCGCCGGCGGCCGCGCAGGGCGCCTGCACGGATGAAAGCAAAACCGCCTGGTACGCGGACTTCACCAAGTTCCGTACTACTGATCCGACCAAGGCTGCGGAAGCCGGCAAGAAGTATTTGGCTGCTTGTCCGCAGGAAGAGGGACCGATTCCCACCTACTTGAAGAAGTGGATTGCGGCTTACGATAAGGAAGCTCGCCGCGGAAGATTTCAACCCCTCCTTTATAACGACAAGAAATACACAGAGGCGCTTGCGCTGGGCAAAGAAATCCTGGCCGAGGAACCTGAGAACCTCAGAGTCATGATCGATATGGCTTGGGGCAGCTACCTGGCCGCCATCGCCTTGAAGAACGAAGGTCTGAATGCCGATGCGGTGAACTACGCGAAGAAAGCGATCCAGCTTCTTGAAGCCAACAAAGCGCCGGAAAGCTGGCAGCCATTCAAGTCCAAAGAAGAAACACTCGCCTATCTTTACAATGTGGTCGGGCGCCAGGCAGTTAAGACCAATCCTACGGAAGCGCTAAATGCCTTGATCAAGTCTGTCCAATTAGAAACTGACCTCAAAAAAGATCCGTTGAACTACTATTACATCGGCTTCTCTTATGAAAATGGTCCGTACGCAACGTTGTCGGCGGATTACAAAACCCGATTTGCCGGCAAAGACGAAACGCCGGAAAGCAAGTTAGCGCTTGAGAACATTAACCAGGTTATTGATCGCATAGTTGATGCTTACGCTCGCGCCGTCGCCCTGGCGGGCAGCGATGCAAAGTACGCCGCCAACAAGAAAGAGTGGTTAGACACTTTAAGCACTTGGTATAAATTCCGGCACAACGCATCGGACGCCGGCTTGAACGAAATGATCGCAAGCGTGTTGTCCAAGCCTTTGCCGCCGTTGCCAACGCCGATTACTACCTTACCTGCCGCTACGCCGGCAGCGACCACGCCGACCTCGGGAACTTCTGGCGCCGTGGGCGCTAACACTGCCGGCCGTTCAGCGTCCTTGCCGGCGGGAGCGAAGCCGGCGACTACGGCGGTGGCACCGACGACTAAAACCACGACCGCGCCCGCAACCGCGACGACGACAACTAAGCCGAAACCGCGCAACAACCACAGACGCAACTAAAAACATTCGCTAGCCTATTTCCGAAGCGCCGGAAGCTTGTCTGACGTTGACGATGCTTCCGGCTTTTTATTATGCCGAGACTTACCGCTAAGCAGCCGCAGACTCTTCCCGATCTGGATCTACTGGAAACAATTCTGTCTTACAACTTTCAGAATCGTGCGCTGCTGGAGCGGGCGGTCACGCATCGCTCCTGGGCCCACGAACAGGTGGCCCCCGGCGCTGAAGATGAAGCGCGCCGGCTGCACAATGAATCAATGGAGTTCCTGGGCGACTCGGTGCTTGGATTGATAGTCGCCGATTATTTATGCACGGCCTACCCGGAAGTTACGGAAGGCGAATTGTCTCGCATGAAGCACCGCCTGGTTAGCGCGCCCACACTCGCTGCCGCCTCGGCGCGTATGCAGCTCGGCGACTTTTTGAAGTTTGGCCGCGGCGAAGAAAGAAGTGGCGGGCGGCGAAAAGATGCACTGCTGGCGGACGTGTTGGAAGCCGTTGCCGGCGCAATCTTTCTTGATGGCGGCTTGGCGGCCGCCACGGATTTTGTGCAACGCGCGATCGGGGAAGAGCTGCGGGTGGTAACGCCCAAGGCAGCCGCGCAGGCCGACTTCAAAACGATGTTGCAAGAGAAGCTTCAGGCCGAGCGAAGCGCGGCCCCGCGTTATTCAGTAATCGAAGCAGTAGGGCCGCCGCACAAACGCACTTTCCATGTCGAGGTGAGTTGGGATGGCGGCAGCATTCGCGGCGAGGGACGCTCGATCAAGGCTGCAGAAACCGCGGCCGCGAGAGCAGCGTTAAAAGCAATGCAATGTGTTCCGGATGACGCTCAACTCAATTCAGAACTGTGAACCAGTAGACCGCACTTGACCATCGCAGACAACGTATCTAGGATAATTTTGTAGATGAGTAGTAACCCTTCCAGCGGTCGCAGCAAGCAGAGCGACGTCGAAACGAAAAAGAAAGCGACACCGTTTTCATTTTCAAAAGTTTTTCAGCGCAACGGTCACGATAAATCGCCGGTGGAAACCAAACCCAAAGGTCCGCCGAAATCCGTCTGGCGCGAATATTTCGAGTCAGCGGTGGTCACGGTGATCATGGCCCTGTTCGGCATGACGTTCATTGTGCAAGCAGTGAAGGTGCCGACCGGCTCGATGCAAAACACGATCACGATTGGCGATCACCTGCTGGTCAACAAATTTATCTTTGCGCCCGGCAAGTCATTGCCGTTTCTACCGCAACGCGAAATTAGACGTGGCGACATCATAGTTTTTAAGTATCCCGGCAATCGTTACGATTCCAGAAGCGACGATCGACCGGACAATAAACCGATAACGACTAACTACGTCAAGCGAGTCATCGGTCTTCCCGGCGATCACGTCCGGATGGAAGGCAGAAATCTGATCATCAACGGCAAGCAGTTGCCCGAACATCAAATCGAGGCGATAGATAACAACGACAAAGCGCCGCTCCACCTCAAGAACCCATCGCCGCGCAAGGCAGGCGAACCTTACGACGTTTACTACAACCCCGATTTCACGGGAGACAGTTATCCAATCTTTCGACTGGAAGGCGACGGCAAGGAAATCGTTATACCCGCCGGCAAGTATTTCGTTATGGGAGACAATCGCAACAACAGTGAAGACAGTCGCTACTGGGGTTTTGTGCCGCGCGAATTGGTTATTGGCAGAGCGATGTTTGTCTACTGGTCCTACGACGAGAGTGCGCCCTCGAGCGGCAACTTTATTTTGGATTTTTTCAACAACACGCGTTGGAACCGCACCGGAACGATGGTGAAATAAGCAGCCGGACCGCCGCTGTATTTTCGAAGTTTACGAATCCCCGCCAATAATTTCCTCCTTTTTAGGGTTCGAGTGTACGCCAGCGACGCGTGCTAGAATCCGTTTTCTAAACATCAAGCATCACCTTTACTCAAGGGGGAATGGTTCGTTTGCATTTGAAAAAATTCATCGGCCGCTTGTGGACGCGCATAAACGATCACGACATTTTCGGTCGCGCCGCACAACTCTCTTACTACTTCCTGCTCGCGCTTTTTCCCCTGCTGCTTTTTCTGATGAGCTTGCTTGGTTATTTCGCCCAGGCCGGTTCCGATTTGCGCAGTAAGCTGCTGACCTATCTCGCGACAGTCATGCCTTATTCCGCTGTGACGCTGGTCCGTACGACGCTGGACGAGATCAGCCAGTCGGCCAGTGGGGGCAAACTTTCGTTGGGCATACTGGCAGCGCTGTGGGCCGCGTCAAACGGAATGGGTGCAATCAGCGACACGCTGAATGTCGCGTACGGCGTGAAGGAACGGCGGCCATGGTGGAAAGTGAGGCTGGTGTCGATCGGTCTCACGATCATGCTGTCGATCTTGATTGTGGTGGCGCTGGCAATGGTGCTCTATGGCGGCCGGATCGGTGATGCAATCGCTGGGCACTTTGGTTTGAGTGCCGCTTTTACCCTCGGCTGGAAAATTCTTCAGTTTCCGATTGCGCTTGTGTTTATCTTGCTGACGTTTGATCTCATTTACTATTTCGCCCCGGACGAGCGCCATCGCGGGCGCAAGTGGTGGAACGTAGGCGCTATCACTGCGGTCGTTTTGTGGCTGCTGGTTTCGTTTTGTTTTCGGCTCTACTTGCACTTTTTCAACTCGTACAGCGTGACTTATGGCTCGCTCGGCGCATTGATCATCTTGATGCTTTGGTTCTACTTCACCGGCCTCGCAATTCTGATCGGCGGAGAAATCAATTCCGAGCTGGAGCAAGACTCGTGAGCCATTCTCTTAACTCTGACGGCAAGACGCGATCAAAATTGATAATGCGTGCGGTTCACTCGACTCTGATTGTTGCGGCGTCATTGTTTGTTTTGCAGCCGGCGCTCGCACAGAAAAGGAAGTCAACAACAAAAGCGAAACCGCTGCAAGTCAAGCCAATCGACGAACTGGCAAGATTACGAGCAGAATTTATCAAGGCAACCAAAGAATACAAGGGCAGTTTAGAAAAACTGCTGGCCAGCTACGAAAAGACTGTCATCATAGCGGGAACGCGCCTGACGCAATCGCGAGAATTATTCGCGCAGGGATTGATCTCCAAAAACGAAGTTGCGGCCAGCGAACGCACACTGGCCGACGCGAATGACAAAGTGACTGAGACCAAGCTGCGCATGAACAGCGCCGACGCGCAGATCGCGGACGCATTGGTTGAAGCGGACGCGGAAAAGACACTCGCCAAAAGTAAGCCGCTGGCCAAAGGCTCACTTCTGCAGACCGCTGCGTATATTCGTTACAATGGCGGCGCTTCCTGGGCTCTGTCGGACGCGTGGAAAGTGCAGCGGTTTTTCCTTGATGCATTTAAGAAGCCGTTGCCGATTGCGGTTTTCGGACAAGGCGCGATTCACGATCGTTGGCGACTGGATCATCACAACGCGATGGATATCTCCCTGCATCCGGACGGCGCCGAAGGCCAGGCGCTGCTGAACTTCTTGCGCAGCAACGGCATTCCGTTTTTGGCGTTTCGCGCAGCGATACCGGGGACAGCAACCGGCCCGCACATTCATATCGGCCGGCCATCGCATCGATACTAGGCTCCGTTCAATGACGCCAGGTCGAAGACATTGGCCGCAGATTTACGCGAATGAACGCAGATCAGACCAATAAAGAAAAGCATTGAGAACGATTTTTTTCAGATTCGCAAAATCCGCGTTAAATCCGCGGCCAAAAAAGATTTTGGTGGAGGCTTGAGTTGCTAAAGACATTTGCGCACGCTTTGATTTTGATCTTAGTTATGGGTAACACACTTGAGTTGAGGCCGCAGGCCACCCGCGCAGCCGGCACAGGGTTGCCGTTTACGCAATCGCAGGCGTCACACTTCGCAACCCTCGCTTTGAAGTGCATCTCAAAGGAATACCCAAACAAACCCGAGCACGTGATGAATGACGGCGGCGACGTCGACAATCCCAGGAAACTTCATCCAGCTTTTTACGGTTGTTTCGATTGGCACTCATCGGTCCACGGCCACTGGATGTTGGTGCGGCTGTTGCGAACTTTTCCAAATCTTCCGGAAGCCGGGCAGATACGCAAAGCTCTCGCTGCGAACCTTAAGGCCGAGAACATTAACGGCGAAGTCGCATACTTGAAACAGCCGAACCGGCAATCGTTTGAGCGCACTTATGGTTGGGCCTGGTTGTTGAAACTCGCCGAAGAACTGTCACTATTGAACGACAATGATGGCAAAGGGTGGTCACATAATCTCCAGCCGCTCGCCAACGCCATCGTCAGTCAGTATCTTGCGTTCCTGCCGAAACAGACTTATCCGATTCGCACCGGCGTACACCCCAACACCGCTTTTGGGTTAGCTTTTGCATTTGATTACGCGAAGGCAACCGGTGATGAAAAACTCGCAACCCTGATTGCCGAACGCAGCCGCACCTATTTTGAGAAGGACGTCGACTATCCGGGAAACTGGGAGCCGGGTGGCGAAGATTTCTTTTCGCCGGCCTTGATGGAAGCGGATCTCATGCGACGGGTGCTGGCGCCTGCCGAGTTTCGCCGCTGGTTTCATCGCTTCCTGCCGCAACTAGCCACGCAGCGGTTCAAAGGTTTGTTGCGACCCGCCGTAGTTACTGATCGAACCGATCCGAAACTGGTTCATTTGGATGGTCTGAATCTCAGCCGTGCCTGGTGCATGCGCAGCATCGCCGCGGCGCTCCCCAAAACCGATCCGGACCGCCGCATTCTTACTGAATCGGCCCGAGCGCACGCCGCGGATGCGTTGGCCCACGTTGCCAGCGGCGATTATGCCGGTGAGCACTGGTTGGCATCATTTGCCGTCTTCCTGCTTTCGACGCCGCAGCCGTAAGTGGCACAGACTTTAGGAACCTCTGATCAAGTGTCTTCGACGC
>DNND01000067.1 GCA_003488005.1 Blastocatellia bacterium | reverse complement strand
CGGGCGGGACGCCCGCGGTCCCAGTAATGAGGTTTCTGCGATCGCTACCGTTTGCTGTTCCGCATGGTCTCGAAGTTATCCACACCTCCTGAACCTCGCTAGACCGCTCGCAGTCGCCAAGCTATAATCCGCCTTCGATTCTCCGCACGCAGAGGAAAACTTTCCACAGTGACCACGTCTCCAACTGTTTTCCGCCTCGCCTCACGGCTTGATGAAATCGGCTTCTCTGACATCGTCAACATTCGCAATCGCATAATGAAACTGCGCGAGCAGGGCGCGAAGGTTTACCAGTTCGAAGGCGGCGAGCCTTACATGAACACGCCCGACTTCGTGAAGGAAGCGATGAAGCGCGCGCTTGATGAAAATAAAACTCGTTACGCGCCGTCGTCTGGCATTCCTGAACTGCGCGCTGCGATTGCCGACAAGCTGCGAACGAAAAATAATATTGCCGCGGAGCCAAACGACGTCATGATCATGAACGGCGGCATGCAGGGTTTGTTCGGCGCCTTTCAATCTGTCGTTAACCCAGGCGAAGAAGTGCTTGTCTTCTCGCCTTACTGGACACCAATAAAAGATTTGATTGCGCATTGCGAAGGCCGACCGGTACTGGTTCCTACAGCGCTGGCACGTGCTGAAGGCTTTGAGAAAACTCTGACCCGTTACACAACGGATCGCACGCGCGCGATTTACTACAACACGCCGCAGAATCCAACCGGAGTTGTGTTCACGCGAGACGAGGCACGCGCCGTGGCCCGCTTCGCGCGGGAGAAAGATTTGATCGTACTTGCAGATGAAGCGTATGAAGATCTGGTTTACGACGGCGAGCATTGTTCGATCGCTTCGCTGGAAGGAATGTTTGAACGCACGATTACCATCTTCACACTTTCAAAATCTTTTGCGATGACGGGCTGGCGGTTAGGTTACACAGTTGCGGCAGAACCGTGGATGACCGGCATGCGCAAGACGACGTTGTATTCTTCGAACGGAGTGTCAACGCCAACGCAATGGGCGGCGCTCGCTGCGTTCACAACCGAGTCTGACATGCTGGAA
The DNA here is from genome assembly GCA_003488005.1 of Blastocatellia bacterium. Classification (GTDB taxonomy): domain Bacteria; phylum Acidobacteriota; class Blastocatellia; order Pyrinomonadales; family Pyrinomonadaceae; genus PSRF01. The sequence goes on along the minus strand of DNND01000067.1, from coordinate 3,675 downwards.
ACAAATCGAGTCGCTTATCAGCAACGTCGCGATCTGCTTTTGGCAGGACTGAATGAGTTGGGACTGAGTTGCGAAAACCCCGCCGGCGCTTTCTATGCCTTTCCGGATGTCTCGCGCGTTAGTCGCGACAGCCGCGAAGCCGCGGAGATTCTGCTCGATCGCGCGCAGGTGGCGACAGTTCCTGGCGTCGTGTTCGGACCCGACGGCGAGTCACATTTGCGTTTCTCTTTTTCCACTTCCATTGAAACCATCGAGGCGGGCCTCGATTCCCTGCGCCGCAATCTCTGAGGAAACGAATCTTGCCGCGGATTCACGCGGATAAACGCCGATAAGAGCAATAAGGGGTTTGCTCTTACGGGTTGTTTCCGCTTGTCATAATCCGCGCAAATCTGCGTTAATCCGCGGCTAAGAAACTTAAATGAACGAATTCGACTTCATAGAAAAAATCCGCGCGCGAGTTCGTGCGAAACAAGACTCTGCCTCAGCACTCAGTACTCAGCACTCAGCACTTGTTCAGGGCATCGGCGACGACGCGGCCGTAGTTCGTTCTCAAACCGGCAAGGATTCGATCGTCACCACGGACTTGTTGATCGAAGAAGTAGATTTCAAACGCGACACGACCACTCCAGAATTGCTTGGTCACAAAGCGCTGGCGGTTTCGCTTTCCGACATTGCGGCGATGGGCGCGCGCGCTCGCTGGGGACTTGTTTCAATTGGGTTGCCTCCTGACGTTTGGGAAACGGGTTTCGCGGAACGGCTTTACGACGGCTACTTCACTTTGGCCGAGCAGTATGGAGTGGAACTGGCCGGAGGCGACGTTTCGCGCACGACGGATAAGATCCTCCTTGACTCAATTCTTATTGGCGAGTGCGATTCGGGTCGCGCGGTTCTGCGACGCGGCGCAACGCCGGGTGATCAGATTTTTGTGACCGGCTTTCTCGGCGATGCGGCTGCCGGTTTGCGTTTGATCGAGCGCGGCGCGCGCGTGCACACCGCAGTTGGGCCAAGACGAGTGGAGGAACATTCTGCCGAACGCTTATTGCTGCGACAACTTCGTCCCGATCCGCGTGTCGGTTGGGGAATCTTGTTAGGCGAGCAACAATTGGCTAGCGCGATGATCGACATCAGCGATGGGCTCTCATCCGACTTGAATCACCTTTGCAAAAAAAGCAACGTCGGCGCAGTGATTGATGCAGCACGCATTCCCATCGACAAGCTCGTAACTGAAATTTGCGGCCGGCGTGCGCTCGATCCATTAATGCTGGCGCTTCATGGCGGCGAAGATTTTGAATTGCTGTTTACGGTCAAACCGGAAAACGTCCCCCGTTTACCAAGGAAGGTCGACGGCGTTTCGATTTGTCAGATAGGTGAAATTACAGGTGGGACCGGTAAGGTTCGAGTTGCTGAGAAGGATCGAGTTTGGGACTTGAAGCCTGAGGGATTTGATCATTTCAAGCTCTAAGATTGAAGTGATATGCCTCCGATTGTTATTACAAGCCTCAGGTTGTACCGCTTGGTGTTACTTCGAAAGAATTCTGATGGCGTCGATCAAGAACCCACCCGCTACCGCAGGCGGTACTGACCTCATGACACAAAGATCTCTTAATGCTAAAGCGAGTTAGTGCACTCCTGCGGCAGCAGATCGGAGTCCCATAAATCTGAACGCGTGCTGGGAAGAGCAGGCACGTCTTCCACTCGTCGACACTCTTGTCGTGCGCAATGAGGTCAGTTCCGCCTGCGGTAGCGGGTGGGTTCTGATGAGTACGCATCCCTGTCAGCGCAATGCTTAAGGCAGAATCGAAAGATGCCGGGCGCTCTTATCTCAAGCGCTGTTTGACTACCCTGCAGTCCTTTCTTAGACTCGCACGCCATGCTTCGATTCCGCAACACACTGTCCGGCAAGGTTGAAGAATTTCACCCGATGAACGAGGGGGAAGTTCGTTTTTACTATTGTGGTCCAACTGTCTGGGAGTATGGCCACATCGGCAACTTTCGCTCAGCCGTCGCCGCCGACATCGTGCGTCGTTATCTAAAATTCAAAGGCTACAAAGTCCTGCACGTGATGAACATCACGGACGTCGAGGATCGCATCATCGCCAAGTCGCAGCAAGCCGGACTTAGCATTGACGACTACACCGCAAAATACATCGACGCATTGTGGGAAGACTTTGATGCGCTCGGTTGCGAGCGGCCGGAGATTGTTCCGCGAGCCACGCGCCACATTCCGGAAATGGTTTCGCTAATCGAGAAACTGCTCGAGACAAATCACGCCTACGCCTCGGACGGTTCTATTTATTATCGCATCGCTTCCTTTCCCGACTACGGCAAGCTCTCGAAAATTAACTTTGCCGGTAACATCGCCGGCGCCAGCGAGCGCATCGATACCGACAAATATGAAAAAGAGGACGCGCGCGATTTTGCGCTATGGAAAGAACCCGCGAACGAGAACGAGCCCGCGTGGGACGCGCCCATCGGTCGCGGCCGTCCGGGCTGGCACATCGAATGCTCGGCGATGGCCTGGAAACATCTCGGCGAGCAGTTCGACATCCATGGCGGCGGCATCGATCTGGTGTTTCCGCACCACGAGAACGAACTCGCGCAAAGCGCCTGCGCGTTTCACGCTGACCGCATGGCCAATGTCTGGATGCACAACGGCTTCCTGCAGGTCGAAGGCGACAAGATGTCGAAGTCCGAAGGCAATTTTGTCACCATCAGGGAGTTGTTGGCCGATTGGCCGGGTGAAGTGCTGCGGCTCAGCATGTTGAAGACGCATTACCGATCGCCGATCGATTGGACGCTAAAAGCCATGGAAGAAAGCGCGAAGACGCTCGACGACTGGTACTGGGTCGCTGCGGACGCCAAGGGGGAGACGCCTTCGGATGCCGTCATCGAGGCATTGTCGGACGACCTGAACACGCCGCAAATGATCACCTCGCTGCACAGCCTGCGCAACAGGGCCGCGTCGGGAGCAGAACAAGATCGCAAGGAGTTTGCTGCTTCGTTGCGGCTTCTCGGCTTCCTGTCCGAAAGTGCGGCGGAATGGAAGAGCCGAAAACAGCAAGCGAGCGGCGTCGATCCGAAACAAATCGATGGTTTGATTTCAGATCGCACCGCCGCCCGCGCGCGAAAAGACTTCAAGGAATCCGATCGCATCCGCGACGAACTCGCCGCGATGGGCGTGGTCATCAAGGATTCCAAGGACGGCACCACCTGGGAGATCGCGCGATGACGAAACCCGACACGCCGTTTCCAAGACATTGGCGCTACTACATCGCGATCAAATGGGCGGTGATCGCCGCAGCCATCGTGCTCGCCTTAAAGCTATTGGGAGTATTTTGAGGCAATGGGACAGGCCCTCCCCAAACCCGCGCTGCGGCCGTTTCTCGCTGCGGATACCCCCGTGCTGGCCGCAATCTTTGTTGCCGCGATCGAGGAGTTGACCGGCGACGATTACAGCGAAGCGCAACAGCAGGCGTGGGCCAGCGCCGCCGACGACGAAGAGCAATTCGGCAAGCGCTTAGGCAGCGAACTCACGCTGATCGCCACGCTGCAGAACTCTCCGGTCGGATTCGCCTCGCTGAAGGGCGCCGATCACATCGACATGCTCTATGTTCATCCCGGTGCGGTCGGGCAGGGCGTGGCGTCGATGCTGTGCGAGGCGCTGGAAAAACTCGC
>DNND01000128.1:18046-32230 GCA_003488005.1 Blastocatellia bacterium | reverse complement strand
TCAGTGGCTTTGAAGTAACTACTCGGAACTCGGAACTCGGAACTCAGTACCCAGTACTTTTCCCCACTACTTCGTTGGAATTGGAAATTGCGGTCGCGGCGCCGGCGCTGCGACCGGTTCATCTTCTTCCATTCCGTTCAGCACGTCGGTATAGATCTTGATCTTTCCTGCCTGCTTCAGGCGCTGTGTTACCGCCGCGATATAGTCATCAAAGACCTGGTTTTGCCGTTCACCAACCATCGTTTGAGTTAACTGCTCGCGTTGTTTTGCAAAGGCGGCGAGATCGGCTTCAGTTCGTGAGTTGACGCCAACGATCACCCAGTTGTCGCCAACTTTCACTGGTGTCTTTGTTACCTCGCCCGTCTTCAACGCATAAATCGCATCGTCCAGTGCTGGGCTGGTGCCTGCCTTGCCCAGCGGCGAGCCTAATTTGTAGCCGCCGTCAGTCCCAACTTCCAATCCCGCCTTCTCAGCGGCCGTTTTCACATCGGCGGCCGAGTTTAAAGACGCGGCTAGTTCCTTTGCCTTTTGCTCCAATTGTTGTTTGGCGCGTTCCTGCTTTAACGTTTGCGCGACTTTGGTTTTGACTTCATCAAAATCAGGAATGCGAGGCTCTTTCTTTTCAACCAGGACCGGGATTGCGAATCCGCCCTTAACCCCGGTTATTTCACCGACGTCGCCGGGATTGTTCAAAGGCGCGACGACCGCTTCAAACTGCTGACTGCTGCCAATCTCCGGAACATCATCGCCGGGTTTGATGAATGGTGTTTCTTTGATCATTTCCGCCGGTTTCATGTTTGCTTCGGCGGCGAGCTCCTGCGCAACTTTTTGCACATCCCTGGTTTCCTTCAAGCGGCCCTGAGCACGCTCGGCGAGTTTCGCTGCAACTGCATAGCCCTTGCGATTACGCAACGAGGCCAGTAGTTCGGGTTTGGCTTCCTCAAAAGTTTTGGGAACTGACTCGCCGCGCCGCAGGATGTACCAGTTACCACCGTACTTGATGGGAATGTCCGAGACGTCACCCGGCTCCATATCAACTGCGCGATCATAAAGCGCGTCAACTTTGTTTGGGTTCTTCTTGTAAGGGCGAGCAAGATAGCCGCCGGTCTTGGCCGTCGCCGCGTCTTCGGAATTGCCGCGCGCCAGGTCTGCGAAAACTTTCTCACCAGCATCCGGACTTGCGGCCCGGGCCTTGGCAATCAGGTCTTTCGCTTTTGCTTCGACCTGTGCGTCGAGATCTTTGCGCGCAACTTTCAAAACTATCTGCTGAATCTTGACGCCGCCTTCTTTCGCCTGCGGCGGTAGCTTGTCATATTCATCGCGCAAATCTTTGTCCGAGATTGCGACCTTCGCGCCGGCCTTTTCCTGGCCGATGTAAAGATAACGAACCTTTTTCTGCGGCTCTAAATAACGATAGTCGGTTTTGTGCTGCTCGTAATAAGCCTTGAGTTCGTCATCTGACAACTGGATCTTTTCAGCAAGTTTTTCCGGCGAGACCACCACGTAGCTCACATCGAAATCAGTGGACTTGCGTTTGTAGTCATCCTGGACTTCTTGGTCAGACACTCGGACAGCCGCGGTGACGAAGGCTTTTAGTTTATCGAGCGCGATTTCGTCGCGCACATTGCGTTCAAACAAATCAACGCTGCCATAACGCGCGGTGACGGATTCTTTATAGCGGTCGAGACCGACGAACTGGCCAGACGCATCGGCAAACTGTTTGCGAATTTTGTCCGCCACTTCCGCATCGCTGGCCGCGAGTCCAAGCCGGGCAGCTTCCTGGGCCACCACGCGATCACGAATCAGCCCGTCAAGGAAGCGTTTGTTGCCGCCCAACTGCGCCAAGCTAATGCGGCCGCCAAACATCTGCGTGTAGTTTTCTTTGAGTTGCGCGACCTGGGCCACCGTAATTTCGTCGCCGTTGACTTTGGCGATTACTTCAGTGTTTTTGGAAGGTTCAACATTACTTGTATTCCTTCCGGGCGCGTAAAAGACGATAAGACTAACGGCCATCAACACCGCAAAGCCAATAATGATGATGCTGCGCGTGCGTTCCAGCCGTCCTAGTTGTTTGAGCATTATTTCTTCCTCACTTGCAAATGGCGGATTGTAAAGGACGAGCAACCGCACTGCAAATACAGGGGGTAGGGTTTAGGGTGTGGGGGTGTAGGTGAAAAACGCGCGGTGTGGGTCATAAGTTACTGAAATGAGGCTGTGCACAAATGGTCGCCTATGACGGGCGCGGCTAGTAATTTTCGCGGCATCTTCGAACACTCATTACGCGAAGCGATCTCATTAGCACCGTGGCTTCAGCCCGGTGATTAAGGCGGTTCCACTTCCTTTTCCGTTTTAACGGTTTACGGGCGCACCCGAAACCGTTGAAACGGTTGGACCGTTCATCATCACCGACCGTGGTCACCGGGCTGAAGCCACGGTGCTAATGAGATCGCTCCGCGTTGATCCGATCGGACTTTTCCTGGAAAGCCAGGAATTGTCAGGCGATAGGTCAAGCGGCGAGGCTCAACCTCGACACCTACACCCCACACCCCACACCCTACACCCTTCATTTTGTTTTCGCTTCAAGCGAATGCTATTTTCTCTTCCGAATGAATTCGCTTAGTAGCACGGCGGCCTTATGGATAGGATTCTCTGTATTCATCCTTTTCATGCTGAGTCTCGATCTGGGACTCTTCAATCGGCGCGCCCACGCCATCAAGTATCGCGAAGCCGCCATCTGGAGCGTCGTATGGATAGCGCTCGCGTCGGTTTTTGCCGCTATCGTTTTTTATTACCAGGGCTCGGCGCGCGGTCTGGAGTTTGTTACCGGCTACCTGATCGAGCTGTCGCTGTCGGTTGATAACCTGTTTGTCTTCCTGCTGATCTTTTCCTACTTTAAGGTCCCTTCGAAATATCAACATCGCGTGCTGTTCTGGGGCGTGCTCGGTGCGTTGGTCATGCGCCTGACAATGATCTTCATCGGCGCGACTCTAATTAATCGCTTCCATTGGATCATCTACATCTTCGGCGCCTTTCTGGTTTACACCGGCATCAAGATGTTCACGCAGCAAGATAACGACTTCCAACCGGAAGACAATGCGCTGGTCCGCTTTGTGACGCGAGTCTTCCCCATGACGCGCACCTACGAAGAGAAAAAGTTCTTTACCAGAATTAACGGCCGGCTGACTGGGACGTTGCTGTTGCTGGTGCTGGTAATTGTCGAGGTTGCTGATCTGGTTTTTGCGGTTGATTCGATTCCGGCGATTTTTGCAATCACCACCAACGCCTTCATCGTCTACACCTCAAACGTTTTCGCGATTCTTGGTTTGCGCTCAATGTACTTTCTGCTCGCCGGTGTGGTGGAAAAATTTCACTACCTCAAGATCGGGCTGGCAATCGTCCTGACTTTCATTGGCGCCAAGATGCTGATCGTGGCTGTTCACATCAACATTCCCATCTGGATTTCACTTGTCTTCGTCGCGGTTGTGTTGCTCAGTTCTGTCGCCGCCTCGCTCGTCTGGGCCAAACACGCCGATACCCACATCGACGTGGATCTGCCCGAAGATTTTGACTCGCCCTTCGAAGATGAGGACGCGGAGAAGGAAGAAGATCAGACGGTCGAGAAGAAAGACGAGGAAACCCGGAAGTAATCAGTAGGACCGGCCTTCCTGCCTGTCCTCCCTTGCTGAACGGCGGCAGAAAATGCCTGTTGAACGCGCTCTCCTCTAGCGGCGACTAAAGACATATTTCCTTCAGCACTAATCAATCAGCTGGATATGTCTCACCTGTCCCCTCTTTGATGAGCACTAATAAAAGTGAACAGGCAACCTCAATAGAGTTGTGCGCTTCATAGCACCTTCCAAAAACGGCGCTATCGCGAGCGCCCTTCGGTCTTGGGTTGCAGTGAGTAATTCTTTCCTCAACCTCTCCTAAATAACAAATTTCAATATTGACGTAGGAGCTGCCTTATTCAAAGGCATGGACCATTCGTACATGGGACCCAAAGTGGTTATGGAGTTCCGCGTTAACACTTTTTCTTCTCAAGAGTCCCCAGCAGTAGGAGTTTGTTGTGATCCCATTAATCCGTTCTCATTTCGTTTCAAACGCCCTGGCCCTTGCCGCGCTCACGGCACTCATGTGTGGCTCAGCCGGAGGTCAAACAACCGCCGCGCGTCCTGACCGCGGAATCGTGCCCGGCGCTTCCTATGCTATATCCGATACGGAAACCATTAGCTTGAACAGTGGCAACGTCAGTCTCTCAATTCCACTTGCAGCGCTTCCCACAATCGCGGGCGCAAGGCTCGGCCTGAAGCTGAACGCGACTTACAACAGCAAGCTCTGGAACGTGACCCGCGCCGAAGCGCGTAACAACGGTATGAGCCCGACTTATGTTGTCGATACACCGCAGATCAGTGACTTGGGAGGGTGGAGGTTCGACGCGGGTTATCACATTTCTTTTCGCAATGCGCATGAAGACTTTAACTACCTGATGCCTTTCCAAAACCAGGAATCATCAGGTGAATGGGCTCTAATGCAGCACCAATATTACAAGTGCATTTTGATAACGCCTGATGGCGCAGAGCACGAGTTGAGGCCTATTGATTCAGCTGGCACATATAACGGCACGCGGCCCTACCTTCTAGGTTATTACCGCACGACTCCTGACACCAGCAACACTTCGATGCGTTATTACTCCTACGATGGCTCGCATCTTTTCGCCGTTATCAACCCCACCAATGGCTCGCCCTCTTGGACGATCTATCTACCCGACGGAACGCAGGTGACGACCAGCAACGGAATTGAGCGAATTCGTGACACGAACAATAACAGCATTAAAGTTTTTTCGGATACGAATGGCACTCATTATCAGGATGAACAAACGGGTCGGGAGATTCGCCTTTCTGTTTACGAGCCATCAAGTAATGAGACGGGCAAATACCAGGTTTGGTACCAAACAGTCACGGGCATCTGGCAACACATTGATATCAACATGGAAACCGCACACCTGCAGGGCGTGATTTACAACCAGCAAGACTGGAATGTGGCGGGGGGCGAGCAGGGTGAGGGCACCGAATGTACCCGTCAGCAGGTCCTTTTTGGTTCGATTCCGGTCGTGCGCAGCATTGTCTTTCCAGTGACTGAGCCGAACATCGCTCCCCAGCAATATTCGTTTGGCTACGACACGGACAATCCTGTGCAAACAACATCCCAGGTTCAGTGGACTTGCACTTCACAACTTCAATCATTCACGCGACTGGCGTCAAACGGAATTGGCGAGCTCAGCCAGATGACGGTTCCATCTGGTGCGGTAGTGAACTATACGTATTCAGGTTTCGGAACTACCCTTGGTCCAACTGAATTTACTGACTCTAATGATCTGGCGCGGCGGTCCGTTGCTACTAAGAGCGTCACTCATGACGGCAGTACCGACACCTGGCACTATGACTTTGACTCTCTGGGAATCGGCGGCAGCGTCACCGCGCCGGATGGCTCGTTTACCAGTGAGCGTCATCATCCTAATGACCCCGCCTTTTCTCGTGATAGGGCAGCGGGCGACGGGCTCAGTGGACTCACCTATCGTACCAATTCATCCAATAAGACCCTGGTTGAAAAGCACTGGTTACAAATGGCCTTCGATGGGGCGGACACACTTTCAACGGGCAGCAGGGTGGACCACGTAGGCTTCAATACAGTAGTTGATGCCGAATACACCTCATTGCTTGATGGCAACGGCAACGCCGTCAAGATGACGGCAAAGACGTATCAATACGACTACAACGGCAATTTATTGCAAGAGACGGATTACGACTGGTTCGATCCGGCACCAGTCTCGCGCGATGTTTTCGGAGTTCCGACCGGCGTGCCGGCGGGCGCGACTGTACTGCGCGTGGTTAACCGCAATTATTACAATGCGGCGAGCACTGCAAGTTCCACAAATGTTTATGCCAAACGCTCAGCCGGCGGTACTCCGGTTATCCTGAATGCACTACAACAAACGACCAGTGGACCCGCGATATCTCGGTTTAGCTACGATGGTCAGGCGTACGGTACGGCTCCAACAGTCGGCAATCCGACCAGTCAAAGTGTTTGGGACGATTTGAACAGCAAATGGATTACTACGAGTCAAACGTACGGAGCGTACGGAAACATCGCCACCAAAACCGATGGGCGCGACAAGGTAACCCAATTCTTTTATGACGATGCTACACATGCTTTACCAAATCGGGTCGTGGTCGACCCGCAGAATGGCAGCGGCACCCAAACAGCAACGACTGTTTACGACTATTACACCGGATTGGTCACTAGTCAGACGGACGCCAACGGCAACGCTTCCACCGTCGATTACACCAACCAGTTGCTTGGCACTGTGGATCCGTTCGGGCGTCCGGGAGTCATCAGCTCACCGGCAGTCGGCGGACAGAGTCGTCAGACCAGAACCTTCTATGCGGACAGCTTGCGTACGGTCAGAGTAGTTTCTGATTTGAACTCGGCGAACGACGGGATTCTCAAGAGCGAGTCAGTTTCCGACACGCTTGGCAGAATATTAGAGACGCACCAGTATGAGACAACAAACGACTACATCACGGTGAAGCATGCTTACGATAACGTGAACCGAATAGAAAAGACTTCCAATCCGTTTCGCGCAGGCGAGCCGGTTTTGTGGACCACCGCTGTCACCGATGTCCTTGGCCGCGTCATTTCCGTCACTACTCCCGACAGTGCAATGGTCTCTACCAGTTACAACGCGAATACTGTTACGGTGACCGATCAAACCGGCAAAAACAGGAAGAGTGTCAGCGACGCGTTGGGAAGATTGACTCAGGTCTACGAAGATCCAAATGGCCTAAATGGCGTTAGCCCATTGAACGACCTGACGAGGTACACCTACGACGTACTCGGGAATCTGCGGAGAGTAGATCAAGGGGAGCAACAGCGCTTCTTCATGTATGACTCCCTTTCGCGTCTAATACGGGCCAAGAATCCGGAGCAAGCGGCAAGGTCCTCCATCTCCAATCTCACCGACGCGATCACTGAGAACAACCAGTGGTCAATCGCCTACAGTTACGACGAGAACGGCAACTTGACGCAGAAGACCGACCCGCGTGGAGTTGTCAGCACCTACGCCTACGACGCGCTCAATCGTAACAGGAGTGTCAGTTACGATCCGGCGAGCACGCCGGCAGTTAATCGCTACTACGACGGTTGGCGTGACGGCGCGAGCGCAAGCCCGAGCATTCCGAACAGCCTTGGCCGCTTGTGGCAGACGGAAACCAGCGGCGCCGCGGGTTCGCGCACGACGATAAATGGCTTTGATGCTTTGGGCAGACCCTCGAGTGAGAGCCAACAGTTCTATGCAAGCAGTGCGTGGGGTCAGGCCTACACTACGCAGCGTGAATACAATCTGGCAGGCGGCATCACCTCGCAAGCCTATCCTTCCGGACGCACTGTTACTTACTCCTACGACAATGCCGGACGAGCGACGACGTTCACCGGCAACCTCGGCGATGGCCAGCAAAAGACCTATGCGAGCGAGATTCTCTATTCGCCGTTTGGCTCGATGACCAAGGAAAAGTTTGGCACCGATACAGTCATCTACAACAAGCTGTTTTATAATTCCCGAGGACAACTAGCGGAGATACGCGAGAGCTCAAGCTGGACTGGGCCAACGGATACAACTTGGGATCGCGGAGCTATCATCAACTACTACAGCAACAATTGCTGGGGCATGTGCGGCGGCTCAAACAGCACTACGGCCATGACGGACAACAACGGCAATCTGAAGAAGCAGGAAGTGTTCGTTCCCAACAACGAGCAGAACACGAGCGCAACCTCATGGCTGCAGCAGTATGACTACGACTCGTTGAATCGCTTACAGCGCGTGCATGAGACAACGGGGAACACGCAAACGGATTGGCAGCAGGAATACGTCTACGACCGCTACGGCAATCGCACCATTCATCAAACGAATACCTATGGCCTCGGGGTTAATAAGAAAGACTTCACAGTAAACACCGCCAACAATCGTTTGGGTGTTCCCGGCGGCCAAAGCGGCGCGATGACCTACGACGATGCCGGCAATCTCACGATTGACACCTACAGTGGCGCGGCCGAGTTGCGCGCGTACGATGCGGAGAACCGCATGACGAAGGAGACACAGCCAAACAGTGTCGTCGCCGGCGAATATACCTACAACGCCGACGGCCAACGGGTAAGAAGGAAGGTCAACAGCGTCGAGACCTGGCAGGTCTACGGTTTCGATGGTGAACTGCTGGCTGAGTACGCACAGAACGGCGGAGTGACGGGTCCGCAGAAGGAGTACGGCTATCGCAACGGGCAGTTGCTGATCACGGCTGACGCTGCTCCGTCTCAGACAATCGGCAGCACACCAAACGCCGCCACCTTTGTCACGCAGTCAGTGCCGCAGACGATGGTGGCGGGGCATCATTATGCGGTGGCGGTAACCTTTCGCAACAGCGGCAGCAATACCTGGACGACTGCCGAACACTACAATTTGGGAGTGGCCAACGACAACGGAGTATGGGGCTTGTATCGTGTCGCGCTGCCGTCAACGGTCGCGCCAAATCAGGAGGTCACTTTCAACTTTACGATTACGGCGCCAACGACACCGGGAACATATAACTTTCAGTGGCGCGTGGTGCAGGACTATGTCGAGTGGTTTGGAGATTATTCGACGAATCTACCGGTCACGGTCACGGGAGCGACGGGCAACGGCGGCAATGCCGCCGAATGCGTCTGGCAGAATGTGCCGGCGACAATGATAGCGGGACAGAGTTACTCGCTTTCAGTGCGCTTGTTGAATAGCGGCAGTAACACCTGGACCACGGCTGCTCATTACAACCTGGGCTCGGCAAACGACAATGGCGCCTGGGGGTTATACCGGGTGGCGCTGACGGGTCCGGTGGCGCCGAATGAGGAAGTGACATTTAACTTTACGGTGACCGCGCCGGCGACGCCGGGCAGCTACAATTTCCAGTGGCGCATGGTGCAGGATTATGTGGAATGGTTTGGCGACTATTCGACGAACGTACCCGTAGTCGTCAGTGCGGCGACTACCGCGGCAACCACGCACTGGCTGGTCGCGGACCAGCTCGGCACGCCGCGCATGATCTTTGACAAGACGGGTGCGCTGGCAAACGTGAAGCGTCACGACTACGCGCCGTTTGGTGAAGAACTCGTTAACGGTGCGCGCCCCAATGTATCGAGTTACGCTGCTGATTCCACCCGCCAGAAGTTCACCTCAAAAGAACGGGATAATGAAACCGGTCTCGAATACTCTGAAAGTAGATATTACTCCTCGATACAGGGCCGGTTCACCTCTCCCGATGAACCCTTTGCGGATCAGGAAGAAGACGATCCACAGTCTTGGAACTTGTACAGCTATGTTCGTAACAATCCTCTTCGATTTGTTGATCCTTCGGGGGAAGGCCGCTGGGAGATGGGTGCAGATGGGCAAGAACACTATGTTGGTGACATAGGTGAATACGATAAGGATCTCAATGCCACTTGGGACGGCACTAACTGGAACTCCCGTGAAAATAATGGCCAGGACAATACTGTGAGAGTGGAACCCGAGGCCCAGCCAATCGCAATGACCGCAGGAGTGTTGGCTTTGGCTTTATCACCCCCTCCGGTGAAGCTTGCAGCTGCAGGCGGGGCTTTGCTAATCGGAGGCGCGGCTCTGCTCGCATACTTGGACCGCGACATAATTCATGTTCCGGCTCCTTTCACGGGTCCTTCTACGCTGGTGAATCCATCGAAAATAGAAATCCTTGGATCCAAACCACCACCACCGCCAATCCTGAAGAAGAAAGGTGAAAAGAAGCAAGTCAGAGCGGCTGCTAGGCACGTTGGTGTAACGTATATAGCGCTAAGGAACGCAATTCATCAGTACAAGAAGCAAAATGGGATGAAAGGTAATGAAAACCTTGACTGGGAAACCCTGATTATGGTCGCCGAAGAAATCAGGAAAAGATTGGAGAAATAACAGGTAACTATGGTCGAAACAAATGACAAGGAAGAAGCACCCGTAGCTTTCGCCATCTCAGGCGTTGGACTCGATATCGAAGGTATCTCTCACGCTTTGGACCTTTCACCCACACACGTACACCGGGTAGGTGAGAACAATATGATCGGTGAGCCCTTCTCGCACGACATGTGGATGTTAGATAGCGAGTTGAGTGACACCGAGCCGTTAGATGCTCACCTAAAGTGGTTCATAGAGAAACTCAGACCTCACTACGACTTCATAAAGTCCTTGAAATCCAATGCTGAGCTCAGTGTTTATTGTGGGTTCAATTGCGACGGCGATCAATGTGGGTTTAGCCTGACGCCTGAGGCTTTGGCCATCTTCACTGAACTCGGCATCCCGATGGAAGTTACAGTCTTATCTGACTGTGAAGAGTAAGCTAGGATCTAAGACAGAGTCGTAGACATCTCCGACATTCGCCTGCCAGTTGTTTGACAAGATGCAAACTATCCGGCGATCGCGACCATCAACGGCGATCGTAAAGGACTAAACTGGAACAGTGGCGGCGGCTGGAACGATGCGACTGCCGACACCTATCCCGATTGGCTACAGGTGGATTTCGATGGCAGCAAGACCATTGATGAAATAGACGTGTTTACGCTGCAAGACAATGCAGGCAGTCCGTCTGAGCCGACCGAGACAATGACCTTCAGCCAGTATGGCGCGACTGCCTTTGAGGTGACAGTGTTGGAACGGAAGCGCGTGGGCCACGGTGACGAATGGCAGTCTGACGGGCAATGACAAGGTCTGGCGAAAGTTCGCGTTTACCGCGGTTACCACCACTAAGATCAGAGTGACGATAAACAATGCGCTGCTGCACAACAGCCGCATCACGGAGGTCGAAGCGTGGGGCACGGCGGCAGCGCCGCGCACGAACGTCGCGCTCGGTACCAGTGGCGCATCAGCTACTGCTTCTTCTGTCTATGACACCAACTATCCGGCGGCAGCAACCATCAACGGGGACCGCAAAGGCGTGAACTGGAACAGTGGCGGCGGCTGGAATGACGCGACCGCCAGCTCCTATCCCGACTGGTTGCAAGTAGACTTTAATGGCAGCAAGCTGATCGATGAGATAGACGTGTTTACGCTACAGGACGCTACGACCAACCCCTCTGAACCCACTGAGACGATGACTTTCTCAATTTACGGTCTCACCGGCTATGAGGTCCAGTACTGGGACGGCGCTGCCTGGGCCACGGTGAGCGGTGGCAATGTGAGCGGCAACAACAAGGTATGGAAGAAGATTACTTTCGCGCCAATAACTACGAGCAAAGTACGCGTCCTCACAAACGCATCACCAGATAACTACAGCCGCGTCGTGGAATTGGAAGCATGGACTCCAGCGAGCGGCGGTTCATCAAGCGCAAACATCAACTGGCTGGTAACGGACCAGCTCGGCACGCCGCGCATGATCTTTGACAAGACGGGTTCACTCGCGACAACGAAGCGTCATGACTACGCACCGTTTGGCGAAGAACTCTTCAACGGTTTACGCCCCAACGTCGTAGGCTATGGCACCGCCGATTCCACCCGCCAAAAGTTCACCTCAAAAGAACATGACAATGAAACCGGACTGGATTACTTTGCAGCGGTAAGTCGTTAATAAAGATTCACCACGGAGTCACAGAGAACACAGAGAACGCACCGAAAAGATTTCAAACTATGACTCCAAAATTTCAACTTGCTTGAACCGGCTCTCCTCGCTGTGTTAAATTCCAAATGACGGTCAGAGGCATGGGAATGTTACGATTTGCCGCTGACTCCGCCCGACTTCTTCACACCTTTTTGCGTGCCGCCGGCGACTTCGCCCGGAATTTAGCCGTTTACGCCAAGCGCGCGTCGCGTTTCTATTTGCCCCTTAGTTTTAGCCCAGAAACATGGCCACTAAATCCCGTTTTGTATTTGACTGGTGGGTAGTCCAGAAACGCATCGTCTACCTCATCATCCTTATCGTTGCTCTCTGCGGGCTCGCCGGCGGAGGCGCGCTGTACGTTTGGAAATATGGCAACCCGCTGCGGAATGTAGGCGCGGGAACGAAACCTGCGGCAGGCGCGCGCTTCGTGTCGTTTGAAGGTGAGGTGCGGGTTATCCGCGCCGCTACGCGCGAGACGATCACGCCTGGCGGTGACACTGAACTCTATCCGGGCGATACCGTGCAAACGCTGGCGAGCGGCCGCGCGCGCGTGGGCATGGCCGACGGCTCGACGCTGGTCGTTCGTCCCAACAGCACGATCATCATCCGCGACAACGCCAGCGAAGACGGCGGGAAGAAAACTAACGTCCACGTCGTCGTCGACAGCGGACAAATGTACGTGCGCACCGAGCAGCAGCCCGAAGGTACCAACAATGTGGTCGAAACTCCCAAGACCAAAAACAAACTCGGCGAACAGACGGGCGCCAGCTTTGGCGTGAACCCGGAAGGCACGGAAGAAATTCGCGTCAACAACGGTGCGATTGAAACTACAAATCGCTCGGGCGAGAAAACCACTTTGCACGGCGGCGAGTACGTCTCGGTAAATCCATCAGGAACGATCTCGCGGCCGCAAAGGTTGCTCGACATTCCCGCAACGTCTGAGCCGCGCGATCTCGAACGCGTCTTTGTTGGCGACAATGGTGCTGCAAACATTTCGTTGAAATGGCAACGGCCACAGTCAGGCACGGCATCGTTTTATCGCGTTGAAGTTGCGACTTCTCCTTTCTTCGTGGCGGACGGAAAAGTGATCGAACGCGATCAGCTCGCTTCGAATGAATTCACCGCCAGCGACCTGCGGCCCGGCACTTATTTCTGGCGCGTGCGCGCGACAGCCTCGAGCGGTCAAACGAGCGACTGGAGCGATCCGAAAAAGTTCATCATCGCGCCGCGCGGCACCGGCTCGCGTGTGACAGTTTCAAATCTCACGGCGGAACTGCTCGGCGGCAATGTTTATCTGGTGCGCGGGCACTCCGAAGTGGGCAACACGATTCGCGCCGCCGGCCGCGACACCCTGGTGGCGACCGACGGTTCGTTTCAATTGCAAATTACCGCGGCGCCGGGAATGCAGGAAATCGTAGTTGACGCAGAAGACCCACGTGGTAACAGCAGTCAGTATCGTTTATCGCTTTCGCGCGGTGGCCGCCGCAGCTAAGTGTTTAGGTTTTGTTATGCCCAGACATGTCATCCTTCTAACTGATGCGCACGAAGCGCCGGCCTATGAGCTGATCGAAGCGCTGCGCGTTGCGGGCGTGCAAACGCTGATCGAAGGCTTACGCGAAGTTGAAGCGGAAGCCGCGTTGATTCGCCGCCGGGAAAGCGAAAGCGTAAGCGAACACTCGCAGGAATCCCCGCTGGCAGTTCTTTACGAAGTGTTTGCCGGGGCCGACACGGTAGAACTTCATGCAGCCATCGATCACGCGAAAACCTTTTGGCCGGGAACACCGGTAATTGCTTGTCGCCGGCATTCCATTGGTTTTCATGGTTTCAATGCGCGTGGGCTCGACGGCGCCACGCTCAAGCGGCTGGGGTTTCGCGCGATCGCCGATAAGGCGGCGCAATTGCCTGCAATCTTGCGTGAAATCGAAGGGCACGGCGCCACTGGCGATTTAAGACTTCCGGAGACGATCAGGCCGGTAACAGATCCAAGCCTTGCTTCGCTGCCCGCCAAAATGAAAGCGGCAAGCTTGCGGGCTGCGTTTAATTTAGTTTCCTCGCTGCACTTCATTGGCGATCAAAACGACGCGGCCCAGGTGGCGCTCACGGGACTGACTGCGCTTGCCACAGCCGATCGTTGGACCATCTACCTGCTCGCCGATGAGAAGGGTCCCGAGGCGGCAACATTGGAAGCCATCGCTTCACTTGTGCCTGCGAACAAAGTGGTCCCTGAACTGCGCGACGAGTGGCGCCAAGTGTTACTCGCTGGAGAGGCTGTTAGCACGGCCCATGAATCCAAGGCAGCCAAACTTGCCGGCGCCGGCATGGGCACGATTAGAAAAAAAGAACAAGGCGAATTCGTTGTTGCGATTCCGCTCATTTGCGGCGAACGCATTCTCGGTGTGCTTGAAGGCAGACGCGAGCTGGGCTCGTTCAAGAAATCCGAGCTGGCTCTGCTGGACGCGCTGGCGTTGCCGATTGCCTCAGCGCTGGCAAACGCGGTGCGCATAGG
>DNND01000128.1:6197-17748 GCA_003488005.1 Blastocatellia bacterium | reverse complement strand
GCGAGGCCGAACGGCTTTCGCAAACCGACGATCTCACCAAACTTCACAACGCCCGCTACCTGCGCCAGTTTCTTTTGAATGAGATTCGCCGCGCCCGGCGTTATGGCACAAGTGTTTGCGCTTTGTTCCTGGATCTCGACGACTTTAAACGCGTCAACGATGCGCATGGACATCTCGCCGGCTCGCACGTGTTGATGGAAATGGCCGGCGTGATTCTTTCGTCGATCCGCGACACAGACGCAGTCGCTCGTTATGGCGGCGATGAGTTTGTAATTGTGCTGCCCGATACCGGAATCGAACTCGCCGGCACAGTGGCCGAACGCATTCGAGAAAAGATTGGAAAACATTCTTTCCATGCGGGCCGGAACTTGAAACTATCGTTGACAGCCAGCTTTGGTGTCGCCGCTTTTCCCGAGCACGCTTCGTCGCCGCAACAGTTGATCTCGTGCGCCGACACCGCCATGTACGAAGCAAAGGCCGCGAACAAAAACTGCGTGCGCTTTTCGCCGCTGCTGCGCAGCAAGGAAGAAAAGTTGCTGGCCGAGGGCGGTGTGCCGGTGTCCCTTCTCGGCGCTGACGAAGGAAAGACGTTTTCGTGATAGCGCAAAGATCGAAGTTCAGGTATCTTTGATCGTTCGGAGTTGGTTTAAGGTTTCCGAGGTAAGTTGTAAGTGGTAAATGGTGTTTGGGCTCCCCCGAGTTTTAGCCCACTTCCCCGTCGCCGTCAGGTCAGTTGCTTCTGCCGCTCACGACTTTCGCGTTACCACCCGCCGATGTTTTCTCGTTTTTCATTAAACTGGAAGTGAAAAATTAAATGGGTTTTAAATCGATTTTTAGTCTGTTTTCCAGCGATCTGGCAATTGATCTGGGAACGGCCAACACACTGGTTTACGCCAAGGGTCGAGGCATCGTAGTTTCCGAACCTTCGATCGTGGCCATCAACAAGGTCACCAACCAGGTAGAGGCGGTCGGTCGCGACGCGAAGGACATGCTCGGCCGCACACCCGGGAACATCGTTGCCATTCGCCCGATGAAGGACGGCGTCATCGCAAACTTTGAAGTGACTGAAAAGATGCTGCAGCACTTCATCCGTAAGGCCCACAACGGCAAAACCTGGGTCAGTCCTCGGGTTGTAATCGGCATCCCGTCAGAAATTACGCAGGTCGAACGACGCGCGGTGGAAGACTCGGCTTATCGCGCCAAGGCTTCGGAAGTTTACCTTGTTGAAGAAGCGATGGCGGCCGCAATCGGCGCCGGCCTGCCAATCACCGAACCGCACGGCAACATGGTGGTTGACATCGGCGGCGGCACGACGGACATCGCGGTGATCAGTTTGAGCGGCATCGTTTATTCGCGCGCGGTGCGCGTTGCCGGTAATGAGATGGACGAAGCGATCATCTCGTACATCAAACGAAAATATAATTTGCTGATTGGCGAGCGAACCGCGGAAGCAATCAAGATCGAACTCGGTTCGGCTTATCCGCTTGATGAGCCGCTGTCTTACGAAGTGCGCGGCCGCAACTTGATTGAAGGAATACCAAAGACGATCACGATGACGGATGAAGAAGTGCGCGAAGCGCTGGCTGATTCAGTCTCAACGATCATCAACGCCGTGCGCGTAGCGTTGGAGCGCACGCCTCCCGAACTTTCCGCCGACATCGTGGAACGCGGCATCGTGCTGACCGGCGGCGGCGCGTTGTTAAAAAACCTGGACAAGCGTCTTTCGATTGAAACTGGTTTGCCGGTGTCGCTCGCTGACGATCCGCTGGCGTCAGTAGTCCTGGGCACGGGGAAAATGCTTTCCGACTTTGACCTGCTCAAACGGGTGAAGTGGGAAAACACGATGACCAGTGGCATGTAGGGCCCGCGGGCCCGTAAATCGTGAATCGTGAATCGTAAATAGAAATGCAACCGAAACTAACGACTAAAGACGATTCCGCCCCTCACCGTTTCACTAATTCAAAGCAATCACCCAGGGATTAGAGACTCAACTTACGATTTACGATTTACCATTCACGATTTACGATTCACGATTTACGATTCACGATTTACTAGCCAATGGCCGCCACTCGCACTCAAAGAGAAATTCGCCAGAAGGCGCCATTGTGGCTGGTGATGCTGTTGCTCACCAACCTGGTAATCATGGCGGTTGATGCGCGTGACAACAGCACCAAGCAGCGCTTGTTTCGCGTTTGGATTCAGGCACTGGCTTCGCCGGTCCAGGGCGTTTCATCGCGAGCCAGCGGCGCCGGCAGCGGCTTTATTCGCGAGATCATGAACTTTCGCGGTGCGGCTGCCGAAAATGCGCAACTGAAAGAAAAACTTTTTGCCACTGAGTTGCAGTTGCAAAATGCGCGGCAAGCGGCGGAAGAAAACGAGCGGCTGAAAGGTCTCCTCAATCTCAAACAACAAACAGGTTACGATCAGGTAACGGCGCACGTAATCGCGCGCGATTCTTCAGTCTGGTTCAATACGGTGACGGTTGATCGCGGCACCTCTTCCGGTGTCGCGCTGAATATGCCCGTTATAACTGCCGGGGGGATCGTGGGACGTGTTATTGCGGTTAGTCCAGTGACCGCACAAGTGATGATGGTCACCGATGAGAAAGCCGCGGCCGGCGCGATCGTCGGGCAACTTGGCGGCTCGGGCGCACTAGGCTCAGTTCGCGGCGGCGGCGAGAGCGGGCTGATCGAGATGCGCTACGTTTCCGGATTACAGAAGGTGGAAGTCGGCAATTCGATATTGACGACCGGCCAGGATGGAATCTATCCGCCCGGACTGAATGTCGGAGAAGTTGTCGAAGTGAAACACGGCACCGCCACGCAACCGCACCAGATTTTCATCAGGCCCGGGGCTAACCTGGACCAATTAAAAGAAGTGGCGGTTTTGCTTTATCAGGCGCCACAGCGGCCTGCACCCGAACAGACCCTGCCAAACGTAGAGAAAACTAAGAAACAGTGATGAGTGCTGAGTTACTGAGTGATGAGTAAAGACACGGTCGAAACTTTTCTTTTCACTCATCACTCATCGCTCATCACTCATCACTTTTACGATGCCTCAACTTAAGATCGCGGCTGTTCTCGCGCTAGCAATAATTCTTCAATTGTCGTTGCGGGCGGTTTGGCCGCCACTTTCATATATTGACTTTCCGCTGGTGGTGGTTGTTTATATCGCTTTGCAGCGTCACGCCTGGCAGGCTTTGTTTGTCGCAACGATTGCCGGGCTCGCAGTCGATGCTGCCGGTGGCGGACTTATGGGCGCCGGCGGATTTTCCAAAACCTTGACCGCCTACGTGATTTATTTTGCAGCCACGCGAGTGAATCTTGAAAACACTTTACTGCGCATTCCAGTGCTGGCGGCCGCGACCGTGCTCGACTCGGCAATTTATGTTTTTTGGCACCGGTCGCTGGGTTACGCGCCCAGCGCTCCTTTTGTCCAGACAGTGTCCTATCGATTGATTGCCACTACAGTAATGGGAACGTTTGCGCTGTACTTGTTGGACTCGCTGTTTACCGCAGGTGGACGCCAACAACGCCGCGCCTTCGCCTCGCGCCGCAAAGGCGCGCGACGAGTAACGGGCTCAATGGGTAGAAGATGAAATGAAGTTCGAAGACTCTTCGCAAAACCTGCGTGGCCGCATTTGGCTGGTCCAGATTTGTGTCGTGCTGTTGCTGACGTTGCTCGGCGTCAGACTTTACTATTTGCAGTTGGTCCGCGGTCAGTACTACGCCGAGATTGCGCAGAACCAACGCATCAGACTGCTTCCGATAACCGCGCCGCGCGGAGTCATCTTCGATCGCGACGGCCACCCGCTAGTCGATTCTCGCATTATCTATAGCGTCATTCTTTCACGCGAAGATCTGCGCGGCCGCAATCCGCAGACGCTGGTAGCGGCGCTCGCAACGGCGTTGACGGTTGATCGCGATATTCTGCGCGATCGCTTTGAACAGATCGCGTCTCAGCCGGCCTTTGAGTCAATTTTGGTGAAACAAGATGCGACGCCGGGAGACATCGCCTGGGTCGAGGCGCATGAGCTCGAGTTTCCCGAGTTGCGCGTCGAGCAACAGCCGCAACGTCGTTACCCGCCAAACGGATTGTTGGCCCACGTGCTTGGCTATGTTGGTGAAATCAGTCCTGAGCAATTGAAGCAGAACAGTTTTAAGGACAAGGGACTCAGGCCCGGCGACGTGATCGGCCAAAGTGGTTTGGAACAAACCTACGATGACTATCTGCGCGGCAAGGACGGGTATCGAAAGGTAATCGTCGACAGTCGCGGGCGCATCCAGGACGAAATTGAAACCATCGCGCCGCAACCGGGACAGGATTTAGTTACGACGATCGATCTGGATTTACAGGAAGTTGCCGA
Source organism: Blastocatellia bacterium (assembly GCA_003488005.1). Taxonomy (GTDB): domain Bacteria; phylum Acidobacteriota; class Blastocatellia; order Pyrinomonadales; family Pyrinomonadaceae; genus PSRF01. Next base: position 13,382 of record DNND01000128.1, on the reverse strand, counting down.
AGAGCAACTGCGAACTTCGGCGACCAAGCGCGGTGTCATAGTCGTCATGAATCCTAATGACGGCGAGATTCTGGCGATGGCTTCGGCGCCGACATTTGATCCAAATCTTTTTTCGGAACGCATTGGCACCAAGGCGGGCCGCGCGGAATACAATGCCTTGCTTAACGATCCGGACACACCGTTACTTAACCGAGCAGTACAAAGCCGTTATCCGCCCGGATCCACCTGGAAAGTGCCGATGGCCATCGCCGGACTGCAACAAGGCGCAATCACCTTGGACCACTCCAATCTTGTTTGCGGAGGCGGCATTCAAATCGGCAATAAGTTTACGCGCTGCATGGGCAATCATGGGACGCCCGATCTGAAGACTGCGATTACCAAATCGTGCGATGGTTATTTCTATCGGCTCGGTTTGAAAATGGGAATTGATGGCATTGTGGCGATGGTTGACGAATTCGATTTCAATAGACGAACTGGTATAGATATTCCAAATGAAGTTATCAGCATGACTCCTTCCCGCGAGCTAAAAAGAAAACGCCAACCGGAGAGTCCCGACTGGAAAGACATTGACACTGTTTATGCATCCTTTGGCCAGGTTTACGACGTGATAACGCCCATTGCATTGATACGCACAATCGCAGGCATCGGGATCGGCGGCAATCTTTATGTGCCTCACTTCTTGAAAGAATTAAGGCCGGTGAACGCCATTGGCCCATTCGAACTTCGCGCGGGCAGATCGTTTCAACCGCTTGACGACTCGCGGCCTAATCCGAAACGGGTTTCTATTCCGGAAGATTTCCATCATCTGGTTGTGGAAGGCATGTGGGGCGTCGTCAACAACGGCGGAACGGCTGCTTCAATTCGCATGGCCGGTTTTGATATCGCCGGCAAAACGGGCACAGCGCAGGTTGTCGGACTCGGTAAAGACACGGGAAAGAACAAGGACCACTCGTGGTTTGTTTCTTACGCTCCGGCTTACAAACCTGAAATCGCGCTGGTGGCATTGATTGAGAACTCGGGCTTTGGCGGCCAGCACGCAGCGCCAGCGGTTCGCCGCGTTTACGATGTTTACTATCGCAAGACTCGTAATGAAGAGCCGCCGGGAGCTTTGCCGGTAGCAAAAACACCCAAGCCTGAAGACAAAACTGAACCAAAGAAGGCGCCAACCGAGATCGCGCGAAATCAATAAGGAACTGTTTCTAGTTTCGAGTTCCGAGTTCCGAGTTTCGAGTTTTAACTTCTGACTTCTGACTTCTGACTTCTGGCTTTATGGTTGCAAGAATGCAAAAAAGAGGGCTGCGCGACTTTGATTGGCTGCTGGCCTTACTGGCGATCGGTATCGTCTGCTTTGGCACCATCCAGATTCGTTACGCGCAACCGACTGAAAACTTTTGGGTCAAACAACTAATCGGTCTCGGCATTGCGATTGTCGCCATGCTGGCAGTCGCTTTCAACGACTATCGCAAACTGCTGAACATCGCTCCTGCGTTCTATGTCTTTGGGTTGCTGCTGCTGGTTATTGTTCTGGTTCCCGGCATCGGTTTGAAGATTAACGGTCAGCGCGCCTGGATCCGAGTTCCGGGCATCGGACAATTCCAGCCATCCGAATTTGTAAAAGTCACAACCGCAATGATGCTGGCGCGCTATTTTGGCAAACATCGGACCAATGTCTTGACGCTTAAAGAGTTGGCCATGGGCGGCTTGATCCTCGGTTTGCCTATCGTGTTAATTCTGCTGGAGCACGACGTCGGCCAGGTGCTGACGTATCTGCCGATACTGGTCGTGGTGCTCTTTTTGTCGGCAATAAGAATGCGCTTTGTTGTCGCCGCAATCGTGCTTGGCATTGTGCTGCTGCCGTTTGCTTACTGGGTCGGCGTCAGGACTCACCTAATCAAGAACTATCAACAGGAACGCATCAACGTCATTCTGGATCCCGAGAAAGCCGACCGCCGCGGCTTCGGCTACAACACCTGGCAGTCGATCCTAACGGTGGGCGAAGGCGGCTTGCTTGGCGCCGGCAACTCGTCCGCATATTCGCAGAGCAGTCTGAAGTTCCTGCCCGAACCGCATACCGATTTCATTTTTGCAGTCCTGGCGGGCAGCACCGGGTTTGTCGGCTGCATTATTGTCTTGCTGGCTTATGTATTGTTACTTTCGCGTTTGATTGCCGGCGCGAAACGCGCACCCGATCGCATGGGCATGCTGGTCGTCATGGCTACGGTTGGCGGGCTGACCTGTCAAATCTTCATCAACGTCGGCATGTCGTTGGGAATTCTGCCCGTAATAGGCGTGCCGTTGCCGCTAATGAGCGCCGGACTGGCTTCGCTGATTGCCACCTTTATCGCGATTGGCTTTGCGATCAGCGTGCAGTTAAGAAGATTCGTAAATTAGTCGCGGATTCTCGCGGATAAACGCGAATCAGAATGACTGGACAAATAGTATTGATGGCTGTTTCAGATTCGCGTAATCCGCGTTTATCCGCGGCGAATCTTGCGGTTCCAACTAGTGCAGAATGCCCGCGAACCAGGATTCGTTTCGCGTTTACCGCATCTTCGGTTTATACTCGCCTTGGCTCGCCTCTGCGGACTTTTCGTTTCAGCACTAAGAAACTTGGAAAACAAGCAAGCAGCACTTAGAAACTCGAAGACGAGTACTGTGCTCCCGGCAAGCGAGTTACGAATTTTATCGTCGTCCGAATGCGTGACGATGTACCAACAAACTTTAGGTTAAGCCGTATTGGCGAGTGCCGCCAAGCAAGCGCGTTAAGCCAGTCGAGTCTTTGAAAACAATACGAGGTTGCGGCGTTAAATTCTCTTTGAGAATGAACCGCCAGCTCTAAAGACCCGGTTGTTACAAGTTTTCGGTGAGTTCCGGTTTTGCCGGAATGCGCGCGGCTAGTTAGGTTCCTTTTTGAATAGTTCCATGGTCCGGCGCCTGCGAATCCAATTGGATTCAGATCAATCGGCGCCCCAGCGACAATCCATTCTCTTTCGGCCGGCGGGCAAGCTGTTCCTTTCCTTGTCTGAGGCCGGCTCAAAAACACCATTCAATCCAATTTACAGCGCGACGCTGCGGCGTTTCGTTATCCAATGTTCTGCGTGCCTCGCTCCGTTGCTTGAAGCGCGCGCAGACCACCCCACAATTTTTCAGAGCGCCTATAGACCAGAGAGACTGCCTGGTCGTCGCACAGTGAGAGGTGCTTTCACCTCGAGTGCGCTGCCGCGGTTTCAAGTTGGGTCTGCGCTTCAGGAGATCACGAGTACAAAATGGCAAAAGAATTAATAGTCAGCGTCAACGGACGCGAAAAGAAAATAGCGATCATTGAAAACGAGAAAGTCACCGAGTTTTACATTGAGCGCGGCGAAGGCAATCAAGGCATCGTTGGCAACATTTATAAAGGCCGAGTGATGCGCGTGCTACCCGGCATGCAGTCGGCGTTTGTCGACATCGGACTCGAGCGCGATGCGTTTCTCTATGTCTCAGACTTCTTCGACGAAGAAGAAGAGTTTGAGCGCATCGTCCTCGACAAGTCGAAGAAGGGCGAGGCCGATGACGCGCAACGCGTCGCCGCTGAGCAGATCGCTCTCGGCCGAGTTGAGCGCGAACAGCAAATGGAGGCTACTCAGGAACGCGCTGAACCGTTGCAGGAGTTAGAAGAAGGAGCGCTCCCGGTCGAAGCGGAAACAGCCGAAGAAACCGACGAAAACAAGCGCCGGAGCCGAAGAGGCCGACGACGCGGGCGCGGCAAGGACGATTTCGATGCCCCGGCTCGAACTGCCGCCGAACCTGAGAGAAAACGAATTACGCCGGAAGAAATCGGCACCCCTTTCGTCGCCGCCGACCCTTCAGTCCATCGCATCATCGATGACGAGGAGACAGCCGCCATCAATGGCGAAATGTTCAAGGACGCGCGCCTGCAAGAGCGTCTGCTTGATCAAATTCATGCCGGTGAATTTAATCTGGAAGACGACTTTCGCTCGACTGAAGTTGGTTCAGTCATGTCGTCTGCAGAGCTTGGCGGTGGATCGTTCCAGCGCGTCGCCGATGATGAAGAGGATGCAATTGCTTCCGGGACATCATCACGAGCACGCGAGACTGTGGCCGCGCATATCGAAGGCTTTGTCGACGACATTGCTGACACTCCGTTGCAGGCCGGTGGCTTTCACCGCGTAAGTGACGACGAAGAAGCAGCAGCCGCAAACGAATCATCGCTGAGCGGCGCCGGAGCTGATGAGGTGGAGGAAACTGACAGCACTGCGAAAGGTCGAACACCCGCGAAGCGATCCCGGTTGGGCAAGCTTCTCAACAGCGTCGCGGGAAAGAAGAAGCCCGCTCCCAGGCGTTCAACCAAAAAGCCCGCTCGCGAAATAGCGGCGGAAGCGGCTGACAACAGCGAGGCACCCGAAGATGCAAACTCCGAAACTTACGAGGACGCTGAAGCTGGTTTGACTGACAACGGTTCGCGCGCCGAGTTTGCTACCCGCAGAGGCGGGCGGCGGCGGCGGCGGCCAACCAAAACCAGCGCAGGGGACGCTGGGACAGAAGCGGCCCCGACCGATGAGGTCGCCGATGTTGAACCGGAGGTTGCTCCCGAAGCGGCGCCGGTGGAAGAACCCGTAACCGTTGCTGCCAGTCCAGCCGCGAATTCAACCGCCACTTCAGCCGCCAAGCCGGCGCCGCCGCGCGATCGCGCTCGCGGCGGTCGTCCACAACGCGGTGGCTTCTCGCGTCGCGATCGGCACCAACCGACGATCACCGACCTGCTGCGCGAGGGCCAGGAAATTCTGGTGCAGATTGCCAAAGAGCCGATAGCCAAAAAAGGCGCGCGCATTACTTCACACATTGCGCTGCCTGGCCGCTTTCTGGTTTACATGCCGACGGTGGAGCACGTTGGTGTTTCACGAAAAATTGAATCCGACAGTGAACGCCAGCGCCTGCGCAAACTGATCACGCTGATCCGCGGAACTGAAGACATTCCCTCGGGAGGCTTCATCGTTCGTACGGCCGGCGTTGGCATCAGCGAAGCGGACCTGCGCGAAGACGTTCGCTATCTGGTGCGCACCTGGCTCGACATTCGCGCCACTGCCGAGAAAACAAAACCGGCGACGATGGTCCATAAAGACCTCGATCTGGTGCAGCGCATTCTGCGCGATCAGCTCTCGGACGATTTCGCCGCGATTCGCGTCGATTCGGAAGAGGAATACGAGGGCATCGTTGAGTTCATTAATCGCATTCAACCGCGCCTGGTCAAACGCGTAAAGTTGTACACGCGCGACCGGCCCATTCTTGAAGCGTATGGCGTGCAGGTTGAGATCGATAAAGCAATCAAGCCGCGCGTTTGGTTAAAGTCTGGCGGTTACCTCGTTATCAACCAGACGGAAGCATTGGTCGCAATCGACGTCAACACCGGCAAGTTTGTCGGTCGCGGCAGCGGACGTCTGGAAGACACGATCACGAGAACCAACCTGGAAGCCGTCGAAGAAATAGTACGGCAGATTCGCTTGCGTGACCTGGGCGGCATCATCGTGCTGGATCTGATTGACATGGAAGAGCGTCGCAATCGCCAGAAGGTGATGCAGACGTTGCAGGACGCGCTGCGCAACGACAAGTCGCCGACCAAGGTGCTTTCGTTCAACGACTTCGGTCTGGTCATTATGACGCGCAAGCGTGTGAAGCAGTCGCTGGAGCGAACTCTGTGCGCGCCGTGCCAATATTGCCAGGGTGCCGGTTTGATCAAATCACCGCAGACTGTAGCTTACGAACTGCTCGAGGAAGCGCGCACGCTTGGCAAAGCAATGAATGGGGACAAGACGAACAAGCAGGCAACGCTGCGCATTCATCCGGAAGTCGCGAAAGCGCTGCGCAGCTCAGAGCGCGATGTGCTGAACGAGATTGAGGAATATCTCGGGCCGGTGGATATAAACAGCGACCCGATGGTCCATCAGGAACAGTTTGATTTTGCGTTCATCTAAATTCTAGTTTCAAGTTCCGGGTTTCGAGTTTCGAGTTTGTAATTCTACTCGGCTTGTTCACTCGGAACTCGAAACTCGGAACTCGAAACTTCTTCATGACTAAACTGGGAAACGTCTGGAAAACTTTGCTGGCGGGCGGCGCCGGCGTCGCCGCTTTGGCGGCGGTCAACGCCTCCATCCAGCGCAATGCCAGCGAACCAGATGAAAGCGCGCTGGGCGGCGAGGCGCGGTTTTATAATTGGAAACACGGACGCGTGTTTTATAAAACCGCCGGCGCTAAGCATGATGGGCCGCCTTTGGTTTTTATTCATGGCGTTGGCGCCGGCGCCTCCAGTTTCATGTGGCGCAAGAACTTTGATGAACTCGCCAGGGACTTTCGTGTCTATGCTTTCGATCTGCTCGGTTTTGGCTTTTCTGACAAACCTGCCGCGGCCGAGTATTCAGCTGATCTCTATGTTGAACTGATTTCTGATTTCCTGCGCGACGTCTCGGGTTATCCGGCAAACATCATCGCCAGCTCGCTTGGCGCAGCCTATGCGATTCGTGTCGCCGATGAACATCCCGAGTTGGTCAGGGCGCTAATCCTGAATGCGCCGACCGGCGCGGACACACTCAATCGCCGGCCGGGCATGGCCGGCGCGGCATTTTATGGATTGTTGCAATCGCCGGTGTTGGGCACGTCGTTCTACAATGTGATGGCCAGTGAACGAAGCATTCGCGACTATGCGCGCAACAATCTTTTCTACGATCATCATCGCGTCACGGACCGGCTGGTCACCAACTTTTACGCGACCAGTCATCAGCCGGGCGCGCAACATGCAATCGCGGCATTTCTTTCGGGTTACCTGAATACCGAAACGCGTGCGCCTTTCGCGCGCCTCACGCAATCGGTAATTTTGGTTTGGGGAAAACAGGATGCGACCACGCCGCTGGAGAAACGAATCGCTCTGCTTGAGCTGAATGAACGTGCGCGTCTGGAAATTTTTGACTATTGCCGGATGATGCCGGAACAGGAACATCCCGAAAAATTTAATGAATTGGTCCGTGAGGCATTTCTTGGTACGACTGAAACACTCTCTCTCGCAGCAACTGACCAATCCTAACCCTGGTACTGATCCAGTTTGATTTGAGGCAACTAAGTGTCGTGAGGTCAGTACTGTCCGCGGTAGCCGATGGATGCAGTGATTCGGATTGGCAATGTCGGAACCCATCC
>DNND01000128.1:0-5877 GCA_003488005.1 Blastocatellia bacterium | reverse complement strand
ACGGTACTGACCTCATTGCCACTTCGAGGCCTTCATTCAAACTCCATCCTTGAATTGGTGGTACTCGAAGCTGCGAAGCATCACTACCCCTAAGCCTAATTCACTTTACAAACTTCGCGCGCTGAACGTATCGCCCTGACGAATGTCGCCGGTTTCCAATCCCTTCCGAAACCAACGGATTCTTTGTTCTGACGTCCCGTGCGTGAACGAGTCGGGCACAACGTAACCCTGACCTTCCTTCTGCAGCCGATCGTCTCCGACGGCGCTGGCTGCATTAAGCGCTTCCTCAATATCGCCCTGCTCGAGCAGGCCTTTCTGTTGCGCATAGTGAGCCCAAACACCAGCCAGGAAATCTGCCTGCAACTCAAGCCGAACTGAAAGTTGGTTCGCCGCTGCCTCGCCCATCCGACCGCGCGCCGCGTCAACGCGGTCCATGGTGCCCATTAACTTTTGCACGTGATGGCCCACCTCGTGCGCGATCACATAGGCCTCTGCAAAATCTCCGGGCGCATGAAATCGTGTCCGCAGTTCATTGAAAAATGACAGGTCGAGGTAAAGTTTTTCGTCACCCGGACAATAGAAGGGACCGACGGCCGCACCTGCATCGCCGCAATTCGAACGCACCGCATCGGTAAACAAAACCAGCGTGGGTTTGCGATAGGTCGCACCTTGTTGGCGAAAAAGATCGTCCCAAACATCCTCGGTGCTGGCCAGCACGGTTGCCGAGAATTGTTTGAGTTCCTCTTCCTGTGGATTGAGTGGCCGAGAATTTTGCGTGCCCGCTGACGGTGCTTCGCCGGGAGATTGTTGCAGGAGTTGGCGCGGATCTGCGCCGAGCAGCAACGCGATCACCAAGAGAACAATTCCGCCTAGCCCGCCGCCGATTGCCAATCCGCCGCCGCCCATTCCTCGACGGTCTTCAACATTGTCACTTTGCCGCTGACCTCTCCAAAGCATTACACAAACCCTCCCGATTATGATTATTAAAAAAGTGATGTTACTGCCGCGCACTTGGCAGCTTGGTCCAACCGCGTTCTTCGCGGCGACCTCGCGTTCCTTCGCAGCTACAGCAAAAACCGTAACTACAAACCGCGCAGAGTACGCCGCAAAGTTCGCGTGGGGGAAAACTCAAAGCACCTGGATTGTGCGGGGGGATTTGTCGAAACAGGGGAATGGTAACGTTGGTTCGTGGGGGGTTGTAGCGAAGAGCGTAAGCTGGAACGGCAGCGTTTGCAAACTAAAAATGCTGTAACAGTTCTTCGAAGGAATTGAGCAAGATGGCGGGCTGCTGACCTTCCAACTTCCAACTCGTTGGGTAGTCGCTGCGCACACCCACCGTCAACATGTGTGCGCGTTTGCCCATTTCAATATCCTCGGGACTGTCGCCAACGTAGGCCGCGTGTTCGCACTTGCAGCCGAGTGAGCGCAGCGCCGTGTCCAAGCCTTCCGGATGCGGCTTCTTGTTCGTCATCTGTTCGTTGCAGATTACTATTTCAAAAACTCTTTCGAGACCCAACTCGCTTATCTCACGAACGACGCGACACTCTGTTCCGCTGCTAACCACGCCGAGGCGGTAGCCTTTGCGCTTCAGCTCGTTGATTGTCTCCTGCGCGCCGGCAATGGGTTGGGCGACTTGTTCACCATAGTGATGCACCCAAAGATCGTCGGCCCTTTGCCACAACTCTTTCGGAAGGCCGAGCGCTTCGTAAACGGAATACCAGTTGGGCGAGTAAACCCGCGCGTAGACTTCCTTGTCAAAAGGAACTCCCAGCGCAGCAAACGACTGTTCGAAAGCAGCGAAACCGAGTTTAGCGGAATCGACAACCGTCCCATCCCAGTCAAAGAGCAGTGTGCTAATTGCGCTTTTGGCTTCGTTCATTAAGAGAACTCAATCGATAATAGTGCGCCTCGAGAGGGGGTACCACGAGAGACTTGGCTGGTTGTTCAGAACCGACTGAGCGAGCTTTAGTTGTGCCATCAAGCGTAGCTCAGTCCGTTCAAACTGGCCGGCCAAAATCACCGAGCGGTCGAAGTCGAATCTGGCAAAGTTTCCGGCATTCTGGGCGAGCGCGTTCAGCAGCGAGCCGACTCCGCCCTGGCCCGACATATTCCACTCACCGTCACGCAGGTAACTATTTTCAAAACCATCCAGGGCCAACGCAGCGGAAACCAGTTCATTGAGTTTCGGCATTAAAGATTCCATGATGGCGAAGCCACGATCGCTCTTCAACGAGCAATACATCATCGCCAGCCCTATTTGGCGTTCGAGTTGTTTTTTACCCGGCTTCGTTGCATCAATAATCTGGCCGGCTTGATTGAGAAATCCCAACGCTGCCTTCCTGTCGGTGTCACCAATCTGCCTGGCTATGTATGCGAGCAACTCCACTCGCTCGTCATCGTTACGAAGCTGGCCGAGCCTCTGCTGAAGTGAGGCCAGTTGCTCGGCATTTATCGTTGTTCCATTTTGAGCGCGCTCGATGTTCGCCAACAGATTTTCGCGCAGCTGTCCACTTGATGCAGCCGCGGCAATCTGGCGTGCCCGCGTCCAGTTCCCTTCGGCCCCTGCCTTACTTACCGCCGCTGAATAAACCATGGGCTCCAGCTCCGGTCTATTCGAGGCGAGAGCCAGAATCTCATCAATACTCCCGTTCTCCATCACCTCGTTTAGTTCCCGCCAGGCCGCCCTCTGCGGGCCTACACCGCCTGAGCTGTCGCTAATCCAGCGCCTCAATGGGGCGGCGCGAGTCCCGAAATACTTTTCGATTTGCGAGAATATCGCACCCACCTCATAGCAAATCTGGGACGCTCCTTCTACTCGCTCATCGCCGCAACCATTCCCCAACGCGCTGGTCAATATGATTCCAAGCAATTCGCGATAAGCTTCTTCGTTAGCCTGCGGCGGCTGGAACGAATTGATTAACTCTACAGCTGATTCCATGGCCACGTAGTTCTGTGACAGGTTCGTAGCTTTCAGTTTCTCAACAATCTCCCGGTAAAAAATCTGCGCCGTCTTCTCGTCCTTTCGCCGGAGTTTAAGAAGCACGGATATGACATCCGGAGATAAGCCTTTCGCCAGCGCCTGACGCCCCAGCTTTAGGGCGAGCTCAGGGTTCTTTGCCGCAACCAAAGCGGCCAGATGCAATTCCAGAATTTTTTCCGAGTCCTTCAGTTCATAGGGCAATTGCATATCAGGCGGCGGCCGCGTGGCGCGGAGAAAAGTCAAGGCCGTTTCCGGATCATGTTTGGCAATACGGTCGAGAGTGTCGCGGCGCAACTGCAAAAAGACCAGCAGCGTTTGTCTGTGAGATTCGTAATTCGTGTCGTTGTCATTAAGTCCGCTCGTGATGTCTTCCTGAACGCCGGAAAGCAACCTACGCGAACGTTTCTCGTCATAGTTCCAAAGCGATTCCGCCAGGTTTGATCCGATACGCGCGCGATTCTCGGCGGAGTGTAAGGTGTCCAACTGACCCGCGAGCGACAACAGCAGATCAATCGCCTTCTTGCGCGTTACCGCCACCGCCGAATCTTCTGCTGGTTTTGCCGGCGCCGTTTCTTGTGCGCGAACAGACCAGGAAAACAACAAAACAAAGAGAGTGGCTTTAATGACAGATGATCGGTGAGACATAGAAGTTCCCTCGATAGTGGGACGTCCAGTTTGATGCATTGGAAGACTAGCTCAACAAAGCCGCGAGGTCAGCGGACTCAGGAACGGCTTCTTGATCGGGGACACTTGGCATTCGATCGACGCGGGCGTAAAGAATGTCTCGCTGTTGGGGAGTGAACCCAGCTTCGCGGATCAGGTAGCGCAACATTTTTTCATCAGCACGATTGTGAGCGCCTGCGGCTGAGACGACGTTTTCCTCGATCATGATCGAGCCCATGTCGTTCGCGCCAAAGCGTAGCGCCACTTGCCCCAGCTTTAATCCCTGCGTCAACCACGACGACTGAAAGTTTTCAATGTTATCGAGGAACAGCCGAGAGACTGCCAGCATTTTCAAGTAATCAATGCCGGTTGGTTCATCCTTTATGCGGCGTCCCAATGCGGTGTTTTCGCGCTGAAAAGTCCAGGAAATGAATGCCGTGAAACCGCCGGTCTCGTCTTGCAGATCGCGCACGCGTTGCAAATGTTTGACGCGGTGGCTGACGTCGTCGCCGATGCCAAACATCATGGTCGCAGTCGATCGCAAACCTACGCGATGCACTGCCCTCATCACATCCAGCCACTCCTCCGTCGTGCATTTTGTCGAGACGCGTTTGCGCACTTCGTCGTCGAGTATCTCGCCGCCGCCGCCAGGCAAACTGTAAAGGCCGGCATCTTTCAACCGCTGCATGATCGTTTCGTAGTCGAGCCCGGAGATGAGGTGGATGTTGTGAATCTCAGGTGGCGAAAAGCAATGGAGTTGAAAGGTCGGATACTTCGCGTGCAGCGTGCGCAGCAGATCTTCGTACCACTCAATGCCGAAATCAGGATGCAGCCCACCCTGCATCAGGACGCCGGTGCCGCCCAGCGCAATTGTCTCGTCGATCTTCTCGCAAATTTGTTCGATAGTGCGGACGTAAGTGTCAGGCGCGCCCGGCCGGCGATAAAAAGCGCAGAAGGTGCAAACTACGTTGCAGACATTCGTGTAATTAATATTGCGATCGATGATGTATGTGACAACATTGTCCGGATGCCGGCGTTGGCGAATTTCGTCGGCCGCGGCACCGATTGCTGCAATATCATGCGATTCGAGCAGCGCCGTACACTCGTCGGCAGTCAGACGAACGTTAGCGAGCGCGCGCTCAAGAATTGGTTTGATGTCAGTCATATCCGTTAATTTCGTTAATAAGAATACTATCCTCTGCTTTCTACAAATTCAAAGGCTTGCGCCCGGGAATGAGCCCATGCTTGTGTGCCAGGTCGTAATAGAGCTCGAGGCCTTTGCGCAAGTCGTCATTCAAAAAGAAAGTGATGTTCTCAGTCAGATAGGTTTCCAATTCAGTTCGAGAGAGTCCCAGGCTCTTTTCGTAAGAATCGATGATTTCTTTTCGTTGAGCCAACCCTTCGCGAGCTGCTTGCACGAAGTCGATGGCCGGCGTGGAACCGGTTTTCCCAGCCATCCACAGCGCGAATACAAAACCCAGACCAGTGAAATCGTGCCACAGCGCCGCCAGGTCCCAGACGCGCAAGCCGTCGCGCGCAAAAGTCATCGCCGGATCGCCGATTATTAAAGCCGCATCGTTGTCGCGGAGCATTTGTTTGAGATCCGGCGAACGCGTGGTCCACTCGGGTTCAAAGCCGAGAAACTCTTTGAAGATTATTCTTACGAGCGCGGCAGACGTGCGCGACGAATTATCGAGCGCAACCGTCCGCACCTTCTTCAAATTATTTAGCCGCGACACCAGCACGACGCTGCGAACTTGCTGTCGCGAACCGACGCACACGCCAGGTACTAACGTAACATCCGGGATCCGCTGGTATTCAATTGCGGGTACCAAAGCTAAATCCACCTCGTGCCTGGCCAACAAGTCCGCACATGAAGAGGGCAGCGCTTCAACAATGTTCACGTCGTCTTTGCGCGCACCGTGCTTGAAGCTCCAGATCAGCGGCGCTGTATTCAGATAGTTCGACGCCGCCAGCAGCGGCTTGGGTTCAGGGTTCATTTGATGTGGAATGTTTCAGTTTAAGTTAGGCGATGCTAACTAAAGCCTCGCTCGCATCGCAACCGCCGCCCATTTCAGGTGGTCGGTTTCATATATCCGATAACCTTTAAGTTTGCCGCAGCGTTACGACAAGCTAAGAAGCTATGATTAAGTGTCTTCGACGCGTAGCGTCGGTGTGAATTTAGCCCGGCCTTTCAAGGCCGGGATCAGGGTGTTGCTTGCTCTCGTCGCGTA
>DNND01000129.1:7360-15243 GCA_003488005.1 Blastocatellia bacterium | reverse complement strand
GAAGGGTTATTCAGCGGCGGGTATTCGCTATTTCTTGTTAAGCGTTCCTTACAACAAACAGATCAATTTGAATTTTGATGTGCTGGCCGGCGCAGAGAAAACAGTGGCTGGCTTACGCGATTTTCGCGCGCGGCTGACCGAAGCCAAAAGTGAACCCGGTATGAACGAAGCGCTTCACGATATAGCATTGCGCGCCGCTGAAGAATTTGAAGCAGGCATGGACGACGACTTGAACACGTCGGTGGCGCTGGCTGTCGTTCATAATCTCAGTCGAGAAGTGAACACTGCGCTGGCTCGCAAAAAAGTAAAAGAAGACAACAAACAAGAATTGCTCGCGCTGCTAAAACGAATCGACACGGTGCTGAATATTTTTGGCGCCGAAAGTAATGAAATGCTCGACAGCGAAATTCAGGCCTTGATCGATGAGCGACAGGAAGCGCGCCGCCGGCGCGACTTTCGTCGCAGCGATGAAATCCGCGACGAGCTAGCCAGCCGCGGCATTATCCTCGAAGACACTAAAGACGGTGTGCGCTGGCGCCGGTAACATCTTTCGTTGTCTGCAAATATGCGCCATAATTTCTCCCAACCATCTCCAACGAAATTCCTGACAGCGGCGTTGAGCTTGGTGCTCATTCTGTCCTTCGCGCCGGCTGGCTATTCGCGAACTCAACCTGCGAAAGAAAAGCTCGACGATCAGGTGCGTGCCGAGTTCATGCACGCGTGGAATGGTTACAAGAAATACGCTTGGGGCCATGACGATCTTCGTCCGCTAACCAAGACCTACCACGATTGGTATGGTGAGTCGCTGCTCATGACTCCAGTCGATTCACTCGACACGATGATCATTATGGGTTTTGACGACGAAGCACGGACCACTCGCGAATACATCGCTAAGAACCTTTCGTTTGATAAAGACATTTATGTACAGAATTTCGAGGTCACGATTCGACTTCTGGGCGGACTGCTTTCCAGCTACCAACTGACAGGCGACAAGCGCCTTTTGAACCTTGCGGAAGATTTGGGCAACCGGCTTCTTCCTGTTTTTGATTCGCCTACCGGAATGCCTTACCGGTTTGTGAATCTTAAAACCGGCAAAGTGCGCGATGCGGAAAGTAATCCGGCCGAGACTGGAACTTTGTTGATTGAATTTGGCACGCTTGCCAAGCTCACGAACCGGCCCGTGTTCTATGACAAAGCGAAACGCGCGCTTGTCGAAACTTACAAGCGACGGTCCGCCATCGGTCTGGTTGGTGAAAAGATAAATGTCGAAACGGGAAAGTGGCTTGCGAGCGACAGTCACATCAGCGGCGCAATCGATAGCTACTACGAATATTTATTAAAGAGTTGGCTCTTATTTGGCGATCAGGACTGCAAGCGGATGTGGCGCGAGAGTATCGCTTCAATAAATAAATACCTTGCTGACGGGCAGGTCGAGTCTGACTTTTGGTACGGACATGCTGACATGAATTCCGGAACGCGGACCGCTACGACCTTTGGCGCGCTGGATGCTTTCTTTCCCGCCGTGTTAGCGCTCTCTGGCGATCTTAATCGAGCAAAGAGCTTGCAAGATTCATCGTTCAGAATGTGGCAACTTCACGGCATTGAGCCGGAAGAGTTGAACTTCCGAACCATGGAAGTTACGAGCTCCGGTTATGTGCTGAGGCCGGAGATAGTTGAATCGACCTATTACCTTTATCACTACACCAAAGATCCGAAATACCTGGCTATGGGGAAGGTCTTATTCGCAGACTTTGTAAAGTACTGCAAAACTGATGAGGCTTATGCAAGTCTTAAGAGCGTGGTGACGAAAGAAAAGAGTGACTCGATGCATAGTTTCCTTTTTGCCGAGACGTTCAAATACTTCTACCTGCTGTTCGCTCCACCAAAGACACTCAACTTCAAAAGAGTCATTTTCAACACTGAGGCCCACCCGATTCGCAGGACCTGGTAAGGCACTTACAAAGAACAAAGGGCATGGCCCACGCCATGCCCTCGTCAAGGATTAGTTTGGTTTCCGACTTAATTGCCTGGCGGCGGCGGCGGTGGTCCATGATGACCACGTTCGCCATGTTCGCCCGGTCCGCCTTCTCCGTGCCGCTTCATCATCTGATCGGCCTTGGTTTTTTGTTCGGCAGTCAGCAAGCCATAAATCTGCGAGTGCAACCGCAGGTGGTCGACCATCTGATCGGTCATCAACTGCGACTGTTGGCTCGCAAGATTGCGGACAGTGTTTTCATCGAACTGACCGTTCGCGGTGGCAGCGTCGATCTGTTTGCGAAGGTCATCAAGTTTGGTGTGTCTTCCTTCTTCCGTCGCGTGCTGTGCCTCGAATAGTGTCTTGACCTGGGCCTTTTGGGCATCCGTCAAATTCAGCTCACGAGACATGTGTTCGACCATGTCGCCCGGCCCGGGGCCGCGCATCTTTTCGCCCTGATGCTGTGCCAGCGCAAAAACCGTTGCGCCAATTAGCAGCGCAGCGATGCCGGCAAGTACTAAGATTTTTTTCTTCATTTCAATCTCCTCTAATAGTGTGGCCGACAGTGTATTCCGCCTGGCCGGTCTTTGCATACTGACTTTATACGCCAGTTCCCGTCCGCCATACGTAAAGACTCAGTTAATGCAATGTAAAGTTTTGTAAAGATCCGCAGTGCTGAGCAATGAGCAATGAGGAATGAGCGCTGAAGGGCCAGGTTCTGAGTTCTGAGTCCTGACTCTCCTGGAGTTCTCACTCCGGCACTCAGCACTCATTGCTCAGCACTCGTTACTTGTCTATTGACACTTCTTTACAAACCCGACCAATCGCTTGGGCTACAATGACTGTCCAGGACAATGGACCAGATACTAATCATCGACGATGACGTGGCCCTGTGCGAGCTGGTGACTGAATATCTCGAGCCGCTCGGGTTTGAAATCCAGGCAGTGAACCGCGGCGATCAAGGCGCTGAGGCGGCGCTCTCGGGAAACTTTTCAATCGTTGTGCTCGATGTGATGTTGCCGGGCCTGAATGGTTTTGAAGTGCTGCGCCGCATTCGCGCGGAATCGAAAGTGCCCGTGTTGATGTTGACCGCGCGCGGCGACGACGTCGATCGCATCGTTGGTTTGGAAATCGGCGCTGACGATTATTTGCCCAAGCCTTTCAATCCACGCGAACTGGTCGCCCGCATTCGCGCCATCCTGCGGCGCAGTCAAACGGACGACGGACGCGAACAGAATCAGGCAGGAACATTGACTGCCGGCGATGTCGAACTCGATCCTGCCACGCGCGTGGTCCGCCGCGCCGGGCAAGTTATCGAAGTCACCGCGGTCGAATTTGATTTGCTGGAGAAGTTGTTGCGGGCGGCGGGCAGGATCATAACTCGCGACGAACTCTCCAAAGAGGTGCTGGGCCGCAGCACTTCGCCCTTCGATCGCAGTATTGACATGCACATCAGCAACCTGCGGAAAAAATTGGGTCATCAACTGGGCGATGTCGAACGCATCAAGACCGTGCGCGGTGTCGGTTACATCTATGCTGCCAACTGAGAACGTGTGTGCGGTCTTTGTTTACTCTGGGCCTTTGCCGCAGGTAGTCGCTATTTGTATCGGCTTTGCCCTCTAGAGTCATGGACACTGTCCGGTTCGGCTTTGCCGCCTGAGTTGACTCCGTCGGCGGTGGCTATGCCCCGCCGAAAGCAGCGGATTGTTTTGGGGCTACGCTCTTGTGATGATTTAACGCCGCGGATTTGTGAACCAAAGGCGCATTAAGGGCGTAGCCCAAAATGAAAAGGCCCCGCTTCGGCGGGGCATAGCCGCCGCCGCCGCACATCGGGCGGCAAAGCCGTACCCACATGGCCCATGACTTTTGAGGTAAAGCTGTTTAGATCCACCACAGAGGCACAGAGAACACAAAGAACGCACAGAGAAAATCAAAAAACCGCGGAGTGATGAAGTTGGGACGAAGTCTTTTCCTGAAAATCTTTCTTTGGTTTGGCGCGGCGCTGCTGACGGTCGTGGTAGGCACCTTTCTGGTTGGCGAACTGCTGCGACCAGAACCTTTTCATCCCCCGATGCGACGGCCCCTGGATGCGGCGGTAAACGGATATGCCCGCGTGGCAGCGGAGATCTATGAACGCGATGGCCATGCAGCTCTGGCCGAATACTTTGATCGCGTCGAACGCGAGGCGCACATTCGTCTTTTTCTTTTTGATCCACAGCTTCACGAGCTAGCCGGACGCCGAACGCCAGGCGGTGCTTCGGATTTGGCTCAACATGCTTTTCTCAGTCATGCCACCGAGTTTGCCGACTATGGCCCACCCGGACTAGTGGCCCAACCGGTGACTTCTACAAAAAGCGCTCAGTATGTTCTCGTTGCGGAGCTCCCGATGGAAAGGCGCTCGGCGCCGTTGTGGGACCACCTGCTGCATTTGCTGGCCATCATCGCGGTGGCCGGGTTGTTCTGTTACTGGCTGGCAAGGTATCTGACTGCGCCCGTGACTAAATTGAGAGCAGCAACGCAGGAACTAGCGCGCGGCAACCTGAGCGCGCGCGTGGCGCCGGCATTCGGTAACCGCCGCGATGAGTTGGCGGCACTGGCGAAAGACTTCGATCAAATGGCCGAACAGATTGAGACGCTCGTCAACGGCCAGCGACGGTTGCTCGGCGACATCTCACATGAATTGCGTTCACCACTGGCGCGCCTGAATGTGGCGTTGGAATTGGCCAGGCAGCGCGCGGGCGCTGAAGCTGCCACGGCGTTGCAACGGATTGAGCGCGAAGCCGAAACTCTCAACGAGATGATTGGACAACTGCTCGCTCTTACCCGGCTGGAGAGTCACACCGAAGCGGTCGAGAAGACCTCATTCGACCTCGTTCAATTAGTTCGCGAGATTGTTGACGACGCAGATTATGAAGCAAGAAATCGCAACCGCTTGGTACAGCTCGAGGCTCCCACGGCCTGCAACATTTTCGGCAACGAGCAGCTTTTACGTCGAGCCATAGAAAATGTGGTTCGTAACGCAGTGCAGTACACGGCTCCGGAGACTGCGGTCGAGGTGAAGTTGGCTTGCAGCGATCAAGCGGTCATAACGGTTCGCGATCATGGTGCGGGAGTTCCGGCGGAGACGCTCGATAAACTCTTTCGTGCTTTCTATCGCGTTGACGAAGCTCGCGATCGAAATAGCGGCGGCACCGGCCTCGGTCTGGCAATTGCCGAACGTGCCGTTCGCCTGCATGGCGGCACAGTTGAAGCCGCCAATGCTTCCACTGGCGGCTTGGCTGTAACAATTGTATTGCCTCTCAACGCCGACAAGAAATAAATCCGCAGATTACGCCGATTCCGCAGATTACTGTTTTGAAATCTGCGTAATCAGCGGAATCTGTGGATAGTTACTTCGGCGTCACACCTAAGTTCCACATCAGAAACGAATAGATGTCCGCAGCCTGCTCGATTGCCTTAGTCGTACTGCTGGCGCCGTGACCCGACTTCGTATCGATGCGAATCAACACCGGGTTAGTGCCACCCTGTGCCGCTTGCAACGCTGCCGCGTACTTGAAATTGTGCGCGGGCACAACGCGGTCGTCGTGGTCGGCGGTCGTGATCAAGGTTGCCGGATAACTCACGCCCGTTTTGAGGTTGTGAATTGGTGAATAAGCATAGAGCGCTTTAAACTCCGCTTCATTTGCGCTGGAGCCGTAGTCGGCAATCCAGTTCCAACCAATGGTGAATTTATGAAAACGCAACATGTCCATCACGCCTGCCTGTTCCACCACCGCTCGGAATAACTCGGGACGCTGATTGGAAACGGCGCCGACCAACAAGCCGCCATTCGAGCCTCCCTGAATCGCAAGCTTCTCGGGCGAGGTGTACTTGTTCTTGATTAGATACTCAGCGGCGCCGATGAAGTCGTCAAAAACATTTTGCTTTTTGAGTTTCATGCCGCCTTCGTGCCACTTCTCGCCATACTCACCGCCGCCGCGCATGTTTGCGGAGGCGTAGACGAAGCCCTGCTCGAGCAACGCCAGACGCAGCGGGTTGAAGTTTGGCGACGTGGTGATATTGAAACCCCCGTAGCCGTACAGCACCGTCGGATTGTTGCCGTCGAGCTTGATGCCCTTCTTATGGACCAGGAACATCGGCACACGCGTGCCATCTTTGCTGGCGAAGAAGACTTCAGAAGTCTCAAAGTCGCCTGACTTGAAACCAGGAATTTCGGGTTGGCGAAAGACGGTGGACTTTTTGGTTGCCAGATCGTATTTGTAAATCGTCGGGGGAAAATTGAACGTCGTGAAGGTGTAGAAAGTAAACTTGTCGTCGCCTCTGCCACCAAAACCGCCGACAGTTCCCGGACCCGGCATCGCGATTTCGTTTTCGAGCTTGCCGTTCAAACTGTAAACATAAACGCGCGCCGCGACGTCCTTCAGATAACCGACGAACAGTTTCCCGCCGACGGTATTCGCAAAATCGAGTGGTTCCGGTTTCTCAGGAATCACATCTTTCCAGTTTGCTTCTTCAGGATGTTTGGGATCGAAAAGAAATACGCGGCCATTTGGCGCCTTGTGATCGGTATAAACCAAAAACTTGTCGCCAACATTATCCACTACGCCGTAACTGTCATCGCCAATTTCGGCAACCAGGGGAGTGAACGCCGTGCCAGGTTGTGACGCATCGCGCCAGAAAACCGCGTTTCCCTTTTTGCCTTTGCCGCGATCGGAAATTGTCAGGAAAACATAGCGCTCATCGTCGCTGGTGCCGACGGTGTGAAAGCGTTGTGGGTTTGCTGGATCCTCGTAAACCAACGTGTCCGCGGATTGCGGGGTTCCGATCTTGTGATAGAAAACCTGATGGTTCTCGTTCTTCGCGGTCAGCTCGTGACCTTTTTCCGGCGCCGGATAGCGGCTGTAGTAAAAGCCATCGCCTTGCCAGGAAATACCTGAGCTTTTCACCCACTCAACATGGTCCGTGGACAACTGCTTCGTCGTGGTATCCAAAACATAGACGTCGTTCCAGTCAGAACCACCTTGCGAAACGCCATAGGCTAAATACTTTCCATCCTTCGAAAGTGAAACGGCGCCCAAACGCGTGGTGCCATCGGCGGACAACTTATTTGGATCAAGCAAAACTTCGGCGACGCCATCCAGGCCCTTCTGCCGGTACCAGACGCTTTGGTTCTGTAGACCATCATTCTTGGTGTAGAAAAAATAATCGCCGCGGTGCGCAGGCGCAGAGTATTTCGGATAGTTATAAAGCGCAGTCAAACGCTCCTTGATTTTTTGCCGGTAGGGAATTCTGTCGAGGTACGCAAAGGTAACTTTGTTCTGGGCTTCGACCCATCGCTCAACTTCCGGTGCCCGATCGTTTTCCAGCCAGCGGTAAGGATCGGAAACCTTGGTGCCGAAATAATCATCGACGGTCGCGCCCGGCATGGAATCGGGATAAGTAAGCTTAGCCGGTGGCGCCGAACCATCGACGACCGGCGTCGAGGGGTTTGGATTCTGCGCGCGCGTAAGTGGCGCCAGCGCCAACTGCGCCGTCATCAGCGATACCAGCAACAATGCTAAGAATGACAAGGTTCGCGCGCGACGCGACCTCCAGGCATTTCTATTCATGGGGATCAATCTCCTGAGCTGAAACTTGTTTGGAATGGGGAAAAGCGTGGGCAGACAGCGCCTACTTTAATCGACTTTCCGGCTAAGTTCAAAGCGTCTCGAGTTGTTCGTTTAGCGGGTAGTGATCCAGTTTCAGTTAAAGGCCTCGCAGTGGCAATGAAGTCGGTACCGTCCGCGGTAGCGGATCGGTTCCGACCTTGCCAATTTTCGATTGCCGATTGCCAATTGGCCCGGTCGCTAGAGATTAATCGGAAATCGGCAATTGGCAATCGGCAATCACTGCACCCATCCGCTACCGC
>DNND01000129.1:0-7034 GCA_003488005.1 Blastocatellia bacterium | reverse complement strand
TCATTGCCACTGCGAGGCCTTTAATTCAGACTGCATGACTACCGCAGAGTAGTGTCCAAATTTCAGCTTCTCTGTGAACCTCTGTCTTCTCAGTGCACCTGGGGTGAATTAGCAAGCTGGCCACCATGGAGACGCAGAGATCACAAAGAACGCACAGAGAAATTTCAAATTAGAAGATTATCGTCCTCGAGGGTTCCACGGTTCGCTTTTCTCGCAGATACCTACGGGTTATTATCGAGCCCTCGCCAAAGCACTCTCCCCGAGGAAAGCTTAGGTTTGCAGCCTTTCGGAAATTGGAGTGCTCATGAAAGCCTTGTTCTCAAGCGCGCGTAAATACAAATTTCTCTCTCCACTACTATTGCTTTTTCTGTTGCCGTACGTCTCGTCGCGGATCACGTCACAAACTCGCGAACGGACCGTGACTGGCGACAAGCGGACTGCATCCCAGCCAGCCGAGATCGTAAAGGTCGATGTTGATCTGGTAACGGTGGATGCGCTGGTTCTGCAAAAGAAAACTGCGCGCGTGGTCGGCCACCTGAAGGAAACGGACTTTCTGATTATGGAGGACGGGACGAAACAGCAGATCACAAATTTTAGCCAGGACACGCTCCCGCTATCCGTTGTGTTGTTGATCGACCGGGGAGGATGCATTGATCCATTCGGCAACGAGGTGCGCAGCGCGGCGAACGAAGCGCTGGCACGTTTGAAGGAAACAGACGAAGTGGCAGTGATGACCTATCACGACAACGTCGAGCTGCTACAGGAATTCACGCGCGATCGCTCGCAAATCGCTAACGCGCTGGAGCGAATTCCCAAGACCCACACCTGGGCCGACCACTGCCTGAACAAGGCCTTCTTTAAAGCCGCCGATTACATGGTTACCGCCGGCAACCCGGTCGGTCGCCGCGTGATCATTGCGATAACCGGCATCACGCGAAACTTTGACTGCGGCCATGGACCATCAGGCAAAGCCGCGAAGCAGGCCATTTTCGAATCGGGAAGCGTCGTCTGCGGTCTGGTTCCCAAGACGCCGGTTCAGAAAATGGAAAATTCATTAATGGTCTTTGGTACGCGTGTGGGCGGAGCGTTCAGGGCGGTATTGGACATCAAGCAACTCGCTGACGAAACCGGCGGTGAGGTGTTTGAAGAGAAACCTGAGCAACTGAATACAACTTTTAAGACGCTGATCGAGCACCTGCGCACGCGCTATAACCTCGCCTTCGTATCTTCAAATAAGAAACGCGACGGAACTCTGCGAAAACTCAAAATCGATTTAACACCGAACGCGCAGAAGTCGAACGGCAAACTAGTCGTCAAAGCCAGGCGAGGTTACATTGCCCCGAAAGAAAAATAGGATTGCGGATTGATGAAGAACATTGATAACCCGATCGCCGACGACGAAGAGTCCGATCCGTACAATCCGTTTCCCGATCCGGTTACGATTCCAATCACTGACGTGTTTGATCTGCACACGATCCATCCGCGCGAGGTGAAGCTGGTAGTTGAAGAGTATTTGAATGAAGCGCGGCGACTGGGGTTTCGTCAGGTCAGAATTATTCACGGCAAGGGCATTGGCGTGCAACGCGAAATGGTCCACGCGATTTTGGGTCGAACGCCGTTTGTTCTTGCCTGGACTGACGCGCCGCCGGAAGCCGGTGGTTGGGGCGCAACGATTGTTTCGTTGGGTGAGTAGGACAGACTTTCCAGTATTGAGCCCGCGAAGCGCGGCGTGAGCATAAAGCCTGGGTTGAAGCGAAGCGGAACCCCAGGATTATTGACATGTAATGCAAGAGCCCGCGAAGCGTGCGACAGCGAAATACGATGAATCGTAACCTTTGCGCTATCGCACGCTTCGCGCGCTCGGTGTTCTTGCCTGACGTTAACCTGGGGTTCCGCTTCGCTTCACCCCAGGCTTTACGCTTTCACCCGCTACGCGGGTTATGAAAGGTACCCAGCTACACCAGCAATCCTTCAATCAATTCGCTGAGCCACGGCATATCGATTGGCTTAGTTACATACGCATTGAATCCCGCAGCTTGGGCGTCGGCGCGAAAATCTGTCTCCTGGTGGGCGGTGACCGCAATTACGGGTACAGTGTTGAATCCATCGCAAGCGCGAATTTTTTCCGTTGCCGCAATGCCGTCCATGATGGGCAAACTCAGATCCATCAGAATGATGTCCGGACGCTCGCGCTCTGCCACTTCGACCGCCTTCTCGCCGTTGTCGGCTTCAACGATACGATAGCCAAGTTGCTCCAACTCCAGCCGCATGAAATAGCGCGCGTCTTCCGAGTCTTCGACAATCAGGACTGTTCGGTGCTGCGAATTTTTTTCTGTCATTGCGGTCTACTTAGCGGGCCAGGAAACTCCGAGCGTTCCCGGATCGCATCTGAAACCTTGAATTTTGCGGAGTTCATCGAATGTAAGACGCGGTAAGACTTATGTCAAGATGGGTCGCCTCCGAAAACTAGTCTCTCGCAAAGCCGCAATTCAAATTGAACTAAGTCGCCGGCAAGCTCGTAACTGCTCTCAAGATTGTTCGTCTGCAAACGGAGATATTCCAATGAAAAAGATCATTCTGGTGGTTCTTCTGGTGACAATTGCCGGCATTGCAGGTGTGGTGCGCTCGCGCGCAAAAACCACCGGCGGCATTCGCAATTGGTCGCAGGTAGTGGATGGCGACAAGTCTTCGGCGAGCGATGTGCGCGAAGATATTCGCAAAACTTATGAGCTTTCCCCCGGCGCTCGGGTTGAGGTAGCAGGAATTAATGGTGGCGTAAAGATTGAAACGTCGGACAGTAAGACTGCCGAGGTTTATGTCGAACGCAACGGGAAAAGCCAGGAAGTTTTGGACCGGCGCAAAGTGATTATTGACGCGACGGCTGACAGCCTGACCGTTCGTGCTGAAAGTGCCAATACCAGTTTCTTTGCCCGCATCTTTGGTTCTAATCCGACAGAACGAGTGACCTTGCGTTTGCCACGCGAAATTTCGCTGGTGGCGATAGGGATCAATGGTTCCTTAATCACCGGCGTAATTAATGGCTCAGTTGAAGTGAAAGGCGTGAATGGAAAAGTTGATATTGCGCAGGCGTCGGGCGCTGCAACCTTCAAAGGCATTAACGGCAACATTGCGGTCGCTCTTAAACAAATCGACAGAGGCGGCGTTGACATTAGCGGGATAAACGGCAACATCGAATTGAGACTAAACGACGGTGTCAATGCGGATCTCGAAGCGCACGGCATGAACGGCAACGTCGTTTCTGATTTGCCGAACGTGAGCATCGACAAGAGCAAGCACGGACACTACACCGCACAAATCGGCAGCGGCGGCAACTCAATCAATGCCACCGGAATAAACGGCAACATCCGCTTAACTAGAGGATAGGGTTTTGGGTGTAGGGTGTAGGGTCGAATTCTTTTTTAGCACTACACCCAACACCCTTCCCCCTACACCCTAATTCTTGAAAACTTCACATTCATAATCGGATAGTCTTTCCAGTCCTGGTAATCGTAGTGCCACCATTCGGGTTCGTAAACAGAAAATCCTTCCGCCGCCATTGCGCTTCGCAACAGATCGCGTAAACGCTTAGCTTCCGGTGGCGCGCATTCGTAATTGATATGCGCGCGTTCGGTCATCTCGTCATACTCGCTTGGCATCCTTACTGGCACGCCCGTTTTTAGATCAAACAAAGACAGGTCGACTGCGCAACCGCGATTGTGGCGTGAGCCCTTGCTCGGATCGGCCACGAAAATCTTTTTATCTTCGGGCGTCGCCTCCCAAAAAACTTTTGTTACCGACCACGGCCGGTAACCGTCAAATACAACCAGGCCGAAACCTTGCTTTCTTAAACTCTGATTGACACGAACCAGCGCTTGGGCAGCCTGCCGTTGTAGAAAGGCGCGCGCGCTGGAATAGACTGCTTTGCCGAGGAAGTTGTTTTTGGTTGCGTAACGAACATCAAGCTTAATCGTCGCATCGAGCTTCACAATTTCGACCAGGTCCGGCTTGCGAAATGGTCCAGCTTCAGGCGGTGGTCCTTGCGCAAACCCGGCTGAAGCCAGTGCCAGAACCAAGGTGAACAAAACTCTGGATGGCCGCATCTCGATTTGCTCCTCAATGCCGTCAAGAGAGTATTCCTGCTCACCAGGCACGCGAGAAGTTTCAGAGTCCAAGCTTCAGCTTGCTTCCTACCAAGAGCAACTTGAAGGTTGTACTGTGAACTTCTTGACGCTTACCGAGCGCTTGGTACTCGTCATCGATTGAAACTAGATACCGAAACCAGTTATAAAGAAGGCCAAAATATTCAGGCATCACGCTGACAGGAGAATCTCATACTTGCCGCAAAGTAGACATCGAAAAACCACGAAAGCTAAGAAGCGGCCGAAGGGGCCGTACTCCCCTGCAAAATCCGCGACCTCAACTGGTCGCAATCAACAAACCCGAATCATCGCCATCGTCGTTGTGCTGGCGCTCGCCGCCGCGGCAATCGCCTATCTCATCAAGAACCGCAGCCAGAGCGGTGGTGCTGAAGTTACAACCGCATCGGGATTGAAATACGTCGACCTGGCCGAAGGCTCAGGAGCATCACCGAAAATCGGACAAACTGTTTCCGTCGCTTACACCGGTACGCTTGAGAACGGAACAAAGTTTGACAGCTCCTACGATCATCCTGGACAAAAACCGATTGAGTTCCAATTGGGCACTCCAAATATTATTCAAGGGTGGAACGAGGGAATAGCTTCGATGAAAGTTGGCGGAAAACGCAAGCTGATCATTCCCGCGCCGCTCGGCTATAAGGCTGCCGGTAAACCACCGGACATACCGCCGAATGCCACGTTGATCTTCGATGTCGAGCTGACAGCAATAAAATAGGGTATTGGTTGTGGGGTGTAGGGTGTTCGGAAAAGAACAACGAACGTTCTGTACCCTTAACCCCATAGTAGTCCACACCCTAAACCCATCACCCTAAACCCAACACCCAAGCTCAACTCTCCTTTCCCACACCCTATTTGCAGTTTGATAAGCGAAGCGCCTCAAGGTTAATCTGAATTGCAAACACGCCCCGCAAGTCGAAAGCCCAGGAGAAACCGCGATGAGCGCTAATACGCTTACCATCACCGACAACCGCACCGGAAAACAGTATGAAGTGCCGATCGAAAACGACACGATCAAAGCGATGGACCTGCGCCAGATCAAAACCTCGGACGACGATTTTGGTTTGATGACCTACGATCCAGCTTTCATGAACACGGCTTCCTGCAAGAGCCGCATCACGTTCATCGACGGCGACAAAGGCATCCTCGAATATCGCGGTTATCCCATCGATCAGCTCGCCGAAAAAAGCACCTATCTCGAAGTCGCGTACCTGCTGTTGCACGGCGAACTGCCTGACGAAGCGCAGTTGCAGGAATGGACCCGCAACATCACCTATCACACGTTTATCAATGAAAACATCAAGACGGTAATGGATGGCTTTCATTACAACGCGCACCCGATGGGCATGTTTGAAGCAACGCTCGGCGCGCTCTCGACTTTTTATCCCGACGCGAAACAAATCTTTGACGAGGAATGCCGACGCAAACAAATTTACCGGCTGGTGGCGAAAGTACCGACCATTGCCGCGTTTGCCTATCGTCATCGCATCGGCATGCAATACGCCTATCCGGACAACGATCTCGGTTACGAAGGCAATTTTCTCAACATGATGTTCAAGACGACCGAGTTGAAGTACAAACCTAATCCGGTGCTTGAACGCGCGTTGTCGGTGCTCTTCATTCTGCACGCCGATCACGAACAGAATTGCAGCACCAACGCGATGCGTAGCATTGGCAGCGCTCAGACTGATCCGTTTTCATCATTGGCAGGCGCGGCAGCCGCGCTTTATGGGCCACTGCACGGCGGCGCCAACGAGATGGTGCTGCGCATGCTGAAAGAAATTGGCTCGAAAGATAAAGTCCCTGACTATATAAAGCGTGTTAAGGCGGGTGAGTTTCGGCTGATGGGCTTTGGCCATCGCGTCTACAAGAACTACGATCCGCGCGCGCGGATTATCAAGCAGGTGGCTGACGAGGTTTTTGAAGTAACGGGAAAAGATCCAATGCTGGAAATCGCGTTGGAGCTGGAACGTATCGCGCTTGAGGATGAGTATTTCGTCAAGCGTCGCTTGTACCCGAATGTCGATTTCTATTCCGGGATTATTTACCAGGCGATGCGCTTCCCTGTCGACATGTTTCCGGTGCTGTTTGCGATTCCGCGCACATCAGGCTGGCTGGCGCAGTGGGTCGAGATGTTGGAAGACCCGGACCAAAAGATCGCGCGGCCACGACAGATTTATTTGGGCGCAAGGACGCGTGAGTACGTTCCGATTGATAAAAGACAATCTGCTAAAGCTGAAGTTGTGGGAGGGTGATCGGTTTGGATCTGATACTCTAACGAAAATTCAGTGCACGCCAGCAGGGCACGAAGCAGCCTTGGTTAAGCGACTTGAGTAACTTCGGCTGGTAGCTTACTTAGAATCAACTCAGTGATATTGAGCTTCACACTGGCGTGATCGATATCGATCCCAGTCAAATTTCCGTCCTCGTCATAATCCAGAACTATTCCATCAGACACTTCTCTGCTATCTACGCTTGGCTTGGAAGACAAGTCGATGTAAAGAGAGTCGGTATCTGGATAATAGTTTATTTTCATGGCCTAAATCCTCGATCAGGAAACGCGTTGTGTATTGTAACCCTGTCGGCCAGAGTTACAACTCTCAGAACACGATCATCCAGCTCGCTAACTTGACCCCAGAACCTTACTCGACCATTTGATTGAATTTCAAAGCGGATTGGATTCTCGATGATAGCAATGCACCATTCCTTCCTAAGATAGGGCCGCTTCCGCAATACCTGTGACTCAAAATAATTCGTGAAGCTGTAAGTCGGCATCCGGGAAGGCGCCTGAAATCTGTTTACTCAATAAATGGTGCGCGCGGCAGGGCTCGAACCTGCGACCTTTTGATTCGAAGTCAAACGCTCTATCCAACTGAGCTA
>DNND01000037.1:36422-43549 GCA_003488005.1 Blastocatellia bacterium | reverse complement strand
ACTGACTTCATGCCACTAAGGCTCAGGCTGAACCAACAATAATCCGGCAACAAGTGCAAACTGCATCAGTATCTGATTCCAGTTGCGATGAGTTTCGCTTTCGACTTATTTTATACCGCCGTCAACAGCAAGTAGTCGAGCGAAGCTAGAGCGCAGCACTCGAACTTCTCTGTGCAACCTTTGTGCGCTCTGTGTCTCAGTGGTGGGTTACCTAATGATCATTCACCCCAGAGACACAGAGGACTCAGAGGTTTCCTAGAGAAATAATCACGCTGCGGATTCGCGCCACCTTGTAAGCGACCTGATTTATTATGTTCGTCCAAGTTCGTCACGCGCAGATGGAGGATGTCCCGGCCGTCGCCGACTTGATACGCGACTCAGTCAGCGTGTTAAGCTTGCCATACTACACTGCGAAGCAAATCGACAGCGCGCTGGCTCATGTTTTTGGGCCCGACACCCAGTTGATACTAGACGGCACTTATTTTATCGCCGAGGCTGACAACCAAATCGCGGGCAGCGGCGGCTGGAGTAAGCGCAAGACTTTGTTCGGCGGCGATCGGGCCAAGACGATAGTTGACCCGCTGCTTGATCCGGCGAAAGACGCAGCACGTATTCGCGCGTTTTATGTTCATCCCGACTGGTCGCGAAGGGGTGTTGCCACAAAAATCTTGACCGCCTGCGAAGATGCAGCGCGCCTGGCCGGCTTTAGTCGTATTGAGCTGGCGGCAACTCTTCCCGGCGAGCCATTGTATTTGGCGAGAGGTTATCGCAAGTGTGAACCGATCAGCATTGACACCCCAGACGGCGAATCGCTGCCGGCCTTTCGCATGGAGAAAGAAATTTAGCAGGAGACAAATGATGTTTGCAGCCAGAAAATCTACCGTTGGCGAGTGGGAAACATTTCTTGGGGAGTTTAACGACACGTTGTCCGACGCGACTCCGCGATTGCTGGCCATCTCAGAAGAACAAAGTGAAATTCCTCGGGCTGAAGATAAATGGTCAGCGAAGCAAATCGTGGGGCACCTGATCGACTCGGCCGGAAACAACCATCAACGGTTTGTGCGGGCGCAGTTTACCGACGACCTGGTCTTTGCCGGGTATGAGCAAAACGAGTGGGTGCGCGTGGAACATTTCCAGGAAGAGCCCTGGCGCGATCTGGTTCAATTCTGGCAACTGTACAATCAGCACATTCTGCATATCATGAAGCACGCGCCGGAAGACACGCGCACAAAACTGCGCCAGCGTCACAACCTTCATCAGCTTGCTTCGGAACAGATCAGGGAAGACGAGCCGGTAACGCTTGAGTTTTTCATGCGCGACTACGTCGACCATATGGAAAAGCACTTGAACCAGATCTTTCAGACGAAAAATGAGGGATGAGGACCTGAATCCCGGGTAAGCGTCAAGCAGTTCAGAGTACAACCTTCAGGTTGCGCTTGCGCTAGGAAGGTGCAAGCTAAAGCTTGGACTCTGGAACTGCTTGACGCTCACTCAGCACTCAGCACTCAGCACTTTTCTAAAGGAGCAAACATGGATTACACCTTCGAACAGTTAAAACATAAGACCGTCGCGGAGCTGCGTGAGATCGCCAAGGGCAATGAACACGAAGCGCTGCAAGGCTACACGCAACTGAATAAGGACCACTTGCTGGTCGCGCTCTCCAAAGCGCTCGGCATTCAGCACGAGCATCACGACGTTGTCGGTGTGGATAAAGCAGCTATCAAGTCGCAGATTCGTGAGATGAAGAAGAAGCGTGACGAAGCTTTGACGGCGCACGATCGCGCGCAGTTAAAGATCGCGCGGCGCACGATTCATCGCCTCAAGCGAAGAATTCATAAGGCCACTGTCTAAGCAAGCGCGTTGGTTTCGCTGGCAACAACCTTATTGGAACGAGATGAGTGCCGACCCATCAAGGCAATCATTTTCGTTCTACCCGGTGGCATGAAGTCAGTACCACCGCGCGGTAGCGGGTGGGTTCGTTCCTTTTGAAAGCATGAAGCCGGCGCCGAAATCCTAACGCTGAAAGCATTCGCGAATGAATTCAAGTAGTAAGACCAAGTTTGGGAGTGGTCCAGTCCGAAATCCTGAGCCGTTTTATCGGGCTCTTAATTTGAGACTGAACCACTCCTGATGCGGCTGTGCTTCGACCGAGTTGGCAGCATCCTCAAATTCGAGTATGAGTCTCGAAGTTCGAATATTGGATCAACCGCACTCAATCAAAGTACGCTGGCGGGTCTGGAATTTAACAAGGTACACAGCTATTACCGCCGGGATCTCGGCAACAAACGTCAATAATTTCCGATTGTTGGTATGACGAGCTGCTCCCAACAAGAGTTCCCGTCCCGTTACACTGGATATAACGGTGGCCAATCTCCACGGTGTAGCTCGCGTCACTGTAATAGGTGACCCATGTTGAGTATGTTGGGTTGCACAACAACACGGATGTAGAACCAACTTTATTCACGGGTGCAGAACCAACTTTATTCACGGATGTAGAACCAACTTTACTCGACGAGAGGAAAGCACTAGTTAACACCAGTGTCAAAGCTAATGCTGCAAGAGCGAACGATCTTTTTACTTGAGAAAGTAACGACATAGCTCCTCCTAACGGTGGGTTGTAGCGACGTTTATCGCGCCCTGAAAAGTAAGATATGCACCCTATTACTGGAGGCGCACCCAAAACGTCACAGGTTTTTCTGTCCAGTCAAGGTTAGCTTCCAATGTTAGTTTCATCGCTAACTTCAACTGGTTTCAGGGCATTTGGGAGGTGAGTATTTTGCGCTACTCTATTTTTAGGGTTCAATTACCTTGAATCATGCCGTCGCGTCAAGGGAAAACGTTAAAAGCGTCGCAAATTTGACGCTTTTGACACTTTGTTACCGGCTTCGGCATCGCCGGTCCCGATACGATATTCGGGTGTAGAATATGCGCGAGGTATCCTGATGAACATCAAAGATGTGGTAAACGTGAATCCTAACCGAATGAGCGGCGCGCCGTGCTTCACGGGAACGAGAGTACCGATTAGCCATCTGTTCGAAATTCTCGAAAGCGGCAAAGTTCGAAAGACTGCCCCGTGCCTTGGGGAGTGATTCTTGCCCTCTTCATCATCGGGTTTTTAGCAACGTGTATGCACTTGTCCATACGCTCATTATAAGCCAGAGAAGCATTAGTCCTACTTCGTGAAAAGAGCGATTATTATTATGATTAGTTCCTATGGCTAGAGACCACTACGTTCCTCAATTCTATTTGCGGAACTTTCAGATACCCACAAAACCGGGCCATGTTTATCTGTATAAACGCAGCGTACCGCCCAAGCCACAATCAATAAGACAAGTCGCCCAAGACGACAATTACTACGACATCAACCTCGATGACCCGGAAGTAGACAAACGGGGTGTAGATAAGTTGCTGCAGATGTCTGAGAGGTCTGCCGCGCCCGTCATCAGCAAACTGATTACTGGCTCTTTAGTTGACTTATCGAATGAAGATTTCTTTCATCTTACGTGGTTCACCTCCCTGCTTGGTTCCAGGACTCCTGCGGTGCGGGAAACTCTCGCCAGTATTCAGGTCGGAATAGAAAACCGGGATTTCAAGAGAATGCTTTGCGATGAAACGGAGTTCGCGAAGTTGGTGCAGCAATATCCTGAAATGACACCTGACGAACTTGAAAAGAGTCGTACTGCATTCCTCAACGGCGACCTGAAATTGGATTTTAAGCGCGGCGGGCAGACGGAAGATTTTCTTATGTCCGGACAACTCCAATTTGCTGAAATATTGGTTGATATACTCGAGCATAGACACTGGAGCTTAATTGAAACTGTTAGCTCGCGCTCGTTTCTGACTTCTGATAACCCGTTGATCAATATGCCCTCGCCTGGTCATCCGCAGGGAGAGACTTGGGGCGTTGCGAACGGAGACATATTGCTTCCTCTGTCTCCGAAAAGGGCTTTGTTGTTTGTCAGTCGCAGGCTAAAAGATAAGGTAATAGAAATTCACCGTGACAAGATGCCGGAATTCCAGTTTTACATAATCACCAATTGCAAGAGCGAGGTCTATTCACACGTGCTGTCAAAGGATTTCCAGCGCAAGCTAGACGGCACTGAAGAAGGCAAAGCACAAACCGCCATCGTGCCGGGAGCGTAAAAGGGTGAGGCCGATTTGTAATCTTCAGTGACTCTTACGCAAGCTTAACTGTCTTCTGATTGAGAATTGCACATCGCAAGTCTGATTCCACGTCAATAATTTTCGAAAATGGAGTTGGGGTCAGGCTTGCGATTTTGCGATTCTCAATCAGCAGTCAACCGCTCTTACGAACACCGTGGGAGTATCCGGGGGCCTATGCCCAAGGTCGGGCGAGAGTTCAAACGTCGGCCGTTCCCGGCCGGGGTCACTCTTGGCGTTGCGAAAGAGGATCGAGCCGCTTGCTTCGACGGCCTTGATGGCGGCGGAAGATGCAATCAACAAAACTCACGCCGCCAATAATTGCGCCGGGGGAATGTTCTTAAACCCGCGGAGGAGGTGGCAGCATAAAGCCTCGCACCCCAACCGAGATGCTCGGCTGCTTTCGTGTGTCGCGTCACGCTTGTTACCCTCTTCGCTGTGCCTACGAGGAAGAGCCTGAATAAGAGTCTGTCGCCCGTTTCAGTTGAACTCGTCGAGCGAAGAATCTATTTGAGTCGCGGGCCACAAGGTCATGATCGATGTTGATTTGGCGGAGCTCTACGAAGTAGCAACGAAGCGCCTCAACGAACGGGTGCGGCGCATTCGCAAACGCTTTCCCGAAGATTTCATGTTTCGTCTCACGAAGGCTGAGGCAGAAGCTTTGAGGTCGCAATTTGCGACGTCAAAGGCAGGCCGCGGCGGGCGGCGTTATTTGCCCTCGCTTTCACCGAGCAGGGTGTCGCAATGCTGTCGAGTGTCCTCAACAGCGAACGGGCCATCGAAGTGAACATCGCGATCATGCGCGCCTTTGTAAAGCTGCGAGACATGTTGCAATCAAACGAGGAACTCAATCGAAAGTTCGCAGCTGTCATTCGCAAGCTGGCGACGCACGATAAATACTTCACGGTCGTTTTTGATGAACTCAAAAAACTAAATGAACAGCCAACTCGGCCTCGGAAACAAATCGGCTTCAAGACTGCTTCCTAAGATTGCGCCGACCGATTTGGAGCGCGCCGGCTTGAAAGGCGCATTGGATTGTCGGATGAAAGCGGCGTCGAGCCGGCGCAGTCCAAAAGCTCCCGACCGATCTACTAACGCGGCACTGAACTGCTCAACTCAGTTCCCATTCTGGCGCGCTTCCGCACGACCTTTGGCAATGAACGTTTCGATGTCCGCGATTTTTCGCGGCAGCGCTTCCGTCAGCCATTTAACCCCGTCAGGTGTGACCAGCAGGTCGTCTTCGATGCGAACGCCAATCCCTTTATATTTCTCAAACGCAGGCTTCACGGCGGTTTTGAATTTTTCCCATTCGGCGGCGCTCATGCCTGACGGTTGGTTGTCGAACGCGTCCGGCCTTACATAGATGCCGGGTTCGTTGGTGAAAACCATTCCCGGTTCCAGCCGAGTGCCATAGCTCCCCACATCGTGAACATTCATTCCCAACCAATGCGACGTTCCATGCATGAACCAGATGCGATATTGAGTCGAGTCGCGATCGGTGATCAGACCCATTTTGAATAATCCGTTTTTAATAACTTCGGTGGCCGCACGATGTACATCCGAAATCAGCGCTCCCGGTTTTGTTACTTTCCCGCCAGCTTCCTGCGCGTCGTACACAACCTGGTAAACCTCGGCCTGTGCAGTTGAGAACCTTCCGTTAGCTGGAAAAGTGCGCGTAACGTCGGCAGAGTAGTGTTCGTATTCCGCGCCGACATCCATCAGCAGTAAATTGCCTGGCGTAACCGGTCCTTGTGATTCTTCGTAATGCAGGGTTGTCGCGTTTGGTCCACAGCCGACAATCGACGGATAGCCCCAATGATCCGCGTTGCGCAGTTTGAAGGTGTAGGCGACTAGTGCATCAACTTCGTATTCCCACTTTGCGGTAGCCGCGCCAACCCAGGCGCGCTCGTGGGCTTCGGTAGTAATGTCGATCGCGTGTTGCATGTACGCAATTTCCATCGGCGACTTTCTCAGCCGCAAATTATCAAACACCGGGGTAATGTTTTTGATGCTGAAACCGGAAGCGGACTTGGCCCAGTCGGCAGCAAAGCGCTGCTCGCGTTTGTACTCGCGACTTTCAGTCTCACCGGGTACCAATAGATAAAGTTCTCCGTCATTCTTCGCTGTCGCGGCAAATAATTTTTCAAAACCTGAAGTTGTAAGAGTACTGGCGTCCATGGGCCTGGCTGACAGCAAAACATGTTCCGGCTTGGGTCGATAAGGTTGGCGATTACGCAGCGCGCTAAGAAACGGTTCAAACTCGCTCGCTTCCCAAATTTCCCTGATTCCCGATATCTGGCTCGCTTCTTCGGCGGAATACATGTGTCCGGTCCATGTTTCAAGGCCCGGATTCCGGCGCGGCATAAAAAGAATTTCCGAAAACTGCTCATTGCCCGGCAGCAAAACCACGGTCGCATTATTTTGCTTCAGGCTCGTGAGGTAATAAAGATTGTTCTCCTGCCGGTATTCGTAGTTGACGTCGTTCGCATAAACGCGCGGCTCAGTGCTGAAGAGGATGAGAATTCCTTTCGTGCCAACCGCTTCGGCAACGCGGGCTCGTCGCGCTGCGAGCTCGGCCAGCCGCGTCCGATCGTCAAAGATCGGCGCCGGCGGTGCGATGCGCACAATCGAAGGTGTCGCCGGCTGTGCGTCATTGTTCGCCGTCACGCTGCGGATAGGGAAACCTGACAAACCAATCAAAAGCGAACAGCAGATTAGAAATTTAATAACGAATGATTTCATACGCACCTCATTTGCGCTTGTATAGAATATGAACCTGGGAGTCGGAGCTTTTTGCCTGCAGGGAGAAAGCGAAAACCTTGCGTATTATACACGCGCCAGGTAATGAGGTCAGTACCACCACGCGGTAGCGGGTGGGTTTGCTCCCGAAGAAGATCTCTTCGCGATAACGAGATCCTCTCGGCGATATGGCTGCTCCATCGATGACCCACCCGCTACCGCGTGGT
>DNND01000037.1:31333-36123 GCA_003488005.1 Blastocatellia bacterium | reverse complement strand
GCGTGGTGGTACTGACTTCATTACCTTCAACCGTCATTGAGTGGACCACGGATAGAGCGTATGCTAGCCGCACATGAGTGAACGCTTCAGATTGGCTGATAACGAAGTGATCGACGTGGGCAAGGGCAAGCGACGTCACTGGCGCCGTTGGGTGCTGGCCGCAATCGCGTTGCTCTTGCTTATCCTTTCGCGAACGCTGGGCATTTATCTTTCCGCCGCCTGGTTTTCTTCGCTCGGTTTTTCATCCGTTTACTGGTACATCTTCAAACTAAAGCTCGGGCTGTTCTTCGTTTTTCTGGTAGCCACAGCCGTTTTGTTAAGAGGCGCTTTTTGGTTGCTCGAAAGGCATTTCAAGTCATACGCACTGGAAAAGCGAACCATCGTTGTAAACAATCAACCGGTTCAAATCTCGCCCGAGCGGTTTGTGCGTCCCGCTTCCTGGATAATCGCAATCCTGTTTGCTCTCTTTTACGGATTGGCGATGAAGGGTTCATGGCAGACCTTTGCGCTTTATTTCAACCAGGCCCAAGTCGGCACGCTGGATCCAATTTTTCATAAGCCGGTCAGCTTTTATCTTTTCTCGCTGCCATTTTACGACCTGATCAGTTCGTGGCTGATCACTTTGTCGTTTGTAGTTTTGTGTGCGTCAATAATTTATTCGCTGCTCGCGGCCCCGCCCAAAGTCACCAAAGCAAATGGCGAAGCGAATGGCAAGCGATCGTTCGCGGCAGTGTCGGTTGCGCTCGCCGCTTTTTTGGTATTACTCGCATGGCAGACATATCTTTCGCGCTTTCCCTATCTCTGGGAAGATCACCAAACATTCACTGGCGTTAGTTTTTCAGAAGCTCAGTATTTGTTGCCGGCATTGCGACTCGTTGCTATCGGTTTGCTGATAGCGGCGGCGGTTGCGTTGATAAATGCCTTCACCAAACGTGGCTTGAAGCTCATCTTGTTTGGCTTGGCGCTGCCGTTGGCTGTTTTTGTAGTCGGCGTGTTGTTGGTTCCAGCCTACGTGACCAGTTTCATCGTCAAGCCAAATGAACTCGGACGCGAGACTCCTTACATTGAAGAAAACATTACCTGGACGCGTCGTGCCTTTGGTCTCGAACAAGTTGAGCTGCGGGAGTTTGAGGCTGACAGCTCGGTCGAATCGCTCGATCTAAATGCGAATCGTCCCACGCTCGATAACATCCGCCTTTGGGACTGGCACGCGCTGCAGGATACGCTGAAACAAATTCAAGCTATTAGGACTTACTACGACTTTCCCGACGTCGATGTGGATCGTTACAAACTTTCTGATACGACTCGGCAGATGATGGTGGCCGCGCGCGAGATCGATCTTAAGAAACTGCCCGACGCTTCTCGCAACTGGATCAACGAGAAGTTGATCTACACGCATGGCTACGGAATTACGATGAACACCGCGAATGGCTTCACGCCGGAGGGAATGCCACGCTTCGTTGTTTCCGACATGCCGATTACTTCATCGTCACCCGAAGTAAAAGTAACTCGGCCGGAAATCTATTTTGGCCAGGAAACAAATTCCGACGTTTACGTAAAGACCAAACAGAAGGAGTTTGATTTTCCGCAAGGCGAAGCGAATACCTACACGACTTATGAAGGCACTGGCGGGATTCAAATCGGCGGGCGCGCCCGACGTATGTTGCTTGCCTGGGCGCTCGGTGATCTTTCCCGGCTTCCGTTTTCAGATGATGTGACTCCCGAAAGCCGCGTTCTGATCCATCGCAACATCCGCGAGATGGTCAACGGTATTGCACCCTTTTTGACTTACGATAACGACCCTTACATCGTTGTTAATTCTGAAGGACGATTGTTTTGGATGCTCGACGCTTTCACCGAATCGGCAACTTATCCCTATTCACGTCACCAGAACGTCGGGCAAAACAACATCAATTACATTCGCAACAGCGTGAAGGTGACGATCGATGCGTACAACGGAACTGTGCACTTTTATGTCTTTGATCCGAACGACCCGCTGATTCAAACTTATCGGGCCACTTTCCCAGCGTTGTTTGAGGATGCCGGCCAAATGCCGGCGGACCTACGCGCACATATTCGCTACCCGGAAACATTGATTCGTGCCCAAGGCGAAATTTACGGCCTTTATCACACGCAAAGCCCGAAGGTGTTTTTCCAGCGCGAAGACGTTTGGAATGTGGCACAGCAGATTTCTCTGGACGATCAAAACCGCAAGCAGGTCACGGCCATCGATCCTTATTTTGTGCTGATGCAATTGCCGGGCGAACAAATCCGCAACGAGTTTGTTTTGATTCTTCCCTTCACGCCAGCAAGCCGCAACAACATGATTGGCTGGATGGCCGGCCGCTGCGACGGCGAGAATTATGGCAAGCTTTTGATCTACAACTTTCCCAAGTCGCGGCTTATCGATGGTCCACTCCAGATCGAAGCGCGCATCGATCAGAATGCACAACTCTCATCGCAGTTCACGCTTTGGAACCAACAGGGCTCGCACGTGTTGCGCGGCCACTTGTTGGTTATTCCGATTGGAAAATCGTTGCTTTACGTCGAGCCGGTTTATCTGAAAGCTGAAAGCAGCCCCATGCCTGAGCTGCGCCTGGTGGTGCTGGCAATACAGGATCGGCTCGGTTATGGAAAGACTTTCGACGAGGCAATGACAAATCTTTTTGGCGAAACCGGACCACCGGCAGAACAAAAGCCGGGCGAGCAACCGGCAAAACCTGCAGAGACACCGGCTCAACCCGGTGCTTCGCCCGGAGCCTCGCCTGCACCTCGCCAGGACGCCCAACAGCTAATCAATAAAGCTGTGCAAGAATTGGAAGACTATCAGCGGCTTACTTCACAAGGAAAACTTGGCGAGGCCGGACAAAAACTCGAGCAGCACAAACGCACGATGGAAGAGTTGAAACGAATCGGAGGCAAGAGTCCATAGACGTTTCGCTCGTTCCGATCACCACCAGCCATCCTGATCAGGTTTGCAAAAAGAGTCCTGCTGCCAGTCCGCGTAGCGGACGACCGACAATAGCCCAGCAGTTCACTGCTGGGACAAGTTGAAAACGAAATATAGTCCGTGAAACGGCCGGCTGAAGGGAGTATCAACATTTCAGTCGTCCGTTTCACGGACTTCGTCGCGAATGCTTTCGTCCCAGCGATGAATCGCTGGGCTATTGTCATACGTCCGCAAAGGCGGACTGGGCAACAGATATCTTTTCTGTAAAGCCCACCCCGACGATTTTCAAACAACCTACATTTGGATCCTCTTCTGCAGCACCTTTGCGCCGGCCACCGCATCGTCGTACTCCGGCACGTAATCAGCCTCGGGTGTCATCTTAAGAATAAGGTCAATTTGCTTTTGAGCGTCCTGGTCGCGACCAAGCGCGTGATAGCCTTCGGCCAATCGCAGATGCAGCAAAGCATTGTTGCTTCCGAACCGTAAACCTTTTTCGAGGTACTCGACTGCCTTCTTGCTGTCACCGCCAAGTACCTTCGGGGCCTTCAGGTAGAGTTGGCCCAAACCCAGATAGGCGCTCCCGCTCGCATAACTTTCATCAAGTTCGATGACCTTCTCCATCTCCGTGCGAATGTCCTGAATGCTCGAAAGACTTGCGAGGATGCTCAGCTCCGCGCTGCCTCCGTAGTTCGCTCCCAACCAAAAGTGTCCATCGGCCTTGTTGTCCTGAAGCAGCACTGCACTTTTCCCGGCGTCAATGCCGTCGCGGAACGCCGCCTCCCTTTCCGCTTCATCCTTTGCATGCGAACCCAGGAAGTAGTCGAGTCGTGCCAGTTTCCAGGCTGCCTCGTAGTTCCCCGTGTCGCGCGTCCGGGCTTGGCGCAACGCGATAATGCCCCGGCGAGCGTTGGAAAGATCTTTACGCTGTGCATAGAGAGCATCGGCTTCGGCAATGCTCTCCGCCGCGCTCTTCTCTGGTCCGGCGTTTCCGCTTTCAGCGGGGTCAGCCGTTCGATTTCGGCAGCTCAAACTGGGAGCGATGACAAATATCGCCGTCAAACAGCAGAGCACCACGCCACGTTTTAGGCCTATTTTCACAAAACCTCCTCCGATTCACGTCCTATTGTCTAGCCTGACCATACACACAATTTGTTGATTACGCAGAAACGCCAGTTTGGGTTATAGTGCTGCCCTTCATTCATCAACGCTCCTTGGCCCCACGGCATTCGCTGGGGTTTTGGATACGAAAGCGACGGAGGCAAGTCTTGGCAGCGGCGGCTTTTTACGATCTCGAAGGCACTCTGGTTAGCACGAACCTGGTTCATACTCTCGGCTTCTATGCCCGGAATGAGCCGGGACTTTTTCGCAGTTTCAAAAAGAGCGCTTCGACGCTGCTTAGCCTACCCGTCTTCGCCATTACCGATCAATACAGCCGCAAGGTTTTCAACGACCTCTACTTTAAGCGCTACAAGGGTGTGAAGGAAGATCGACTGCGTTACCTGGCTGATGATTTGTTTCTTTCGGTGCTCAAGCCGGCGGTCTTC
Source organism: Blastocatellia bacterium (assembly GCA_003488005.1). Classification (GTDB taxonomy): domain Bacteria; phylum Acidobacteriota; class Blastocatellia; order Pyrinomonadales; family Pyrinomonadaceae; genus PSRF01. The sequence goes on along the minus strand of DNND01000037.1, from coordinate 31,629 downwards.
CCGGGTACTTATGAGTTGTTAGAGAAGTCGCGTCGTAACGGCTTGCGCCAGGTGGTGGTGACCGGCGCTCTCGATGTTTCCGTTAAGCCATTGATGGCCCACCTGGGAATTGAAGATTACGTCGCGAACCGTTTGGAATTCGTCAACGGCGTGGCCACCGGGCGTCTGCTGCCGCCGGTAATGGCTGCGGCTACGAAGGCATCGTGGATTCGAGTATTCGCCGAGCGCGAAGGCCTTAGCCTCAGCGACTCTTACGCGTACACGGACAGCATGAGTGACTTGCCGATGCTTTCGAT
>DNND01000037.1:30907-31039 GCA_003488005.1 Blastocatellia bacterium | reverse complement strand
TACTTGCCGATGCTTTCGATAGTTGGTCACCCAGCAGTCATTAGTCCCGACATGCGTTTGCGGCAGACTGCATTGCATCACGATTGGCCGATTCTTAATTTGAAGTAAGGGTAAATGGTGAATAGTAAATGG
>DNND01000037.1:23921-30602 GCA_003488005.1 Blastocatellia bacterium | reverse complement strand
AATAGTAAATGGTAAATGGTTAACAACTCATTCGAAGGGAGCTGACAACCATGCGTCCACATCAAAAGCTTGAGGCTTGGGCCAAAGGTATAGAACTCGTTATTGCGATTTACAAGAACAGCGAACACTTTCCAAAGGATGAGCGCTATGGGCTCACCAGTCAAATTCGGCGTGCAGCCGTTTCGATACCGGCAAACATCGCAGAAGGTGCGGGGAGACACTCTCGAAAGGAATTTGCGCATTTCCTTTCAAACTCTCAAGGGTCTGCCAGTGAACTGGAAACTGAACTCATTATCGCCAACAGGCTGGGTTACCTTGATGAAACCAGTTTCCGGGCGCTCATTCATGAGCTCGACAGAATTGGTCGCCTGATAACCGGACTGGTGCGCCACTTGGGTACACATCCATTGGCAACCTGATCCACAAACAGTTATTGATCACCCTTTCGCCGCTCGCAACCATTTACCATTTACTATTCACCATTTACCGGTTTCAAACTATGGCCCTACAACTAAGACGAAAAACGCACGAGTCGGTTGTCTACATCGATCGCGACAGCGCGCCCCGCATCATCCCGTCTGGCGAGGACTTTATTCTTGAAGATCTGCCAATCGGCACGCGCGTGATTTATCCCAACGCTCCTATTAAAGGTTTGCCAAACCGCGAGGCCGCGATTCGTTATGCGCTGAACCATCCCCATGGGTGCGATCCATTATTCGCGCAGCTCGAACCCGGCATGCAGGTCACGGTCGCCGTCGACGATATCAGTTTGCCCCTGCCGCCGATGGCAACTCCGGACATTCGCCAAACTGTTTTGGAAATAGTTTTGGACATGCTTGCCGGCCATGGCGTCGACGATGTTCACATCATCATTGCCAATTCCCTGCACCGCAAGATGACTGAATGGGAAATGAAGCGGATGGTTGGGAAGAAGATCTTCGATGAATACTATCCGGATCGTTACTACAACCATGACGCCGAATGGCTCGACGGGCTGATCAAAATCGGCGAGACGAAACACAAAGAGCCGCTAACGCTCAACCGCCGGGCCGCGGAAAGCGATCTGTTGATTTATGTGAACATCAACCTGGTGCCGATGGATGGCGGGCATAAATCAGTTGCGGTCGGTCTATGCGATTACGAATCGTTGCGCGCGCATCACGAACCGCAAACGATTCGCGATTCAGATAGCTACATGGATCCGGCGAAGTCCGAGCTGAACCACAAAGTCCACCGGCTCGGCAAGATTGTTGACGAGCACCTGAACGTCTTTCACATCGAAACAGCCATCAATAATCGCATGTACAAAGGCGACATGGACTTTCTGCTGAAGAATGAAGACGACTTCAGCGCGTTCGATCGCATGAAGTTTGAAGCCATGCGTTACACGATGAGCAAACTGCCGCGTCCAGCACGGCGGAAACTGCTTCACTCGAAACCAGCGCAGTACGAAATGATTGCCTGCCATGCAGGCAATACCGAACCGGTGCACGAAAAGATTATTGAAAGAGCTTTTGATCAATACGCGATTCCCGTGCGCGGCCAATGCGACATTCTCATAACCGGCATTCCGGATATTTCGCCGTACAACGTCTATTCGGTGTTGAATCCGCTGCTGGTCCAGGTGATGGGGCTCGGTTATCACTTCAACTTCTATCGCAACAAGCCGCTGCTTAAGAAAGGCGGCGTGCTGATCATTCATCATCCTTGCTACGACGAGTTTGATCACAAATTTCACCCAAGCTATATCGAGTTTTTCAATCGACTATTGCCCGAGACCCGCGACGCCTTTGTCTTGCGCGACAAATACGAGCGCGAGTTTGCCAATAATCCCAGTTACGTCGAGATGTACCGGCGCGGCAACGCCTATCACGGCGCGCATCCGTTTTTCATGTGGTACTGGGGCGAGAATGGCCGTCAGCATGTTGGTAAAGTAATCGCGGCGGGAGCGGAGAATGCGCATGTGCCGGCAATGCTGGGCTGGGACCGCGCGGACAATTTGACTGAGGCTATCGCGATGGCTCGCAGCTTCATGGGGAGCTCCGCGGAGATTACGATGCTACATCAACCGATCATCGCCATCGCGGATATGGAATAGAAGAGCCGTCAATCGTGAATCGTCAATCGTAAATAGTTAGGATCATTACCCGACCTTAGTTTAATGACAGGATTTTACTAACGCGAGAACAACTATTTACGATTTACGATTTACTGTTTACTGACTTATGAACCTATCGCCAACTGAAATCTACCGGGATCGAAAGATCTTCATTATTGGAAGCACCGGCTTCCTCGGAAAAGTTACGCTCAGCATGTTGCTCGATCGCTTTCCCGACGTGGGCCGCGTTTACGTAACCGTACGCGCCCGCTCGCAGGAAGAATCCGAAACGCGCTTTTGGAACAACGTGATCACGGCGCCGCCTTTTGACCCTTTGCGCGAGCGTTACGGCAGCGCGCTTAACGGCTTCATTCGCGACAAGGTTGTAGTCGTTGGCGGCGATATTGGCGATACGAATCTTGGCTACAGTGACGATCAGGCCCAACAGATTGCGGATGACGTCGATGTTGTTCTGAATAGCGCCGGCAACGTCACCTTCAACCCGACCCTCGAAAGCGCGCTGCGCACAAACGTGGTTGGCACTCAAAACGTGATCGCCTTTGCCAAACGCATGAAGCGGCCGGCGCTGATCCACGTCTCGACTTGCTTTGTGGCCGGCAACCGCTCCGGGCCAGTTTGGGAAAACGATCCGGTCGTCGGCTACTTTCCCCGCAAAGACGAACTGAAAGGTGTCGAGTTTTCGGTTGAAGAAGAGATTCGCGATTGCGCGAAACTCGCCGATCGCGTGCGTGAAGAAGCACGCGACGCGATGATGATCGCGCGTTTTCGCGAACTCGCACGGAAACGACTAAATGAAGAAAACCGCGACGTTGATGATCCTGATGCGCTCGGGTTGGCGGTTGCTCGCGAACGGAAGGTTTGGACGCGCACGCGGCTCACCGAGCTGGGCGTCGAGCGTTCTGCGTTTTGGGGCTGGCCAAATATTTACACCTATACGAAGTCGCTCGGCGAACAACTCGTCGCCGCCGAGACCGGAATTATCCGCAGCATTGTGCGGCCGAGCATTGTGGAGTCCGCTCTTTCTTATCCCTTTCCCGGCTGGAACGAAGGCTTTACCACCACGGCGCCTATTATTTTTCTAGTGCTCAAAGGCCAGATAAAGATCCCGGCCGCCGAAAAGCTAATTCTCGATATCACGCCGGTCGATCAAGTTTCGTCCGTGATGTTGGCGGTGACAGCTCAGGCCTGCATCGAGCAGCCGGCGCTGGTCCATCAGACAGCCACCGGCGATTCTAATCCCAACAACATGGACCGCATCATCGGACTGGTCGGTCTCTACAAGCGTAAACATTTCCAGGAGAAAGAGTCGGGCTTCAAATTCGTCAACCAGCTCGCGGCCCGCATGGAACCGCGGCCAATTTCCGCTTCAAGTTTTCAAAAGCTTTCGGTGCCGATGTTCAACTCAGCGGCGAAGAAAGCCGCGTCGTTGCTCGAACGAGCGCGGCCAAAGTGGGGTGGCGGACGGGCCGCGGAAGTTATTGATCGCTTAAAGTCCGGCGTGGATCGCGTTGAAGAGATAACGCACGAGACGTCAGAAGCATTTGATATGTTTCGCCCGTTCACCATTGAAAACGCTTACATCTTTCGTTCCGATAACGTGCGCGCGTTGTTTGCGCAGTTAAGCGAAGACGAAAAAGGACTGCTGAACTGGTTTCCGGAAAAGATTGATTGGTACGACTATTGGCTCAACAAACATTTGCCGGGCCTGAAGAAATGGGTCTTCCCCACGCTGGAAGAGGACATGCGCGCGCAACCGAAGCGCATTTACACGTATCGCGATCTGATCGAGCTCTTCGAAACTTCGACCAAGCGTCACGCTACACGCGTGGCTATGCGAATCGAACGTGACGGGCGCAAAGAGCAATACACCTACGCCGACCTGGGTGAGCTGGCGAGACGCGCGGCAGGTTTTCTGGCAGCCGCCGGCATCAAGCCAGGCGATCGGGTGATGCTCGTCAGTCACAACGCGCCTGAATGGGGCATGAGCTATTTCGGCGTGTTGAAGACAGGCGCGAGCTGCATTCCCGTTGACGCCGAAAGCTCAACCGAAGAAATTATTAATTTCGCGCGCGCCGGTGAGGCTGCCGGCATCATCATCAGTGAAAAGCTTAACGAGGATCATTCGGATCTGGCCGAACGGCTTCGCAACGAAGGATTGACGGTTTCGATTTGGACTTTCGATCAAGTGTTTGCGCTGCCGGATGAAGCAACCGAAGACGAACGCATTGCGCTGTTGCCGCAAAAGGTGACCGCGCAGACAGTCGCTTCGCTAATCTTCACTTCGGGAACAACCGGCCGGCCCAAAGGCGTAATGCTTTCGCATCGCAATCTGACCAGCATGGTCTCGATGCTGTCGTCGGTTTTTGATATGAGCACCAAGGACGGCGTTCTTTCCGTCTTGCCGCTGCACCACACGTTCGAGTTCTCGACCGGATTTCTTACTCCCTTAAGCCGCGGCGCACAGATCACTTATTTGCCTGAACTCACCGGCGAAGCGCTGGCCCGCGCGATCAAGAACGGTCACGTGACGGGCATGGTGGGCGTGCCCGCGTTGTGGGAGCTGCTGCATCGACGCATCAAGAACAGGCTTTACGAAAACAGCGACTGGATCGGGAAAACTGCGGACGCGATGATCAAGGCGAACGCGTGGCTCAGAGACCGAGTGTCGCTCAATCTCGGACCGCTGATTTTTTATCCCATTCACGAAGGCATGGGCGGGCGCATTCGTTATTTCATCAGCGGTGGTTCGGCGCTGAGCGAAAAACTGCAAAAAGATTTTCAGGGACTCGGCTTCACGGTTCTCGAGGGCTATGGCCTGACGGAGGCGTCGCCGGTATTGACTGTCACGCGGCCTGAGAATCGCATGTTGACTGGAAGCGTGGGCCGGCCGCTGCCGGGCGTCGAAGTTAAGATTTCCGATCCGGATGCGAGCGGCGTCGGTGAAGTAATTGCCCGTGGTCCGAACGTGATGCTCGGTTACTACGCCGATGAAGATGCAACGCGCAGCACGCTGGTTGAACGCTGGCTCTACACCGGCGACCTCGGCAGGCTCGACGATGACGGCAATCTTTTTCTCGTTGGACGTTCGAAAGAAATCATTGTGGACACGAACGGTAAAAACGTTTACCCGGACGAGTTGGAAGAAGTGTACGACACTTCTCCTTACGTGAAGGAGTTGAGCATCGTCGGTTTAGCTGACGGCATTGGCGAGAAAGTCGCCTGCCTGGTTGTGGCCGACGACGAGTACGACATCACGCTCTCTCGATCTGAATTGCGCCGCAAAGTTGAAGAACATTTCCGCGAAGTATCCGCTACGCTTCCCTATTACAAACGCATAAAAGTCTTGCACTTCACCGATATCGACTTGCCGCGGACAGCGACGCGTAAGGTGAAGCGTGCCGAAGTGATTACTATTCTTCAGGCGCTCGAAGAAACAGAAAAGTCCGCCGTGCCGGAAGCGACGGACCGCGTGATTGATTCTGAAAGCAAGTGGCTGATTGGGATTGTCGCCAACGTCAGCAATCGTGCGCGCGATGAGATCTCGATAAATTCGCGGCTCGCCGACCTGGGTTTTGACAGTCTGATGTTTGTTGAACTCGCGGCGGCAGTTGAAAACGCGGGCGGATCGATTTCCGCTCCTGAGCGATTCAATGAAGTGCAGGACGTACGCGAACTCGCCGGCGTAGTCAGCAGGCGAGCCGGCGCAGCGGACCGACGGGAAAATGCCAAAGCAGCAACAGCAGGCCGCGATGAGGGCGACGAAATTAATGTTCCCTCCTTCGTGAGCGTTGCAGGCAACAAAGCAGCCGATGCGCTGCAATGGCTGTTCTATGACCGGTTGCTCGACACGCATTACGAAGGCCGCTCGAATATTCCGCCGCACACAAATTTCATCGTTGCCGCCAACCATTCTTCGCATCTGGACATGGGCTTGACGAAGATGGCCCTGGGCGAAGCGGGCAAGGACATGGTGGCGCTGGCAGCGGCCGATTACTTCTTCGACAACAAATACAAGCGTGCGGTGATGGAAAACTTTACTAACCTGGTGCCGATGGAACGCACCGGATCGCTGAGGCAATCGCTGCGTCACGCGAGTTCATTCCTTGATCGTGGTTACAACGCGCTGATTTTTCCCGAAGGCACGCGCTCATTAACGGGCGAGATGGCGGAATTCAAACCCATCATCGGCTACCTCTCGTTGCACGCGCGCGTGGGTATTCTGCCTGTTTATTTGGAAGGAACACATGACGCGATGCCGAAAGGCTCGACCATTCTTAAGAATCGGAAGATCGGCGCGCGCATCGGCCGCTATGTTTCGATCGAGGAACTGGAAACGATGACGCAGGGCATGCCGCGCGCGGAGGCCTACCGTTTGATTGCGGCCCGAATCAAACATGACGTTGAGAATTTGCGCGATTCAACGCGACGAAGTTTTGACGCGCAGGAATTGCGAGCGCGCTGGAAAGCTGAACGGCGAACGCAAATCGATGAACGCGAAGGCGGCGAAGAAATTAGCTAGTATCGAATTGAAAGCGCCGAAGGCGCGAAATGTAATAGCCTGG
>DNND01000037.1:10223-23616 GCA_003488005.1 Blastocatellia bacterium | reverse complement strand
AAATGTAATAGCCTGGGGCAGCGTCCCAGGAAAATTGCACAGATTAATTGAGCTCTGAAGGAGCGACCTAAGCAGTTGCCCCCGATTCATCCCGCGCTTTCAGCGCTTTTGACTTTTTGTGACCTTACCTGGGGCGGTGCCCCAGGCTATTACATTTCGCGCCTTTGGCGCTTTCAGTCATGCAAGTTCGACTGACCATCCAATCTTCCTATGTCATCAAAAACTCCCACCAAACGCACGGCGCGCATCACACCGGCAAAGCCCGGAACCAAGCGGCGGGCGGCAATTGAAAAACGGCCCCGTGCCACGACTTTGGTGACCGGCGGGACCGGCTTCCTCGGTTCCCATCTCGTCAAGCAATTGGTCGCTGACGGCGAAAAAGATATTCGCGTCATGGCGACTTCAATTCCCGATTGGCTGGTGGGCCTGGGAGTCGAAACCTTCGCCGGCTCGATCACCAACGAAAAGGAAGTGAAGCAAGCGGTTGACGGCATCACGCAGATTTATCACCTGGCCGGCAAGGTTTCGCGCGAACGCGAAGACGCGCGGGAAATGTACAAAGTTCATGTTGAAGGAACACGCCTGCTGTGCGATGCCGCGAAAGCGGCAGACGTGAAAACGATCGTGCTTGCTTCGACCAGCGGCACAATTGCCGTCACAGAAGATGGCGAGCTGCTTCCGGACGAGTCGTACCCGACTCCGCTCGACATCATTGCCCGTTGGCCTTATTACGCCAGCAAGACTTATCAGGAAATGGCCGCGCTCGAACGATTCAACGGCAAGGGAGCGCGTGTGGTGATAATGAATCCCAGCCTTTTGCTTGGCCCGGAAGATGAGCGGCTGAGCTCGACAAAAATGGTGCTGGACTTTATGGCACGGAAGATCGGCGCGGTGCCGACTGGTGGTTTGAGTTTTGTAGATGTGCGCGACGCGGCGACGGCATTTCGCGCCGGCATGAAGAAAGGCAGGCACGGTGAGCGTTATTTGTTAGGCGCGGCAAACTGGACCTTCTCCAAATTCTTTGGCCGGCTGGAACGATTGACAAAGATTTCTGCTCCCAAGCTTGCGCTGCCTTCTCGTCTCGCCATCACCGGTTCGAAGCTGGTCGATTCTTTTTTCAAGCAATGGGACATGACCTCGCCGGTCGAGCCGGGCGCGATCGAGATGGCCCAATACTTTTGGTACCTCAACTGCGCCAAAGCGTCGCGCGAACTCGGTTTCCGTCCGCGCGATCCGGGCGAGACGTTGCATGATACCGTTACCTACGTCCGCGAGAACTTTCTCGGCGCCGATGCCTTCGGAAAATGACTTTTTGGACGCGGATTTACGCGGATAAACGCGGATCTGAAAAGGCGAACTCCTGATCAATCAGCCAACAGATAGGGTTATTCTCTTCTTAATCCGCGTGACTCCGCGTTAATCCGCGGCAAATAATCTTACTTACCTATTCTCCAAGCGCTGCGTACTTGAAGAGACGGAAACGATAGCGCTGCTGGTCGCGAATGTTCTTCGCTACCACGCCGTGCAGATTCTCATCCCAGGTTGTGTACTGATCGATAAATCGATCGGCCGCAGCCTTGTCGCCGGCGTACTGGACTTCTAAAACCTTCGCGAGCAGCTTGCCGACTACGCTGTGATACTTGTCATAGTGAATGTGCAGGGTCCTGCTTGATTGATCGAAGGTCAGCAATCCATTCTCCAAAAAGTAATTCCACTGCATTAGCTGCATCGTGTTGTAAGGCTGATCGCGACGCGGCTTGTTGTTCTGCAACACGCGCAGGATGCCGCCGGCATAAACACTCTTGAGTTGGGTATCGTTGTAGTAACCCTGCTTGCGCAATGCGTCGGCAACGAACAGAGAGACCAGGTCCGCCTTCATTTCTTCGAGCAAGCTTGCGTCGTCCTGTAATACCTCATCGAGTTCGCGATTGTCTTTCGTACGGTCTACACCCAGATAGTGGCCAACTTCATGCCATAGTGTCCGATAGAAATTGCCCTCGTTAGTTAAGTCTTTCGCCTGTTCCGGGCGGACTGCCGCAGCCAAAGTTTTTGATGTGCTCTCAAAAATGCTCGTGTCGCGCATAATATTCGCGCGCAACAAGATTGTGCGGCCGTAGCGGCGCGCCAGATAACTTTCGTTCGGCAGGATGGTCGCAGTATTGCCGCCGCGCGTCTGGCCAAAGTCGGCGACCACATCGTAGACGCCAACGGGGATGTCTTCGCGCACGCGCTTGTGATGATCGTACGGTAGCGAATCCTCCAGCGCCTGAAGTCCTTTCATTGCCTGGCGCAAAGCAGTCGTCTCCTGTTGGCGGGTTGAGAGCAAACTAAAACCAAAAAACGACTTCACACCGTAAAGTTCGTCGTCATACGTTTCATAAGAACCGATCTGCGCGTTCAAGTTCTTGAAATGACCGGTAACCCAGGCGGCGTCGCCCGACTCGTAGTCGTCGGACAACAGATCACGAGCGCGATTGCGCAGGTACCGAGCGAATTCTTCATCGTCCTTCGCCACCAAATCAGCGGCCTCGTTCAGCAAGCCATACGCCTTCATCAACTCGTCTGCATAAGCGACCGAATAAGGAATCGCGTAGAACTTTTGCCCAGCACGCGGCACCGACATGCGCGATCCTGAACGCAGCTTTGCTCCCGCTAATTCGCTTAAATCATCCTGAAGTCCGGGATGAAGCGTCGCCAGCACCGAATATTTCTTGAGCTTTGACAGATCTTCGGAAAGGTTCTGCTGCGTGGCGGCACGCACCACACTACGCAAGTCGAGAATCTTGTCCCGCTGTTCGGGATGCGCCGCCAGCTCTGCATCGACATCCTCTTTCTTTACCGCCCAGGGGTACACATTCTTACCTGGCTCGATGCCGGGAACGGGCAGAAATGGTTCGCGCTTGTTTTCCAGCGTCGTTGCAATCGGTCCCTGGTTTAGCCGGTAAAGCGTCAACAAGTTCTGCGCCGCTGCCGTCGAGCCCATTCGCTTATCGACCTGGACCAGATCGCGGTAAGACGAGAGCGCTTCGGGGTGCCGCTGTTTTTCGTAAAGCGATTGAAAGATTTTTCCAACTTCGAGCAGCTTCTCTACTGCCTGGCGCTCGCCGGCAGTTAACTGAGATAAAGCGGGATCGAGACGAATCGTCTGCGTCTTGTCGATGATCGGCTGGCTCTTTGCGAGCGGCCAGTAACCTGGCGGCAGCGTGGTGGGATTTTTCATGCGAGATGCACTTTGCGCGAAGGCCAGAACACAAAGACCAAACAGCAGTGCGCTACTTGCCATTCTAATCATAGGTTACCTCAGGTCAGGATATTTCGAATTGATTTTGATTTTCGATCATACCGAATAGCGGACAATTTCGGCCAGCGAGGTAACGTTTTTCTCTGTGCGTCCTCCGTGTTCTTTGTGTCTCTGTGGTGATCGCTCTTGTCACTTAAGGCCCACCACGGAGGCACAGAGTTCACAAAGGACGCACGGAAAACGAAAAGCTGTACTTACAAAAACCAAGCGGCTCGATCTTCAAACCAATAACGGTGTCCGAGCATTCTTGCAGCCAACGGTCATGAAATTGTCGCGCCGCTTTTCGCGGGTCAGTTCATTTGCACGATTTTCCCGCCTCGGCCGAGCGGCACTGGGCTTGCACCTCACAGCGCCATGTTGGAATCATCATTCTTAAACTCTCATTCGCCGTCGGGCTATTCAGCTTGTGTTAGCGAATACTCATTGCCGCAGTATGGAGCTTCGCTCGATGTTCCCCATGTTCCCCTTGCTGAGCGCGGCGGTAGCATCTTCGCCGGCCTTTTGCGCAGACTGCGTCGCGAGCGCCGCCGGCGAAACGTCGGACGCGCTTACGACATGGCGCTGGAGATCGCGCGCATCATTCCCAACGCGTACGAGATTCTGGATGTTGGTTGCGGCAATGGCTTCATCGCCCAACACCTGGCGGGGTTGCTCGGTAGTTACGTTTTGGGAATCGATGTCGACGGTCACCCTGAAGCGCCGGTGAATTTCCGCCATTACAATGGCAGACACTTCCCCGCCGCCGATCAATCATTCGAGGCAGTGCTTTTCTGTTATGTGCTGCATCACGCGCAGGATATTGACGCAATATTGAGTGAGCTGAAGCGAGTACTAAAAGCTGATGGGTTGGTAGTTGTTTATGAAGACATTCCGGCGACGGGGTGGGACCGTTTTCTTTGCAGCGTTCACAACCGCCAATGGCGCGGACGTACGGGGCAATGCACTTTTCGCGGTGAAGCTGAATGGCGCGACACGTTTCAAGCAGCGGGTTTTGAGATCGTGCAACAGCGATCGCTCTCACGCTGGCGGAACTTCGCGCATCCTGTGCGGCGTCAGCTCTTTCTTTTACGGCAAAACGCGACCGAGTCGAACTGAGCTGCAGTACAAATAAAGAAGTTCAGAGTCCAACCTTTAGGTTGCCTCTTACGGAAGCAGCAAGCTAAAGCTTGGACTCCGAACTTCTTGACTGACATCTGCTGACGGACATCGTCTCGATGCTACTCTTTAGCCGCTTGCCTGCCCGCTTCGATAACTGCGATCGCTTGCTCACGTCTCACGCTGGGAAAGCCTTCAAGAAATTCTTCTACAGACTCGCCGCCTTCAAGGGAATCAATCAAGTTCTGCAAAGGCACACGCGTGCCGACAAAGACAGGCGCGCCGCCCATGATTGCGGGATCGGAGCGAACGATACCTTTCAGTTCCTGTTCCGTCATAGTTACCAATGTTACCAATAAAGTCCTTGCTTCAGAAGGATTGTCACTCTTCAACCAGATCTGCAGACATCGGCGAGCTTTCACCACTGCTTGTTACCGCCGATTTGATCAGCGCAAGAAGCTTGTCGGTCTGTTCTTCATTCAATTCAACGAACTGCACGCCAAAGCCGCGGCCGGCGCTGTAATGTCTGACTTCCCCTTCCAGATACAACCAATCGTCGTCCGGGAGGAGAATGCGAAAGCCGACTATCTCACCCAGGCGCACTTCGCCGACCGAATCCAGAAAGCAGCCGCCTTCCGAAAGATCGGTGACGCGCGCGCTATGGGCCTCGGTTGAGCTGTCCCACATTGCGTCGAGGCTTACGCGCAGCCGGGGTTTTGAGCGCCGATCATCCATTGCTGAATCTCTATTCGGAATCCTTCACATGAAATTTGTGCAAGAGCCGGTGCGCCACGGGCGTCAGTAACAACCCCATGAGAGCGATGAAAACAACGCCGCTGAAAAGCGCGTAAACTGAAGCGAAGATTTTTGCGTTGGTTGTAGTAAGCGGATTAATAGGACCCATGCCGCCGAGAATCATCGATGCTTCGAGCAACGAGTCAATCAAGTCGAGACCGGCAATCCAATGGTAGCCGGCGATTCCAATCAACAAGGCAATCACCAGCATTCCCAGAGCCAGGCCCGCCGATCCGATCATCCTCTTGAGGAAAACCGACAGCGGAACTACTCGTTCATGCATGTGCTCGAACATATCCGGCAAATGTCAGTTGTTCGTTGTCAGTTGTTATGGCCCACTGGCAACTGACAACGGACAACTGACCCCTTATCCAGCAAACTGCGTTATCTCGCCGGGCTTGCGCAACATTTTGTTGACTTCGCCGAGATGCGTTTCCTCTTCCGCGATCATCTTGCGCGCGTAGTCTTCCAACAGTACTGAACGATCTTTCGCGAGTTCGTATAGTCGCTTGTAGAGTTCCAGTCCCTGCCTCTCCGCTTCCAGCGATTCCAGCAGGATGTCGTTGATGCCATGCTTATGTGTTTCCAGCAGCGCGCCAATCCTTAGAGACGGATGTTCGCCAAGGTGGGTGACAAGTTCGCCGGCTTCGTTCGCGTGCGCGAGACAGGTCGTCGCCTCGCCGCGCAGCCAACTAACAATCGGTATGCGACTGTGACCAAAAACCATCAGCGCATAATGGGTGTATCTACAAACGCCTGCGAGTTCTGTTTCCAGAATCTCATTTAACAAAGCAACCGCTGCTCCCGTATCTAAATCTTGTTCCGCCATCTTGGCCTCCAGAAAGTTCGACTATGCAATTCGATTCCGCTTTCCCGTCGAACGCCGAATTGATATGCAGTAGAATGCTCTCATTGATGAGCAATAGGCAAACCGACCTTCCAAAACACCAGGTGATCCTGTATACGCGCCCGGGCTGTCATCTCTGTGAAGAAGCGAAAAGGGAGATGTACGCCGCGGGCTGCACTAACGAATATACGCTTCAGGAAATTAATATTGAAAGCGACCCGGTGTTGCTTCATCGTTATCGCAATGACATTCCGGTTATTACGATCAATGGGGCCGAGGTTTTTAGACACCAGGTGAACAGCGAAGAATTCCAACGCCGGATCATCAGCGAGAGCGGCACTCGATCCTGATTCAGGCGGGAACGCAACAGCGGCGATTCTGTTTCCCATAAGGACTCGCCACCGACCAGCCGGTCCAACATCTCGGCTCGAACGTTTAAGGCGGTCCAAAACGCTGACGATATTCAGCTGACCGCAGGAAGGCCTGGACCATTTCCGCCCGCACAAAGTCTCCGCCAAAGTCATCAAGCTTTTTAAGCCAAAAATCATACCCCGAGAGATCGTGATCCGGCGCGTTATCGGGGTTTCGGCGCAAATAGCCGAAATATTCCATTAATACGAAGGCGCGATTAGACTCGGCATGTATCAAATCGTCATCCTCGGCAATCTTTCTAAGGGCCGTCGCGCGAGTCTCGGAGCCGGAGCTCAAACCCATGACCAGTCCGTCGCGTTCAGCCGGAGAGAGGGGCATGCCGGCGTTCGCGTTAAGTGTGTCGATGTAGAGTGCCGGTTGCATGGCTGACGGGTATCGGCTGAGGAAGTTGGGTCGAGTCACAAACTCGTCAGCGAAAGCCAATTTGTTAGCTTCCAACTGCTGCTGCCATCCCGCCAGGCCAACCTGCACGCCGCGACTTACCTCCTGCGTGTCTCTGAAAAATTCCAGATAACGCGGTGGTTCGCCAGATGCGCTCTTAACGAACCGGTAGACGAGATACCCCGTTTCCTGGAATTCGATAGAAAGGAAAAATGATCCCGAGACATTTTGTCTACGATCCGCCACGCAGGCCAACTCGCCCGCGCACACTTCTATTTGACTGGTCCAGAAATTCAGCCCGTCGGTATCGCCCTGGCGGCTTAAGAAGTCATGATAGTGCTGGCTCACGAACTGAAAGGGATCGTCATTAGGATTTTGAGAGCCATCGACTTCATCATCGTCGGTAATAAGAAGAGCCGCCGTGTTGTGTGTGCCAAGCACTGAATTGCCGGAAGGGTCGCTCAATATCAGCGTTGCGGCTTCGGTGCCTTCGGCAAAAGTGTCTTCCGTGATGGGAATAGCAAACGACTGTTGTGTCTCGCCCGGACCGAAAGTAAGGCTGCCGCTCCTGAGGGTAAAGTCAGTAATCTGGTGAGCTGTGCCGTCGGCGACGGAATAGTCAACAGTGTCGGTTCGATTTTCCAGCGACGGGCCCGAACGCGTTACTAACACCAGAGCTGTTGAGTCCGCTTCGGTTTGCTCAAATTCGTCAGCGCTAAACTCGATAATCACTTGCGCCGGCGGAGTAGCTGTCGCCGTCGGCGATGGCGTCGGAATCGGAGTCGGGGTGGGTGACGGAGTCGCGTGACTGTCTATTACTGTGTAGATAGTGCCCGAGGCATAATCGCCCACGTACAGATTTCCGACTTCATCTTCCCCGAACGTTGAGATCAGCAAATTCGTGTCCAGCAGTTGTTCGTTCTGCCATGCGCCGGACTTGCCACTCAGCGCCCATATTCGACCGCTGCAAAAATCGGCATAAAAGTAGATCCCCTGCATTCTTGGGAACTGAGTTCCGCGATACACGTAGCCGCCAATTACAGAACAACCAAGCGAGTGAGGGTACTCCAGTACCGGCGGGGTCAGCCCAGTGGGCGAGCAATTAGCAGGGTTGAAACAATGTGTGCCTTCCATTAGTCGCCAGCCATAGTTTTCACCTCCAGAATCTCCGGCAGGCTGAAAGTCGATCTCTTCCCACGAGGCCTGACCCACGTCAGCAATATACAAATCAGCCGTTTGTCGATCGAAGGAAAAGCGCCACGGATTCCGAAAACCGAGCGCCCAGATTTCCGGCGCGAAACCGGCGGTGTCAAAGAAAGGATTGTCAGTGGGAATGGTGTAAGTCGCGGGCTGGCCAAGCTCAACATTGATGCGCAATATTTTTCCCAAAAGCTGACCTGGGTCTTGCGCGCGATTTCCCGGATCTCCCTCGTTGCCCCCATCGCCGGTACTGATATAAAGAAAATTGTCGAGTGGTCCAAAAGCCAGTTGACCACCTTTGTGGGTTGTGAAGGGCTGCGCAATGGTAAGAATGATCTCTTCGCTGCCGGCGTCAGCCAGGTCCGCGTTTGTAGCGTTGCGTTGATACCGCGCGATGACCGTGTCACCAGCTAAGTCGCTATAGCTGACGTAGCAGCGTCCGTTGTCAGAATAGCCGGGAGCAAACGCCAGACCGAGCAAGCCGCGTTCGCCGCCGCTAATAATGCGAGAGGAGATATCGAGAAACGGAGCCGCCAGCAGGCCGCCGTTTTTGACTATGCGGATACGCCCGCCCTGTTCGAGAACGAAGAGCCGGTCGCTACCGTCGCCGGCATGTGTGATACCTACCGGTTTAGCAAAACCCGAAATTGGAAAAGTCAATTCGAGGGTTGGCAGGTCTGCTGCATTGGTTTCATCCGGCCCATCCGCCAGAGCTATAGGTGGGCGCAAAGCTACGCTGGTGAGTGATGCGCAAACAAATAGTGAAGCTAGGCAAAAAATGAGGGGCCTTGATTTCACCGGGATCCCCTTTTTGCTTTAACTGCATCTTAGGCGGGAGAACCCAAGTGCAGTGCCCGTGCTTGCTCCTCAATAACGACAAAGAGTCGCTCACGCTCAATCTCGTCAGTCGCCTGTCGGTAGGCAAGCATTATGTCTTTAAGTCCGCTAAGTTCTTTGTAGACTCCGGCGTTCTCCATTGGCGGCGTGAGATATGAAACCAATTCAGCATAAGAACGTCGTTTGGCGATAGTTCCCTCCGAAGGGTTATTTACGCTGTAAAGATAAACGTTTGGCAGCTCATCAATCAACCTATCCGGCCAGCATTCGCCGGAAAGTCCGACTTGCTTACCGGGCATGAATTCCATCGAGCCATGCGTGCCCACATGGACCACCGCGTCGGCATTCAGAATTTTTGCGAGATAGGTGTAGAAGGCCATGAACCCGTGATGCGGCGCCCCGCTGCGCGCCATCATCAGCCGCATCGGATCGCCTTCAAAACCAAAGGTTGGCTGCACGCCGATGAAGACCTTGCCTAACTGAATTCCCTGAATTAATAATTCGCCGCCAAACGAATTGATCTTTCCTGGCGCGGCTCCCCACTCGCTTTCAATTTCAGTCACGTAGGGACAATGCCGGCGATACTCTGCCACGCTCATGCGATACGCGACGTTAGCTGTCGAAGCGAACCGGCCGGCGTTTCCGTTGATTACCTGCTCGCGCAACGCATCCGCGGAGTCAGGTAATTCAATGTCGTAGCCATCGTCCTTCAATTTCTGCAGCGTCTGCCAAACACTCGGAAAGACATCCAGGTCGGCGGCCGTGCCGATGTTTCCTTTATTTGGCGGAAAACAAAAAAGCACCAGCGCCAGATTTAGTTCGTGGCGCGCGGCGGTCTGCAAACGATTCCAACGCTTGAGACGTCGCGCATAACGCCGGCAACGATCGTCCAGCGCTACCGGCTCGACGCCACGCTCCGGCAGTCCACCATAAATGAAAGGCTCGGTCGCGCCATCAATTTCCGGAATTGCGATCTGCATGCCCGCCTGGACCG
The DNA here is from genome assembly GCA_003488005.1 of Blastocatellia bacterium. Taxonomy (GTDB): domain Bacteria; phylum Acidobacteriota; class Blastocatellia; order Pyrinomonadales; family Pyrinomonadaceae; genus PSRF01. Next base: position 13,734 of record DNND01000037.1, on the reverse strand, counting down.
GATTGAGTCCGGTCTGCGAGGCGCGCCACGAATCAATCGTCTGCATGTCCAAACTCACCGCCGAGCGATACGGACGATTCAGACCGGACAGAAATTCAGCAGCCGCGTCGCTGTCGTTCATTGCCGGTCCACCAACAAAACTGAAACCGGTCAGGGAAACGATTTGGCTGACTCGAGAACCGTCAGTGGTCAGTTGTTCGTTGTCAGTTGTTAGGTCTGTGGACTTTGGTCTTTGGACTTTGGTCTTTGAATTTTCGTCGTTGATTTCCGCTGTAACTTGAGACTTGAGACTTGAAACTTGAGACTTACGGTCGATGAAGAATTTGCCGACCGCCTCGCGATTATCCATCAACGTCGAGAGCGCCGGGATGACACTTAACCCTTCCGCTTCGATCGCTCGAATCAGCGCGTCGTAATGTTTAGTTGTCTTACTCACTACCTGCGGCCGCATCAATAACAATCCGATCGTAGAATCGGGATTGAGAACTTGATCGCTGGGTTTTGGTCTTTGGTCTTTGGATTTTGGTCCCTGGTCGTTGAAATTTGGCCCTCGGTCTTTGGTCTTTGGGCTTTGGTCTTTGTTCTTTGCTCCTTGGTCTTTGGTATTTTGCCCCCGGTCTTTGGTATTTGGACCTTGCTCTTTAGTTTTTGGCCCCTGCTCTTTGGTATTTTGTCCCCGGTCTTTGGTATTTGGACCTTGCTCTTTGGTTTTTGGCCCTTGGTCTTTGGTTTTTGGCCCTTGGTCTTCGAAATCTGGAATTTGGAATTTGGAATTTGGAATTTTTGTTAAGTACCAATCTTGATACTCCGCAAAACTTTCAAACAATTGCGGCGCATCCGGATGGTAGATTGCAACCGAAGGCATATGCTCTGGCGCCGGAATTTTGATTTCCGCCTGCGCCAACCGCGCGTTAGGCACATATTCCTTCAGCGCGCACAGAATCATCGCTTGAATATTTGCCGGCGTCGGCTGGAGAAAGTAGCAGAAGATGTTGAGATAATTCTTGACGTCGCGCATCGCGCCAACGCCCGGCACGAATCTCAAAATACCCGGCAAGCGATCAACTAATTTCAGATACTGACCATGACCGTGTTTAGCAGGGTTCCCGTTCTTTGCACCCTTTGCACTTACCGCGCCGTTCTTTGCGCTGGTGGTTGAATGCGCGCGAGCCTGTCGACCAACCCATGAGCCGGCAGTTCCAAACAAACGCAGGGCGCGCTTTGACTTGCTCTTGCCCGTCTCCCCATTGTGCGCGAAAGCTCCTGACAACTGTCGAACATCCAGTTTGCCCATACGCGTTCGGCGCATCAGCTCGGGCATACAGTTGATAACAATCACGGCTGCGTGCCGCGTCTTATATTTTTCGAGTGAACCTAAAAGGCGTGCAGCGTTCTCGCCGTCCATCACATGAATGACGAACACAACATCTGCCGTTGCCAGGTCGTTATCGACCTCATCCCAGGCATCTGCATCCAGCGCCGCCCCAAAGTTATGCGCAGCGATGCGCAGATCGAGCTGGTAGGCGCGGTTGATTTCCCGCTCCGCATTTCGGAGCGGCGCCAGCAGACTCGATCCCACATAAAGCACGGCTACATTCATGCGCTGACTTCCAGGTCTTGTTGTAAGTTGTACAAACGCTCGCGCAATGTTTCCAGTACGTCCTCGGCGGGATTCCAATAGCCGCGCTCGTGCGCCTCAAGCAAACGCTTCATGAGCGAACGCAGCGAATGCGGATTCAGCTCGAGCAACCGTTGGAACATGGTTGGATCCAACAAAAACGTTTTGGAAATCTCGGTATAAATCCACGGCTCGACAGCATCCGCCGTCGCGCTCCAGCCAAACGTATTCGCCACATGGTTTTCGATTTCAGCAACGCCGCGAAACCCGTGTTTCAACATTCCTTCGTACCACTTGGGATTGAGCGTCTTCGCACGCGTCTCAAGTCGGACCGTCTCTTGCAACGTGCGAACTTTGACTTGCGGCGAAAGCGAATCAGACAGATAGATTGCGGGACGAGACTTGCTGCGCGTTTCAACCGCTTTGGAAACTCCGCCAAGATACTCGAAATAGTGATCGACGTCGGTGATTCCGATTTCGAACGAGTCGATATTTTGATAAGTGGCTTCAACTCTTGAAAGCGCATCATTCATCAAGTGCGGCGCTTCGCGGCCCTCGACGCTTCGTCCTCGCGAGTCGCGGGTGTAAGCGAAGCATTTGCGCGTAACAAACAGATCTCCGAGCGTCGCTTCACTCTCCCACTGCGAATCCATCACCATGAAATTCACATTTGAGCCGTAGTTACCCGGCGCATTTGAAAACACCCTAGTCACGGCGTCATCAAAATCACAGGGTTCAGCGGCCGCCATTTTTTCCTGAACGTTCCGCCGCACGTAGTTCATTTCCAGCGGCTCGTCGAGCGTCGCTACGCGGCGGACTGCTTTGTCGAGCAAGGCCATGGTCGGCGCAAACAGATCGCGAAAGATTCCGGACACAGTCATGACCACGTCAATGCGCGGGCGCTGTAATTCTTCCAAAGGTATGACTTCGATTTCGGTGGCGCGATTAAGCGCATCGCGAACCGGCCGCACGCCCAGCAGCCAAAGTGCCTGCGCCACGCCGTCGCCCTGAGTCTTGATGTTGTCCAAACCCCAAAGCACCAACGCCATCGCGCGCGGATAGTGGCCCTGCTCTTCCAAACAGCGCTGCAACAAGGCGGCGGCAGTGTGTTTGGCGCGCGCAAAGGCCAGTTGCGACGGTACTGAATAAGGATTAACGGCGTGCGTGTTACGGCCGGTCGGCAGGACCATCGGGTTCTGCACAATGTCGGCGCCCGGACCAGGCTCGATGTACTCGCCACGCAAAGCGCTCATCAAGGAATCGAGTTCGGTATTTGAATCGAGTTGTTCCGCAACTTTTCCCAGCAGCAAAAGGGTCGGCAGAGATTGATCAATATCTACGCCCGCCTGCGAACTTAACCAATCCGCTGCCGCCTCCGCGCCGGCTTCGCAAAACTTCTGCACCGCCTGGTTAACTAGTCCATCGATTACCTCTTTGGTTTCGGAAGGAGCCGAGTCATGCAGGAGCGCATCGTAGTTTTCAATTCGCAGTGCTTCAGCGACGAGTTTTGGCAAAGCGCGCGTGCCGTGCTCAGGACGATCAAATGATGCGACCATGCGCAGCAGATCCGCCTTTTCCTGCAGCTCAGCCGCACGGCCAAAAACGTGCAGACCGGTGGGGATCAGCCGCTGTTCAATTTCCAGCAGTTGTTCGTTAAGGTGCATGACGCGAGCGTCACGCTCCAGAGAATTGAGCTTGGATGTCATTGCAAGAGGAGCGCTCAGTTTTCGCGCCCCGGGATAATTGGATAACCAGTGAATTGTTTTAGCTGAAAAGATGCAGGTCGGCAACCTCGAAGTTAGGTTAGCCTCACCTTATCCAACGCTGTTCATTCCTCCAGGTTGGCCAACGTGGGTGCTTCTGTCTACGCAGTGGCATGAAGTCAGTACCGCC
>DNND01000037.1:0-9918 GCA_003488005.1 Blastocatellia bacterium | reverse complement strand
TCAGTACCGCCTGCGGTACTGACTTCATGCCACATCAACGCAACTCGCCAAACATGACAAGGTCATCCCTACTCGGTTATGATCCGCTGGAATTGGCTTATTGTTCATACCTTGAAGGAAATCCACCAAAGCATGTTAGAAGCCACAAACCTCGACTGCGTGCGCGGTGATCGCAAGCTCTTCGGTGATATCAACCTGTCGTTAAAGCCGGGAACGTTTTTGCAGGTTCAGGGCGCGAACGGCAGCGGCAAAACCAGCTTGCTCCGCATTCTCTGCGGCTTGCTTGCGCCCGCCCGCGGCGAAGTTCGTTGGCAAGGTGCGAACATTCGCTCGCTGGGTGAGGATTTTTTCACAGCGGTCACTTACATTGGCCATCGCGCGGCGGTCAAGGAAGAATTGACTGCGCTCGAAAATCACCGCATCAATAACGGCCTCGCGGGTGTAAAATTGACAAAAGAAGAAGCGCTTGAGCACTTGGGCAAAATGGGCTTGGCCGGTCGTGAGAGTCTCCCGGCACGTTTATTGTCTGAAGGCCAACGACGACGCCTGGCGCTATCGCGTTTGCTGTCATCCTCGACCCGTTTGTGGCTTCTGGACGAAGTGCTTACTTCACTTGATCGAGCGGCAGTAACTTTGATTACCTCGGTAATCGAAGCGCATTTGAAAAACGGAGGGATGGCGGTTGTTGCCACTCACCAGGAATTGAATCTTGCCGCGGGTTCTTTTGATCGGCTGCAACTTACGCTGTGAGCGCGCCCTCCATGTTGACGATGTTTCGTTGGATCGTCTGGCGCGATCTGACTTTGGCGTGGCGACGCCGGGCGGATGTTTTATCGACGCTCTTTTTCTTTGTCATTGTAGTCAGCCTGTTTCCCTTGGGCATCGGACCGGAATCGCAACTGCTTCGATCGATCGCGCCAGGTGTTGTTTGGGTGGCGGCGTTGCTGGCTTCGATGCTTTCGCTAAGCAGGGTCTTTGAAAACGATTATCACGACGGCACGCTGGAGCAGATGTTGTTGACGCCACAGCCGTTGGTGCTGGTCGTGCTCGGTAAAGTTCTGGCGCAGTGGTTGGTGTCCGAAGTCCCGCTGGCGCTGGTGGCGCCGCTGCTGGGAGTGCAGTTTGATCTCGAACCGCGCACGCTTTGGATCCTGTTCATTTCACTTTTGATTGGCACGCCGGTTCTAAGTTTGATTGGATCAATCGGCGCCGCATTAACCCTCGGGCTGCGAGGCGGCGGAGTCCTAATAGCAGTTTTGATATTGCCGCTGTATGTGCCGGTCTTGATCTTTGGCGCGGGCGCGGTCGACGCAAGTATCACCAGCGGAAACATTCAAGCCAACCTTTATTTGCTGGCAGCGTTCTTTTTGTTGGCGCTTGTTTTCTCTCCCTGGGCAACTTCGGCTGCGCTGCGGATATCGTTAGAATGACATTGGTCTTTGGTCTTTGGTCTTTGGTTCTTGAGCTTCGGAGATTGAAGTCGGACGTGCAACACGAGTTTCTATAGGCTTCGCCCCAGCGGGGCGACATGTTTATAGCTTGGCGGTCCCCTATTTCGTTCCAAGCTCCGTAGGAGCGCAATCGTTTTGCCTGGCTCGGCAAAAGGTTCGCTGCAGGGTTTCGCTCCTACCGGAGCGAGATCTTTCGGAGGTGCGCTCGTTGCTATAAACATCTCGCTCCGCTGGAGCGAAAGACCAAGGCCTAAGACCAAAGTCCCAAGGCTAGTAATTGAAATGAACCTTTACAAATACGCAGCGCCCGCGGCATTTTATCCGCTTGCCGGCAAAATGATTCCCTGGTTCGCCATCCCGGCGGCATTGCTTTTCGTTGCGGGTTTGTATGTTGGCTTCTTCATCGCGCCCACTGATTTTCAGCAGGGCGACGCTTACCGCATAATGTTTATTCACGTACCGGCCGCTTGGATGGGAATGTTGCTTTACGTATTGATGGCCTTATACGCAGCCATTGGTTGGGCATTCAATGCACGCCTGGCATCGATGATGGCGTCATCAATTTCGATCACCGGCGCTCTGTTCACATTAATCTCCTTGGTCACCGGTTCTCTTTGGGGCAAGCCAACCTGGGGCACCTGGTGGGTTTGGGACGCGCGCATGACGTCAACGCTGATCCTGTTGTTTCTTTACATTGGATTCATTTCGCTGCAATCGGCCATCGATGAACCACGCCGCGCGGATCGTGCCGGCGCGGTGCTGGCGGTGGTCGGCGTAATCAACGTGCCGATAATTTATTTTTCAGTGCAATGGTGGAACACGCTGCACCAGGGCGCGACCATTCGCATCCTAAACAAACCAACGATCGCGCCGCCGATGCTTGCTGCTTTGCTGATCATGCTGGCGGCTTGCTGGATGTATTCGATCGCGGTGGTGTTAGTTCGGGTCCGCTGCATCATTTTGGAGCGAGAGCAAAACGCGGCCCGGGTTGCCGCGCCGGCGGTTTAGTTATGTCACCATTCTTCTACATGGGCGGTTACGGTTTCTATGTTTGGGGCTCGTACCTCGCAACCCTCATCGTGCTGGGCGCGGAGGTTGTGCAACTATTGCGGCGCAGGAAGAGTGTGCGCGAGCAAAATCGCAGCTAAGGTTTTATTGAAATGGTAATGAAACGACGTCACAAACGAATTGCATTTATCGTGCTCGGTCTGTGTGGACTGGGCATCGCAGCGGCGCTGGCGCTAAACGCCTTCCAGCAAAATCTCGTTTTCTTTTTCAGCCCTTCGCAGGTGGTGGCGAAAGAAGCGCCGATGGGCCGGACTTTTCGCGTCGGCGGACTGGTGGAACAAGGATCGCTTAATCGCGATAATGACGGACTGACAACGCGCTTCGTCGTTACCGACACAGCCAAAAGTATTCCGGTCGTCTACAAGGGAATCCTTCCGGACTTATTCAAAGAAGGACGCGGTTGCGTGGCCCAGGGACATGTTGGAACGGACGGCATCTTCTACGCCGATCAGGTGCTGGCCAAACATGACGAGAACTACATGCCGCCACAGGCGGGCCAGGCGATTGACGCTGCCAAGCATGAGAAGGAAGCCGCGAAGACAGTGGTTGGACCGTAAAGGATTTCAAAGTGCGGTGCTTGGGTCGGCATCTATCAAAGGACTCAACGACGTCGCGGCTGTGCCGTTTGATATGCGGAAGGTTTCCGACCTTCCGAATCCGTTAAGTTGATTTGGGGCTATGCCCCGTAACAATATTGTTAGCTCGAACTCTCTTAATAAATGGGGCGCAGCCCCAAATTAATAGTAGGCATACGCGGAAGGTCATAGACCTTCCGCACATCAGACGGCATAGCCGTTTCGCATGCACGTAAATCATGATCCCTGAGATCGGCCAGTTCGCATTAATCCTCGCGCTCTTGTTGGCGCTGACGCAGGCGACGTTGCCTTTGATCGGCGCTGCGCGCGGCAATCGCGCCTGGATTGCTCTTGCCGCGCCCGCCGGCCAGGCGCAATTCATTTTTGTCGCCATCGCCATTTGTTGTCTTGGATATTCGTTCATCACCAACGACTTTTCAGTCCTCAACGTCGCTACCAATTCGAATTCACAGTTACCACTTCACTATCGATTGGCCGCGACCTGGGGCTCGCATGAAGGCTCGCTGTTGCTTTGGACTTTCATGCTGGGCATCTGGACTGTTGCGGTCTCACTATTCAGCAAACATCTGCCGGATGAGATGGTTGCGCGCGTCTTGAGCGTGATGGGTATTATCAGCGTCGGGTTTCTGTTGTTCATGTTGCTGACATCGAACCCATTCGCCCGCTTAATTCCGGCGGCGCCCGATGGCCGCGACCTCAATCCCCTGCTCCAGGATCCGGCAATGGTAGCCCATCCGCCAATGCTCTACATGGGCTACGTCGGATTCTCTGTCGCGTTTGCATTTGCCATCTCGGCATTGATTTCGGGCCGGCTTGACGCGACCTGGGCGCGTTGGTCGCGGCCATGGACCACCGTCGCCTGGATATTCCTGACGGTTGGCATTGCGCTGGGAAGCTGGTGGGCATACTACGAACTGGGCTGGGGCGGCTGGTGGTTTTGGGATCCGGTTGAGAACGCTTCGTTCATGCCGTGGCTGGTTGGCACCGCTTTGATCCATTCACTCGCTGTCACTGAAAAGCGCGGCGGCTTCAAAAGCTGGACGGTATTACTTGCAATCGCTGCCTTCTCATTGAGCCTGCTGGGAACTTTCCTCGTACGCTCAGGTGTGTTGACTTCGGTTCACGCCTTCGCCACCGATCCCAAACGCGGCATTTTCATTCTCGCGTTTCTGGTGTTCGTTATCGGCGGTTCGCTAGTGCTCTATGCCTGGCGCGCGAAACAAGTTGGCTTGGGCGGCAAGTTTGATCTGGTCTCGCGCGAATCATTCCTGCTTTCAAACAATGTGTTGCTGACCGTAGCGGCCGGTTCAGTTTTGTTGGGTACGCTGTACCCGCTGATCATCGACGCGCTGGGCATGGGAAAACTTTCGGTTGGCCCACCTTACTTCAATAGCGTGTTTGTGCCGTTAATGGTTCCCGCCGTGTTCCTGATGGGGGTTGGCCCAATCGCGCGTTGGAAAAAGGCGAGCCTGCCGGAACTGGCTGTCCGACTACGTTGGGCGTTCCTGGCCGCGGTTGTTACCGCCTTGATACTTCCCTTTGTTCTGGGACAATGGAAACCGCTCGTTTCACTCGGTCTGATGCTGGCGCTGTGGATTCTTTTTACTGCCGGCCTGAATATTTGGGAACGCGTCAGGACGACGTCAGGCCAGCTCACGACTTTCCAGAAGTTACGAACGCAGACGAGAAGTTATTACGGCATGCATCTGGCCCATCTGGGCGTTGCAGTTTTCATCGTCGGTGTGACGCTCGTCACCGGTTATCAATCCGAACAGGATGTGCGCATGGACGTCGGCGACACGGTGAACGCCGGCAACTACACTTTTCGCTTGCTCGGAGTCACTAACGTTCTCGGGCCAAACTATCGAGCAGCGCGCGCCGACATCGAAGTCAGCAAGAACGGCAACGTCGTCAATCACATGTTTCCGGAGAAGCGATCCTACATCGCCACGGAAAACGTGATGACGGAAACGGCTATCGACACCGGTCTGTTTCGCGATCTTTATATCTCGCTCGGTGAGCCGATCAGCGGTGGCGCCTGGAGCGTGCGCGTTTATTACAAACCATTTGTCGATTGGATTTGGGGTGGCGCGCTGCTGATGGCAATGGGCGGCGGCCTGGCGCTCAGCGATCGTCGCTATGCACTCGCGGCGCGTAAACAACGCGCGGTCTTGCAGGCAACAGCGGCGCCCGCGATTCCGGCAATGGCAACCGCGGCGAAGGAATCATGACAAGATTTGCAATACCGCTGGTGCTCTTCATTTTGCTGGTGGCTTTTCTGGCGATCGGCTTGCGCCACGATCCGCACGAAGTTCCGTCGCCGTTAATCGATAAGCCGGCGCCGGCCTTTCAATTGGCACAGCTTAAGGATCCTTCCAGGACTTTTTCCGCCGCCGACATGCGCGGCAAAGTTTGGTTGCTGAATGTTTGGGCGTCGTGGTGCGTTACCTGCCGCGACGAGCATCCCTTGCTGTTGCAGTATGCGCGTTCCGGGGCGTTGCCAATCTATGGTCTAAACTATAAAGATAAGCGTGAAGATGCGCTGTCGTGGTTGGGAGAACTGGGCGATCCTTACGTCTTGAGCGTTTCGGACAACGACGGCAGAGTGGGTATCGATTACGGCGTTTACGGCGCGCCGGAAACTTATCTCATCGATCGCGACGGTGTCATTCGCTTCAAACAGATTGGACCAGTCACACCGGACATCTGGCAGGAAAAGATTCTTCCGCTGGCGCAGCAGTTGAACAAATGAAGTTCTGGTTAGGAATGCAATCAGGTAGATGAGTTAGATGATTCAAGATCGGTAACCTCTCAGGTTGGGAAGGGCGGCTTGCCCGCGCTGAGATTGAGTGGCATTCAACCTGGGCGGGGGCAAGGGCAGGGTCCCTAGCGGGGCAGCCCCGCTGGGGTGCTAATCCACCCTTCCCAACCTGCGAGACTTTCAACCTTGAATTGATATACATGGTTCCGATGATTCAACAAATCAGGGTTGCGACGCTCAGCTTGCTCATATTTTTCGCTGTTGGGTTCACCGTAACCGCGAAAGAGGCGCAGCCTTCCGCCGCGGATCCAGTCCTGGAAGAGCGCGTAATGAAGTTGTCGCGAGAATTGCGCTGCCTCGTCTGCCAGAACGAAACGTTGGCTGATTCGCGCGCCGACCTGGCGGAAGATCTACGCACTCAGATTCGCGAGCAAATGAAAGCCGGCAAGAGCGACAAAGAAATAATCAACTATCTCACCACTCGCTACGGAAAATTCATTCTCTACAATCCACCGGTTGATCCAACCACCTACTTGCTGTGGTTTGGTCCCTTTGTCTTGTTGCTTGCCGGACTCCTCTTGTTGTTTCGTTATGTGAAACGGCGCAGCGGCCTGATTACGGAATCGCCTTTGTCGGTGGAAGAACGGCGCCAGGCGGAAGCGCTGCTCGCTTCCGAAAGCGGAAAGGAAACCGCGTGATTCTTTTCTGGGTAATAGGAGCCGTCATGGTTGCGATCGCGCTGGCGTTTGTGCTGCCGCCGCTGCTTGCGGCCGAGGACGCCAAGCCGAAAGACGAAAGCAAAGAATCAAACGTCAGCGTCTATCGCGATCAACTCGCTGAACTTGAAGCTGACCTGCGCAACGGCATCATCGCTGAGGATCAGTATCAAAAGGATCGCGATGCAATTGAGCGCCGCATGCTTGAAGATGTTTTCGCTTCCGCTGACGCTTCAGCAAAACCCGCACCCGCCAACCCGGATCGCCGGCCGGCTTATGCAATCGCATTTGCTATTCCGGTCCTCGCGATAGTGCTTTACTTGCAAATCGGCAATCCACGATTGCAGCCGCAGGGTCGTCCCGAGCCGCCGCCGGAATCGCTTGCCGCTGAGAGTTCCCAGCCTGATTCGCAAATGACGCAGCCGAACGTACAAGCGAATGTCGCCAAGCTGGCAAAGCGCCTTGAAGAAAACCCAAATGATGTTCAGGGATGGACCATGTTGGGTCGCTCGTACACGAGCATGGAGAAATATCAGGAAGCGAGCGACGCTTATGCTAAGGCTACGGCTTTGAAAGCAGACGATGCCAACCTGTGGGCCGATTACGCGTTCGCGACGGCGATGGCCAACGGGAAACACTTACAAGGAAAGCCCCAGGAACTGATCGCGAAGTCATTGCAGGTCGATCCGGACAACGCCAAAGGACTGGAACTCGCAGGCAGCGCCGCCTTTGAAATAAAGAACTACAAGCAAGCGGTTGTTTATTGGCAGCGTCTCTTAGCGAAGACGCCGGCTGGTTCCGAGTTAGCCCAGACGCTTACGCAAAGGATTGATCAGGCGAAGACGCTCGCCAATTCCAATGCCAAATAGGATTTCTGTATACAAGGGTTTGCGCTGGCTGAATTGAGTCAAGAAATGTTTGCCTCGTGGTTAGGAAGGGGGCATGCCCCCGCTCGTTGAATGTCATCCCAGCCAGCGGGGGCATGCCCCCTTCCCGACCATGAGATAATGCGCCTTTGTTTTTGATTCGAAGAACGATTTGCAAAAGGAGATTGCGATGTCGGACCAAACTCGAAGAGTTGTTGATTGCCGGCTTCATCCGAGCGAGAAAAACTGCACGCTGAGCATTGAAGGAACGGAAGCTGAAGTGCTGGATGCAGCCACTCAACATGCCATTACCGCGCACGGCCACACAAATAGTCCGGAGCTGCGCGAACAAATCAAAACCATTATGAAAGACGCCGACAAATAATGACTCGAGACAATCTTCTTTTTGCGATCATCGGCGTGCTGTTCGGCTTCATCGTCGGTTTCATCTTTGCGAGCACGATGAGCCAGCGTTCTGGAGCAAACTCTCCGCTAGCGGCCCCGTCCTCCCAAACTCTGCCGGCCGATCATCCTCCCATTCAAGGTGGCGGCGAAGACCAGCAGAATCCGCAACAAGTGTTCGCACAAGTGCAGGCAGCCCTGGCGAAAGCGCGCAGCAATCCCAAGGATTTCGACGCGCAGGTGACCGCCGCCAAACTCGAGTACCAGGTGCAACGTTACGATGAGACGGTTGAGTTTTTATTGAAGGCGAATCAGATCCACCCCGACAACTATGAAGTGTTGGCGATGCTAGGCGAAGCAAATATGGAAGCCGCACACTATGATCAGGCTGAGACCTGGTACAAAGCGGCGCTGGCAAAGAAGCCTGGTGAGGTCAGCTTGCTTGCCAGCTTGACGTACCTGTATTTACAGAAAGGCGATGCAAAAGCAGCTGACAAAGCAATCGCGAATTTGGAGAAAGCCGATCCCAGCAATCAAGACCTGCCGCAGTTTCGCGATAAGCTCGCAAGTTTGAAACCGAAGTGAGAAACCAAAGTAGTGATCAAGTGTCTTTCGACGCGTAGCGTCGGTGCGAGTTTAGCCCGGCCTTTCAAGGCCGGGACAAGGTGGTGAGAGGGTTCTCGTCGCGTAGCGACGTTTGAAATTCGCGCTAATTTCAAGCGTGGCTACGCGACGCTAATACTTTATGGATCTTTCCCGGCCTTGAAAGGCCGGGCTAAATTCGTCCCGACGCTACGCGTCGAAGAGGCTTAAATGTCTAAGGCGCGATCGACATGCGCACGATGTTCGCCAACTGCACTCTCTCAACCTTCCCATCTTTTCCTAGGATCACAACCAAACCATTTTCCACGGTGACGCGACGCACGCTGCTCATGTAGTGTTCGATCAATGTGCCGTCATCCGTTTCAATTACCAGGCGCGGTCCCGTGTTCGGTTCCGGCCCGGGTACTGGTTCAGTTTTGCGCGCAGTTGCGGTCCCGGTCACGCCTCGTCGCGAACCGCGCCGCCGCGGCGCCGGCTTACTCTCGGTCGCGGGCGCGGCCGGAGTTTCGCTTGAAGTCGGAGCGGGAGATTCAGTCGAAGAGCTTTCGGCAGGTTGTTCCTGCTTCGTGGCAGGCGTGCTTCTGCTCCCACGTGCGCCCCGGCGATTACGCGGGTTTCGCGCGGTCCTGGATGTCGCCGGTTTTGTTGCTTCGGCGGGCTGCTCTGGCGTTGGCTCAGGCGTCGGTGCGGCTGCAACCGTTGGCTCAGGCGGTTCCTCGATACGCGCACCGACCGAAGAAACTCTTCTTCCCTTCTTACCGCCGCGCGCGCCCGCTGCAGTAGGTTCGGCCGGATTGTTTTCGTTTTCAGAAACCAATGGTGCGCCGGCTAGCGGCTCAAAGGCGCCGCCAAAATGAATGCGATAAACCGCATCGTCATCGTTTGGCGTGCGCGCTTCGACACGCAGGATCAGATCCAGTCGCTGGCGCAGGTAAATGCTTTTTGTAATTGGTGCTGACGCACCTTCATAAATCGTAAATTTCAAAAGCGGCCGCAAGCCGGTTGCGGTAAACACATCGACATCGCCATTCATGTTGCGGCTGTCGACCGTGATCAGCAGATCGCCCGGCGTTCCGGTAAACGCATAAAAGTGATCCGTAAGCCGCGAATCGCCAAGGTCACGCGCAGCGATAGTCGCACTGATGTCGTTGGTACGCACCGGCACCGGCACGTTGATGTCGGTCGATTGGGCGTTAGCCATGCCGAGCGACAGCCACAAGCAAATGCTCAGACAAATCGCGGAGCGGCGGATCATTTTCATGTTCGTTATTAAGGGCACTCAGACGTTAGAAACAACCACAGGAAAACTGGTCGTAAGAATATCAGATTTGCTCTCTTAACCGAACACGCTCAAACACAGAGTACAGATGCGGTTTGAGCAGCCTCACAATCTTGAATGCCGTCAATCACTCTCAACGCGGTGGCATGAAGCCAGTACCGCCTGCGGTAGCGGGT
>DNND01000118.1 GCA_003488005.1 Blastocatellia bacterium | reverse complement strand
CCACTGGCATCCGGTTCGCGATTAAGGAAATCAATGTAATGCTGGCGCACGAAGAAGTTTGCCTGATCGATCGGGTTGGGACCGTTGGCGGTATCACTGCTGGTGATCGTTATGTTCGCGGTGCTCGGCGTACCAAGCACGCCGCCCACTACTCCGCTCAACAACACCCTAAAGATTTCGTTGCCCTCCAGGTATGAGTCATTGATGAGTGGGATGTATATCGTCTTTGACGTCTCACCGGGGGCAAAATGCAACGTTCCAACCATGGTTTCATAGTCACACTTTGACGAGGCGTTGCCGGTTATCTGATTACAGTTTCCCGTCGAAGAATCAAAAGTGGCGTAGTTGATCGACATCTCAGTCGAGGTCAGGCCGGTTCGTGTCACTTCCACGGTAACACCCCCGCCCTCCTCAGGAGTTGAGTAATCGGCTTGCGCAAACTGGACGCTGCCGACCGGAGTGGCCGCACCAATCTTGGCAAAGAACGCGTCGTTTCCTCTACGCACCGATTGAAACGCATTCACAGTGGGAAAATCGAAGGAACTGGTAACTCCGGTTATGTAGGTATCTCCAGCCGCACCGACAGCTATCGCGTTGGCTTGGTCGCTTGCTGTTCCACCTAAAAATGTCGAGTAGATCAGTTGACTGCCGCTGGGGTTAAACTCCGTTACGAAGGCATCGAGCCCTCCTCCGAAAAAGAAATTTTGAGGCGCCGCGAGTACCGGAAAATTCAGGGAGGCCGTTGAGCCGGTAACATAAATGTTTCCGGGCGCATCGACGGCAACACCGAGCGCCTTATCGCTGCTGGAGCCTCCAAGGTAAGTAGAAAAATCGAGCGCGGTACCGGATGAGTTCAATTTCGCAACAAAGGCGTCCGCATCGTTCTGCGACAGCACGGATTTGAATGCGTTGACCGTTGGAAAGTCAGTCGAACCCGTCTGACCCACTACGAAAGCATTTCCATCTCGAACAGCAATCGCGTACGCAAATTCTCCGCTGTTGCCACCTAAAAATGTTGAGTAGACAAAGTTGCCGGAGTTATTAAACTTTGCGACGAATGCGTCCCCCAATTTAGTTGGCGTCGACTGCAACGCGTTCACTGTCGGAAAATTGGACGACGCCGTTTCTCCCGCAACGTATGCGCTGCCATCCGTGTCAACCGCAATCGCCTGAGCAGACTCGTCGCGGTCTCCACCAAAGTTGCGGACGTAGTCTACACTCGATCCACCGGAGTTGACCCTTGCAACAAATGAATCCCCATCACGCGCCAAGCCGGCAAACAAGACGGCTGGATTGGCACTGTCGAGTGCGAGCCCGGTTACATAGGGTTGAGTCAATCCTGTGTTGCTCTGGCTCCAATTCGCGCCGGCATCGGTACTCTTAAAGACTCCGCCGCCAAAGGTCCCAGCATACACGGTATTGGTAGTAACCGGGTCGACCGTTAGCGCGGTGATTTCGGCAAATTGACCAGACTGGCCGTCGAGCGTGTATGAGAGGTTCAAGCTCGTCCACGACGCACCACCGTTGGTCGTTTTAAATAAATTCGGTACATCAAAAAAGGCGGCGTAGACAACGGAAGAGTTAACCGGATCGACTGCCAATGCCGTGACCTGACCGTTGTTCATGACGGCTCCGGAGTTGAGACTCACCCAGCCATTACCGCTGGTGGTTTTATAAAGGCCACTGGTGAGTGTGCCGACGTAGACGACCGTGTGGTTCGTAGGATCCACGACAACCTTCATCACGGGCGCAGGCGTGACTAATGATCCATAAACTACTTCTGTCCATGTGTTAGCACCGGTGACGGTTTTGAAAAGGCCCGAAAACGTGCCGGCATAAAGGGTCGACGAATCGACCGCGTCAATAGCCAACGATTCAATAGGCTCAGTGAATAGTCCGTTGCTCTTTCTTTGAAAGGTTGTTCCGGCGTCGGTACTCTGGTAAACGCCGTTCTCCGTTCCGGCGTACACAATTGACGTGCCCAACGGGTCGATTACGACGGAGCTACTAGCGGGAGGCGTAGTGGCTGGGTTTCCTAATCCGGCTGGAGTCCAATTCGCGCCACCATCTATGGTCTTAAATATTCCCGTGTTGGTTGCGGCGTAAATGATATTCGAATTACCTGGCTGAATCGCGAAGCTATTGACAACGCTGGCGGTCAAACCATTCGCGCTAACCGACCAATTCGCTGCGCGATTAATCGTCTTATTGGCAGAGCCGTCACCTCTCGGTGCCGGAAACACACTCGCGGCAAACCGTGAAGAATAAGAGTTGCCGGTGACCGAAACACGACCATCCGCGCTCAGGGCCAATCCCAAAATGCTGTCGTCATCGTCGCCCCCGAGAAAAGTTGAGTAGATCAAAGAGGACCCTGAAGAATTAAGTTTGGTTATGAAACCATCGGCAAGTTTATCTTTAGTCGGCTGAACACTTGCCACCGTGGTAGGAAAGTTCGTGGAAAACGTCGTGCCCGCAACATAGGCGTTTCCCGCATCATCCACTTTGATACCAGCGGGTGTTTCCGAGCCGTTGCCACCAAGGTACGTTGAATAAATTAATGCGTTTCCACTGGGGTTAACCTTGACCACGAAAGCATCAGAACCTGAGGAGCCTTTCGTTCCCTGGAACGCTCCCACTACGGGAAAATCACTAGAGAAAGTTTTGCCCGTAATGTAGGCATTGCCCTGAGAGTCGACCGCGATGCCCCGGCCTTCTTCTCCATTAATGCCACCCAGGAAGCTTGAATAAACCAGCACCGGGTCGATAACCAAGGGTACAGTGCGGTCGTAGTTTGCCAGGCTGAGACTCACGACACCTTTAACCGCTCGATAACGAGCGGAGACTTCGCGACGAACGCCGGCAATTTCCTGATAAGCGAAGGGCTTTGCTTGCGTGATGTCGCCGGCAGGAGTGCGAAGAACCAAATTACCCTGAGCATCTAATGCAGCGTCCGCGCCTTTGAAGCTGAGCTTGATACGGTTTGGATCTTTGCCGGGCGCAACGATGAAATCGTATTCAAGTTGCCGTTGATTGCCGTAGTAAATGACATCGATTCCCGGATAGACATTGCTGTATCGCACCCTCGCATAAGTAGGAACGTTCGTCCGCCACTGAGACGGATCATTTCCGCGGAAGTAGTTGGCTTTACCTGGCAGCGCATCGACGCCGGATATTCGTGGCGACTTGTTGGCGGACACCATTTCCCATGAAACCACCGCAATGTCGGTTGACGGCTCATTTTCTTCGGCGATCAAGCTGGTTCCTGAAGCGGTCTTCTTCGCGGAGTTTTTCGTCAAGGATATGACAGGACCGGTGGCGGTTAGGAACAACCCGTAGCCCTGGCCCCTGGCCAGGAACTTTACTTTCCGGTTGGTCGGTCCGCTGTTGGCTTCAAAACTCAACGGCATGACGCCATACGCCTCTTTCGCTTTAGCGGAAGAGGTCGTTAGGTCCGCGCGTGCTGATTGCTTGGTCGAAACTGCGGGAACAACCGACTGAGAATAGTCCAGCTGAGCAACATTCGTTTTATGCTCGGCGAAACTGATTCCTCTTGCGCTCGGAATAGACGACGATAAGGTTCGGACCAAACGGGTTTGCGCTAGTGGAAAACTCGTCAGAAGTAAGAGCAGGGATAGAACCAGAACCAGCTGGGCGTACGAGTAGCGATGGAGGATGCGAGGCATGAGTTACCTTTCTAAATCTTCAGCGGCCGGGTGATGGATGCGTTAAAGCTATCGGGAGGGAGAACCCAGCGTTAAAACAGTTCCTGACAAAATCGCGAAATGTTACCGTCGGATAATACTGGTAGTCAAGCAACGACCACCGAGGCAGTGATCAAATTTCCGCATTTGCTGCCTCATGAGTTTTTACTGTCCAAAGCGGCCGCGATACTCG
>DNND01000150.1:42426-43839 GCA_003488005.1 Blastocatellia bacterium | reverse complement strand
CGTCAAGCCGCCGCAGTCCATAAGCGTGTTTAGCGATCGCGGTCGAGCACATAAGTAGGAATTGACTGGAGAGCCTGCGAATATTCAGAAGCCGGCAGATTTTCGATCGCGCGTCCTGCCGCTTCGGCGTACTCATCCGCGCGACTTCTGGCGCGTTCGAGGGCGCCAACGCGTTCCAGCGCTGCCAACAGTCGTGACCGCTCCACGCTTTCATAACTTCCATCAACCATGACGGCCTCAACTAAATCGCGCGCCGACGAATCGGCGGCCATCAGGTAGATCAATGGCAGCGTTACTTTGCCGCCCAACAGGTCCACACCGACTGCCTTCCCCAACTTGTCGTCGCTCGAGGTAAAGTCCAATAAGTCATCCGTTAGCTGGAATGCCATCCCAAGATTGAAACCATAATCCGCCAGCGCCTTTTGCTCTTGTTCGCCGGCGTTGCCGAGTATGCCGCCCACTTCGCAACAAGCGCTGAAGAGATACGCGGTCTTGCGTTGAATGATGTCGAGGTAGTGCTGCTCGGAAACATCCGTGCGATTCAAAGTAGTCAACTGCAGCAGCTCGCCTTCAGTCATCTTGCGCGTGACGCGCGTCAGAATATCGAGAATGGGCAACGATCGCTCGGCGAGGCTGGTTTCAAAAGCAGACATGTAAAGCCAGTCGCCCATCAACACGGCAGTTTCGTTTCCATAAAGCGCGTTCACGGTGGGACGATTCCGGCGCGTGTCGGCTTTGTCGATTATGTCGTCATGGACCAGCGTGGCCGTATGCAGAAACTCCATCACCGTTGCCATGCGAATTGAGTTGTAACGCGAGCCAGCGCCGCCAACGGCGTAGTTCGAAAGAATCGTTAGCGCCGGCCGGACGCGTTTGCCGCCCGACTCGCGCAGGTAATCACCCAGGTAGGCGATGACCTGAACGTTGGAACGCGCTTGTCGCTCAAACTCCGTCTCGACCTGCAACAGGTCGGCTTCGATGAGACTGAAGATGCGCTTGGCGGAAAGCCTTGCCTCTTCAAGAACTGCGCTTTGCTCGGTTGCGTGCATTCGTATTGACCGTAAACCGCGATCAGTTTGACCGGTAATTGGAAAACTGCATGTCGATGCCAAAATCTTTCGCTTTGAGTTTGGCTATGACGTCTTGAAGCGTGTCCCGATCCTTGCCTGAGACGCGCACCACGTCAGCCTGAATCGATGCCTGCACTTTCGCCTTCGAATCTTTGATGAACTTTACAACTTCCTTGGCTTTCTCCTGCGGGATGCCCTGCTGAATCTGAACTCGTTGCCTGACGCTGCCGCCCGCCGCCGGATCAACCGTTCCGTAACTCAGCGCCTTGAGCGGCACACTGCGGCGCACCAGCTTCTGCTGCAGAATGTCATTCATATTCCGCAGCTTGGTTTCGTCTTCAGC
>DNND01000150.1:41820-42135 GCA_003488005.1 Blastocatellia bacterium | reverse complement strand
CGCAGCTTGGTTTCGTCTTCAGCGCTCAGCACCAACTCGTCCTTTTCCAGAACGACGGTGGCGGTGCTGCCTTTGAAGTCAAAGCGCTGCCGTACCTCTTTGATGGTTTGCTGGATTGCGTTCGTTACCTCGGCGCGATCCACCTCCGAGACGATGTCGAAAGAATTTTGCTGGGCCATTGGGGTCTTAGGTGCTCAATAAGTCGATCAAAATGGAAGATTGTTTTGGCCTTTGAGAATACCATCAAAAGCCGAGCATGTGAAAGTTGTCGCTAGGGCTGGCAGCGGCCTCAGCGTGATGTCCGATAAGCTTTAG
>DNND01000150.1:40087-41489 GCA_003488005.1 Blastocatellia bacterium | reverse complement strand
AGCGACAAACTAAAGTTTATCGGGCAAATGAAACAGGCGCGCGAAATTCGCGGTGGTGATTTCTCCAATCTCTTCAAGACTGATTTCGCGTAACTCCGCCAGGCACCGCGCCACTTCAACCACGTAAGCCGGCTCGTTTCGTTTTCCGCGATAGGGTACCGGCGTCAGGTAAGGACAGTCGGTTTCGATCAGCAAATGATCCAGCGGAACACGGCGCGCGACGGCCCGCAAATCGTCAGCCTTCTTAAACGTCAGGATTCCTGAAAAGGAAATCAGCATGCCTAGTTCCAAGGCGTTGTCGGCCAACGTCTGACTGCCGCTGAAGCAATGCATAATGCCGGCCAATCCCGCGCCGTACCATTCTGTTCGCAGCGCTTCAATCGTTTCGACTTCCGCCTCGCGGGTGTGAATGATCACCGGAACTTTTAGTTCGCGCGCGGATCTTAATTGGCGGCGGAAAACGTCCACCTGCACTTCGCGCGGTGAGTTGTCGTAATGAAAGTCGAGGCCGATCTCACCCCAGGCGATGACACGGGAATTATCGTTGATGAGTTCAATGATTTTATCTTCCGCCGCCTTGTCGTAGAGACGGGCGTCGTGAGGGTGCGTACCAACAGCTCCATAAACGACTTCGTTTTGCGTTGCTAGAGCAACTGCTCGCTCGAGTGCCCCGCTGCTAGGATCGCCTGTACCGACCGTGAGAATTAGAGAAACTCCGGCGTCGCGCGCACGCTGAATGACCTCATCCCGATCGGGGTCAAACTCCGGCCCATCGATGTGTGCATGCGAATCAATGAACATTAGCGCGCGCGCTTTGCAGAAACTCAAATCCGCAGATTACGCCGATGCAAAAGACGGAAACAAACATCTGACGTTACAGAATCCGCGGAATCTCTGTAATCTGCGGATAGACTCAAACCCCTTCAGACAGTGAAGTTCTGCTGTTGACTAAAAGGAATTGGTTTTCCATCCGGGCCGACCAACTCGCCGTAGACTATCGACATGATATTCCGTCCGTTGGTATCCGGGTCGAAAAGCGCGGTACTCGCGGTCGGAAGCGCGACGGTATCGTTGGTTTGGTTTTTGGCGTCAGACATCGAGCAATAATTCCCGAAGTACATTTTTACACCGTCTTCTGAGTAGGCGATCAATCCGGCGCCGATGATTGGCTGGTCAGAAGTGATTTGGCACGAGCCACTTAGCGTGCCTCCTTCGAAATTCATTTGCCAGTCTTCAATTGATGGTGCCGCGCTCGCGTGAACGGCTGGAATATCGTTGAACTCCGACGAGTCGACGCTGCCACGAAAGCGAAGTGTGTCAACTATGTTTGCGATTTTGTCCATGACGTTTTCTCCTTGAGGGTTTGCGTAAGTAGTTTTTCACTTCGCCCCAGCGGGGCGAG
>DNND01000150.1:8880-39671 GCA_003488005.1 Blastocatellia bacterium | reverse complement strand
TCGCTCCTACCGGAGCGAGATCTCTCTGTGCCTTCGTAGCTATAAACATCTCGCTCCTCTGGAGCGAAAGCCAACTTCAACTGTTGCCTTGGAAGTTTAATCCACCAGTAAAGCCAAACCTGGCCGCCGTGGTTATTTCAAACGCGCGCCGTTGGGAATGTCTTCAACAAAGGTCGCAAGGACAGGCCTGTCTCCTTCGCCAACGGACGCGGCGAGTAACATGCCTTGCGATTCGTGCCCGCGCATCTTGCGTGGTTTGAGATTGGCAACGACGGCAATCTTGCGCCCTGTCATTTCCTCAGGCGCGTAATGCTCGGCGATGCCCGCCAGAATCTGACGCGGCTGTTCTTCTCCAATATCCACAGTCAACAGCAGCAGCTTGTCTGACTTGGGAATGCGCGCGGCGGTCAAGACCTGGCCAACACGAAGTTCAACTTTGGTGAAATCGCTAATGTCGATAAAGTTCGCGACGCCTTCGGCTCCCGGCACGGCATCGGCTTCAGTCGCGCCGTGTTGTGGTGCGGGCGGTTTGGTGTCTGCTTGCGGCGCGCCTGGAACGGCATCCGCTTCCGTTGCATGTCGGCCGGAATGCGTTTCTGACTCTTCTGTTCCGACTTCTGACTTCTGACTTTTGATTTCTGTTTTCTGGCCTATCGCTTCCATAGTTTTTGCTTTATCGAGTCGTGGAAAGATCGGCTTAACTTCGCCGATTGGCGCCTCTTCCTTGAGTTCCCCCCACTTAAGCTTTGCCGGATCCAACTCCGCTAATTGTTCGCTGAGATTTAGCTGACGCCAAATTTCCAGGGTTGCCGCCGGCATCACCGGATAAAGCATGATGCATAACCAACGCAGTGTTTCCGCGGCGCGATACAATACCGCACCCAGCGTCTGACCTTGGTTGGCATCTTTCGCGAGCTCCCACGGTTTTGCTTCGCTGATCATTTTATCGACACGCGCGATAATGGACCAGACCACCTCCAGCGCCTTGCTGAACGAATAACTTTCAAGCTGCTGCAGATACTGGACGCGCGCATGCTCGATGAAGCCCGCGATTGTGGAGGCGTCGGTGTCAACACCCGCGCGTTTTGCAAGCAGCAACTTGTCTTCCGAAATCACACCTGAAGGCACGCGGCCGCTATTGTATCGGGTAATCATCGTCAGCGTGCGGCTGGAAAGATTACCCAGTCCGCTGGCGAGATCGCTGTTGGCCCGATCGATCAATGCTTCATAACCAAAGCGCCCGTCCTGGCCGAACACCATTTCGCGCAAACAGAAATAACGAATTGCATCGACGGAGAAATGCTTGCCAAGCACGTCCAGCTCGATCGTGTTACCCAAAGTCTTGGACATTTTTCTGCCGTTCGGATCGAGCCACATGCCATGGGCCACAATCGCGCGCGGCTGCTCGACGCCCGCGGCCATCAGAAAGGCGGGCCAATAAACGGCGTGGAAGCGCAGAATGTCTTTGCCAACCAGATGCAGCGCCGGCCAAAACTTTTCAAAGCCAACCGCACGATTCTGTTGCTCGTTGCCAAATCCGATTGCTGTGATGTAGTTCGTAAGCGCATCAAACCAAACATACATCGTGTGGTCCGGATCGTCCGGCACGGGCACGCCCCAACTCACTGAACTCTTCAAACGGCTGATTGAAAGGTCCTGTAGTCCGCCGCGCACAAAGCTGGTGACTTCATTCTTCCGCGTTTCCGGCTGCACAAAGTCGGGACGTGATTCGTAAAGCTCCAGCAACGCTTCGCCATAATCAGAAAGTCGAAAGAAATAACTGTCCTCGGAAATGCGATCGAGGGCGATGTCATGGATTAGACAGGTTGGCGGGTTTCCGGCGTTCTTCGGCTTGGCGTACTCGTCTTCCGTTTTGTAAGCAGCGCAGGCCGCGCAAAACCAACCTTCGTAGTGACCCTTGTAAATCGCAGAATTGCCTTTGGGCGTTTTCGCCCGCGCGGCGCATCGCCAAAATTCGCTAACACCTTCGTAGTGAAAGGGCTCGCTGGTGCGCATGAAAATGTCGTAACCGCCGTGTTCAGTGTCCAGACCAAACTCGGCGGTCATCCTTTTGAAATAACTGACAACGTAGTCGGCCTGCTCTTTGGGTGTGCGATTGTTCCGCTCGGCAGCGCGCTCGATGTTGATGCCGTGTTCGTCCGTGCCGGTGAGAAAAAACGTTTCAATTCCCTGCTGGCGTTTGTGACGCGCGATCGCGTCCGCGACGATCATGGTGTAGAGATGGCCCAGGTGCGGCAGACTGTTGGCGTAGTAGATGGGTGTTGTAACGTAGAAAGTTTTCATGCAAGCAATGCGACCTGCGCCGCCACCGATCTCTCTGACTTTTCGTTGTCGCGTAGTATGATACACCGTACGAAGGGGGAGCAAATCGCATGCTCAAACAGAATGACTTGGTTAGGTCGGAGGCGCCACTAACACTCGAACAACGACGCGCTTTCCTGGGGCTGCCGCTTGCCGAACGTCGAAAAATACTTTACCAGCAGGCCGAAGAAGCAGCAGGCCACTATGAGTCCAACCCGACTGTCGAAGAACGCGAAAGTTGGCAGGGTGGTGACATTGTCGAGTACTAGACTTCCGAAACCGGAGCGCGGAGACGTTTGGTTGGTTAATTTCGATCCGACGCTAGGTAGCGAGATTCGCAAAACCAGACCAGCAGTAATCATTAGCGCTGACGCGGTAGGTCGTCTACCAGTCAAGCTGGTGGCTCCCATAACAGACTGGAAAGAACACTATGCAGTGAACATTTGGCATGTCCGAGTCGACCCTACTCCGGATAACGGTCTTACTAAAACTTCAGCGGTAGATTCCTTACAAATAAGAGGAATGGATCTACAGCGGTTTATCCGAAAACTCGGGAGGGTATCGGCTACAACGCTGGAGGAAATAGTTCTCTCAATCGCGGCAGTGATCGAGTATGTATGAATAGCTTCGGGCTTACCTTCTCTGCGCTTTCGCAAACTCATCCGTCGGCTTAAAGCGCGGCATCGCCGGATCGTTCGCGATTCGCATCCCAATCGCCATTGCAATCTCCGTCTCCTGAATCATGCCCTGGTAGTTCCAGTTCGGATCGAATTCATCTGACGGTTGATGATAGTGCTGGGTGTTGTACACCTTGAACTCCTGCGCGCCCCAACCCTTGGGATGGCCCACAAAATCGTCACCCTCTTTCAAACTAATCGAGGGCACGCCGACCTTCGCAAAGGGAAAGTGATCGGAACGGTAGAATGAACCCTGCTCCGGTCGCGAATCCGGCGAGATGCGCAGTCCTCGTTCGCGGGCCACGGCCTGGACCACCGCTTCAAGGGTGGAGCGCTCGGCGCCCAACGGCGTGAAATCGCGAGTTACCCCGAGCATGTTCATGGAATCCAGGTTCACATTCGCAGCAGTTTTCTCTACCGGCACAACCGGATGTCTTGAATACCATTCAGCGCCCAGCAACCCCTGCTCTTCCGCGGTGGGGAACAGAAACAAACTTGAACGCCGAGGCCGTTGCGCCGGCGGCAGTTTCGCAAGCGCTTCAGCAATCGCCAGTATCGCCGCGCACCCGGTTGCGTTGTCTACCGCGCCGTTGTAAATCGTGTCACCAGTTTTGTCAGGAGCACCAACGCCAAAGTGGTCCCAATGCGCCGAGTAAACTACGTACTCGTCGCGCAGTTTGGGATCGCGACCGGGCAGAATGCCGACAACGTTTGGCGCCTGGACGCGTTTTAGTTCGCTCTTAAGATTGATCTTTCCCTTGAGATTTAGTTTGACCGGTTGAAAGTCACGTGACGCTGCCTTCGCGCGCATGTCGGCCAGATCATAGCCGGCCAGCTTCATTATCTTTTGCGCCGTATCGTTGGTGACCCACGAACGCATATTCAGAAACGGCGTCGGGTCGCCAGCCGTCCGCGCGATGTCGAACCGCCAGGAACCGTTGGAAGTGCGCACCACACTCCAGGGATAACCAGCGGATTCGTCGGTATGAAGCAGAATTACACCCGCGGCACCGCGACGCGCGGCCTCTTCAAACTTGTATGTCCAGCGACCGTAGTAGGTCAGCGCTTTGCCGCCGAAAAGATTTGGCTCAGCCGCGGTTGCCGGCGGATCGTTCACCATCATCACCAAAATCTTGCCACGATAGTCCGCCGCGTCGCCTTTGTAGTCGTTCCATTTCTGTTCGGGCGCGTTGATGCCATAGCCGACGAAAACCAAATCCGAGTCAACATCGATATCTTCGGTTTGAGCGCCGGTAAACGCGACATAGTCATCGGCAAACTTAAAAGTTTCTTTACCGTTCCGTCCCGAGATAACCAGTTTCATGTTCGGATCAGCTTTCACGCCGACGAGCGAGACTGGTTGAAAGAAACTGCCGTTCGCGCCGGCGCCTTTCAGTCCCAGCGCTTCCATCTGCGCTGCGATGTAGCCGGCCGCGAGTTCACCACCGCGTGCGCCGGTGCCGCGACCTTCCAGCAAATCGCTCGCCAAGTAACGGACGTGGGCTCGCATCGCGTCTTCATTGAGAGCCACATTCGTTCGCCCACGCGTTTGCGAATAGCTACTAAAAGCGACCGAGCTGATCAGCGTCGCAACGCTCAGGATTCGAAACGGCATCGATAGTCTTTGCATGTGGATTTCACTCCTTGCCTGTAATAAGCGCCATCGCTTCAGCGCGCGTGCGTGGGTCAGTGCGAAAACCGCCGAGTACCGCCGAGGTAACTGTCTTGGCGTCGGCTTTTCTAACTCCGCGCAGTGTCATGCACGTGTGCGATGCTTCGATCACTACCATCACGCCAATAGGTTTCAATCCCTCGAATAGCGTGTTTGCGATATCGGTGGTCAGGCGCTCTTGAAGTTGCAAGCGCCGCGAAAATGTTTCAGCCAGACGTGCCAGTTTCGAGATTCCGAGAATGCGTCCGTCGCGCGGAATGTAAGCGATGTGACACTTGCCGACGAACGGCGCCAGATGATGTTCGCACATCGAGGCAATGCTGATGTCTTTGACGATCACCATTTCATCATGCTTATCGCCCGGTAAAGGCACCACGTGCTGCGCCGGGTCTTCGCGCATGCCGGAGGTCAGCTCGGCGTACATCTCGGCGACGCGCCTTGGTGTTTCCTGTAAGCCCGGACGTTTCGGATCTTCGCCGAGGCCTTCAAGAATCAGGCGCACGCCTTGCGCGATCAGATCAAGATCAACCGCAGCAGGTTGATTCTGCTGGGCCGTTTCGTTGGGCGCCTGACTTGTAAGCTTTGTCGCCATCATTTGCTACGTAAGAGCCGGGGGGCATGCCCCCTTCCCAACCTGCGAGGCATCCGTCTCGCTCGTTAACTCGGTCAACGTCATTCCACCACCGACTCATTGCGCCACTCTAATCAGCTCGAGGTCGGGAAGGCGGGCATGCCCCCGCTCTTTGGATCACTATTTAACAGTCTCAGCGTAGGCACTTCGGGCCGCGTCTTCGACGATCCGCAGCGGCACATTCGCGTTGCGCGCCGCTTGCCGGCACTGCTCGTATTCCGGCATCTCCTTGACTATGTGGCCATTTAGTTGCGCTACTTTAACATCAATCGCTCCATACGGCGTTTCCACTCGCACCGTGTGACGCTCAAGCGCGCGGCGGTCCACCTGGTAGCTGCGAATGCCTAATGTCGTTGTCTCTGAAAAAAGCAGATCCAATAACGCTTCGCGCTCGGCTTCGCCACAGAGTACTGACAACAGAACGCCGGGACGGTTCTTCTTCATCTGGACAGGCGTGAAATAGCAATCCAGCGCGCCCAACTCAAAAGCTCGCTCCATCACGTGCCCAAAAACTTGCGGCGACATGTCATCCACATTTGTTTCCAGCATCCAAAGCTTCGCGTCGTGGCGCTCGGCGTCCGTCGTTTCCCCAATCAACACGCGGAGCACGTTCGGAAACTTTTCATACTCGCGCGTTCCGGCGCCATAACCGGTCTGTTCAAGTTTCAACTGCGGCAGCGCGCCGAATTCCGAACAAACGGTCGTGATGATCGCGGCACCGGTCGGTGTCAGGAGTTCACCCTTAATCTCGGTCGAATAGAACGGGGCGCCTTTCAACAATTCCGTCACTGCCGGCGGTGGCACTGGAAATCGACCATGGTCCATCTCAACCGTGCCACTGCCGACGTGCAACGCCGACGATACAAACCGCTCAATGCCAAGCAACTCAAAACATATCGCGGCACCTACGACGTCGATGATGGCATCAAGCGCCCCGACTTCGTGGAAATGAATTTTTTCGATAGGCTCGTTATGGACGCGCGCTTCAGCTTCGGCGAGACGCGAAAATATTTTCGCGGCGCGCTCCTTAACAGTCTCGGATAAACACGAGTCATAAATGATTTTTAGAATGTCGGAAAGATGGCGATGCGCGTGTTCGTGCGCGGTCTGCACACGGACGTAAGTAGCGCTGATTCCGGAACGATTCACTGTTTCAAAATCGATTGCATACCCTGAAACGCCCAACAGCGAGAGTTGATCTTTCAACTCCTGCGGGCGAACACCGGCGGCAACCAGCGCGCCGAGAATCATGTCGCCGCTGGCTCCGGCAAAGCAATCGAAATAGAGAGTCTTCATAAGAGCGTGAATCGTGAATCGTAAATCGTGAATAGTAAAGCGAACGCAGGCCCGGCCCGTCTATTTAGGATTCACGATTTACGATTTACGAAGATGGTAACAGAGCGCGGTCAGAAAACGCCAAAAGCGATGACTACAACAAAGCCTTACCGGATTAACGACAACCGTGTGACATGAGGTCAGTACCGCCTGCGGTAGCGGGTGGGTGTCTTAATTGTCGATTGTCGATTGGCGTCTCGCGATCGTCCCAGTTGGCAATCGATAACTGGCAACGTCGGAACCCACCCGCTACCGCAGGCGGTACTGACTTCATGCCACCACGAACCGCAATAGCGGATTGGAAACCCGCTAAGCTATACTTTCCGCTTTTCCGGACAAGCAACTTTTCAGCTCAGGAATCAAGTGGCCCTCTTACAACTTCAGGATCAACTAAAGGAAGCCGTTCGCAACGCGGCGCTCGAACTGTTTGGCATCGAGCTCGACCAGATCGGCGCTGAGACGCCGCCGCGCCCTGAGCTTGGCGACCTGGCATTCCCCGTCTCATTTGAACTTGCGAAACTCATTAAACAAGGAACGGCTGCGAAGGTGCCGCCGCGCACGATCGCCGAACAGCTAAAAACAAAACTCGAAGCCGCCACCGGAGTTGCGCGGGTCGATGTTGCCGGCGCCGGTTACGTAAATGTCTTTTTCGATCGCGCCAAATTGCTTTCGCTGTTCGCAGGAAAACAGGGCGCGGTTGCTGAAGTTCCACCCATGCCTGACCGTCCAAAAAAGATGGTCGAGCACACCAGCATCAATCCGAACAAGGCAGCGCACATCGGTCACGTTCGCAACGCGGTACTCGGTGATACGTTTGTTCGTGTGCTCAAGGCGGCCGGCGAGCGCGTCGAGGTGCAAAACTACATCGACAACACCGGCGTCCAGGTGGCGGACGTAGTTGTCGGCTTTACCGAGATCGAGAAGATGACGCTCGACCAAATCAAAACGCTCGATGCTTCCCTGCCTTCGAACGTTCCGTTTGATTATTACTGCTGGGACCTCTACACGCGTGTCGGGGTGTTTTATCGCGAAAGCGCCGATGAAGAGACAAACTCAGCAAGACTTAAGTTGCGCAGCGATGTGTTGCACGCGATCGAAGCTGGAAACAACCCGACAGCCGAACTAGCGGACTATGTGGCCACCCGAAATGTCGAACGCATTCTCGATACGATGGAGCGGCTCGACATTCGTTATGACCTGCTGGCGCGCGAATCAGACATTCTTCATTTGCACTTTTGGGATCGCGCTTTTGAGCTGATGAAGAGCGCGGGTGTCATCCGGTTCGAATCACAGGGCAAGCACGCAGGTTGTTGGGTGATGCCGTTTGAATCGCACACCGGCACAGACGAACACGAATCCGACAAGATAATAGTGCGCTCAAACGGCACGGTAACCTACACCGGCAAGGACATCGCCTATCAACTATGGAAGTTGGGGCGACTCGGTTTGGATTTCAACTACAAGCCCTTTCGTTCTTATCCGGACGGGCACGTCGCCTGGGTTACGACCACCGAACCTAACGCCGAGATTCTTCCGGAATTGCCGCGTCCCAATTTCGGCGGCGGCGTGAAGGTCTACAACGTGATCGATTCCCGCCAGGCGTATCCGCAGGAAATCGTTGCGCGCGGTGTCGTCGCGCTCGTGCCGGAAATCGGCGCGGAGGCGAGCGTTCACTTTGGTTATGAGATGGTGGCGCTGTCTCCTGCCGCTTGCACCGAGTTGGGTATTGAGTTGAGCGAAGAGGATCGCGCGCGCCCTTACATTGAGATGAGCGGACGCAAAGGTTTCGGCGTTAAGGCGGACGATCTAATCGATCGTTTGGAAAAGGACGCGTTGAAAGAAGTCGAGGCGCGGCATCCTGAGTTATCGACGGACGAGCGAAGCGCAACTGCACATGAAATAGCAGTCGGGGCCTTGCGCTATTTCCTTCTCAAGTTCACGCGCAACTCCGTCATCGCTTTTGATTTCAACGAAGCCCTCTCTTTCGAAGGCGAGACAGGACCTTATTGCCAGTATGCGGCGGTGCGGGCAAATTCGATTTTCCGCAAACTCGATGAGACGGCGATCGTGGATTCGGTTGAGCTGCTCCAGAAGGCGACGACTGATTCGCAAACGGGAGCGCGCGTTTCGGAAGTTCTGGCCGGCGAAGCAGGAACCGAAGTCTGGTCGTTGCTGATGTTGGCGGAGCGTTTGGAAGAGGCCATCGCGCAATGTGCTGCGTCCGCCGAACCGGCGAATTTAGCGAAGTACGCATTCACGCTTGCGCGCGGTTTTAACAATTTCTATCACCGTCATCGCATCGTCGCTGAGGAGGATGAAATACAGAAAGCGGTATTGATTGCGGTGGCTGACATTGCGCGGCAACGGCTGACTGCGGCGCTGGCGACGTTGGGAATTAGGGTACCGAAACGGATGTAGGCGTCGCGCTTTTAGGTTCGCTATCTTTCAGTTAAAGTAGGGCCATGTCGCAAGCACAGTATGTAATCGATGAAACAGGGAAAAAGACGGGAGTCCTGCTGTCTCTCAAAGACTACGAGAAATTATTGGAAGATCTGCATGACCTCGCCGTCGTTGCCGAGCGCAAAGCCGAAAAGCCAATAGCCTTGGAAGAATTGAAACGACGTCTGAAGAAGGATGGCCTATTATAAAGTCATCCTCAGGCCCTCGTTTGAAAAGGATTTGCGTTCATTACCGAAATCCGCAATTACCCGCGTAATTAATAGTTTGGACTTACTGGCGGAGAATCCTTTTCCACGACAGGCGTTGAAGTTGGAAGGCGGCGAGCAGCTTTACCGCCTCAGAGTGGGAGACTATCGCGTAGTCTATGCAGTCAATCAGTCAGCCAAGCAAGTTCTCATTCATTACGTGCGCCATCGTCGAGAGGTCTATCGCAAGTTGTGAACTTTGAATACTACTCGCGCTTATCAACCAAACTATGCTGATCGTAATGAAAGCTGATGCCACGGACGGCCAGATCCAGGCCGTGGTTCGCGTCATTGAAGAGCTCGGCTACAAAGCGCATCCGATGGCTGGCGCGGCCCGAACCGCGATTGGTATCACCGGAAATCCTGGCTCCATCGATCCTACACACTTCGAAAATCTTCCCGGCGTCGGCGAAGCCATTCGCATCAGCAAGCCATACAAGCTGGTCACGCGCGACATGCGCAAGGAAAAGACAGTCGTGCGCGTTGGCGATGCGGCGATCGGCGGTGACGAACTAGCCATCATTGCTGGTCCCTGCGCCGTTGAAAGCCGGACCCAGGCTTTCGCAGTCGCCGAGGTTGTGCGACGTAGCGGCGCGCGCTTTTTTCGCGGTGGCGCTTTTAAACCGCGCACGTCGCCTTATGCGTTTCAGGGTTTGGGCGAAGACGGATTAAAGATTCTTGCAGAGATTCGCGAAGCCTATGGACTGAAAATCGTCACCGAGGCGTTGGACGAACCAAGTGTCGATTTGGTTGAGCGCTACGCAGACGTGATTCAGATTGGCGCGCGCAGCATGCAAAATTTCACGCTACTGCGGCGCGTAGGAAAATCGAGTTTGCCAGTGCTGCTCAAACGCGGTTTATCGGCAACACTCGACGAATGGCTGCTTGCGGCTGAATACATAATGGCTGAGGGCAACTATCAGGTTGTTCTTTGCGAGCGAGGCATTCGCACGTTTTCGCAGCACACCAGAAATACTTTGGATCTCGCCGCGATACCGGCCGTCAGGCGCATCTCGCATTTGCCGGTCATAGTCGATCCGTCGCACGGTACCGGAAAGAACTATATGGTGACGCCGCTGGCACGCGCGGGAGTGGCGGTAGGCGCCGATGGCTTGATCGTCGAAGTGCACGATTCACCGAACAACGCCCTCTCCGATGGCGCACAAGCACTAACATTGGATCAATATGAGCGGCTGGTTAGCGAAGTGCGCGCTATCCACGAAGTGATCGCGCCGGCGCCGGTGGGTTGAGGTCAGGCTTTCTTGATCTCGCCTGAAAGAATGTTTGCCAGCTCGCCAAAGAACACAGAACGCGGCATGACCTGATCGTAGCCTGCCTGCACTGCCTTCCTTTGCAGTTCCGCTTCAACGTGAGCGAAAAATCCGATGACGGAAATGCCGGACAGCCTGGCGTTTGTTTTCAATTCCGTCCCAAGCGCCACCGCGTCGAGCTTTGCGTGTTGTAAATCGACGACGACGATGTCCGCCGCGCTGTCGTCAATGATGTGTCGCAACGCGTCGAGGTTGCGTGGAAAAACAGCCATCATTCCCAAAGCTTTGGCAGTGGCCCGAACTTTCGAGGCCAGGAACATGTCGTCAATTACCGCTACTACCGTTCGAACCATATGTTGTAGAACCGTCGAGGTCACGCTTGTGTCGCTTCCCGGCAGGAGTCGAGGACCGGCTATTAAGTCACGTCAGCGGCAGTCGCGATTTGTCGTTCGGATAATTTCGCGCAATGATACCTTGCCATGGCCACCGCGATTCCCCCGCTGAAAGATTCTGAGAAACTCGAGTTTGGTGCGCTCGAACCGCACGCAAATGCCAATCGAACCAGTTCCAAACTCGTAGTCGCATCATACAACATTCGCTATGCGGTCGGCCGCTTTTTGATATCAAGCGGGCTGCTGCGCAAGCTTGGCATTAGCGGCAACAGCAAGCGCGTCCATCAAGTTGGTGAGAATATTCGCCGGGTCGCGGAAGTTTTGAGTTCCACTAAACTAATGCCCATCCCGGACGTGGTGGCTTTGCAGGAAGCAGACAAACAAACAACACGCAGCGGCGGCCATCACGTTGCACGCGAATTGGCGGAGGCGCTGCGAGTGTCATGGGTGCACGCGCCGGCGGGCATCCCCCGTGGGCAACCGCCCGTTGCACGCCAATGGTGGTTGGATTTTGAAGAGCAGATCGGCTTGCACGACACGGGCGATACCGGCGTTGCTCTGTTGAGTCGTTATCCGCTCGAAGAAGTAACACGGATCGATCTGCCGTGGCACGAGTGTCCCTGGAGGCCGCGGCTGGCAATGGCTGCGACGATTTCGCTGGGAAACAACAAGCTGCGAATCCTCAATGCGCATGTAGATCCGCATGCGGTGATTGGCGGACAACTCGAGCAACTAGAAGTTCTGGCAGCAGCAGCGGAAAAGCATTCCGGGCCAACTTTGCTAGTCGGCGATTTCAACACCTTGTCAAAACGAAAGTGCGCAGAAACCAGAGCTTTTATGGAAGGCCGCGGATTTCAAACGCCGATTCCAACCGGCACGCCGACCTGGCGTGGCGCCGGCATTCGCTTGCACGCAGATTGGATTTTCTATCGAGATTTGAAAATCACAAATTGGGGCGTCGCCCGGCCATTGAATGTTTCCGACCACTGGCCCATCTGGGCCGAGATCGCTGTTGAATGAAACGACAAGACACGAGGTCAGTACCGCCTGCGGTAGCGGGTGGATGCAGTGATTGCCGCTTGGCAATTGCCGATTTCGGTTGGTATCTAGTGCTCGACCCAGGGGCCCGGCGGCAACGTCAGAATCCACCTGCTACCGCGGGCGGTACTGACTTTATTCCACTATGATTTGTCAACCTAGATGATCGAAAGAATCACCAGTAAAGATAATTCCCTGCTGCGCGAGGCACGCAACGTACGCGACGGCAAAATTGAGGAGATGATCTTCGTCGAAGGACTGCGTCTTTGCGAAGAAGCGGTAAACTCGCGCCTGCCCATCCACGCACTGATTGTTTCGGAAGAGCTTGCGCAGAAGCCAAAGCCTGCCGAACTAATCGAAAGATTTGCCTCAGCCAGCCAGCGCGTCGCCTCAGTTAGCGAAAAGTTGTTGGCCTCAATCTCCTACAGCAAGACTCCCCAAGGGATTGTGATGTTGGCGTCACGCCCCGCGATGACGGAAGAACATTTCATCAGTCAGCAAAACGTAACGCCGTTGATTGTAGTGATGCATCGAATCACCAATCCGGTAAACGTCGGCGCGATACTGCGAACTGCTGAGGCGACCGGCGTGACCGGCGCCATTGCCACTGAAAATGCTACCGATCCGTTTTCGCCGAAAGCATTACGCGGAGCAATGGGGGCCGCATTCCGTTTACCAATCTGGTTTCGGCCCAGCTACGAAGAGGTGATCGACTGGTGCTCGCAACATGGCGTCCGGACCGTTTGCGCGGACCTCAACGCGACAGCCGTTTATACCGAACTGGATTGGACCAGCCCTCGCGCGTTGATTCTTGGTCCGGAAACAAGCGGCCTTACGCGCGCTGAAATTGAGGCCGCTGATGGAGCGACAAGAATTCCCATGCGAGCACCAGTTGAAAGTTTGAATGTTTCGGTGGCCGCAGGCGTATTGCTTTACGAGGCAGCGCGCCAGCGAGATCACTTGGCCACTAAATGAAAATTCGTATGGTGACCTGGACCATCCCCGTCCAGGAAAGAGCGGGGGCATGCCCACCTTCCCGACCTCGAGACCCACGGACGTGCACGATTATTGGGACCAGGAATGCCGTCGTGCCGAGGTCAGGAAGGCGGGCATGCCCCCGCTCTTTTCTGCGCGGTCGAAACGCTTCTGTGCAAAGCCACTCACTCACGAATTTCTCGCCCGCACTATTCTCGCAGTCCCAGTTTAAAGTAGAATAGCGCCGTTCCCCCTCAGAAGTTTATTTTGGTTTATTAGCGCAGCATGACGGAGCTGCGTTTTTTGCAACAATGGCAGACCAAGTCGACCAGCCGAAGAAAAAAAAGCGCGAAGAAGCCCTGCCTGAGCGTCTGATGCGGCGCGTCCTGGAAAGCATGGGCGAGGTCGTCGACCGCAAGTTTGGACGCACGGTCGCGCCGAAAGGCGGTTTGACCACTTCGCAACTCATCGAGCGCATGAAGAAGCTTATCGATGATCGCGTGCGCGACGAAGGAAGTAGCGGCCGCATCGCGCCGCATTTTCTAAAACTTAAAGTTGAATGGGGCACGCATTCAGAAGCCCCGACCGAAATAATCAAAGACCTGGAAACGGAAGTACTGGCCGCGGCCATCGACCACATCAACGATCATCGCTATCGCACGCTGGCGCCGGTAAAAGTGGAAACGGAAGTTGATATTTTCACCAGCGGCATAACGGTTGATCCGACGTTTGGCGAGTTTGAAGAAAAGTTACGGCGCGAGGACGAAGAAAAGCGTGCGCAGCATTTGCCGGCGCCGCCAAAAGGGGCGCCAAAAATTCCCGACGTTGCGGTAATTGCCCGCGTCACCATGAGCAATGGCACAAGTGAAGCCCAACTCGTATTCAAGCCCGGCGGCCGCCGCTTGAATGTTGGGCGCGCCACGGACAATGAGCTGGCTTTGCACGACACGAGCGTCTCCAAGATTCACGCTACGCTGCTCATGAATCAACAAGGAACATTGCTGGTGGCCGACACGGGATCGACAAATGGAACTTTTATAAACGGCCGTCGCATCTCGTACGGCGAAGCAAGACAAATTGCGGACGGCGACGTGGTCGGCTTTGGCGACGTCGAGGTCCGCTTTCGCAGAAATGAATGAGTTGGAGATTGGTAGCACTTATGCGGTTTGGTTTGAGGCGACCGAGTGTCATGAGGTCAGTACCGTCTGCGGTAGCGGATGGGTGCAGTGATTTGCCGATTCGCAGTTGCCGATTTCCAATCGGATTCCAGCGATCAGACCAATTCGCAATCGGCAATTGAAAATCGACAATGTCGGAACCCATCCGCTACCGCGGACGGTACTGACCTCATTGCCACTACGAGGCCTTTAATTCAAAACCGTATCACTTCATCACGATGACACTCTTCCTGCTCTTTCAATCAGCCGCTCCCGCCCCATCCGTCAACGTGCCGGAAAGATTTCCGGCGATACTGACGCTGATTTATCTCGCCGGATTAGCGCTGCTCGCGTTGCTGTTGCTGGTTTCCCTGTTTCGGAACCGGCGCCGCGGCGTCATCACTCCGCTGGCAGTCGCCGAAGATTTACCGAAAGAAGTCAAGCGTCGCCTCGGTTCGACCTCAACCAATCGCGGCCTGCGCGCATTGCGTTGGGCCTTCGTTTTGTTAGCGTTCGGCGTGTTTGGGTTTCACATTTATTGGGCGCACTACGCGGCGGAAAACAACGAAAAGTTCCAGGAACTGAGCTACAAAGATTTGCGCAACCGGCGGCTGTCGGAATCGACGTTGCGGGGTTGGCTCCTCGATCGCAGCGGCAAACTCGAGAATGCCCTGGCGTTATATCGTCGCGATTCCAGCGGCAACATCTACCGCGATTACCCGATGGACCAGGCGATGGCCCAAATCTTCGGTTCCGACCGCGGCGATCCGGGACTTGAACGCGCGCTCTTCGGCACCCAAAGCGGGGCGCTTCCCGAAGCGCTGGAGGTTGCCGAAGGCCACACGATTAACATTAAAGGCAACACCGACGTTCGCTTAACGATTGATCGCGATCTGCAGCAGGCGGCCATGGACCAGTTGAAAGGAAAACACGGCGCCGTTGTAGTGCTGAACCCGCAAACCGGCGAAGTGTTGGCCCTTTACAGCGAGCCATCCTACAGCTTGAAAGAAGTTGAGGATGAAGCCACCTGGATTAGACTCGAAGCAAATCAACGCGATCGGCCGCTCGTCAGTCGCGCACTTGGCGCTTATTACATTCCCGGTTCGACTTTCAAAACGGTGACGATGACCGCTGCTTTTCTCGCCGGTGAACAGAACACACAGTTCACCTGTAGCAGCGGCGGCTATTACGCTGCGCCGGGCGCAAACGTGATTATGGATGACGGTGGGCCGGGCGAAGTCCATGGACGCATCGGCATCGACACGGCCTTCGAAGTTTCCTGCAACCAGTATTTCGCGCAAATGGGTGTGAAGCTCGGCGCCGAACGACTCAAGGTTGCGGCGCAACTGCTGGGCATTGGCACTTACGACACCGCCGTTGAGGCCTTGCGCGGACGGAAGGAACCCGAGATTTGGAATGCCAGCAGCGATGCCGTCAAGCGCGCGCTGGCCCCGCGCGAAGCTACGATAGTCACCGGCAAGGGGGTGACGAAATACGATCTCGCGTTGATGGGTTATGGCCAGGGATACGCCGGCCAGATGACGCCATTTCAAATGGCGCTGGCAGCGGCGGCCATTGCCAACATGGACGGGCGTTTGATGAAACCCAAGATCGAGTTTGATCGGCCGCCGGAAATGTTCAAGCAAGTGATGCCGGCACAAACTGCCGCAACACTGCGCGGCATTATGGGCCGCGTGACCGGCGGCGATCGTGGAACAGCGCGCGGAGTGTTTGCTCCCGTGCAAGCGGCCGGCGTCAACACCGGAGGCAAGACAGGGACGGCGCAGAAAATCGTGCCGGTTTACGATCCGAAAACTGGAGAACCCAAAACAAGGCACCGCGTTGAAAAGGACAACAAGGGCAACATCATTCGTGAGTATGAAGAAACAATCATGGATGAAGAGCACCCCCGCGTTGACGCCTGGTTCTTGTGCATTGCGCCACTTGAGCGGCCGCAGCTCGCGATCGCAGTGATCGTAGAAGGCGGTGGTTATGGATCGAAATCCGCTGCGCCGATAGCGGCGGCTTTGGTTTTGAAGGCGAAAGACCTTGGCTATTTCGGCGCGGTCAGAAGTCAACCGGCCAATCAGCCGCCAAGTCCACGCCAGGCGCCGACGCAACAACGACGGCCGCGCCCGGCAGCAACTCCGACGCCCTGAGATCCGATGAACTAAAAGTTTCTGAAGAAACTGGTGACAGCTGGTACTGAGCCCGCGAAGCGTGGCGAGAGCATAAAGCCTGGGGTGGAGCGGAGCGAAACCCCAGGATCCTTCAAGTAAAAAGAAAAGAGCCCACGAAGTGGGCGACAGTCGTTTAGGGACAAGTAAATCGCAGGGTCACGCTCCGCGCGCTTGGGAGCTTTTTACTATCGGCGCCCTGGGGTTCCGCTCCGCTCCACCCCAGGCTTTATGCTGACGCCGCGCTTCGCGGGCTTAAAACAAGTTCCTCAATACAGATCTACCTAAATTTATCGAACACTTACGCCGAAACTTTGCCACTACCCGTGCCTGCGTCCCGCTTTCGCGTTTTCTGGTTTTACTTTAATCTGTCGGCGTGGATAAATTTCGCATCAGCGGCGGACGCGCACTCCAGGGTCGCATCTCCATAAGTGGCGCCAAAAACTCGGCGCTGCCGTGCATGGCCGCTGCCTTGCTGAGCGCGGAAACGGTAACGCTGCACAATCTGCCTTACGTTCGCGACATCATTACGCAACGTCGTCTGCTTGAAGACCTCGGCGCCACTGTGCTGACTCCGGAACTTCGCACGCACAAGATAAGCGCAAACCACATCGAAATATTTGAAGCGCCTTATGAACTTGTAAGGACCATGCGCGCCTCGGTACTGGCGCTTGGTCCATTACTGGCGCGGTTTGGCAAGGCCAAAGTTTCGTTACCCGGCGGTTGCGCCATTGGCACGCGGCCGATTGATCTTCATTTGAAAGCGTTTGAGAAATTGGGCGCCGAAGTTCGGCTTGAAGCCGGCAACGTAATCGCGCGCGCGCCGAAGGCCGGACGTTTGATCGGCACTGAAATTCATTTTGATAAGGTGACTGTAACCGGCACGGAAAATTTGTTGATGGCAGCGACCTTGGCAAGCGGCACAACCATAATGCACAACGCTGCGTGTGAACCTGAGATTAGCGATCTGGCGGATCTACTCAACAAGATGGGGGCCCGAATCACCGGCGCCGGGACGAGCACGATAGAGATTCAAGGCGTCGAAGCGCTTGGTCCAGCCGAGCACACGATCATTCCCGATCGAATTGAGACCGGCACCTTCATTGCAGCGGCGGCAATTACCCGAGGCGAATTGGAAATAAGGGATTGCAGGCCGGATCACCTGGCCGCAGTGATCGATAAGTTTCGCGAGGTCGGTGTTGAGATTGAGGAGCTTGGCCCCACGACGTTACGCGTTTCTGGCCGCAACGACCTGAGCGCCAAAGATGTAACCACGCAACCGTATCCAAAGTTTCCGACCGACATGCAGGCCCAGTACATGGCGCTGATGACGCAGGCGACCGGCAGCGCGGTCATTGAAGAGACAATTTTTGAGAATCGGTTCATGCATGGGTCGGAAATGCAGCGCATGGGCGCGAACATTTTCATCGACGGACACAGCGCGACAGTCAGCGGTCCGACACAGTTGACTGGAGCGCCCTTGATTGCTTCTGATTTGCGCGCGTCAGCGTCACTGGTGCTGGCCGGCCTGGTGGCAAATGGCGAGACGATGATCGACCGCGTCTATCACATCGACCGCGGCTACGAAAAAATTGAAGCCAAGTTGCGCGCGATAGGCGCGGACATCGAGCGTATTCGCGAGTCGGTGACGGCGCCGTTGTCACAGGCCCATCCAGGAATTGCTGCGGAATCAGCATAGCAGTTTAGAGTCCAAGCTTTAGCTTGCCGCTGCCGCATCAGCAACCTAAAGCTTGGACTTGAACTGCACCCCTTGACTGAGACAGATAGTTAAGTCTACTACTCGCGAGAGCAGGAGGCTTAAGATGACTGTCAAACGTCGGGTCTTCAGTCGTGATTTCAAGTTGCGGGTGCTAAACGAGATCGAGGCCGGCAAGAGCCAGGCGCAAGTAGCTCGTGAGCACCAGATTAACCACCAAATACTTACGCGGTGGTATCGGGAGTACCGCGAACAAAGAGAAAAAGCGTTTCCTGGCAAAGCATGGGCCGTACCGAGCGAGGCCGCCCGCATTGCTGAACTCGAGCGTATGGTCGGCCGGCTGACCATGGAAAACGATCTGCTAAAAAAAGTCTTGCAGAAGCTCGAGGGCGAAACATAATCAAAGAGCGCGATTGGAATAGTTGCATGACCACACTAATCAGCCAGGTAGCGAGCGAGTCGTCGCACGGCGCGCGAGCAATTAAAGTGCTCAGCGCGGCGGTCGGCGTGTCGCGGGCGAGCTTCTATCGTCATCGCCACCGCGTGGCTCCAGGGTGCGGTCCGAATCAAGCTGAACCTGAACTGCGCCGGACAATTGAAGGCATCGCGCTGGAGATGCCGAACTATGGCTATCGCTCCATTACCGCCGAACTGCAGCGCCGCGGTCTGTTGGTTAACCGCAAGCATGTGTTGCGGTTAATGCGCCAGGACAATCTGCTCTGCCGGCGCAAACGCAGCTTTGTCGTTACTACTGATTCAAACCATTCGCTGAAAGTCTTTCCCAATCTGGCTCGCAACTTGAAGGTGACCGCAGTCGATCAACTTTGGGTGGCCGACATTACCTACATTCGGCTGCCCCGGGAGTTTGTTTACCTGGCCGTGGTGCTTGATGCTTTTAGTCGGCGGGTCATTGGTTGGTCGCTCGATCGTCACCTGACAACGGCGCTCACCCTTAAAGCTTTGCAGCAGCCCCTGGCCACCCGCACAATCACCGCAGGCTTAGTGCACCACTCGGATCGCGGAGTGCAATATGCCGCCGCTGACTACGTCTCGTTGCTTATCAAACATCAGATCCGCATCAGCATGAGTCGCCCGGGCAATCCCTATGACAATGCTAAAGCGGAACGCTTCATGCGGACCATCAAATACGATGAGGTCCATTTGTCCGATTATCAAACCTTGATTGAGGCCCGTGCCTCAATCCGACGCTTCATTGAAGACGTCTACAATCGCAAGCGGCTCCACTCAGCTCTTGGCTACCGGCCACCTGTTGAGTTCGAGCAACTTTCAAACCAATGAGACTTAACTAAGTGTCTCACTATAGGGGTTCACTACAACTCTGAACTTCTTGCCGCTTTGCTTAGAAACGATTTTCGCTACAGGATTAGGAAATACATGGCCGAACCAGATTGCCTATTCTGCCGAATCATCAACGGCGAGATTCCTGCCGAGTTCGTCCGTCAAGACGATCGCGCGATAGTTATCAGCGACATCAATCCGCAGGCACCGACTCATCTTTTGGTCATCCCGCGCGAGCACCTCGACTCGCTTGATGACGCTTCGCAAAAAGACGAGGCCCTGCTCGGGCATCTATTACGTGTCGCCGCCCAGGTTGCAAACGCCGCTGGTCTTGACGAGGGCGGCTACCGCACGGTCATCAACACCGGCGCGGGCGCGGGCCAATCAGTTTTTCATCTTCATGTGCACGTGCTTGGCGGCCGGTCGTTGAGCTGGCCACCGGGCTAACGCTATGGCAACAGACTTTAGTCGGTGGCTGCCAGGGAATCACAGACTGAAGGAATCTCTGATTAAGTGTTTTCGACGCGTAGCGTCCGTTCGAGTGTAGCCCGGCGTTTCAACGCCGGGATCAGGTTCCTCCTTGCCCTCGTCGCGTAGCGACGATTGAGTACGGGCTGGTTTCAAGCGTCGCTACGCGACGCGAACACTTTCTTGACCGTTCCCGGCCTTGAAAGGCCGGGCTAAATTCGTACGGACGCTACGCGCCGAATGACTGATACGATCCAATTCGGCTTACTTAATCGGAGGTTCCACCGATTAAGCTTCGCAACGTCTTTTGAAAACAGCACACATTTTTCTGAACCTCTCTGCTCGCGATGCGTGTAAACGAAGCAGACATTGGGCGCATCCAAACGGCGCTAACGTGGGATTCTTCTATTTCCCCAGCTCGACCGAGTTACGGTATTTAGCAGTTAGAACCAGGGAGGGTTTATGTTAAGGAAAGCTTTTACAGCAACGATATTGTTGGCCGCAACACTGTTTGCAGCCCCAACTGTTATCCAAGCTCAGTCTGACGACAAGAAGTTTGAGATTGGAGCGCAGGGTTCGCTGTTGCGCGTGCCGGCGCGCACGTTCACGACCGCGGGACCAACTACCACGTTCAATGAGAATCGGAAGAACGATTGGGGATTTGGCGGAAGGTTCGGTTACAACTTTTCTCGCCACATCGGAATTGAAGCGGAGGGCAACTTTTTCCCGCGCGATCGCGCTATCGATGGCGGGCGCAAGCTGCAAGGATTGTTCGGCGCGAAATTCGGACAGCGGTTCGAGAAGGGTGGCTTGTTCCTGAAGGCGCGGCCCGGCTTCGTCCGATTCAGTCGCGGCGAGTACCGGTTTTCAGGAGGAGGCTGTCCGACAGTTTTCCCGCCGCCGATTGGTTGTTTTCAACCGCAAGCAACGACCAATCTTGCTTTCGACCTTGGTGGCGTTGGTGAAGTCTATCCCAGCAAGAACACAATCATTCGATTCGATGCCGGCGATACGATGATCCACTTTCGGAGTCAACGACAGGTGGTTGCAGTCAATCCCGCCACTGGCGGTTTGGTGGTTTTACCAGCAGCCGCAGGAACGAAACATAACCTTCAGACGAGCTTTGGTTTTGGATATCGGTTCTAACAGAAGTTATCGATACGCCGAAACGTCTTGGGAACTTCGTGGTTTCAGTTACCAAGAATGATCCTCAATGCATCCTCGACGGCGGAAAGATCCCCTGGACTAAGCCGGCCTAATCTTCGGATGATCAAAGACTTCTCGATAGTGGCGAGGATGGGCTTAATGGTGGAAGCCTTAAGTAAAGCCGCAGCCTTCCAGTCAGTGACAACTACTTCGCCAATTCGGTAGTAACCGGACACTTGGCTGGTTACCGCCATCACTATCAAATCCGGTCTTCCGTTATTGTATTGATTGGAGCTAACCACAACAGCGGGGCGTTTCTTGGCCGCGGTTTTGATCCGTGAAGGGGAAGGGAACAAGGACAACGTCACCGAATTTATAGTTTGTCGTATTCGGCATCCTCTGAATTGTTCCAAACGGCCGAAAACGCCGGCTCTGACGCCTTCGCGGCCGCTTCCACCAGAAGCCGATCGTCTCGATGTGCGAGGAAATCTATGAAATCGATGACTTCTGCGATCTTATCCGGAGGCAGTGCTTTTATCTTTTCGATTAGCTCTTTATTTTGCATTTGTCCGAACCAATGTTATTACGGCAGAACAGGAACGCCAAGTAGCTTGAATTCCTTCAGTGTGCGGCGGTGCGACTTCCCAAGCTACAGCCGGCAGATCAACAGTTCCCGTTCATAGATCGTTTCCGGCGGCAGTCGATCGTGTAACTCAATAAACAGCTCTTCATGGCCCACTACTTCCTGGCGCCAGGCGTCGCGATCGAATTCCTGCAACTCTTCAAACTTCTCTTTGGGAAAGTCCAGCCCGCTCCACTCAATGTCTTCGTAATGCGGCACCCAGCCAATGGGAGTTTCACAAGCGAGCGCGCGCCCTCGTGCGCGATCCACGATCCATTTCAACACGCGCATGTTCTCGCCAAATCCCGGCCACATAAAGCTTCCATCCTTGTCTTTGCGGAACCAGTTCACATGAAAAATTCGTGGTGTCTCGGTCAGTGAGCGCTGCATGCGGATCCAATGGCGAAAATAATCGCCCATGTGATAGCCGCAGAACGGC
Source organism: Blastocatellia bacterium (assembly GCA_003488005.1). GTDB lineage: Bacteria > Acidobacteriota > Blastocatellia > Pyrinomonadales > Pyrinomonadaceae > PSRF01. The sequence continues at coordinate 17,628 of DNND01000150.1, read as the reverse complement.
AGCATGGCCATCGGGTCGCGACGCACCTTGCCGATTGTGCCTGCCGCGGCTGCTGTCATCTCTGAACCCATGGTCGCACCGATGTAAACGCCCGAGCTCCAATTGAACGACTGGTAAACGAGCGGCATCGTGGTAGCGCGACGGCCGCCGAAAATGATCGCGCTGATTGGCACGCCAGTCGGATTTTCCCAATCCGGATCGATTGTCGGACATTGCGAAGCAGGTGCGGTGAAACGCGCGTTCGGATGCGCGGCTTTCGCGCCTGTCTCTTTCGCGATTTGCGGGGTCCACTTTTGCCCGCGCCAGTCGAGACATTCCGCCGGTGGCTCGTCGGTCATGCCTTCCCACCAGACGCCGCCTTCCGGCGTCAGCGCGACGTTAGTAAAAATAGAATTCGTCGCCAGCGTCGCCATGGCGTTCGGATTTGTTTTGACCGACGTGCCGGGCGCTACGCCAAAAAAGCCGGCCTCGGGATTGATAGCACGCAAGCGTCCATTCTCGTCGGGTTTGATCCAGGCGATGTCGTCGCCGACGGTCCAAACTTTCCAGCCCTCGAATCCTGGCGGCGGAATTAACATGGCGAAATTCGTTTTGCCGCAAGCGCTGGGAAACGCGGCCGTAACGTAAGTCTTTTCACCCTGCGGATTCTCTACGCCAACGATCAGCATGTGTTCGGCCAGCCAGCCTTCGTCGCGGGCGATGTTGGAAGCGATGCGCAGCGCAAAACATTTCTTGCCGAGCAACGCGTTGCCGCCGTAACCGGAACCGTACGACCAAATCTCGCGCGTCTCGGGAAAGTGAACGATGTACTTCTCTTTATTGCAGGGCCAGGGCACGTCCGCCTGCCCGTCTGCCAGCGGCGCGCCAACCGAATGCATGCACGGCACGACGCGTTTGTAGTCCTTATCAATCTCTGCATAAACCGGCAAACCAATGCGCGCCATGATGCGCATGTTGACGACGACATAAGGAGAGTCAGTTAATTGAACGCCAATCTGCGACATCGGCGACCCAATTGGTCCCATGCTGAATGGCAACACGTACATGGTGCGCCCGCGCATCGAACCGTCGAAAAGTTCCTTCAGCTTCCGGCGCATCTGATACGGCTCTTCCCAATTGTTCGTTGGTCCGGCCGCATCTTTCGAGAGTGAACAAATAAACGTGCGGTCCTCGACACGTGCTACATCGCTCTGGTCCGAGCGCGCGTAGTAACAGCCGGGCCATAGGTTTTCATTGAGCTTGGTGAACGTGCCGCCGGCCACCATCTGAGCTTTGAGTGCTTCGTCCTCTTCCCGCGAGCCATCCACCCAGTGAATCGCATCCGGCTTAGTCAGAGCGGCCATCTTGTCGACCCAGTTGAGCAGATGAGCGTTCGTGCTCAAGGGCACGGTCGGGTTCCGATGGCTGGAGGCCGCACTTTTTTCAGTTGTGGCGGTGCGAATTGAAGTCATGGGCATCTCCAAAAATAATTAAAGTAAACCGGGTGACGGACCACTCCGAGCGGACGATTTAGTCAGTCGCATTTTGAGCAATGCGGCGTTCGTGGGCCAACTCGCGCAGCGCAACTGACAGGTCACGAGCGGCGCGTTCGATGCGATCGGCGATGGCTTCAAGCGAATCGACCTCACTCGATTGGATAGCAACGACGGAGAGCGCCTCCTCGATCAGTTCAATCAAGCGCGTTGCTTCTGTTTCGGTTTCCTGCTCGCCGCGCGTCAGCGGGCGAACCGCAGTCTTTGGTTCCATGCTTGAGATATATGGCCTTCTATTAGATTCGTTAAGCTAAACTCTTACAACACTGAGGCCGTCGGAAGCAAGTGGGCTGAGGTTAGGGAAAAGTTCAATGGACAGAGCACCAACACGGCAAGCATTTACCGCGAAAGAACGGCAACTTATCCAGTCGCTGAATACACCGGCGCGCGTGCAGCGTTTCTTCAGTTCCATGCCCTACAACTGGGAAAAGAAGGGCGGCACGATGCGGTCGTTTCGCGAAGTGATGAAGCGCAACGAAACCCACTGCCTGGAGGCGGCGGTAGCGGCCGCTGTAATTCTGGAGCAGCACGGCTATCCGCCGCTCCTGCTCGATATTGAATCAGTGGATTTGTTGGACCACGTCATTTTTGTTTTTCAACAGGACGGGCTGTGGGGCTCAATAGCGCGTTCACGCGATATCGGACTGCACGGGCGCAAGCCGCTGTTCCGGTCGTTGCGCGATCTGGCCTGGAGTTACTTTGATCCGTACGTGGATTTTTCGGGGCGGATAAAAGGCTATGGCCTGGCGAGTCTTTATGATTTGGGAAACTACGACTGGCGGTTTTCGGCAAGGAACATGTCGAAGATTGAGGACTATCTGCGTGAACTGCCGCACAAGAAGATTCATTCTTCAGATAGGCGATACCAGCGCCTGCTGGCGCGCTACCAGAAATATAAGCAGCGCTATCCGGACCGTTCGGCCGCGTATTATGACAATCGCAGTCAGTGGATGAGGTGAAGCGAGTTTCGAGTTCCGAGTTTGGAGTTCGGAGAAACCCAGGCTGTTTTGCTGCGGAATCGAACTAAAAGCTTAAAAACTCGGAACTCGGAACTAGAAACTCGAAACTAACTTTCCTTGACCACTAAGCCTTCGCGCGAGAATTTCCAGTCAAGAATTTCAGCGCCCTTTTCTGCTCCGAGCGCCCGCTCGACATCCGCTTTGCGCCCTTCAGCACACAGGAATGCTATGCAGCCGCCGCCGCCGGCACCGCATACTTTCGCGGCTTCGGCGCCGTTAGCCAACGCCGTCTCAACCAGATGGTCCATCTGTGGCGTGGTCACTGCCGGCGCCAGTCGTTTGCGGTTGGGATAAGCAGCACGCATCGTCTCGCGCACTTCATCCCAGTCATCGGCGAGCAATGCAGCACGCATGCGCAAAGCCGAATCGCGTATGGCATCGAAGATTTCGAAGAGTTGGGCGTCGCCGTCGATATGCTTCTTGAAAATCTCCCAGTTGTTCGTTCCCGACAGTCGCGGCTCACCGGTGTAGCAGATGGCGATGCGGTCCTGGATTTTCTTCTCGTCAACTTCCAATTTCTCGCGCTCGATGCCATCCGGGCGGAAGTGCACACATGAAGTCGCGCCAAATTGGGCCGAGTAGTAATCCTGAAATCCAGCAGGAACGCGAATCACAGTTGTTTCAATATTCGCGGCGATAGAAATGAACTTGCGCGCTTGATAACGATCTCCGACGAGCCGGTTCAGCGCGCCGATGCAGGCGATTGCCAGCGCCGACGAACCGGCCAGACCAGCACCCGCAGGCGCTTCGCTGTTGGCAATGAGATGGAAACCAGTCGTGGGTTTGAAAAAATGCACGAGCTTGGAAATTAATTCCAAACGCTCTTCGCTCGCCAGGTCTTCGATGGCCGCGAGATTGGTTTCAAACACCATCTTTCGGTCGCGCGACTCAAGTACGATCTGGCCGTCATCGCGCGTCTTTATCGAGCAATGAGCGCGCAGGGAGGTAGCAAAGTTGACTGTGGCCGCGCCGGGATGAAACAGATAGAGCGGCCAGATGTCGATGGTGCCGCCGGCAAGATCGACGCGAGTTGGGGCGGAAGACTCAATTAGCACGTTTTATCTTAGTTGTCCTTAAAGAGGTTGTTAAGACCACGATTTGCCATTTACCATTTTCCATTTCTCATTTGCCATTGCAACCCTCGCGAGCGGCTCGGTTAGTCGCAGCGAGTTGAGAAAACAAGGCGACCTCTAATGAATTTGGGTTCCAATGGAAAATGGTAAATGGGAAATGGTAAATGGAAAATCTTAAATCTTTGCTTAGCCGCAATTACTTCGGTTCACGCTTACTGTCCTTCGCCGCCGGCCGTTTCTTTGGTTCAACCTGCCGCGACTGTTTGAACGGAATGTGCTCCTGAAATTCCTGCTTCAGACCCTGCAGTTTTTCCTGCGCGGCTTGTTCCAGTTCCTGCAGACGTTCGGGATCCGCTTCTTCAACTTTCGGCGATAACCAGAAACGTTCGGCCAAATAAAATCCGGCTACACCGACTACCACGATGACCAGCAGCACTTTACCGAGGCGTTGAAAATCGCCAATGACATTTATCACTGCACCGCTAAAAAAATAACCAGCGCCGCTAAGAATTAAGACCCAGGCGAAACAGCTACACAGCGACAGTAGCACAAACCGCAAGTAAGGCATGCGGCTGACGCCATGAAAGATGCACGACGCCCAACGCAATCCGTAAATATATTTGGAAAGAAAAATTGACAGCGGCCCAAAGTTGGTCGTCAATTTTTCCATGCGTGGTTTCGCCGCGCGGTAAAAGCGAAGGTCACGCACGCCTTTACGAAACTCGCGACCGGTTAGGTAGGCAACATTGTCGCTGATAGCCCCGCCCAGCGTGCCGGCAAGCAGAACGGACGCAAAACTGTGATCACCAAAAAAGGCTTCGTGCGCAAGAACGCCGGCCAGCAGCAGCGTAATGTCGCCCTCGATCATTACCAGAAGGAAGACGGCGTAGATACCATAGTGGCCGATCAGGTCGGTAAGAAAATCGAGGTGCATATTCCGAAAAGTGAGCAGCGAGCAGTGACCAGTATGCAGTTAATTTGATTCTCTTACTGCACACTGACAACCGCACACTGCTCACTACTGACTGCTTTTTATTATTCCAACTCTTTCGCCGGCTTCACTACCAGCACAGGGCACGTCGCATGACGAACTATCGCTTCGGCAGTTGAGCCAAAAAGAATTCGCCCCAGGCCAGTGCGGCCATGTGATGAAACAACTATTAAGTCTACGGATCTTTCTTTTGCAACGCGCACGATCTCGGAAGCAGCCTCACCGTGCACGATCAACTCTTCCACTTCCAGGCCCGCGCATTCTTCACATTCAGCAAATTTCGGCAGTTCACGTTCTGCCGAGTCTTCCAGCTGATCGGCAATATCGGCGATCGGCAGCGGTTCCGACATGCCGGAATAACCGACCGTCGGCACCATCGGCTCGATGACATGCACGCAGAGAATCGAAGCGCCAAAGGTGCGGGCCAGCGATGCGGCATACGACAGGGCATAGTTTCCGCATTCGCTGAAATCCGTCGGCAGGAGTATTGAACGGATGTGCATATTAGGTCTTTGGGCTTAGGTCTTGGGTCTTTGTTCAACTACGGAATCACTCTGCAAAAACCAAAGGCCCAAGGCCAAAGACCGAGTGGACGCTTGATTTTACACGCAGAATCACTCGTTTGACACCCCCGATACCCTCGATTATGCTTCGCTCGTTCCGCTTGTTATTGGACCTCGGAAAGTTTGCACATGGATACGGCCCCTAAATCAGACATGAATTTTATCGGGATCGAGCTTTGCGGCACGAAACTGCGCGCGGCAACAGTCGATAATGACGGCGCCATTCGCGAGCGACGGGAAGAGCCATTGGAGCCCGAAAATCTGATTGCCCAGATAGCCCGAGTTGTCAAAAGCTTGCAGCAGGTTGGCAACAACATCGGCGCGGTGGGTATTGCGATCCCTGGTCTGGTCAATCGGCAGACGGATCGAGTGATAGCATCGAAGTATCTGCCCGGACCGGTTCGCGAAAATCTCCACGAGGAAGCAATGAAGGCCACCGGCCTGCGCGTCGAACTCGAGAATGACGCCAACGCGGCTGCGTATGGCGAGTATAAGATCGGCGCCGGCCGCGGCAGCAAGGATCTTTTCTACATAACCATTGGCGACGGCATCGGCGGCGCAATAATTCTGGACGGAAAACTTTGGATCGGCGCATCCGGCCTGGCTGGCGAAGTGGGGCACATCACGATCGATACTGAAGGCGATGAATGCATCTGCGGTAATACCGGGTGCCTCGAGACGGTTGCTTCCGCGCCGAACATCGTGCGCCGCGCCAACGAGCGTCTTAATCGCGATTCGACTTCCTCGCTTTCCAAATTGGCTATGAATAAAGACTTCAGCGCGAGCGACATGGCGCGCGAGGCAAAAGAGGGCGATGACTTTTCGTTGATGATGATCGAGCGCACTGGAAAATACATCGGCACCGGAGTCGCCAGCGTTATCAATCTGTTGAATATTGAACGGATTGTGCTGGGTGGCGGAGTGATGCAGGCGGGCGACCTGATTCTCAATCCCATTATTCAGGAAGCAAAGCGGCGCGCTTTCCAGCCTTGTTTCGAAGCGACGCAAATCGTCGTGGCGGCACTGGGCGAAGATGCGGCCACCATCGGGGTGGCGATGTTGGCGCGCGATGCGGCTGTAACATAAGTTTCAAGTTTCAAGTTCCAGGTTTCAAGTGTCCGAGTCCTTGAAACATGAAACTTTAAACTTGAAACTCATCGCGCTTCGCGATGGCGGTCAGCCCACCAGGCCCACAAAATCAAAAACAAACTCAATGCCAGCGCTCCAATCCCAAGCAGGCGCACGCTCGGAGGTGGCGGACTGAAAATGTTCGCAACGTAAGCCACACTCACTGCAATCACGAAAGACAGCAATCCCCACTTGCCAATGCCATCCTTCGGCCGCGTGACGCGCAAGTAAATCCCGACTCCAATCGCATACATCAAGCCCTCGACAATCACCGTCGCGATAACTGAGTTCCATAAGCCCAGTCCAAAACGTGGGCCACCCGGATAAAGCGGCAGGTCCGGCCGGTGGCTAATCCAGTCGAGCACCCAATGACTGACTACGCCGATCCAAATAAGAAGCGCGCCCGTGCGGTAACGCACCGCCAGGTAATAGAGCAACGCGAACAGTGTGGCCCATCCGATCGCCGCGACCAGGCTGTGCGAGATTGGATAGGAAACGAAATCGAGCGGAGTAAATGCGGTGTTGCCGGGTTGGATTCGCACCTGTTCCCAGCCCAGCAGAATGAATATGGGCCATAACAGATCGAGTAGTGATGCCGCAGCGATCAGCACGCCGAGCGAAGTGCGCGGCGCGAAACGCTTCGAAGCAAAGGCGACGGCATAATGTCCAACAAACACGCTTAATCTTTTTCTCCGGAAGACTTGGCGCCATCATCACTCTTTGTGTTGGGAAGGTTAGGCTTCCTGCGCAGCACCTTACTTTCGACCCACTTGGGCACAATTTCGAGAGCAAGGTGTTTCGCGGTGGCGATAGGATCATTCCACTGAGGACAATCGTGGTCTATGTCCATTTCTACATAGTCTCCGGCAGGCGAACGATAAATTGTGTATTGCAAACTCTGGTGACTTCCTTTGGTGCGCCGACTCTTCCAAGCATGCTTGTGTGGGCCAACATGGCGACCCACTGGCCAAAACATATCGGGAACTATGTTGGGTTCAGACCGCAATAGCCTGTCGAACTCCGGCGCCGGGACCAGGAGCCTGGCTACTACCTCGTTGCCATTCTCGTTAATGCCTTGTATTGCGAGCACCTTGGCAATCGACTCGGGAAGGTTCTGCTCCACCTTTAGCAGTAGCCCAGATTTTTTGATTTGCCGCGTCTGCGCTTTTAGGGCCGCTACCGGAATTACTAACGTGCATACAAGGATGGTAAGTTTTAACAGCATCTTCCTCCGTAAGTTCACAGACAGCCCCGGTGCCAAGTTAGATTGGCCCGCTTCACCGAGCCCAATGAATTTGGACCAAACACACAGACGGTCCAGCCATCATTGGCAGCTTCGTGTGACAAAGGGTCCCCAAGGCAGTTTCTCGCACGAGGGAAGCGTCAGAGACTCAACAAGCTTTTCTTTAGGGATTACCGTGTCAGAAGGGGAAGGAGAAATGTACCACAGGTTCGCCATTCTTCGCAGATTTTCCGTGCCCTATGAAATTTGAAAAATTTTCCTCATCTGCTAAAGTACGTGACAACTTTGCAAGGACAATAGTTTAGACCAGGACTCTTGCGGACCAGCGCGTCTTCAGAGGTAAGTGCGCACTGATCCGCAAACGTCACCGCAGCTTGTGCTTTGCTGTCTTCCAAGCTGCACGCCGATTTGCAAACAGTAACTAAGTACTGACAAATTTTCGTCGATGCCGCAGATTTTTCATCACAGCACTAACGCGCTGGCAAAGCTGACGATCTATGGCGCCGTCTTTATTATGGTCGCGCTGTTATGGGTTGCAGTTGAGTTGAACCGCTCATCGTGGAATACCGGACAATGGGTCGAGCGTCAGCAGCCGGTCCAATTCAGTCACAAGCACCACGTCGGCGATGATGGCATCGATTGTCGCTATTGCCACACTTCAGTCGAAACGGCTGCGTCCGCGGGTCTGCCGGCGACCACCACCTGCATGAACTGTCACAAACAGATTTGGGCGGAGAGCCCTTATCTCGAGCCGGTTCGCGAGAGCTTTCGCACGGGCAAGCCAATCGAATGGATTAGAGTGCACGACCTGCCGGACTTCGCTTATTTCAATCACAGCATTCATGTAAACAAGGGCGTGGGTTGTTCGACCTGTCATGGACAAGTCGATCAAATGCCCATTGCTTACCAGGCGTCGACGCTGCAAATGGAATGGTGTCTGGGTTGTCACCGCAATCCTGAAAATTTTGTGCGCCCGAAGGAAAGAGTTTTCGATATGCAATTTCGACAGGAAAATAAAACGAACGACGAGATTGCCGAAGGCCGATCGTTGGTGACGAAGTATCACATTCAACCGCCGAATGTGTTGACGAGTTGCTCGACGTGTCATCGCTAGTGGCACAGACTTTATAGTCTGTAGCTTCGGCGGAGTCGCAATGAGCCCGCGGAGCGGGGCGAGAGCATAAAGCCTGGGGTGAAGC
>DNND01000150.1:0-8580 GCA_003488005.1 Blastocatellia bacterium | reverse complement strand
AAAGCCTGGGGTGAAGCGCAGCGAAACCCCAGGATCGTTCAAGTAAGAAACACTAGCCCACGAAGTGGGCGACAGCCGTTTATGACAAGTAAATTACAGCGTTTGCGTTGCCGCACGCTTCGCGCGCTCGATGTTTTTGACAATCGTTGTCCTGGGGTTACGCTTCGCTCCACCCCAGGCTCTATGCCTTCACCCGCTACGCGGGTTGGAAAGCGATAGCCTCCATTGACTTGATCAGACTTCCTACTGTGCCACTTAAAATACATGGCTGAAGACCGACACATAAATTTCAAGCTGATGCGCCAGTACATTCTGGACCATCAGGACGGATCCGCGCCGCCACCGGCAGTGGGTGGGTTGTATTCAATTCAACCCTTAGCTTCGGGCACTGAAAAATCCAAAAAGTATTGGCGTTCGCTTGACGAACTGGCTGACACGCCCGAGTTTCGCGAACTGGTCGCACGTGAGTTTCCACAAGCTGCGGAAGAATGGAACGATCCGTTTGAACGCCGCACCTTCTTGAAGTTGATGAGCGCTTCTCTTGCGCTTGCCGGTCTCAGCGGTTGCGCGTTTCAGCCTCCGGAAAAAATCGTTCCCTACGTGACACAGCCGGAAGAAGAAGTGCCGGGCAAAGCTTTGTTCTTTGCGACTGCTTCGTCGCTCGGCGGAATCGCCACGCCATTGCTCGCGCGCAGCAATGAAGGCCGTCCGACAAAAGTAGAAGGAAATCCGGATCATCCAAACAGCCGCAACAGCGACCCGCAGGATCGCGGTTCAAGTGCTACCGACATTTTTGCGCAGGCATCCATTCTTAATCTTTACGATCCAGATCGCTCGCAAACGCCGCTCTACCGCGACGAAGCGCGCACCTGGTCCACCTTTGTCGGCGAGATTCGCACGGCGCTCGATGAGCAACGACCCAAGCAGGGTAGCGGCATACGCTTTCTGACTGAAACCGTGACGTCGCCCAGCCTCGCCGCGCAGTTCAAAGCAATTCTGACTGAGTTTCCACAAGCGAAATGGCACCAGTACGAACCTGCGAACAACGACAACGCGCGGGCCGGCGCGGTTATGGCCTTTGGTCAACCGGTCAACACCATCTATGACTTCAGCAAAGCTGATCGCATTCTTTCGCTGGATGCAGATTTCCTTTCCGCGCATCCCGGGACGCTGAAGTACGCGCGCGACTTTGCAGCGCGACGCCGCGTCAGCGAAGGCCAGAAAGAAATCAATCGTCTTTACGCGATCGAAACGACGCCTACGACAACCGGCGCGAAGGCTGATCATCGTTGGTCAGTTAAGCCGAGCGCGCTAGAGAACTACGCGCGGGCTTTTGTCGACAACATCCGCGGTCAGGGGAATTCATCAAGCGGTGGTCAGAGCGTTACGTTCGAAACCCGCTTGGAAGTGAGTACGGGTGTTAACCCTTCGAAAACTCTTTACTGGCCGGACCTCCAAACCATCGCGCGCGATCTGCAACAGCATAGAGGCGCGAGCATCATCGTTGCCGGCAAGGAAGCGTCACCGACGGTGCATGCGTTGGCCCATGCAATGAATGATGCGCTCGGCAATGTCGGCAAGACGGTTTTCTATTCGGATCCAATAGAAGCCAACCCTGTCGACCAACGACAGTCGCTGCAGGAATTAATAAATGACATCGATGGCGGTCGGGTTGAGTTGTTGGTTATCGTGGGCGGCAATCCGGCTTACAACACGCCTGCGGATTTGAAGCTCAATCAGGAGCGTATGTTCAAAACGAAACTGCGCGTTCACCTCAGCCAGTATCGCGATGAAACTTCCGAGCTGTGTCATTGGCAACTTCCCGAGACGCATTACCTGGAAGCGTGGAGCGACACGCGCACCTACGACGGCACCGTCACAATCGTCCAGCCCCTGATTGAACCCCTTTATCAAAACAAAAGCGCGCATGAATTGTTGGCTGTCTTTACTGCGAAGTATGACCAGAAGCCGTACGACATTATTCGGGAGTATTGGCAGGGCGAAGGGCAGAAGGCACTAGGCACTAGGCAGAAGGCAGAAAGCGGAACCCCGACTGGTCGAGGTAGCGAGCAAAGGCCACGCTCAGCTTCCGCCGCAAGCATAACGCCGAGTCCAAGCGCATCACCCGCCGCGAGCGCGACGAGTGCTTCAACGGCCGCGGTCGTTGCTCCATTACCTTCAGCCGATTTCGAATCATGGTGGCGCAAGTGCGTGCACGATGGCTTTATTCCAGGCACCGCGCTGCCGACGAAGAGGGTTGCAGTGAACGCCGGACAACTCGCGCAAAATAACGCGTCCAACACCCAAACCCCTACACCCAACACCCTATTTGAGCTGATCTTCCGCACCGATCCAACGATTTACGATGGCCGCTTCGCAAATAACGGTTGGTTGCAGGAACTTCCCAAGCCGCTGACGAAAATGACCTGGGACAACGCTGCGCTGGTTAGTCCAAACACCGCTAAGCAACTCGGTCTGGAAAAAACTAACGGCAAGAAGGGCCGCGAGGCTTGGGTCGACACGGTGAAGATTTCATATCGGGGCCGCACGATCAGCGACAAGGTGCCCGCCTACATCATGCCGGGCCAACCGGATGGCGTCATCACGCTTCATCTCGGTTATGGCCGCAAACGCGCCGGTCGCGTTGGCAACGAGCACGGTTTTAACGCTTATGAAATTCGCACCGCCGACGCGCCGTGGTCAGGCACCGGTGCGCAAGTCGAAAAAGGGCCAGGGGAGTATGTACTTGCTCTAACTCAGCAACACTTCAACATGGAGGATCCGAATTTCAGCAAAGAGCCGCGCGACATCTTTCGCCAGCAAACTTTGGAACAGTATCTCCATGGTGAACATAAAGAACACGAGTCGGAAGAGCCGGCGAAAGACGACACGCTGTACGATCCCTCGCTTTACGACTATCAAAACCAGGGCAATGGTTTGAACTACGCCTGGGGCATGGCGATCGATTTGAACAACTGCATTGGCTGCAACGGCTGCACCATCGCTTGCCAGTCGGAAAACAACATTCCGGTTGTCGGTAAGGATCAGGTAGTGCGCAGTCGCGAGATGCATTGGATTCGCCTCGACACTTATTTCGAAGGCGACGATGCCAGTAATCCTGAGGGCACACATTTTATGCCGGTGCCCTGCATGCATTGCGAGAACGCTCCTTGCGAACCTGTCTGTCCGGTCCATGCGACGGTGCACAGCGCCGAAGGCCTGAACGACATGGTCTATAACCGCTGCGTCGGCACGAAATATTGTTCGAACAATTGTCCGTACAAAGTGCGCCGCTTCAACTTTTTCCTTTATCAGGATTGGGAGACGCCGACTTATCAATTGATGCGCAACCCGGACGTGTCGGTGCGCAGCCGCGGAGTGATGGAGAAATGCACCTACTGCGTGCAGCGCATTCAGAGCGCGAAGATCACAAGCGAAATTGAAGGACGAAAAGTTCGCGACGGCGAGATCGTCACGGCTTGTCAGGCAGTCTGCCCGACCGAGGCAATTGTGTTTGGCGATATCAACGATCCGAACAGCAAGGTTTCGAAACTGAAAGCTGAGCAGCGCAACTACTCGCTGCTGGCCGAATTGAATACGAAACCGCGCACGACTTATTTGTCGGCGCTGCGCAATCCGAATCCGGAGATTAAGTAGGACAGGACATTCCTGCCTGTCCACTTTTGAAATTTCAGACGCGGCTTTGCCGCCTTCCGTGCGGAAAGGCTCTGCTTTTCCGGGCAACGCTGATTCTTTGGAGGCTGCGCCTACGTAGCCTGAAACGGAGGCAGAGCCTCAGACCGAATTAAGGCTCGCCGGTGAGGCTGAGCCTCACCGCACGGAAGGCGGCAAAGCCGCAAAGAAACTGAAGTTTGTAAGAACTGAGTAATGGCAGACGAACCACAAAACTTCGGACCGCTTCATCATTCGACCGCGCCGGTTGTCGCGCCGGGGCTGACCTTTGCCTCGGTTACCGACAAGATCAGCTCGATCGTTTTGAAGCGCAAGACGCCGCTCTGGTGGTTCCTGGGTTTCGCAATTTCGTTCATCTTGTTTCAGCTTCTGCTGCTGACGATTACCAAGCTCCTCTTCGAAGGCATCGGGCTCTGGGGCGTCAACGTTCCTGTCGCCTGGGGCATGGACATTCTCAACTTTGTTTGGTGGATCGGTATCGGTCACGCCGGCACTCTGATTTCCGCAATCCTGTTGCTGTTGCGACAAAAGTGGCGCACCTCGATCAATCGTTTTGCCGAAGCGATGACTTTGTTTGCCGTTGCGCAGGCCGGCATGTATCCAATCATGCACCTTGGCCGGCCGTGGCTCGCGTACTGGTTGTTTCCCTATCCCAACACGATGGGCATCTGGCCGCAGTTTCGCAGCCCGCTGATGTGGGACGTGTTCGCTGTTTCAACTTACGCGACGGTGTCGGCGATGTTTTGGTTCGTCGGATTGATTCCCGACTTTGCCACGTTGCGCGATCGCGCGCGCAGTAAACCATTTCAACTTTTGTACGGCCTGCTGGCGATGGGTTGGCGCGGGTCCGCACGTCACTGGCACCGCTATGAAATGGCTTACTTGTTGCTAGCCGGGTTGGCGACGCCGCTGGTGCTTTCAGTGCACACAATCGTCAGTTTCGATTTTGCGGTGGGCATCATTCCCGGTTGGCACGCGACGATCTTTCCGCCGTACTTCGTAGCCGGCGCGATCTATGCGGGCTTTGCGATGGTGTTGATACTGACGATCCCGCTGCGCAAGCTTTACGGCCTCGAGAATTTCATAACCATGCGTCACATGCACAACATGGCCAAGGTGATGCTGGCTACGGGCTTGATCGTCGGCTATGGCTATGTGATGGAAGCATTTTTCGGTTGGTACAGCGGCAATCATTACGAACGCTTCATGATCTGGAACCGCATGCATGGTCCATATTCCGGTTATTACTGGGCGCTGATTCTGTGCAACGTCATCACGCCGCAGTTTCTTTGGATCAAACGGCTGCGTTCAAACCTGCTGGTACTTTGGCTGCTCTCGCTGGTGGTCAGTATTGGCATGTGGCTGGAGCGCTTTGTGATCGTGGTGACTAGTTTGCATCGCGACTTTTTGCCATCGTCGTGGGGCATGTATCAGCCCTCGACCTGGGATTGGACCATGTTTATCGGCACGATCGGGTTCTTCTTTACGTTGTTGTTCTTGTTCATTCGCTTTCTGCCGATGATTTCGATTTTTGAGATGCGGACGATTTTGCCGGAAGCGGAAGTGGAAGAATAGAAGGCAGAAGGCAGTGGCAGAAGCACAAGAAGTTCAGAGTGAAAGCTTTAGTTTGAGTTCCCACGGGGGAAGCAACCTAAAGGTTGGACTCTAAACTAATTGAGCGATAGCCAGGGTTGATTATGTCGGACGAGAAACGCGAAAGCTTTAGTGAGACTGAGCCGCACCAGGCAGACGAGCTGCACTTGTCCGTGTCGCGGCGGCGTCGCATGGCGCCCGCGCTTTACGGCATCATGGGTGAATTCAGCAATCCATCCGACCTGGTTGCGGCTGCGCGTCGCACTTATGAAGCCGGCTACCGGCGCATCAACGGTTATTCGCCGTACCCGATCGAAGAGCTTTCGGAAGCTATCGGTTTCACGCGCACTAGTTTGCCTTTGATTGTTTTGATTGGCGGAATACTTGGCGGGCTCGGCGGATTTTTCATGCAGTACTGGATGGAAGTCATTGCCTATCCATTAAATGTTGGCGGCAAGCCATATAACAGTTGGCCAGCGTTCATTCCGATTACGTTCGAGTGCACGGTGTTGGTGGCGGCGTTTGCGGCTGTGCTCGGCATGCTCGTTTTGAACAAGTTGCCGCAGCCCTATCATCCGGTCTTCAATGCGCCGAATTTTGCGCTGGCCACGCGCGACCGGTTCTTTCTGGTGATTGAGGCGAACGATCCACGTTTTAGTCACGACGAGACAAAGCAATTTCTGAACACAGTTGGCGCGAAAAATGTTAGCGATGTGGAAATTTAGGGAGCAGTCAGCAAACAGCAAACAGCACACAGCCGGAGAGGGCTGCGAGCGTTTTGCCGTGCCACGTGGCGTGAAGCGATCGGTTTCCTGTTGCTTGCTGTTTGCTGTTTGCTGTCTGCTGTCTACTTCGTGCAGGCGCGACATGCAGGACCAGCCCAAGATGAAGCCATATCGTTCGACAGTTTTCTTCAAGGATGGACTTTCGTCGCGGCCGCTGGTTGAAGGAACTGTGCCGCGCGGCTTCCTGAAAACAGACACGGAGTTTTTCACCGGCAAGAAAGCAAGCAAGGCAAGCTCGAACGCAAACAATTCGCAAGCTCCGGCCGGGCCGCAACCCAATGCAGCGGGAACAAGCAACGCTGCGAATCTGACCGGCGCGGCTGCTTATCCTGATGACGTCGAGCTTTTTCCTTTGCCGGTTACGAAGGAAGTTGTGGAGCGAGGGAGAGAGCGCTACGAGATTTTCTGCTCCGTTTGTCATGGCCCAACCGGAAACGGCGACGGCATGATCGTGCGCCGCGGTTTTCGGCGTGCGGCCTCGTTTAATGACGATCGCCTGCGGCAAGCGCCGGTGGGCCATTTCTTTGACGCCATCACGAATGGTTGGGGAGCGATGCCCGCGTACGCGTCGCAGATTCCGGCGCAGGATCGCTGGGCCATCATCGCTTACGTTCGCGCGCTGCAATTGAGTCAAAGCCAACCGGCGCCACCGGTTGCAGCCTCGACAAGCGCGACGCCGGCTAAACAAAGCGGAGGGCAGCATCAATGATGCATGTTTCCTACAATGCGCCCGCCGAGCTAAAGCGTCTGCAGCAACGCGCGCTGCCGGTTGGAGTCGTGCTTTTCGCGATTTTGGTTTTGGGATTTTTCCTGGATCGCGGCCAGTTTTTCCGTTCCTACTTATTTGCTTTCAGTTTTTGGACGGGAATCTCAGTCGGCTCGCTGGCGCTCTTGATGCTGCAACATCTGACCGGCGGCGGTTGGGGCTTCGTAATTCGTCGCGTGCTCGAGGCTGCGACACGAACACTGCCGCTGATGCTGCTTCTGTTTCTGCCGATAATTGCCGGGGCGCATTGGCTCTACCCGTGGACGCATGCGGAAGAGATTGCCAAAAGCCCGGCACTGGTCGAAAAGGCGCGGCTTTATTTGAACCTGCAATTTTTTGTGGTGCGCGCGGCAATCTACTTCGCGGTTTGGTTGACGCTCGCTTTCTTCCTGAACCGCTGGTCAATCTTACAAGACCGAACAGGGGATCGGACCTTTTCGAAACGAATGCGCGTGCTCAGCGGCCCAGGCTTCGTTTTGTTTGTGTTCACGGTGACGTTCGCGTCGGTCGACTGGTTCATGTCGCTTGACCCCGAATGGTTTTCGACGATTTACGGATTCATTTTCGTGGCCTCCTGGTCGCTAAGCGCGCTTGCGTTTGTCATTGCGGCGCTGGCGATGCTGACAAAATACGATCCGTTGAAGACGGTCGTGGCGCCGCTCCATTTTCACGATTTGGGCAAACTCCTGCTGGCACTCGTAATGCTTTGGTCTTATTTCGCGTTTTCGCAGTTCCTGATCATTTGGTCAGGAAACTTGCCGGAAGAGATTCGTTGGTACTTGCCGCGAACCAAGGGCGCGTGGGGCGCGATCGCTCTGGCGGTCGTGGTGCTCCACTTTGCGTTTCCATTTTTGTTTCTGCTGTCGCGCTCGTTGAAACGCAACCCGCACAAACTGGTGCTGGTAGCAGGATTGATTCTTGTGATGCGTTTGTTAGATCTGTTTTGGATGATTACGCCCAACTTTACCGGCGAACATTTTCACGTAAGCTGGATGGACATCGTCGCGCCGCTCGGGATGGGCGGACTTTGGCTCGCGGTTTTCGGCTGGCAGTTGAACAAGCGGGCGCTGGTTCCGATTAACGATCCACAGTTTGAAAGCGTGCTGGAGCAGGGCCACTCGCATGAGGCACATTCAGTCGTATGACTAGAAACGGACATCAGGGAAACGGTCATGGGCACGTCACGGAAACACCGGATGTGTCGCACATCAAGAACATTGACGTCACGCACGAGACAAGCGATGTCAACGTCGGCGGCATCGTGAAGTTCGTCATCGGCCTGACTGTCTTTGCGATTGTGGTCCAGGTTTTGATGTGGGGCATGTTCCGGTTTCTCAGTTCGCAGGAAGAAGGAAAAGAACCATCGCCTGGCCCAATGGCGATGACTGAGCAGGAGCGACGGCCGCCCGATCCGAAACTGCAGGACGCGCCGGGCTTTGGTGTGAAACTCGAGAATGGTCAGTGGGTTTCGCTCGAAAACCGGGAACCGCAGGCGGAGTACCGCGTGCTGCTGGAGCAGTGGGATGCACAATTGAATTGTGCCGGCCGAGATTCCATGGAAACTATGCAACCTCGGGCATGCACGCCAATCGATCAAGCGATGCAAAAAGTTCTGCAGGGCAAAGGTCTGCCTTCGCGAGCTCAAGCGGAAACAAACCAGGGTGGTCCAGCGGAAGACTACGGCATCGATATGCCAACAGCAGCAAGCTCAGGTCGCATGACGGAGAAGAGAAGACAGTGAAA
>DNND01000008.1:24483-31283 GCA_003488005.1 Blastocatellia bacterium | reverse complement strand
GGGCCCATCAGGTATCGGGTATTACACACTGCTGCACTATGGAAGAGCGGAGAGCGCCCGCAGCTGAAGACATCGGTGCTCGAAGGCGACGTTGGACTGGCGATTTGACGGACTCACGGCGCTCGTTTCCATAGCGGCCGGAAAGGCTGCGGATCTGGTGGTCCTTGCCGGTAACCGGGCGTAGAACATCGACGACACCTTGAAATAACTCAAAGATCAAAAGGCGGATGCCCCTTCCTTCCTCACCCGATCGCTTGGCATTCGACTCGCGGGGGCAAGCCACCCTTCCCAACCACGAGAACACCAATCTTGAGTGAAGTACTTAAGAAGGTTCTTTCCGAAGCAACAAAAAAAACCGCGAGCAGTCTTGCAGGTGGCCTTGAATTTGGCTCCGGCAAGCATGCCCGCGGCTTAGCTAATCGCTGATACGAAGTCTTCTCTAGTTCCCGCCGGGCGCCACTGGTTTTCCCTCCGCATCAAAAACTTCCACCGTTCCGTACTTCGCGAGAATCGTGCGCGTCTTCGCAGCGTCGCCGACGGCCACGATTTGCATGTGGTTCAGATCGATGTATTGCTGCGCGACTTTTTGAACGTCGTCAACCGTAACCGCCGCCACTTTTTGCGGGTATGTATCCCAGTAATCGGCCGGCAGATCGTAAATCTTTTGCGTGATTATGTTTTGTAACAGACTTTGCGGTTGCTCGAGCGACAGCGCAAAGTTGCCAACGATCGCGCGCTTGGCATTTTCCAATTCGTCGGCACTGACCTTCTCGTCGCGCAAACGTTTCAACTCGTACATGAACTCCTTCATCGCACCTTCGGTGACGTCGGTCCTTACTTCTGAGCTCGAGATCCAGGTGCCGCGAAATTTGGAGCCACTAAAGTTACTGTAGGCGCCATAGGTATAGCCTTTGTCTTCGCGGAGATTCATGAACAAACGCGCCGCCGGACCACCACCGAAAATCCTGTCAGCCAGCAACAGCGAAAAGTAATCCGGATTGGTGCGCTCGATTCCCAGGGTCCCGAGTTGGAGCACTGTTTGCACCGAGCCCGGGCGATCGATCAGAAAAATTCGCGAGGCAGCTTGCGAGGGCGCCGACGGAATTGTCGTCGCCGGCACATCCGCCTTTTGCCAATCGCCAAAAGCCTTTTCGATTTTCGGCAACATTTCTTTCAACGTTACATCGCCGACAATGGCCAGGATCGCATTGTTGGGCCGGTAATAAGTTGAATGAAAGTTAGCCAGGTCTTTTGACGACAACCTTTTGATTGAACTCACCGGCGGTGTAATAAACGCTGCTGGATGTTCGCCATAGATTGCGCGGCTGAACTGTTCCTGGGCGAGAAACGCAGGACTCGAACGCTGAAACTGCAACTGGGCGAGCGTCCGCGATTTGTACTTCTCTACCTCGCCGGCCGGAAATGTAGGATTGCGCACGACGTCTGCAAAAATGTCGAGTGTCTGGTCCAGGTTCTCGAGCAAGCCCGACGCAGTTACCGTGCTGGTCAACGACGATAGACCGGAGCCGCTCGCGATTGTTCCCCCCAGCGCGTCAATCTGTTCGGCAATATCTTTGCTCGAACGTTTGCTGGTTCCGTCCCGCAGCAATCCAGCCGTGAAGCTTGCCAGTCCATGATAATCAGTGTTATCCGACAAGCCGCCGCTCAACACCACCATCTGCATGTTAAAGGCCGGCACTTTGTGACTTTCGAGTACGATGACTCTTAAGCCATTTGCCAGCGTGGCTTCCTGCGCCTTGGGCAGATTAACCTTTAAGAGTTTCTTGTTGACTGGCGCTTTGCCTTTGATGACCGCACCCTTTGTCGTCTGCGCTACCGGACTAGTAGTCGGACCCTGGCCCATGCCCACACCTGCAACCGACGCGACGAGCGCGGCTAGTAGAACTACAGAAAAAAGTTTCACACGATTCTTGTTAGTTGTTTTCATTGCTAATCTCCTTACTGGCCCGCTGCCGGTGCAGCGCCCTTAGCTTTTGGCTTGGGCATCGTTATTACTACAGTGCGGTTGGTGTCGCGCAGGTACTTGTTTGCGACGCGCTGAACGTCTTCTTTCGTAACCGCATTGACCTTGTCCAGCCGGGTATTAATCAAACTGGGATCGTTGTAGTAAATAGCGTACTGGCTGAGATTGATGGCGCGCGAAAGCGAGCTTTGCAAGCCATTGACGAAGCCGCGCCGCGTGGTGTTTTTAGCTTTTTGCAACTCCCAGTCGGCAATCGGTTCCCGCTTTATCCGTTCAATCTCCTGATAAATGTTGGCTTCGACATCAGCCACTTTCACGCCCGGCTTTACTGTGGCTTGAACATAGAACGCGCCTGGTCCACGTTTCTCATCGACGAAGCCGAAAACTCCGGTGACCTCTTCCTTTTCTTTCACCAGCTTTTGATAGAGACGCGAACTCTGCCCGCCCTGAAGCGCGTTTGAAAGAACTTGCAAGGCATAAAAGTCCGCGGTGTTTCCCGGGACAGCTTTGTATGCGAGATCAAGACGCGGCGAACGGGCGAGCACGTCATCGAGGGTGGCGCGCCGCTCTGCCGTTTGCTCCGGCTCAGTCATGTCAACGGCAGGTGGATTCGGTTGCCGCGGGATGCGCTCGAAATTTTTCTTGATGCGGTTAATGGCGTCTTTGGTATTAAAGTCTCCTACCAGCGTGAGGACGGCATTGTTTGGCGCGTAATAGGTTTTGAAAAACTGGGCCACGTCGTCGACGGTGGCTGCGTTCAGATCTTCCATCGACCCGATTACGGTATGCTTGTAGGCAAAGTTATCGTACAGCAAACCCTGCTGCACTTCGTCGCTCTGTCCGTAAGGTTGGTTGTCAACGCCCCGCCGCCGCTCTTCCTGGACCGCGTTTCGCTGGTTGTCCAGGTTGTCTTTGGTGATTGCCAGACTGCGCATGCGGTCAGCTTCCAGAAATAATCCCAGGTCAAGCTGATTTGCCGGCAGTGCTTCGAAATAAACTGTTCGATCCTCGCTGGTGGTGCCGTTCATGTTTCCACCATTGTTGAAAACGAGGACGAAATGCTCGCCGGTGCCGACGTTCTCCGAACCCTTGAACATCATGTGCTCAAACAGATGCGCAAAGCCGGTACGACCCTGCCGTTCGTCACGTGAACCAACATTGTAATTGACTACGACGGCGATGACCGGAGCACTGTGATCTTCAACTGTAATCACCCGCAGCCCGTTCTTGAGCGTAGTTTCTTTGTAATCAACTCTTATGTTTTTCGTTTGCGCCGGAGCTTGTTGCTGCGCAAACGCGCAAACAAACAAAAGCACCCATACCTTCAGGGCATGTTTCATAAAGCCACTCCTTCATCGTGTGCATTTTTCGGTTTCAGTTGGCGTCCCGTCACTCGCTCCTGACCGAGCCCGAACATCATTGTTCCAGGCAACACTGCCATCTCTTGTCCGGCCAGGTACCAGGGGATTTACAGGGCGATGCAGGTTCCGCAAAATCAAGACACGCGCCGTAACGGAATGCAACGACTTTAGGCAGCAGAATAAAGGCTGTCAAGTTGCCCCAGCCGAGCTTGGCTATGGTGCGTTGCGCGCACAAAGAGCGGGAACAAGTCCGAGCGGCCAGCCAACCGCGCGCAACTTCCTACCATCCAAAATCCCGACGCAGAAAGCTTTGATTGGTTCCGGACCCGGCGGGCTGCGGACCCACACGGTAGCCCGACAACAAGAGCCAGAGTGCTGTGCCGTCAGAAGAGCGTGGCTGTATAATCCGAAACCACCGAACTACAAAAGCAGAGACTACAATGAAGACATTCAGGCCCATCTTTCTCCAATTCTCTTTACTCATGTCAGCGGTTCTTGTTTTTGCGCCGGCAACGGCTGCACAGCAAACCGCAGCGCAGGCCGTCAACCGTTTTGATGTTACGAACTATCGCGTTGAGGCCCAGCTAATTCCCGATCAGCACATGTTGCGGGCGGGAGCCGATATCACTCTGATTCCGCTGGATGCGACGCGCTCTCTTGTTTTCGAGCTGAACGGTTCTCTGAAAGTGGAAAGCATCGATCGCAACGGACAAGGGCTAACCTACGTTCAGGATTCAGTCGGCGCCGGTTCACTTGGACCAAGCGTGCGGGTGGATCTCGGCCAGGTCGTGCCGGCGAATCAGCCGGTGACACTACGCTTTCGCTGGAGCGGCGCGCTGGTGTCGCCAGAGGGCGGACCGCTGGCCACCAAACGGCTGGCTTATGTCGGGCCGGAAGGTTCTTACTTGCTTTACGCGTCTCGTTGGTTTCCCTTCCACGACTATGCGGCAGATCGCGCCACCTCCGATATCACTTTGATCGTGCCGACTGGCTTACAGGTCGCCGGCACCAGCGACGATGCAGTGACGGCCCAACCATCGCCGAAAGAAGGCGCAACCCGGTATCGTTTTGTTCATCGCCAACCGGTGCTGATTGGAAACTTCGCCGCCGGGCAGTACATCAATCGCAATCTTCGTTTCGGCAACTACGAGATTCAGTTCTATGCCAAGCCTGGCAGCGAAGGCCGCATCAATAGTTATGCAGAGCTGATGGGCCAGGTGCTGGAATTTTATTCAACGCAATACGGCGCGCCACTCTTTGGCAATCGCCTGGTAGTCGCGCAAATTGACGATGAAAGTCTGGACTCTTACTCGGGACCGGGAATCATGTTTCTGGCTTCGAGGTTATTCGACTCGTCGCGATCGTTACCGGAAGAGAAACTGCAACGCGAAGTTGCTTACCAGTGGTGGGGGCAAACCGTCGGCCTAAAGTCGTTTGACGACGCCTGGATTTCGCAGGGGCTGGCCGAATGGAGTTCGTTTGCGTTTCGTGAATCAACCTTAAGTGGCGGTGCGCTCGAAGCTGCCCAACGCGAGCAGCAGGAACGGGCGCTGACTTTTGAACAGACGGCTTCGATTGCACGCGCGCCCAGCGCCCTGGACGATCAATCCGCCGCCTATCAGTCGATCGTTTTTCACAAAGGCGCAATGGTTTTTCGCATGCTGCGCGAAGTCCTGGGCAAGGAAAAGTTTGACCGGCTTTTGCATAATTTTCTCGAACAATATCGCGGCAAGAACGCTTCCATCGACGACTTTGAGCACTTAACCACGCAGCTTGCCTCGCAAAACATGCGTTATTTCTTTGCTCAATGGGTCGAGGGCACCGGCGTTCCCGAGTTCACCGTTGACTACCAAATCATTCGCACCCGCGCGGGTAAATTCCGCACGCGCGGCACCGTCAAACAAACGCTGGAAAGCCTGCGCATGCCGGTGCAGTTGATGCTGCGTTCGGAGGGCGACAGTCAAACAATCCTCACCACGATTGAAGGCCGCAGCGAGGATTTTGATTTCGAGTCGAACGGCCAGCCGATTGAAGTCGTCGTCGATCCAAACTACAAGATTCTGCGCATGTCCGACGATTTGCGGATTTCGATTATCGCGCGCCGCGGCATTGAGCTGATGAAGGAAGGCCAATACGCGGAAGCGCAGCAACAGTTTGAAGCGGCGCTGAAGTTGGACCGCTCGAATTCCTGGGTCTACTACAATCTGGGACTGCTGTATCTGGAACAGCGCAACTGGCAGCTCGCGCTCGACAATTTTGAGGCATCGCTGAACGGCACCATCCAGCCTTCGTGGATTGAGGTTTGGGCCCACATCAAGAAGGGCAATGCTTACGACGCAAAAGGCGAACGCAATCGCGCCGTAGCGGAATACAACAAGGCCGTCCAGTCCGGAATCAATTACGACAATGCTATGGCCATAGCCAAAAAGTTTTTGGCGACGCCGTTTGATCCGAAGGCTATGCAGTCAGCCGGCCTGATGTCGCCGGGGGATTAATTAAGGTGACGACAATCTTTGGAAGCTCTGACCAAGCATTCTTCGACGCGTAGCGTCGGTGCGAGTTTAGCCCGGCGTTTCAACGCCGGGATTACGTCTCGCATGCTGTCGTCGCGTAGCAACGATTGAGAGTTCGAGGTTTCAAGCGTCGCAACGCGACGCGGACACTTCCTGACGGTCCCCGGCCTTGAAAGGCCGGGCTAAACTCGTACCGACGCTACGCGTCGACTTTCCTTCCATCCACTTAAGGAGCACAACCGATGAGCACTCCCCAAAAGAAAGTGAATCCGATACCCGCGGATTACCCAGGAATAACTCCATACTTGTCAGTCAAAGGCGCCGCTGATGCAATTGAGTTTTACAAAAAAGGTTTTGGCGCGTTTGAAGTGATGCGCTTGCCAAACCCTGACGGAACGCTCGGCCACGCTGAAATTAAGATTGGCGCCGCGCTGGTCATGCTCGCGGATGAATCTCCCGACTATGGCAACCTCAGTCCGAAGACCCTCGGCGGGTCATCGGTGCGCCTGCATATGTATGTTGAGGATGTCGATGCTTTCTTTGAAAAAGCGGTAACGGCCGGCGCGAAAGTCTTAATTCCCATCGCCGATCAGTTTTATGGCGATCGTTCTGGAAGGCTCGAAGATCCGTTTGGTCATGTCTGGCTGGTCTCGACGCACGTCGAAGATGTCGCGCCGGACGACATGCAGCGGCGCATGGAAGCGTTTTCTAAAGAGCAGTAAATCGTGAATCGTGATTGTCAAGAGAGTTAGGCCGCGGATGAACGCGGAAAAAAACGGATCTGAAAAAATATAACAATACAGATCTTAACAAGAAACAAAACCCTGGCGAGAGAACTGGCGACATGGCCGTCCGCCCTTATTGATTTGTCAGATCCGTTTTGTCCGCGTTCATCCGCGGCTGATTTTCTTATCTATTCACGATTTACGATTCACGATTCAC
>DNND01000008.1:8488-24169 GCA_003488005.1 Blastocatellia bacterium | reverse complement strand
CGATTTACGATTCACGATTCACGGCACTTTGGGCACATAAGTCAGCCAGAAATAAATCGCCTGGGCCACCCCGATAAAGAAACCAATAGCGGCTCCAAACAACTCAATCGTTTTCAAGTGATGCTGCGCCACCGACAACACCAGCACTTCCAGTTTCTCAATCGGATAGTCTGACACCTTCTTCCGGACCAACCCGCCTACATCAAACTCGGCAATCGCATTTGGCAGACGTTCACGCGCCGCAGTGGTGATTCTTTCCACCAGCGCCGAACTGGCACGCTTCATTGAATGCTCTGAAACGTGATCGCCCAGCCTGCCGATCGGGGAAATCAGCAGCCGCTCAATCTGCGAGCTAAGGATCAGATTAATGGTCTGCGCCGTGTCGTCGCGCGACAACAATCCCAGCAGACTTTTGGTTAGAAATTCTTTAGCGCGGCCGATTGCGTCGGGGTCTAGTTGCGTTAAGGCATCGCCCAATGTTTGCGTGCGGAGGCGGGTGAAAGCGTCATCAAAATAATTGGAAACAGATTCTGACAGCCCCTCACTCTTGGCCATCTCCACGATGCGTTTTGTGATCTGATCCTTTATCGAGTCCAACTTTTCCGACTCGATCTGCCCCAGCAAAACATTCAACGGCCGCGCCAGCACACTGTCGATCGTCGCATTCAAAAACGCTTCCGCTTCCTGCTCAAACGCGGGACCGCGCAGGTATTCTTCGATTCTGGTCGGCAGAGTCTTATTTACCAGCTCATCAACTTCGCGGTGAATGCGCTCGCGCGAGATAAAGATTTTCTTTATCAGCGAAAGCTGCTCGTAGTAATCATCGACTTCGCGTTTGATGAGCGCGCCGATTTGTTTACGAGTGTTCTGGCTGGTGGCGATGTCGGCGAGATGATGGACGATGGGCGGCACCTGGCTGTCAATGCGCTCCTTCAGAAAGGCCACGGTTTCCGGGGTAAAGGTTTCGGAGAGCGTCTCGGTGCTGTTCGCCAGATCGTCGAGACGTCCGGAAACAAACTCGCCAATCTTCCGTTCAAACGCTTCTTCATTAACCAGTCGTCTGAAGCGTGCCTGCGCAAAGCCGGCCAGCTCGTGAAACACATCTTCACCGAACGTAGTGTCAATTCGCCGCGCCAACAATTCGTCAACACGTGCGTCGACAAAACGTCCGATCGCGACGGCAGTCTCTTCGCTTTTCAACATTGCGGCAATGTAATCGGCCAACCGGTATTGCAACGCTGAGATAGTGTCGAGAATGGGCGCGCGCACCTGCGCAGGCAGAGCATCGATGAATGACGGGTAGACCGTTGACAGCAACTCCCCGGTATAGACGCCGACAAAATCCTCCACCTTGCGTTCGAAAAAACTTGTTTCAAACAACGCATCAAAAACTGTCTCCTGCGAAACGAGTTCGTTGCCTACCGCATTGCCAATTGACTGCGCCAGTTTTTCTCGATGCCGCGGGATCATGCCCTGCGGCCAGATGGTGATGCCGAAAAGTTTCACCGGATGGTAAGGATGAAACAGCATCCAGATCGCCAGCCAAGCCGCGCCGTAACCGTGAATCGTGGCAATGACGACGATGGCGATCGAGATCAGAAGTTTGAAGGTAAATGGATCCACGGTTCGTCAATCGTAAATCGTGAATCGTGAATAGTAAAACGAAGCGTAAATCGTGAATCGTGAACCGTAAATGGAAAAGAGAACTCGCGCCGCGGATGAACGCGGATAAACAGGGATCTGAAAGAGGAAAGAACTAAGCCGGAAAGTCTAAACCACGAACGGATCCGCTTCTTACCGTTTCAGATCCGGTCTTTATCTGCGTTCATCCGCGGCTGATCTGCTTTTCTATTTACGATTTACAATTCACGGTTTACGAGTTGGGTATTTCGATGGGATGCCCGGCGTTGATCCAGGCGGTCGTGCCGCCGGTGACGCTGAGTGGATTGGCGAAGCCATTTTTTTGGAGGATGCTGGTGGCGGCGCTTGAGCGAAAGCCCCCGGCACAAATTACAGCCGTAGGTTTGGCGGGATCGAGCGGCAAATTTCCGAGGGTTTGCGACAGGGTTGAAAGTGGCGCATGAAGCGCGCGCGGCACGTGTCCGCTGGCGTACTCGGGCGGCCGTCGCACGTCCAGTATCTGCAACGAGGTTTGTTCTAAAATTAGCGTGCTTAGTTCGTCGACTGAAATTTGCGGTACGGTCGCGAGTTCAAACCCGGAACGTTGCCACTCGTCAACGCCACCGGCGAGGTAGCCTTTCACATTCTCGATGCCGACGCGCGCCAGACGCACTTGCGCTTCGTCAACCTGCGACTCCGAATCCGCCACGATGACGATTGGCGCCGGCAGAGGAATCAGCGTGCCGGCCCAGATCGCAAACTGTCCGCCCAGACCAACGTTCAGCGAGCCGGGCACATGACTCGCGCCAAACTCTGCCGCCGTACGCACATCGAGAATGATGTAACGCAAACTGTATGTTTGCGCTATCAGGTTACGCATTTCATCCGGCGTGAACGGCTCCGGCTTGCGTAGTTGACTCAGAACTTCCGCGCCGGTGCGGTTTATTTCTGCATCTTTGGGAAAGTAAGTCGGGGCCTCGGCGAGATCAGCAGTCATCATGCGCACGAATTCGTCTTTGGCCATCGGCTTGAGCGCGTAATTGAACTTGCGCTGCTCGCCTATAGTTGACGATCTTTCATTTGACATGCTCTTACCGCACATCGAACCGGCGCCGTGCGCTGGATAAACCTCTACATCATCTGCGAGCTGCAAAAGTTTTTCGTGCAACGTGTCGTACATCATCCCGGCCATCATCAGCGGCGTGTAGCCTTTGCCGCCGGCAAGGTCAGGTCGACCAACGTCACCAATGAACAAAGTATCGCCGGTCAAGATTTTTTGGGGTTGATCTGACACCCCGGTGTCGGTCACCAGAATGCAGATACTTTCCGGCGTGTGGCCGGGTGTTTCCATAATTCGCAAAATTACTTTTCCGAGTTTTAACTCTTCACCCTCTTTGACGGCGCGATGCTTAAACGTGGCTTGAGCGGTCCTGCTGAAAACAATCTCGGCGCCAGTGCGGACCGCAAGTTCGCGATGGCCGCTGACAAAATCAGCGTGCAGGTGAGTCTCGATGATGTATTTTATTTTGAAACCGTGCGCGTCGGCTTCCTTGATGTATTCGTCCACGTCGCGTTGCGGATCGACCACCGCCGCTTCGCCTTCTGAACCGATGAAATAAGACGCGTGCGCCAAACAGCCAAGATAGAATTGCTTGAAGTACATCACTGCTCCTCGATTCCCGCGCTTACCCGGAAAGTGTGGCCATCGGGATGGCGGAGGTGAAACTCGCGCACGCCCCATGGTTCGTCAGTTGGCGGCTTGGTCGCGATCAATCCCTGGTCCAAAGCGAGTTGATAGGTCGCATCGACCTCGGCGGGCGAGGCCACCCACCAGCTCATCCAAACTCCTCCGGTATCGTCGTCCCCGACGTGACGAGGCATTGGGCCGCCGCGTGATCCCTGACCGTCCTGGCAAAGAAAGATTTCAAAATGGCCATTGCATACGCCACCGAATGTTGGCGGCTCACCCCAATCCCAGCCTTTTTTCCAGCCCAGCTTCTCAAACCAGGCAAAACTTTCCACGATGTTTGAGACATTGAGAATCGGGGTTATGTGTTTTAGTTTCATTGCGGATAAGGATTCTTTACAAAACGCGAGTCGCTATACTGGGACCGCGGGCGTCCCGCCCGCGCCGAGGGTTATTGAACTTCTTCACCTGGCAATTTGTAGGCGTCGCGCGACGGCTTCAGAGGCCTCAGCATCCAGTAAGGCCGGCGCGTGCCGTCCGGTGAAAACTGATCCGCCGGCCGCGCCAACTCAAGCCACTTGCGATAAACCTCGCGCGACTTTGCTGTATCAACAAACACATCGCCGGTGTTGTCCCCATCCTTTGCACGCGTGACGCGCACGGCCTGATGCCAGCAGTGCATTCCGGAAATCGGATCGGGATGGACGGGAAAAGTCATGTTCTGGTGTACGCCGACGTCGCTCCACCAAATGCGCAGCGTGTCCGGGTCGCTTGACTCATAAGGTTCCGCGCCTTTTTCGCGCTTGAGTCCCCACTCGGTTCCTTCATGGTCCAACTTCACTGTCGCCATCAATTGTCGCTGTCCTTGCTCAGCTTGTTCGCCAGTTTTCCAACGGCCCATGTGATGAGAACACGCAACGATGCCGGGTCGAATGCCTTCGGTCACCCAGGCGCGCACTACGTAATAACCAATTTCAGTTTCCACTCGCAGCAGATCGCCGGTGCGCACGCCGAGCTTCGCCGCATGATTGGTATGGATCCAAAGCGGGTTAGTGTGCGCGATCTCGTCAAGCCACTTGGCGTTGGCGCTGCGCGTGTGG
This sequence comes from Blastocatellia bacterium, assembly GCA_003488005.1. GTDB lineage: Bacteria > Acidobacteriota > Blastocatellia > Pyrinomonadales > Pyrinomonadaceae > PSRF01. The sequence goes on along the minus strand of DNND01000008.1, from coordinate 19,762 downwards.
ATCTGCACCGGCAAACGAAATGTTGAAATCAGAATTGTTTGATCCGGTTCAAGATTATCCGGGTGAACGTGACTCTTCATGTAGGTTGGCAAAGAAAACTCAGGCCAGCCCCAATCAGCGAGAGTTCGCGAATAGAATTCCAGCTTGCCACTCGGCGTGGGAAACCCGCGCTTGATTTCGTTCCCAACTTTTACACCGACGAGGCGGCGTCCCTCATTGTCGCCATCGGGACTGGGAACGGGAACGACGTTTGGCGACGCGGGCTTGGCGGCACGTGTGAACACACGGCCGCGCGCATCCTCGCGTATGTCTTCGAGCTCGCTTTCGGGAACGCCTTCGTCATATATCGCCCCCACTTTCTGTTTGACTTCATACGCGCCGTAGCGCCGCATGAATTCCAACGGCGTCAAACCTTCAGCCGCCGCCTTCGCCGGCAAACCCGGCACCGAGTTGTCGAACATCCACTCGTAGTATTCATCGACACTCAGGCGCGTGCCGGGATGCTTTTTTGACTCAACAAACTGGCGAATGCCGAGACTGCCGTCCGGATCAATTCTCCAGGTGAGTTCCATCCAAAATTCGTTTTCTTCCCAGACCTCACCAGGATTCACTTTGCGGGTATCGTTGATTTCCTCCCCCTCGCGTTGCCGGTCCGCCTTTTTCACGGGCTGACGAAAGCCGAGCCATTGCGCGTCGTGGGTTTCATAGGAATGAATGTCGTGGCGTTCCGAGCCATGGCCCATCGGCAAAACGTAATCGGCGAAATACGATGTCTCATTCCACGTCGGCGTCAGCGCGACGTAGCAACCGACCAGATCGGGATTAGTCAACATTTCGATCCAGGAGAACCCATCGGGATTGGTCCAGACCGGGTTGTAGACGCGCGTAAAATAAACATCCAGCTTGGCGCGCCCGTCTTTCAGGAAATGCGGCAGCAGAAACGACATCTCGTGCATCGAGAGCGGGTACTCGCGCGGCCATTGCGTTTCGTTCCACATCTGCGGATGAGGCGGTGTGTAGATCGGCTTGGGCACAAACTTGTTCCAGGCATTGGGAAACACGCCGCCCTCCGTCGCCACCGCGCCCAGCAGCGCATTCAACATAAAGACTGCGCGCGCGACGGCCCAGCCGCCGCTGACGCCGGACGTAACGCTGCGCCAGTTGTGGCTGGAGAAACGCGTGCCGGCGGTGGCGATTAGTTTGGCAATCTCTTCAATGGTTTTGGCGTCGACACCGGATTCCTGCGCGGCGAATTCAAAAGTGTATTCGGCGTAGAGTTGTTTTAATTCCGCTTCAAATTGTTCAAAGGTTGGCGGGGGCAAGCCACCCTTCCCGACCTGCGAATTAGCGTGCGAATTTCGCTGCTTCGAAACTTGTTCATCACCGGCGTGATGAAACTCGGAACTCGGAACTCGAAACTCGGAACTGCTTTCCAGGTATTCCTGCCAGTTCCACCAACGTCTCACAAACTCGCGATTGTAGAGATCGTTTTGAATAAGGTAGTTCGCGATCGCGAGCAGCATCGAACCTTCCGAACCCGGGTAAGGCGCGACCCAGTAGTCGGCGTGCGTCGCCGTGTGCGACAGGCGCGTGTCGAATACGATCAATTTCGCACCGTTGGCTTTGCCGTCGATGACGCGTTGCGCGTGCGGATTGAAATAATGGCCTGACTCGAGGTGCGCGCTTATGAGCAGGATGACTTTGGCGTTGGCATGATCGGGGCTGGGACGATCGAGCCCCATCCACAGTTGATAACCTTCGCGACTACCCGACGAACAAATGTTTGTATGCGAGTTGTGACCGTCAACACCCCAGGCCGCGAGGATGCGTTCAGTGAAACCATCTTCACCGGGCCGGCCGACGTGATACATGATCTCGTTGCGACGATTTTCAATAATCGCTTTTCGAATGCGCGCCGCGATGTCGTCAAGCGCCGCGTCCCAGGTTGTCTGTTCCCATTTTCCTGCGCCGCGTTTGCCGGCGCGCTTTAATGGATAAAGAATGCGATCGGGATCGTGAATCTGATTGAGTGTGGCCGGACCCTTAGCGCAATTGCGGCCGCGTGAGCCGGGATGCTCGGGATTGCCTTCAAACTTCTGCACCTCGCCGGTGACTTTGTCGATATAAGCCAGCAAGCCGCAGGCAGATTCGCAGTTAAAACAAGTCGTTGGCACCAGCGAATAATGACGTTCCTTACGCCGCGGCCACGCCTGCGAATCAAGCTCAGTCCAATCATCCCAGCGCTCCTTCGGCGGATACGCCGCGAGATGACTGCGGCTCGGACCCGGATAAAAAGTTTCGCTCATAATCTAATCTATTGGTTTTGCACTTCAAGCGACTGAATCAACTGCTCTAGTAATTCCAAGTTCGGTTGAAATTCGTTTGCAGGTAATGCTTCCAGTTTGGTCAATATTGGACGTAAGTAGTTCTGATATTTTTTCGATCCATGCGGAAGCACAGAATTCTTCTCATTCCAGCGGGCTACGTCAGGCTTTGCCTTCGTCGATCTCCCGCAGTTTTTGCTTAGCCTCTTCGCCCCAGAGGGCATCTACCCTCTTCTGATCCGGGCCATCAAGGCTTTCGAGCAGATGATCGGCGAGCATTGCTCGTGCCCCGGCTGGAAGGGCAAGAGACGCGCGGAGAATTTCTTCGAAACCGTCTAACATCGACACGTTAGTAATTCTCAAGCAGCGTTGCGTATGAGCGTGTTTAGTTTTCTCAACGCTTCATCTGTCACGGATTGAGGCAGCTTGCAAATCAGTTTCGTATCACGAGCTTTCCAATCAAGATTCTTCACTTGATCTGACAAGATTGCTCCCGTCACTTTCAGGCCTTGAGGAATGACTACTTCAAAAGGATAACCTTTGACGTGATTTGTGATCGGACAAAGAACAGCGAGTCCGACTTTACGGTTGTAGGTGATAGGCGACAACACGAGTGCCGGTCGCCTGCCCGCCTGCTCGTGCCCGGCTTGTGGATTAAAAGTTATCCAGACGGCATCTCCTCGGTCGGGCGTGTACGCCATTACCAAACCTCTTTTCCAACCGGCGCACCGAAATCGACCTCTGAATGAAGGTTCTTTTTAGTTACCCGAGCTAACAAATCTTCCAGGGAATATTCTTGTTGTCTGGTGGCCTCCACGATCATTCTGCCGTTATCCAACGACAAGTCGACCACTGAGCCTTGTTCAATGCTTGAGTGCGTCGCGAATGATTTGGGGATTCGAAGCGCCAGGCTATTTCCCCATTTTTGAATCGTAGCTTTCATTGATGGGTCCTCCTTTGTATCTACAATGAAGATACTATAGATGTAGCCAGAAAAACCACTCTGCAAGTATCACTTCTACGCCAGCGGCACTGATTGCCCGGCCTGCACGTAAGCGTGTTCGTAAAGCATCATGCCGAGCAATGCCAGCGGCGCGCCGGCTACTCCAATGAGTGTTATTGAATCGGGCGGCATATAGGCGATTGATATGTGCCTATAGAGTGGAAGCAATGGAAGTAGTCCGCCCAAAATGGTGAACAATAATCCGATCCTAAAATAGCGTCGATAGCGTCCGCTGCTCATCTCCCAAATTGCGACTCGCGCGTGGGCGGTCGCGTGCGGCAGAGACACTTCGCCCCAAACCATCATTACATGTACAAAACTCGATGCCGCCAACAGAAACATCAATGGCCGAAGCGAGTCAAAGGTCATCGGGTAAAGCCAGAAAGAGAGCATCAGCAGTACCGCCGAACCGAGCAGCGTTGCTTGTACGAGCAAATGAGGCGGCAACAGCGGGTTCTGCCACATGTCGCGTGCCTTTGCTTGTGCGAACAGGTAGCCGGTGTAAACCGCGGTCAATATTGCCAAAGGCAAGCCGGGAAGACATAAAGCCAAAAGGAAAAACGCCCATCGCTGCATTGAAGGCGTAAACGGATTGTCCGCCGGCCCGATGATACGTACCAGGAAAATACTCATCAGGAGATGCAGAGCTAATATGAGCGAATAAGCCAGAATGATAAAAGCGCCTTTGACCAACCAACTCTTCCATTGAGGTTTTGTGAAGATGAGATAGAACCGTTCAGGGTGTTCCAGATCGGAGATCAACAGAACGCCGGTGATAGCGAGGAAGATCCCCGAAATAATCGGCGTCACCCATAACCAAAGTGGATTGTTGAGATATACGAATCCAAAGAGAACTAATAAAGCAGCAACCAGATAGACTCCCGAAGCAATTCCTTTCGTCCACGTATACAAGCTAACGCGCCAGTCCCAAGGGATTGCGTGTGCGACGTCGTAAGAAAGCAACGCCGCTGCCGAACTGTTGTTGTAGTTTGGATTTCCGGAGACTACCTGCGACGAATTTTCCTGTTGCTCGCTCCACATGAAAAGTCCGCCATCAGGCCGCCGTGCTGCCAGCGGATCCAGCGTGGCCTGATGCGCGCCTTTGTAAAAAAGTTTCGGCAACGTCTCTTTTTCCGGTCGCCGCACAGCGACCGCTTCGCGATTGATGATTTGTGACACATAAGATTCCGTGTCGTTCATGTCGCCGATTAGAATTGCTTGAGTGGGACAAACTACAACGCACGCCGGTTCCAGCCCGACGTCGATGCGGTGCGCACAGAAGTTACACTTCTCCGCGGAATGATCCTCCGGATTGATGAAGATGGCGTCGTAAGGACAGGCCGCCATGCAAGCCTTGCAACCGATGCAGATCGATTTATCGAAATCAACAATGCCGTCGCTGCGTTTGAACATCGCGGTCGTGGGACAAGCGGTGACGCAGGGCGCATGCGCGCATTGATTGCAGCGCGTGACCTGATGCGCGCGCCGCACGGTGGGAAACACACCAACGTCGACGTGCTTTACGTAAGTGCGCGTGACCGAAAGCGGTACCAGGTTTTCAGATTTGCAGGCAGTCGTGCAGGCGTGACAGCCAATGCAGCGCGTGTGGTCGATGACCTTGGCCCACTGCACCGATTTTTGCGACTCTGCGTTCATTATCTCGGGTTTGAATTGGTTGATGAGGGCGAACTATATCATGCGGGTAAGAAGATTGGCGGTCGGATTTTTCGCGGCTAAACGCGGATGCATTGACAAAAGCCTGTGACCGTAAGAAATTAGTGTCGTTCATTTGGTTTCAAAGGTTTCTGGAGGTTTATTGATGCGTCTTCTTATTTCTTTCTTTGTTTTAAGTCTTCTGGGTGCCGTGGCTCAAAGCGGTTGCAATTCTGCTGAACAGAAAAACCGCAGCGGTCCAATCGCCAGCGTGTCACCTGCCGCCCCAGCGCCTGATGGCGCCCGCCGCATCAGCGTCACTGAACTTCAGGATCTGCTTGCCAAGAACCAAGCTGTTGTTATTGACGTGCGCAACGAAGCCTCGTACAACGCCGGTCACATTCACGGCGCCAAGTTAATTCCCGAAGCAGACATTCCGAATCATCTGAGCGAGCTGCCAAAGGACAAGCTCATCGTCACCTACTGTTCTTGACCAAGCGAACACACGTCCGCCCGTGCGGTGGTCGACCTCAAAGCAAAAGGAATTGAAAACGCGGCTGCGCTGCTTGGTGGTTTTGCGGCCTGGCAAAATGCCGGTCTACCAGTTGATAAGAAAGAGTGAAAGACAGTAGGCAGGAGCAGTAGGCAGTAGGCAGAAAGAAACAAAGTGACGCAAGGCTGGTTTTAGCCTAGCTTGAAGGCGAAAAGAAAATTTACCATTTATTATTTGCCATTTGTCATTTTCCATTTGGAGCAACACAGCAGTGGAGAGTCCAACCTTTAGGTTGCCGGTTGCGGAAGAGCAAGCTAAAGCTTGGACTCTGAACTGCTTGAGCGGTTGCGTAAAAGCATTCTAAAGTCATGAGTTCAAAGTTCTCAGTCAGAACTTGTCCTGCTATCCCCTCGTATTAGAAACCAATGCACTGTTCTAATTGTGGTTCCTATATTCCTCCGGGCGTGCGCTTCTGTTCAAACTGTGGCTCACCCGCCGGCGATCCGGAAGTGACGCGCATCGCGCGCGTGCAAAGTGGTCTTCCGGTCCCGCAGGACTTAAACGAAGATCTCGAGCAGGTCATCTTCACTGTTCGTCCCACCATGATCTTTATCAAACTCGGTTACGCGCTGGCAGTACTCGCCGCCTTTGGCTTGGTTCTTTTGTTGGCCTGGCTCGACGTGCCGGCGCTGATTTCGGTTCCTGTTGGTCTGGCGCTGCTGCTGGTTCCGGCGTACTACCACCTCAAGCGCAATATGGTTCGTTACACGCTGACCGACTCAAAACTCGAAATCGATACCGGCCTGATCGCGCGCGTTACGCGCAACATTCCGCTCAGCAAGATTCAGGACGTCACGGTTTCCGCCAGCATTCCCCAGCGTTTGCTGGGCTTCGGAGACCTAATTGTAGACAACGCCAGCGAGGTTGGCGGCACAATAGTGCTGCATAACATCAGCAATCCGCGCCACTTTGCCGACCTGCTTTTGCGTCAACTCAGACTCCAGCATTAAACTTTGCTAGTCCTTTTTATTTCCAACCAGTCCAAAGCGCGGAACATCCAAAGGACATTGGGTTCTAAGCAATACTGTCCAGCGATTCTTGAGGTTCATCTTGCGACGCTTGTTTTTCAAACTATTATCGGCGGTTTTACTGGCTGCGGCTTGCCTTGCGCCGTCTTTCGCTGCGCCTGAAAACTCAAACGCGGCTGCTAAGAGTTTGCCTGACAATCTGGCGGACTTTCGCGCTCGCGGGCCGGCCTCGTCGACGCCAAACGCTGCTAGAGAAACTGAAGACTCGATAGTTTCGCGCACTACCAGGACTTACATTTCCCACACCGGTAACGCGTTTGTAGTCGTACTGACGCAAACCAAAATGGATTCCGCGGCCTACTCCCTTCTGACTGCCGCGCTGCCGGCCGGCCAGCAAATGAAGTTAGACGCAATCGGAACTGCGAGCGCGGCTGATCCGCGCACTGTTGTTTTCTTCAAAGGCAACAGCTTCGTCAAAATCACAGCTGCCGATTCAGCCGCGCCAAACAACTCCTCGGAAGTTGAACTCAATGGACTGGCCGGCGCCCTGGCGGGACAACTCAGCAGCGGCGAAAACGATATACCAGTCCTGGTCAAACACCTGCCAAACTGGGAAACAATGCAACCGCGAGCTTCCTACGCTGTCAGCTTGCAGGCATTGAAAGATTTGTTGCCGCGGCAACGTGTCTTGGACGTGATTTCATTTGCAGGCAGCGCAGAGGCCGCGCTGGCGAATTATGATGCCGGCAAACTTCTGATCATTGAATTCAATACCGCCAAGATTGCAAGTGACAACGACTGGAACATAAAAACCAAAATCAGCGAACTACGCAGTGCTGGCGAAAATGCTAACGCGCTGCCTTCGGCTTATCGACGTGTCGGAAACTATTCGGTGTTTGTATTTGACGCCCCGAGCGAACCGGTTGCGAATGAATTAATCGATCAGGTGAAGTATCAGCAAGTGGTCCAGTGGCTGGGGAATGATCCTTACGTTTACGAACGAGCGGTGCGAGAATTTACTGATACCACGCTCGGTGTTTTTGTCTCGGTAGTCAAAGCTTCAGGTCTGGCGTTGGTGACTTGCTTAGGGGTGGGCGGCTTTTTGGGAGCGCTCTTGTTTACTCGCAGGCGCACCAGGACGCGAAACGTAAAAGCTTACACCGATGCCGGCGGCATGTTGCGCCTAAACCTTGATGAGATGACGCCGGAGACAGATCCGGCTCGGCTGATTGGCCCGGGCGTGCGCTAGTCTCGAGCTTCCCAAGTACAATGAAAAAGCGCCGGGCCGAATTCGACCCGCGCTTTTTTATTGTCCCCTAACCTTAAAAAAATAATGCGGGCTGCTGATCTTCCTGGGAGGCTCCCCCAAGCCTCGTCAGGACGGAAATCAGCAGCCTCGCAATGGATGCTCATCAACTGTGCGCCGGCCGTTACTCCGTTCCCCCGAAAGAGCCACCGCCTGCTTTTCAATCGCGAGAGGACGCCTCCCCCAAAGCTTCCACTCACCACAATCTTTGAGCCTGACCCGATTTACCCTTTTACCCTTCTTGTTTCGTTTCTCTTTTAGCAACGACCGTGCCAACAACCTCTATGGCAAAAGAGCACTGGTGCCTGGTTTCTTTTCCTTAGGAAAAACAACGGACCATCCAAGTTGGCCCAAGCTGCGCGACTTTTGAGACAGTGTCAGCTCGTACATCTTCGATACATTGTGCCTGCGTTCGCGAACGAAAATCGCTCGCCAGACTGGGATCGTCTTGCCTCTGGTCCATGGAAAAACTTAAGGAAGAGCGTCGACTAATGCATCGATTTCTTCGGTAGTGTTGTAAAGATGAGGTGCGATGCGCAAACGATCGCCGCGCGGGGCGGTAATGATGCTGCGCTCCTTTAAATGAGTGTACAAGTTCATCGCGCTCAGGCCGCTGGTGTGTTGAATGCAGACAATCTGAGATTTTTCATTGTGCTCCCTTGAACTAACGATCCGATAAGGCTTGTTTGCCAAACGTTCGCAAAGATGGTCCGTGAGCATTTCCAGATGGGCCTGTACACGTTCGATTCCGGTTTCGCTGAGAAGTTTCAGACTCTGCTCAAGGCCGTGAATCAACGCCGCTGGTCCAGTGCCTGTTTCCCATGCAAGCGTGCCGCGGTTCCAACCCTGGGAAAAATTTGCGTAGTCATCCGGGTTGGGAACGCTGATCCAGCCGACGAGTGTAGGTTGAATTCGCTCGCGGGCTCGATCCGAGAGATAAAGGAACCCGACACCCTCGGGCGTCAACAGCCACTTGTGACAGGCACCCGCAGCCACATCAACGAGCTCCGCCTGGACATCGATGGGAATTACTCCCAATGCCTGAATGACATCGACGACAAGTAGTGCGTCAACGGCGCGAGCGGCGCGGCCGAGACGTTCCAGGTCGGCGCGAAACCCGGATGCGTATTGCACCTGACTGATCGCAACCAGGCGCGTTTTCGCGTCTATCAGTCCAATTAGTTCGTTCAGCTCGATTCTGCCGTCGCGCTCTTCGGCCAGGCGCACTTCGACGCCAAACGCGTCGCGCAGCCTGAGCCAGGGGTAGATGTTCGAAGGAAACTCGTTGCGGAAAGTTACCAGATTATCGCCCGATTGCCAGCGAAGACCATTGGCAACTGTCGACAAGCCGTCGGAGGTGTTGCGCATGAACGCGACTTGTTCCGGACGTGCCCCCAGCATCGTCGCAAGCAAGGTTCGCGTTCTTTCTTTAGTCGCAATCCAACTCCGAAAGTTAACCGAGCCGTTCTCGGAAACGTCCTTTAACTGATTTTGTACGGCGGCCATTGTAACGGTTGGCGGCGGCGAGACAGCGGCGTGATTCAGATAGTTAAGGCGCTGGGTTATCGGAAACTGTGCGCGCAAAGCATCGTTCATAAGAAGGATTGGCAGTGGCGGTAGCTGGTCATTCGCGCCGCGCCCCAACCAGCCGCTTAAGGTATCGAGTCGGGAATGTAAGGACGGCCGTATAGCTCCTGGTACAACCAGCCGAGCACGCGCGCTTCCGCAGTGCACAGTGTTTCGATCCAGCAGTTGATAAGGAACTCTTCGCGACCTCGGGCTGACGGAATTTTTTTGGCCTCGCTCACCACCGAACCGCCCGATTCCAGATTGAGTTGATATGCTGTTGAAGCTGCCTCGTTCGCTTTTGACGCCGAATCCAGCGCGTTAAGAAGCTGGCTAATCCAGTTATGCAGTTCGCGTTCGGTGGAGTGTTCTGCCAGCGCCTGAATGATGCCGATAGCCAAACGGTCTTCGGCGCGGTTGAAAGCGAAGACCGGTTCGCCGGCGGCCTGGCTGCGCTGTTGCTTCCACTGGAAGACTTCTTCGACGTTTTGATGTTTGACGATCGCCACGCGCTGATCGAAATCCAGGAACCATTGAATAACGTCCGGCACTGAATCCAGATCGAGTCTGCCGGCAGCATCGCGGCCCAACGCCGGCGGGCCGGCGGACGCGCCATCGCCATTGTTTGGAGTTGACTCTGAAACTTCGGGACTACTCATAAAGAAGAAGAACTCTTTTGTGGCTTGGCGCGGTTCAATTTGAATCCGGCCCTGACTTCGCCGACCACTTCGCCGCGCCGGTTAAGCACCGGGAAAAACGCGTAACGCGCAACCGCTTCGAGCGATTCATCAACCAGCACGCCGAGTTGCCGCAGTGATTCAATCACCACCGTCGGCCGCGCGCGATGATCGTCGCCATCTTCAATCTTTAACGCCAGCCCAAAACCGTGCGGCCAATCGTCGCAAGGCAAGACTCCAACTGTGTAGACGCCTTCCGCGCCAACTTTTGAAATCAAGCGACCCGCCGCGGCACGCATCATTTCCGTATCCAGGCGTTCGGTAGATCCGCCAATCAGTTCCGGGTAAGTCGTCATCGCCGAAACTATGCGCGCGCACGCGGCTTTCGTCTGCTCATGGAATACGTTCGGCGGCGACACCAGCCGCGCATACATCAACGCCATTGCTTTGACTGTGACTCCAAACACCGGGACGCCGCAGCCATCGACGCCCACCGCAATATCTTCGATGGCGACGTCGGAAAACTGCGAAATGACCTTGCCGATTGCCAGTTGCGCTGGATTGCCGGCCTCATAATAGGTTTCGGTCGGCGCCCCCAGATGCAACGCCAGCGCCAGCATGCCGGCGTGTTTGCCCGAACAGTTGTTCTGCAAAACGTTTGGCGCTTCGCCGCGTTCGCGCAAGTCCCGGGCCACCTCAGCACTGAAAGGCTCGTGCGTGCCGCACTTCAACGCTTCCGGTCCGAGGCCGATTTTCTTGAGCATCGACGCGGCGACTTCCGTGTGCATTGGTTCGCCGCTATGCGACGCGCAGGCGAGCGCAATCTCCCTTTCAGTGAAGCCAAAACGGTCGGCGGCGCCGGAAGTAATTAAAGGGATGGCTTGATGGGGCTTGGCGGAGGAACGCAGGAAAGTAACAGTTTCGGGCGCGCCGAGATGGGCGACAATAGTTCCGTCCGGTTCAACGGCAACCACATGTCCGCGATGGCGCGACTCGGTGATTGCGCCTCGCGTGACCTCGACCAGTGGCTCGGCGGCAGGAACCTCCAGATTGTTCGCAGACGGTTGTCGACTAACCTGCATACCTTTGCTCTTTGTGCTCGCTTAGGGGAATGGACGGAATGTTACCACGATGAGATCAAAAGTTTCACTGCTAAGGGAAAGCGGGTAGTGATGCACTTTGATTTGAGGCGACTGAGTGTCGTGAGGTCAGTACCGTCCGCGG
>DNND01000008.1:0-8181 GCA_003488005.1 Blastocatellia bacterium | reverse complement strand
CCGTCCGCGGTAGCGGATGGGTTTCCTGGCTGCGAGATTCAAAGCTCGGCTTTAGCTGAGGTTTTTGCCTAATTCAAGAATCGCATTAAGCAAGGTGCAGACCCATCCGCTACCGCGGACGGTACTGACCTCATTGCCACTGGGAGGCCCTTCATTCAAGCTGCATGACAGCGCAACAAAAAAGGCAGAAGGTTTTCCTTCTGCCGCATTAAATTCCGGGGAAAAAACTCAAATAAGTTTAAATCTTTCCTTGTTTTCTGGCTCGTCTGCCGCCGTAGCTTAGGACGGTGAGCTTGACGGTGCGCTTGCCAAATCGCATTGCTTCGCTTGAGCTGGGAATCCAGATATCGATGTGGCGCCCGCGAATGGCACCGCCGGTATCGGCAACCAGGTACTCGCCAGAATAACCAGGATGCTCAACTCTAACCCGGGAACCGAGTGGCAAAACGCGCGGGTCAGCAGCGATCAAACCTCGGCTCACCATCCTGCCGCTTGCCGTCCTGCCTCTCAGGCTATAGGCCGTGGCGAGGTAGCTGGTGGTTGGGCCGGCGATCAGGTTGTCGTCAGCAGTTTTCTTCAAGCCGGCGGAATCGGCAGTCGTGGGAACTTTTCCCTGCGTCTGACCAGCGTCCGCTTTTTGTTCTTTGAATTGCGAAAGGAGGGTTTCTGCTATTGAAGGCGTTGCTGAAAATGCTATTAGGCCAAATAGAAACGCAAACGCAACGACAGCGCTTCGGCCGATTATTACTTTCATCCGTCGGGTCTCCGTCCGATTTTGTTTAGATAAGGGGCTTGCATCCTTGATGCAGGCGCTGAAACCAACAAGCCCACCAAAAAAGAAAAGGCGGGTAAGAACACCCCGCTTGATGGCAAGGAAGCTAGCATAGGCCTTCAAGCCCAGTCCAGGCGACCGCAAGCCGGAAATCCCGGCAATTGTTCAGAATTGAGGCTAAATACTGAAATAATATGAGTTAGGCGGCGGGGATAAAGATCGGCTGCGGCCAGGAAATCGGTTAAATTGAGAGAAAGTTCTCAATAACCCGCCGACCCTCGGGGTGTTCATCATCGAAAAGCTCGGGGTGAAACTGGACGCCAAAAAGGGCCCTGCTGCTGTGCTGCATGGCCTGAATCGGAGAGTTCTCGTTCCAGGCGGTGGCGCGAAAGTCTTTTGGCAGTTGCTTCACTTCATCAAAATGGGAATGCCAGACGGTGATCTCGTGAGGCAAGTCTCTGAAGATGCCGTTACCATCCGTCTCGACGGAAAAGTAACCACGCTCGCGTTTCGCACCTTCGTAACCTTCGCCGGGCTCGAGGCGCGCCATCAGATCCACCGTCGCGCCGAACGCCAGCGCCATCTGCTGGTGTCCGCCGCAGACGCCCAATATCGGCTGTTCAGCTTTCCTGATTACTTCAAAAACGCCGGCGACTGACTGCGCTGAATATTGATTCCAGGGATCACTTTGGCCGCTGAGAATGACGTGCGAAGGTTTGAGCGACTTTATTCTTTTCAGCGAAACTGCGTGGAACGGTTCGGTCAATATCTCAAGACCTGCGCGCATGCGGCCGAGCACGGCGCGCAATTCGCGCGGGCTGTCGCCCTGGCCGTCGATGGTGTTGTCGATTAAATAAATCAGCAAGTTACTTCAGACAATAGAACTTCCCATTGAATGCCCCAACATAGATGCGCCCATTCATGACGGCGGGAGTGGCATCGATGTTTTCGCCAACCTGAATTTCGGAAATAAGTTTTCCATCTTCTGCGGATAAGGCGTAAATCCAACCGGCCTTGTCACCAACAATAACGCGGCCTTCAACTACCGGCGAACTTCCCCAAATCGCCGCGCGTGCCAGGTAAGCCCAGACTTGCTGGCCATCGATGGCTGACAGGCAATACATATAGCCATTGTTCGAACCGAGGAAAACTTTGCCGTGGTAAACGATTGGGCTGGACCAGAAGCCGGTCTTTTCTTCCGTCTTCAGGTTCAGGCCGCCTTCGACTTTGTGTGTCCAAACGGGCGTGCCGTCTTCCTGTTTAAAGGCCCTGACGATGCCATCTTCAGCCGCCGTATAAACGAAGCCGTTGGCGACTGCGGGTGTCGAATTCGAATCCGCGCCGATGCGCGCTTTCCAAACCACCGTGCCGTCAGCCTGGTTTAGGCAATAAAGATCACCTGCTTCGGTGCCGACAAAAATCTTACCGACTACGATTGTCGAACCGCCTTCGACGGATCCCGCGAGCGGCTGCTTATAGATAACGGCCCCATCTGCGAGATTGAAACAATAATAGAAGCCGTCTTCGCCGCCGATGTAAACGCGATCGTCAATGATTGCTGGTGACGAATCGGTTTCAAATCCCGTCTTGACCTTCCAAATCAGCGTGCCGTCGTTTGCATTCAAACAATAGACGCCGTTGTCCAGGTTCCCGATAACCAGACGATCGCCCACCACTGCCGGTGACGACTTGGCGCTGTCTCCAGTTTTGTAACTCCAAATCACGGAACCGTCTTTAGCGTTCAAGGCGTAGACCCGCGCGCCTGCCGAACCAAAATAAATCCGATCGCCGACAACCGCTGGTTGGCCCGGCCAGCCGGAACCGGCCCAGGGATCTTTGTGCAAACGCCCGCTGGACCACTCAGTTTTAAAATCCCAAACGACTTCGAGCGGTTTATCGGTCCAGGGCCCAGTGCCGTAGAAGTTGCGACCGGGATTGCCGAACCAGGTTGGAAAATCGACGGGAGGTGGGGCCGGGCGTTCAACCAACGGTTCAGCGGAAGTTTCCTTAACGAGTTTGCCGGCGCAAGCTGGAAGTGATGCCAGCATCGCAAGCAAGGCAGTTGAAACCGACGCGCGCAGAAAGAGGCTGCGACGAGTGGAGGTACGATTCGATTTGGGAGAGTTCATTGGGGGATTTCCAGGTTTTGCCGGCTAAGGTTTGGACCAAGTGGTACAAGTCATTTCGGGACCGAGGCCAGCCATTGACCTGCATAAATTACTTCAGCCGTGCCCGTAATGACAACCTCGCCGTCGTCCCGCCAATGGATTTTCACGCGGCCGCCGGGCATCTCGACTTCGATGGCACGTTCAGTTTGGTCCCTGATCATCGCCGCCACCGCGGCAGCACAAGAACAGGTTCCCGACGCGGTAGTCTCGCCGACACCACGTTCCCAAATGCGCAGCTCTATGGTTTTGCGATCCTTAACCCGTACAAAAACGACGTTGGTGCGGTCCGGAAACTGCTTGTGATTCTCAATTGTCTTTCCGACTTTGCGCCAATCGAGATCGTTGAAGTCGTCAACGAACAAACAGCAATTCGGATTTCCCATCTGCAAGGCCGTGACCTTGAAAGTTTCACCGGCAACGTCTATTGGGTAATCGACAACCGGGTTCAGCGGACGGTCAGTCAGCATTGGGATCGAGGCCGAATCAAACTTTGGCTGGCCCAGTTCTGAATCAAAGACATACCGGCCATTGCCGTCGTCTTCGCGCAGAACGTAACGCTTCACGCCCGCGCGCGTGCTCAGGCGCAATTCTTCTGCCTGCCACAATTTTTGGTAATAGAGATAGGCAGCCGCACAACGAGTTCCGTTTCCGGAGAGTGCAGCCTCGCTACCGTCGGGATTAAAGATGCGGACCTGGAAATCCGCCGCCTCATCTTGCGAAGGACTGACGACTGCAATGCCGTCAGCGCCGGCGCCGTAGTGGCGATTGCAAATGCGGCGCGCGAATTCGCCCAAGCCATTCAGATCCGGAAACTGGTTCGCGTCGATAACGATGTAATCGTTGCCGAACCCATGAAACTTGATGAAATTAAGAGGCATCGCGGTTTTGTGTTACGAGTGTCCGGCAAACGAAGCCAGCAGCACCGCAATCGGATCGATGCAAATCGATGGCGGATTTACACCGTCAGGATAGTTGTTGACCATGATCGAAAAGACAAGCTCTTCGCCGGCCGCGGTGGTGACAAATCCGGAAAGGCTTGAGGCGCTCCTGAGCTCACCGGTCTTCGCGCGCAGATTATTTTGGGCCGGCGTACCTTTCATGCGGTTGCGGATCGTCCCGTCAACTCCGGCGATTGGTAAAGCGTCGCGAAATGCGTTGGCGTAACGATGGCGGCGCATGTAGGTCAGCAATTGAAGAGTTGCATCGGCTGTCACCATGTCGTCCCGAGACAGGCCCGAACCGTCAGACAACGAGAGCGCCGATGCGTCGACACCGGCCTCGCGCAGAAAAGCTCTAACCACTTCGACACCGTTACTTTCACTTGTCCGGGCGACGTCGATAGCGTTGGGATTCGACAAAGGGACAACTCTTCCCAGCGTTCGCAAGATTAATTCCGCGTACAGATTTTGACTGGGCTTTAAGGTCTGCGCTGCAATTAAGCTAAACGGTGGCGATGGCAGATTTGTTAGTTCAACTAAACCTGAAGCCGGAGCGGTGTTGGCCCGAATCGCAGACAAATAAGGCGCAACCGTCCGCGACTTTCCGGAAACCATCACCCCCTTTTTCGCGAGCGATGAGCGCAGTAAATAAATAAACAGCAGAGCCGGACGCGCCACTCCCAACCGCCCCGAGAAACCAGCATCATCCAACGCCATTGAGCCTTGGATCTCTACCACATCGGAATCCAGCCCGCGGTGGACCAGCAAATTTCTTTTGGTTCCCCTGGCCGCGGTAGTCAGGTGATTGTTGATAGTCAGCAATGGATCGGGAAGATCCGTAGAAACTATGGCGGGCGCGCCAACCTGCCGTCCCGGGCTAATCGAAAGATTTACGAGGTTGTCGTTAACACTTAAGGCGCTGACTTCGGCGCCAAAGCCCCATTGCAAATCTTCCCACTGCCAACCCGAACCGTAGGGTAGGCCGCTGAAATAACTTTCATCGCCGACCAAATCGCCGGCAACTTGTTTCACGCCGGCCGCCGCAATGCGGGCCGCGAGATCGTCTATGCCTTTGAAGTAATCGCCATTGAAGCGCGCTGCGATCGATGGATCGCCGCGACCATAAATCGTCAGATCGCCGTGAACAATTCCGGACGCATCCGGGTTCGCCGCCGCATAAACAGAAGTCACAAAACGATAATCCGGCGAGAGCCGGTCGAGGCCCGCAGCGACGGTATAAAGCTTCATGTTCGAAGCCGGACTAAGCAGCTTGTTTGCGTTCTGCTCGAAAAGAACTTTTCCCGTCTCGAGCGAAGCGACCTTGATACCAATCGTTGCCGGCGCCAACTGCGGGCGGCGCAGGATTTCTAAAATGCGCGCTTGCAAGTCCGCCAACGTTCGGGTGGTTGATGCGGTTGGGCGTTGTTGGACTGCGGGTGGAACTTGTGAAGGTTGGGCGGGCGAATCAGAAACGTCGTCGGGCGTTGGGCTGCGGCTTGGGCTCGGACTCGGTGAAGCGGTGGGCGCGACGCGACGCTCACGTTGCGGCTGCTGCTGCGCAACACCAATCGGGGCAAGCGGCTCAATGATCGAAAACGTCAGCAACAAGCTGACGACGATGGGTCCCCGAAGGTTTCTAAACATCAGGTGATTTGTTCTCGACGCCGGTTTGCCCGGCAGCTTGGGCCTTGAGCCCATCGGCTTGGTGTTGGGCGCTAACCTGGGCCATCAACTCCTGAAACCGTGCAGTATTTTTCAGCGCGGACCAGTTTGGATCGTGTTCAAAGCATGGTTGGTTTTCATTCCCCAAAGCAATCGCGCGTGCCAACCACTCGAACGCCTCGTCCTGCATGCCTTCAAGCGCATAGACGGAAGCGACAGAGTACGCAATGTCGGCATCAACCTCCGCATTGCGGATAACGTCGGCGGTCAACTGCGCGCGCGCCTCTTCGTGTTTGCCCTGCGCGCTGAGAAACATGGCCATGAACGGACGAATGCCGTGCATGTTCGGATGCGTCGCGATGTTTCCCTGCATTAACTCGGCTGCCGCATCTGTCTTGCCGGTGTAATACAAAGCCAGCGCGCGAAAAGTCTTTACCAGCGGATTGTCTTCGTCGCCGGCGTGGTCCAACTGGCGCGCCGTCTCTTCAAAATTTCCCATGTACATATAAACCAGCGCGCGATTGTAACTGGCAACAATGTGCGCGGCTGGGTCCAGGCGCATCAGTCGTTCATAACTACGCAAAGCACGGCCGTATTCCCCGTCAAGCCGGTGCAACGTCGCTTTCACAAAATGGACCACGGGCTCGTCTGGCGCTTCACGCCGCGCGCGCGCAACTTCTTCGCGAGCTTTCTGTTTTTGACCGCGCCACAAGTAAATAAAGACCATTAACATGCGCGCTTCGACTAATTTCGGATCGATTGACAAGGCCTTTTGGAAGGCAACTTCAGCGCGTTCATAATCTTCGGCTCCGCCAAATCCCTTGAACACCCGGTTAACATAGGCGGCGCCGAGGCCGTCATGGGCCAACGCGAAGTTTGGATCCAATTCGATGGCGCGCTGAAAATGTTCGATGGCGGCGGCGCAATCCTCCGGCGCAACGGTGCGGAAAATGAAACGAGCAAACAGATCGCGTCCGCGCAAGAATTGTTCGTAAGCGGCGGCGTTTTGTGTTGACGGTTTCGCGATTCCGTCCTGCTCGGCTGGACTAAGCTCGAGGCGCAAGCCTTCAACGATTCGTTGAGCGATCGTATCTTGCACCGCGATGATGTCGGCGTCAGAAGTATCGATGCGGTCGCTCCAGAGAATGTCTCCCGTCGCAACGTCGAGCAGTTGCGCGGTCACGCGAAAGCGTCCGCCGGCATGCATAAATCCGGCCGTCAGCACCGCACTCACGTTCAACTCCTGGCCGATTTCGCGCGGATCCATCTGTCCGCCCTGATATTTCGCAATCACCGAAGACGGTCGCACGACCAGCGAACGCACGCGCGCGAGTTCGGTGATGACGGCATCAGCGAGCGAGAATTCGTAAAAGCTGGTAGCGGGATCGTTACTCAAATTGCGGAAGCAGAGAATCGCAAGACTCTTTTTTTCCGGATCCGCGATCGTTGTGAATGGAGTCTCGTGAATTGTCGGTCTGGTTGGCGTCGCCGCTCCCGGCGCAGACGTGGCATCGACTTTCCGGCCTTTAAGCCAACGCATTGCGCGTGAAACAGGACTTGCTCCGGCGAGGTGGCGCGCCGGCTCCGGTGTCACACTCGTAAACGGCTGGCCCGTGGTCTCACTCGCCGAAACTTCCTGCAACACGCCACGCAAATCGTCGCGCAGCTCTTCCATTTTCTGATAACGATGGCGCGGTTCCTTTGCCAAACAGCGATCCAAAATCAGCTGCAAGCTTGCCGGCAATGGTTCTTTGCGTAACTCGGCAACCGGCCGCGGCGCGTCATGAAGCACTGCATGACGAACATCGATGGTCGTCTTGCCGCGAAACGGCCAGGTGCCGGTCAACATTTCGTAAAGCAACACGCCGGTGGAAAAAACGTCGGCGCGCTTATCGACCCGATCGCCGCGAGCTTGCTCTGGGGCGGCGTACGTTGCGGTGCCGTAGGGAACGCCCACTTCAGTTAGATCAGTGCGATGCACCGCGCTCCTGGGAGTCTCTTCAGAATCGTCCAGCAATTTTGCGAGACCAAAATCCAATATCTTTACCTGGCCGGATGGCGTGACCATCACATTGCCGCTCTTGATATCGCGGTGGATGATGCCGCGCGAATGGGCGGCAGCGAGTGCGTCAGTAACCTGGACGCCAATCAACAGCGCGCTTTTCAACTCTAGCGGATGGCCGCCGACAAGCTGGCGCACGTTGCGGCCTTCGACGTACTGCATAGCGATAAAGTGAACTCCGTCAACTTCATCGAGATCGAATATGGTGCAGATGTTTGGATGATCGAGCGAGGACGCGAGCCGTGCTTCGCGTTCAAAGCGTCTCAGGTTTGCTTCTCTCGCAGTCAGCTCTGGCGGCAAAACTTTGACGACAACTGTACGGCCGAGTTTTCCGTCGGTAGCTTTGTAAACCGTGCCCTGCCCGCCCACGCCGAGCTTTTCGAGAATCTTATAATTGCGTAGAAACGTTCCGATCATTTTTTTGTAAAGCAGAACAGACTTCAATCTGTGTTTTCACCGAAGAGCAGAAACTAAACCTATGGCATTCACTATCGCCAGGCATTGCAAGTGCCACAGACTTCGAGTCTTGTATTTTCGCAAATAGCCCAGACTAAACGAAACTCTGATCAAGTCTTCGAC
>DNND01000057.1:17738-23928 GCA_003488005.1 Blastocatellia bacterium | reverse complement strand
ATGTTGCGCGCGGCGCCGAAGAAACGCTTCGGACGTTGCAGCGCATTTGAATCAATACCGCCGGAGAGAATCTTGCCGCTGGGCGGCACGACCGCGTTGTGCGCACGCGCCAGACGTGTAATCGAGTCAAGCAGAATAACGACGTCACGTTTGTGCTCGACCAGGCGCTTCGCTTTTTCAATCACCATGTCGGCGACCTGAACGTGGCGCGTCGGTGGTTCGTCAAACGTCGAAGAGATTACTTCGCCGTTCACCGAGCGCTGCATGTCGGTAACTTCTTCCGGCCGCTCGTCGATGAGCAGGACAATTAAGGTCACTTCCGGATGGTTGGTAGTAACAGAGTTTGCGATCGTCTGAAGCAACATCGTCTTGCCGGTGCGCGGCGGAGCGACAATCAATCCACGTTGGCCTTTGCCCAATGGAGTAACCAGGTCGATAACTCGCGCGGATAGGTTCTCCTGCGTAGTCTCCATCTTCAACATCTCTTCCGGATACAACGGCGTGAGATTGTCGAAGAAAACTTTTTCGCGGGCCTGGTCGGGAGACTCGAAGTTAATTGCTTCAACTTTGATGAGAGCGAAATAGCGCTCGCCTTCTTTAGGCGGTCTAATCTGTCCGCTCACGGTGTCGCCGGTGCGCAGATCGAATTTTCTGATCTGCGAGGGCGAGACATAAATGTCGTCGGGGCCTGGAAGATAGTTGTATTCAGGTGCGCGCAGGAAGCCAAATCCATCCGGCAGCGTCTCGAGCACGCCTTCGGAAAAGATCAGACCGCTCTTTTCTGTTTGCGCCGCCAGGACTTTGAAGATCAGTTCCTGCTTGCGCATGCCGGTAGCGCCGGGCACATCCATGCCCTTGGCGATACTGGTCAGCTTGGAGATGGACATTTCCTTGAGGTCGGCGAGGTTCAGGAAGCCTTCTTCCTTACCACGGCGCTCTCCGCCATCTCGTTCGGGAGCATCGGCAGTAGCTACGGATGCGCCGTCATCATTGTCGTCGCTGTTCGCGCTCGATGCGCGTGAACGTGTTCTCTGTGACATGTCAATTGATTCCTAATTATCTAGTGGGCGGTTGTTTTTATGCCGCGACTGAATTTGTTTAGCTTTGGAGGTTAGAACTTGAAAAACCGGGCATCCCTGTTGCGGGTGATCCTTGCTCGTCGATTAGCTGCGAGGCGGCAAAAAAGACTAACTTCACTGGCGCCTTGCAATCTGCCTAAATGCCGAATGACTGAACGGGGAATTACTTTGATGCAATGTCGTCGGCCATCCGTTGGTTTCGAAGAAGCTTGATTAACAAAAAGGGGTTTTGAGAATTTTGAGCACTTAGCGCTCGATCTGAATCATGGAAGGACATTCTTAACCGATCCACAACTTGTAATCAAGGCCTGACAGCTTAAGAACCAGCCAGGGCATTCTCAATCGTGTGCCAAAGTTCGTTTCGCCCGTGCCCGCTCTTTGCTGAAAAAGCTATCACGTTTGCGGCTTTGAACACGCGTCGCGCGCGCTCCAAACTCGTTTTCAAATCGTTGTTAGATAGCTTATCGGATTTGGTGGCAACTATTAAGCGTGGCTTGGCGCTGTGCTCAAGCCAATCGTGAAGCTGCAAATCCAATGTTGTGGGTTCGTGGCGCGAATCTACGAGCTGAATTGATAGCACAAGCTGTTGTCGCTTTGCAAGGTAGCTCGTGACCATCTCTCCCCAGCCTGCACGCAATGATTTTGGCACGCGCGCATAACCAAACCCGGGGAGATCAACGAAACGAAAACTATTATTGATGTCAAAAAAATTTAATGACTGCGTGCGACCTGGTGTGTTTGACGTGCGCGCCAGGCCGCGGGTGTTGAGCAGGGAATTGATGACGCTCGACTTGCCGACATTCGAACGGCCCATAAAGGCGATCTCAGGTCTTGCCTCGCGGGGCCAGTCACTCTCCTGGAAAGCGCTCTTCAGGAATTCGGCGCTGGTGATTTTCATGCGTTGACCAGAGCTTTGGTTTTGACTGGCTTTTTCTGTGTGATCTCTGTGGCCTCCGTGTCTCGGTGGTGGATAGTTGTCGGGTCACCACAAAGACACAGAGGACACTAAGGTTGCACAGAGAAGATCCAAGCCTACTTCGATTGCGCTTGACTATTGCGTTTGCAAAAACTCTGGTTCGATCAGAATTGCCTAGGAAGCAGACGTGGCAGTCGCCGCCGCCTGGACCTTTGCAGTGCGTTCTTCGCGCATCGCAGCAAAGCGTTTCATGCGCTCGCGCATGGCGGTGATCTTTTCCTCATAATCGGGAACGCGTTTCACGAGTGTCTCAAGATTCATCAAGAACTCTGGGTTACCAAACATCGCGCGCACTTCCGGGATGAGCGGGGCGATCTTGGAATAGACAAACAAGTGCTCGCCGTTAGTCTCATTGAACAACTTTTCGTCAATGGCGCCATTGTTGACCATCGCGGCAGCCATGTCCCAATAGGAAATCACCATTCGGTAATGACCGCTATGCTCGCTCAGGAGCACATCGACAACATCCTGCACGGTTGTGGGATTAAAGCCGAACATCCAGTTGCGGGCTTCACGCATGGTTGCTTCTCGTCTCAAGTCGTAAAGTTTCAGAATTAAATCCGCATCGTCATGTTTACTCATCAGTTCCTCCAAGGGGTTATTTTTTTAAGGGATTGCCTGCAAGGTGAGTTTAGAGTTCAGGCTACGCCTGTCTTTGGTCGACGGCTTGGCCAAAGGTGAACTCAAAACCCTGCTTGAATTGAAAAAGTATTTAGCTTGTTTGAATGCCTTGCGCTGGCGGTTCCGTGGTCCAGAGCGGCGGCGCTTTGGCTTCTTCGGGTGCACCGGCCTCGGTTGGACAGGCATCTTCGAGCGCAAGCGCCAACACTTCATCAATCGTTTCTACCAGATTGATGGTGAGCGCATTGCGAACTTCTTCCGGAACCTCCGGCAGATCCTTTTCATTGTCTTTGGGAAGAATGATGGTATCGATGCCGAAGCGATGCGCGGCAAGCAGCTTTTCTTTTACGCCGCCAATCGGCAACACGCGACCGCGCAAGGTTATCTCGCCGGTCATCGCGACATTCTTTCTAACCGGCGTGCGCGCCAAAGCCGACGCCATTGCGGTGGCAATAGTGATTCCCGCCGATGGACCATCTTTAGGAATGGCGCCTTCGGGCACGTGGATGTGCAAATCGCGCTTGCGAATAAAGTCAATGCTCATTGCCAGGCGCTCAGCCCGCGCCTTAATGCAAGTCAACGCCGCCTGCGCCGATTCCTGCATCACGTCGCCGAGCTTACCCGTCAGCATCACGCCGCCGCGGCCCTTTGTAAGTGTCGCTTCGATCTGCAGGACTTCGCCGCCGACCTCGGTCCAGGCCAGGCCGGTTGCCAGACCAATTTCGCTTTCGGCAGCGACGCCTTGTTGGCGAAACTTGATTGGACCAAGCATCTCGCGAACGCGCGCAGCATCGACGATTTCTTTGTGCTCTTCGGTCACACTCTCGGCCACAAAGCGGCGCGCGAGTTTGCGACAGCAGGAGCCAATTTCGCGCTCCAGATTGCGCACGCCGGATTCACGAGTGAAGTGCCGGATGACTTCGAACAATCCCTCGTCCGTAAAGTCGAACTGCTCCATCTTGAGCCCGTTGGCTTCGGCTTGTTTCGGGACCAGGTGGCGCTTGGCAATTTCCAGCTTCTCGCGTTCGGTGTAACCGGACAGACGCAGTATCTCCAAACGATCCTGTAAAGCTGGAGGAATCGTGTGCAGCACGTTTGAAGTGGCGATGAAAAAAACTTTCGACAGATCGTATTCAACGTCAAGGTAATGGTCCTGGAACGTGTGGTTCTGTTCCGGGTCCAAAACTTCAAGCAAAGCCGCGCTCGGGTCGCCGCGAAAATCAGCGCCGAGTTTGTCGACTTCATCAAGCAGCAGGACCGGGTTAACCGTGCCCGCTTTCTTCATCATCTGAATAATCTGTCCCGGCAGCGCTCCGATGTAGGTGCGGCGATGGCCACGAATCTCGGCTTCGTCGCGCACGCCACCCAGCGACAGGCGCACAAACTTTCGCCCAGTCGCGCGCGCAATCGATTTGCCTAAACTGGTTTTGCCAACTCCCGGCGGGCCCACGAAGCAGAGAATAGAGCCCTTGGGATTTTTTACCAATTGGCGGACGGCAAGATATTCAAGAATGCGTTCTTTGATTTTTTCCAGGCCGAAGTGATCTTCGTTGAGGACTTCTTCTGCCTTGGTCAGGTCCTTGATCTCTTTTGACTTCTGTTTCCAAGGCACGCTCCCCAGCCAGTCGATGTAGGTGCGCGATACAGTCCCTTCGGCAGACATCGGCGGCATCGCTTCCAGCCGATGCAGTTCCTGCATTGCCTTGGTCTTCGCCTCTTCGGTCATGCCAACTTCTTCGATCTTTTTCTTCAGATCCTCGAGTTCGGCTTTCTCGTCCTTGCGGCCCAACTCTTTGTGGATCGCTTTGATCTGTTCGTTGAGGTAGTACTCTTTCTGCGCCTTCTCCATCTGGCGCTTCACGCGCGTCTGGATGGTGCGGTCGAGCTGGCGTTTTTCAATCTCAAGCTCAAGCAACTCAATCAAGCGCTGCAGACGGGCCTGGGAAGAAAACAGTTCGAGCAGTCCCTGTTTGTCTTCAACGGAAATGCGCAACTGCGAAGCGAGTGCATCGGCAAGATGCGAGGGGTTTTGATTACGAAGCGCAGTTTGCAGCGCATCAGTTTGCGCTTCCGGCGCCAGACGCAAGTGTTGTTCGACCAGTTGGCCAATCTTCTGCACCAATGCGTCGAGCCGTGTGCCGTCTTCGTTGACTACCGGCGCGCGTTTGACCAACGCCATAAAGGTGCCGTCGGTGTTTTCAATGCGCACGGTGGTGGCGCGTTCGCGGCCCTCGACGACAACTTTAATCTGGCCGTTGTCCTGCTTTTGCGACTGCAAGATTCGGCCGAGCGTGCCCACACCGTAAATTTGGTCCGGCGCCGGCTCGTCGATAGTGGCGTCGTGTTGTGTGGCGAGAAAGATGGTGCGATCAGCCGCAAGCGCCTGCTCGAGCGCGCGCACCGAGCCCGCGCGTCCAATCTTAAAAGCAACTTTAGTAAACGGGAAAATTACAACGTCGCGAATCGGCACCATCGGATACCAGGCAACGTCAGCAGGACTGCGATCTGAATATTCTTCCATAATTGCGAATGAACGGACTTAACTGCGGCTTCTTGCAAGAAAGGCGAGCCGCTTAAACTGCCGTCTCGCCCCATCAATAAGATGTCTAATTGTAAAGCATTTCCCGGGCATCCGCCACAGGGGCCTACTTTGTAGCATAGACTTTAGTCTGTGCCCGTTCGGCATCATAGACTAAAGTCTGTGGCACTATGCCGCGGCGCCATCAATACCCGCCAAGCCCTCACCGGGAATAGCGCGATGGCGTTCGACCATTTCACTGGTGATCGCAAACTCTTTTATGCGCTTTTGCGAAGGCAACGTGTACATTGCGTCCAAAAGCAACTCTTCGAGAATCATCATCAAACCGCGCGCGCCGACTTTTCGTTCGACTGCCTGCTTGGCGACGGCTTTCAAAGCATCTTCGGTGAACTTAAGTTTGACGTTATCAAAATCAAATTTCTTTTGATACTGCTTGACCAGCGCGTTCTTTGGTTCGGTGAGAATCTTGATGAGCGCGGCCTCGTCGAGTTCATGCAAAACGCCGCAGACGGGCAAGCGGCCAACAAACTCGGGAATCAAACCAAAACGAATCAGGTCCTCGGGTTGTACAGCCGCAAGCGCTTCAGCATGGCGATGGCTTCCGCTTTTCACTTCCGCCTGGAAACCGAGCGACTTGTTACGCAGCCGGCGTCCAATTACTTTCTCAAGTCCTACGAAAGCGCCGCCGCAGATGAAAAGAATATTCGCGGTATCGATCGGGAAAAACTCCTGGTGCGGATGTTTTCGGCCACCCTGTGGTGGCACATTCGCAACCGTGCCTTCCAGGATTTTCAATAAGGCCTGCTGCACCCCTTCGCCCGATACATCGCGGGTAATGGATGGGTTCTCGTCTTTGCGGCAAATCTTGTCGACTTCGTCGATATAGATAATGCCCTGCTGGGCGCGCTCGACATCGCCGTTCGCGGCTTGCAGCAGTTTCAAGATGATGTTTTCGACGTCTTCGCCGACGTAGCC
>DNND01000057.1:0-17429 GCA_003488005.1 Blastocatellia bacterium | reverse complement strand
TCGCCGACGTAGCCGGCCTCGGTTAATGTAGTGGCATCGACAATGGTGAAGGGAACACTCAGCATGCGCGCCAGCGTTTGTGCCAGCAGCGTCTTGCCGGTTCCGGTTGGGCCAATCAAGAGAATGTTTGCTTTTTGGATCTCAACGTCGGCGCGGCGGCGGCCCAGCTCAATGCGCTTGTAATGCTGATAGACCGCGACTGCCAGTCGCTTCTTTGTTTCATCCTGTCCGATGACGTATTCATCGAGGAAGCTTTTGATCTCGCCGGGCTTGGGAAGCGGCGGACGGGTTGCTACCGACTCTGCCTGCTGATCGTCGGTGATAATTTCGTTGCAGATGTCAATGCACTCATTGCAGATGTAGACGGTTGGGCCGGCAATGAGCTTCTTGACTTCGTTCTGCGATTTACCGCAGAAGGAACAGCGCAGTGTGTCGTCGGTTCGTCTAACCATATTTCTGGGGAATCTCCTTCGAGTTTCGATCGAACCTGTTACTTGGGAACTGTCAGGGAGTTGTTGGGAGTTTCGGGACTTGCAATCATTGAACGATAGCGCTCGACGCATTCGTTACAAATGAAAGCGCTCTTTCCAATCATACCTTTGGGAACGCCGCTTGTCTGCTGCGGTGTGCCGGCGACGATGTTAGCCACTTCGCCATTGGACCTGCCGCAGAATGAGCAACGGACACCGCGCGCTTTCATTTTTGAAATCATAGAATCCTTTTGGCGTGTCCACTCGTTACTCGCGGTGGGCAATCACCTCGTCTATTAAACCATAATCTTTAGCCTGGGCGGCAGACATTATTTTGTCGCGCTCGACGTCGCGCTCGACAGTTTCAAAGCTTTGGCCGGTATGTTTGGCAATAATTTGCGACGTCAGTTCGCGCATGCGCAGAATTTCCTCCGCCTGAATGCGAATATCAGTAGCCTGTCCCTGCGAGCCGCCGCTCGGCTGGTGAATGAGAATGCGAGAGTTGGGCAGCGCAAATCGCTTGCCTTTTGCGCCCGCTGCCAACAGCAGCGCGCCCATTGAAGCGCACTGGCCGACGCAAATCGTGGTTACGTCCGGCCGGATAAATTGCATCGTGTCGTAGACCGCCATGCCGGCGGTAATCGAACCTCCCGGCGAATTTATGTATATGTTGATGTCTTTCTCAGGATCTTCAGCTTCGAGAAAGAGAAGCTGCGCCACGATCAGGTTTGCGATTTGATCGTCGATCGGAGTGCCGAGAAAAATGATGTTGTCTTTCAACAGCCGCGAGAAAATATCAAAAGCGCGTTCACCGCGCGACGTTTGCTCGACGACCATGGGAACTAAAGCCATAAGTTTCGGTAACCTCTCTTAAGTAGACAAAAAGGATGAAGTAGGAAGGATGAAGGATGAAAAAGATTAGAGTTACCTCCTGACTTCATTCATCCCTCAGCCTTCATCCTTCACCCTTTCCTCGTTCCACTCTGCTTCGGTGACCTTCGCGTTTTCGACCAGAAGATCAAGCGCTTTGCGGTTGCGCAATCTGTGCGCGATGCTACGTTCGCCTCCATCCTTTGTCAAGACACCCCGCACTTGTTCAATCGGCTGTTGCGAGCTTAATGCGATGGCCTCGATCTCGGCATCAATTTCTTCGTTTGATACTTCGATCTTTTCTTCATCAGCGATGCGCTCAAGCAGTAGGGTGCTGCGCACGTCAGCTTCAGCCTGGGCCTTCAATTCTTCCCGCGCTGCTTCCCAATTGAGTTGCTGGTTGCGCGGATCCACTCCTCGCCCAATCATGTCGCGAACGACCGATTCCAGGCGGCGACTGGTTTGCTGCTCGATCAAACTTTGCGGGACTTCAAACTCGTTTTGCTCGAGGAGTTTGGCCATCAAGTCCGCGCGTAAACGATGATCAGACTCCTGCGTCGAGCGCTTTTCGAGATCTTCGCGAATTTTTGTGCGCAATGTGTCCACCGAGTCAAACTCTTCGCCCAGGCTTTTGGCCCACTCATCGTCTATCTCCGGAAGCTCCTTGACCCGCACAGCCGTGACCTTAGCGGTGTACTCGAGGCGCTTGCCGGCCAGGCCCTCTGACTTGAAATCTTCGGGATAACTAACGGTGAAGATCTTTTCGTCGTCCGCCCTTACGCCGGTCAGGTTTTCAGTGAATTCCGTTTGCACACCACGACCGCCGAGTTCTACTTCGACGTCTTCGGCCTTGAGATCTTCCTGATCCGGAGTGTCCAGAAACTTGCCCACCAAATTTACGGTAACGGTGTCGCCGGTCGTGGAGGCGCGATCTTCAACCGGTTGCATCGCCGCCGAGGTTTCGCGAAAGGCGTCGAACATCTCGTCCACGTTCGCATCGGTAATTGGGCGAATGCGGCGGGCTACTTCCAGCCCTTTGTAGTTCTGCACTTCGACTTTCGGCAAGACTTCGACGTTCACTTTTACAGAGATCGGTTCCTCGCCAAACTTTTCGAGTCCGGCAGCATTTTCGAGTTCGACATCGGGCTCTTTAATCGCATTCAACTCGTGCTTGTCTATCGCTTGATTAACCGCATCCGGAATCAGGTGCTGCAAGACTTCGGCGCGAATCTCGCTCTTGAAGCGATTGCGCACGACAGCACGCGGCGCATGACCGGGACGAAAGCCGGGTACGCTCGCTTGTTTCGCATAACGATCGCTTACCTCATCGTAGCTCTGCTTGATCGCCGCCGGGTCAATCTCAATTTTGATCTCTTTACGGGTTGGAGAGACGTCTACGAATTCTGTTTTCATTTTGGCTTGTCAGTAGTCAGTTGTTCGTGGTCAGTTGCTGTTAGTGTTCACTGTTTAGTTATCAGCCGGTCAGTTGCAACGAACAACTGACTACTGACCACGAACAACTGACCAATCATGGTGCGAAAGGGGGGACTCGAACCCCCACACCTTTCGGTACCAGATCCTAAGTCTGGCGCGTCTGCCAATTCCGCCACTTTCGCATGCTTATGATCACAATAATCACTTCGTTGGCAGAAAAAAAGAATATCACGCGAGGGTGCTTTCGTCACAAAGGGGAATGCTGATTGCACGCGAACAGGTAACGCGACTGATATTGTTCGCTAATAAGTCGCGGGGGGGAATTGATGAGTATGGAAACGTCAGTATCTGCGCTCCGAAAGCAGGCGATGGAAGCTCTGCATCAATCTACCACCATGTTGGAAGTGGCTTCGAACCTGTTAGATGCGGGAAATCGTGAAGAAGCAATCAGATTAAAGGATGAGGCACGCGCTAAGCGTAACGTTTCCGTATGGCTGATGAGTGAAGCGAACACTTTGGAAAACGCAAAATTACGCGATGTCCGATCCAGGCAGCAGCAGACGCGATACGAGGTCAGGCATAAGTCGGCAGCATGACCGGGCGGGATCGACTTTCGAGTGCTTCAGGCAACGCGGTAAGTAGTCTTTGTTTGTCCCAGAAAATCCTTGCCAGTTTCTTTCGTGACCAGGCCGGCGCGTTCCAGCTCAAAGTACGCGCGTTGGATTTCACCCTTATCAACTGAGAGTTTTTGTGCGAGCGCGGCAGGGGCGGGAAGAGTTTCGCCAGTCGTGACATCCTTCTGACGAATTTGAGTCTCGATTTGTTCGCGCACCTGCGCGTAGACAGGGCCAGCGGATAAATCTTTTAACTCGATGTTCATATAACCAGAAGTTAGAAGTCAGAATTGTAACGCAACTGCTAGTTTGCGACTCAAGCTCACAACCTGCGCTACAGCGTTCGCGTAACTTTCGACAGCGAACGCGGTTGGTCCGGATCCAGTCCTTTTGCTTCAGCCAGCAACGCCGCGAACAGTTGGCCGGGGATTATATAAGGAATCGGCGCGACAAACTCATCAATTTCTTTCGGCATCACGATCGCACGCGTGCAGCTCGCGGCCGCTTCCAAATCGCTGGTTATTACCAAAGAGTCGGCGCGCAACTCGCGCAAGCGGCCGATCAAGCTTTTCACTCCCGGCAACATCACGCCCGGCGGCGCAAACAGAATTACGGGAAAGTGGCGTTCGACCATTGCCACTGGGCCATGCAAAAAGTCGGCTGACGAAAAACGCTCGGCGACAACGTAACACGTTTCCATTAACTTCAACGCCAGCTCGTACGCATTCGCATACGCGAAACCGCGTCCGACGACTACGCAGTTTTCCATGAACACATAGCGTTGGACCAGCTCGAGGATCGCCGGCTGCTGTTCGAGCGCGCGCGCCGCGAAGTCGGGAATGATGTCGCAGGACCAGGACGGCTCAGTTTCAGCAAGCGCTTCAGCCAGTAGGTAAAAGAGCAGCATCTGCCCGGTGAAGGTTTTCGTGGCCGCGACCGATCGCTCGCGTCCGCCGTGCATCAATAACGTCTCATCAACGACATTTACCATCGCGGAGGCGGGTTCATTGGTAATGCCGACGGTATAGGCGCCGCCGGCGCGGGCATTCTCGAGCACTTCATTGATGTCTTCGCCTTCACCGGATTGTGAAACACCGATAACCAGCGCGTGTTCGAGCTTGAGTTTGGCGCGATACAGGGTATGGACCGAAGGCGCCGAAAGCGAAACGGGAATGTTCGTTGTGATTTCCAAAAGGTAACGACCAAACAGCGCGGCATTGTCAGAACTGCCGCGCGCGACCAGAACGATCAGATCAATTCCACGCTGTTTGAGCAATGTGCCCAGGCGTGAAAGCTTCGCGCGTTCCGATTGAATCGTGCGGGCCAACGCCGCCGGCTGTTCGGCAATCTCTTGAAGCATTAACGACAAGAACGTAATCTCCCAATTCTGAAAAACGCGCACTCCGATCGGCAATTGCACCGGCGAGTGTAAAGGAACTGCGCCCGAATTGGGAGTCGATTGAAAGCTGTTTCATTCGTCAGCACGTTAGCGTGCGAAGGGGGCGACAAAACTGGTGGTAGCCAGACCATTGTTACGCCCCCCACGCGCTCGTCATGCATCACGGCCCAAAGCGTTGCTGGTATTCGCTCGACAGAATGAAGGCCTTAACCAACTCGGCGTTGATGTAGCTGCCGTTGAATTGGTTGAGTTTCGCGAACCAGAAGTCGAAGCCTGAGTAGTTTGAGTCGGGCGTCGCATTTGGGTTGCGGCGCAGGTAGCCAATGTATTCCATGTAAACAAAGGCGCGATTGAACTCCCGACTCTTGAAGTCAGAGTCTTCGCCGACCGCGCGCAAGACCAGCGCGCGAGCGTGCGCAGTATTGCCGGCGATGGTGAGGTTGTTGATCTGCGTGCTGCGCTCGGCTGACGAGAGAGAGTTGCCGCTGTTCGTGTTTAGTGCGTCAACGAATTGTGTGGGCGTTAGCGAAACGGGATAGCTGATGAGAAAGGCAGGGCGCGCGACGAAACGATCAGCAAAGAGTTGTTTGTTGCTTTCCAGTTGTTGTGCCCAATTGCCCTGGCCAACCACCACGCCGCTACTGATTTCCTGCGTGTCGGCGATGAAGGTTGGCAGCGCGAGCTGTGCGCCTGAGGCGAATGCCGCCTGGTGAAAGCGATAGACTAAATATCCAGTTTCCTGAAACTCCACCGAAACGAAGAAAGCGGCGCTGACGTTAATGCGTTTTACTTCGCGGCAGCCTTGTCGATTAGCAGCTGGCAGTTGCTCGCAGGAGTCGATTTCGTTTTTCCAGAAGGCGAGTCCGCTGGCATCGGGGATGCGGTTAAGAAAATCAGCATAGTGGTAGCGCACGAACGCGTCAGAATTAAACGACCCGTCTTTTACGGGATTCAGACCAGTCGTGACATCGTCAGAAGTGATTTGCACGTTGGCCGAAGCAACTGAGCCGAGCTGAGTGCCGCTCGGGTTTGAAAGGACGATGGAGAATGATTCGACTGGTTCCTGGTAGACGTCGTCGGTAATGATTACTGACAGAGTCTTTGACTGTTCGCCGGGAGCAAAACGCAGCGTACCATAGATCGCAGTGTAGTCAGCACGATCGCTGGCGGTGCCCGGTTGCGTTGCATAATTAACTTCGGCTGCCTGGGATGTGTCGCCGGTGCGTGTGACGGTGGCGCTGACCGTGCCTGTGCCCGCGACGTTTTCCATCTCTCCTTTCGCAGACTCGCCGCTGCTGGCTCCGCTCAACTGAGCCGGACCCTCGGACGCAACATACGTTGTCGAGTTGAATTGAACGGTGCTGCCGACGGTTGGACTTGGAGTCGGACTCGGACTTGGACTTGGACTTGGACTTGGACTCGGACTCGGACTTGGACTCGGACTCGGACTTGGACTTGGACTCGGACTCGGACTTGGACTCGGACTCGGACTCGGACTTGGACTCGGACTTGCGCCGGTAAGCGGCTCCATGTCAAAGCTGATGAGTGTACGGTTAAAGTCGAGCTTGATCGGAAAGGCCTTCGGATTGCCGGCTTCAACCGGCGGCCCGATGTCCGTAATTTGAAATCGTGCGACACCTTGGCCGCCGACCAGCAAGCTTCCTAATTGACTGCTGAAATTGCTGAAGACCACCGGCTGGCCAGGTCCAAACTGACCAAGCACAATTCCTTCAACCGAAACGGTAAACTTGTTGTCGGCGTCGACGCCGGTGGGGAAATCGGCGATGGCGGTGAACAGCGAGCCATCGGTCGTGGTGAACTGAAAACCTGAGGCGGCCGGCGGATCGTACCAGATGAGTTTCCCTTCAAAGTTGAAATGGAGGATACAACAAATGCTGATGTCCGGCAGTACCGGGTCTGACTGCGTCTCGCCATTTCCCGAAGTCAATTTGGCGACCCACCCGTCTTCACCGCCGCCCGACATAGTCTGCAGCGGGTCCTTCGTGGGAAAGTCAGTCGACATGGTAAAACCGGCGACGTAGGCCTTGCCGGCCGCGTCTGCTGCGATCGCGTTGCCGGCGTCCTCGGCGGCGCCGCCCATCCAGGTTGAGTAATAATAACCAGTGCCCGTCGCGTTTATCTTGGCGACATACGCCTCGCGACCGCCATGCGGATCTGACTGGATCGCATTCACGATCGGAATTTGATTTAGCCCGTCAGTTTGTCCGGTGAGGTAGGCGTTGCCTGCATTATCAGTAGCGATGCCGCAAAGAGATTCGTTTCCGGCGCCGCCGTAGTAACGGGAATAGATCAGATTCGATCCATCCGCAGTAAACTTGACGACAAAGGCATCGATGCCGCCGCCGCGTGAGCTGGTCAGAACATGCGGAAAGTTAGTTGAGGCAGTCACTCCCGCCACATATGCAAGGCCATCCGCGTCAACCGCGATATCGGGACTGAACCCCTTGCCGTTGCCGCCTTCACTGCTCGTGCCGCCAAGGTAAGTAGACCAAACGAGCGCCGACCCGGCGACGTTAATCTTGGTCACGAATTCATCAGTCCCGCCGCCATTTGTGTTTTGAAACGCATTGGCTGTGGGAAAGTTGGTCGCGTCCGTGTCGCCGGTGACATAAGCGTTGCCGGCCGTATCCACGGCGATGCCGTTGCCTTTTTCAAACCCTGAATTGCTGGGGGCGCCGCCGCCGAGATAGGTGGAATAAACGTAGTCGGTTCCGGTCGGGTTGATCTTGGTCACGAAAGCATCGGTTCCGCCGCCGCCGAACACGCCCTGAACACCACCCTTCAACGGAAAGTCGGTCGAGCCGGTGACGCCCGTGATGTAAGCGTTCCCACCCGAGTCAGCAGCAATACCGCGGCAACCGTCGAAGCTCGAGCCGCCGAGATAGGTGGAATAGACCAATGACGAACCGGTCGGACCCAACTTGGAAACGAAGCCATCGGCAAACCCTGAAAGCGATCCACGCAAAGCGTTATTTGTCGGAAAGTCTGTCGAGCTGGTATCGCCCGCGACATATGCATTGCCGGACGAATCGACCGCAATGGTGGAGCCTGACGTTCCTTCGTCGCTGTCGCCGCCGAGATAAGTTGAATAGACCAGCTCAGTTCCACCGGCATTGATCTTGGTGATAAAGATTTCGTAGCCGGGGCCGTGCGCTCCGATGAGGCCGTTGACTGTGGGAAAATTGAGAGAATGCGTATAGCCCGTGACGTATGCGTTACCGGCTGTATCAACCGCGATGTCGTTGGGAAAGTCGATCGAGGCTCCGCCCAGATAGGTCGAGTACACGAGAATCGGATCGATGACCAACGGGAGCGCGCGATCATAGTCACCGATTTCGAATTGCACGCGCTCACCGCCGCGCAACGCATAGCGACTCACTACTTCCCGTCGCTGGCCGGCGACTTCCTGATAAGCAAAGGGCTTGTGTTGGCGCACGGTATGCGCGCCTGCATGCACGAGCAGATCGCCCGTCGCTGGTTCCACCGTTAGCGCATCGGCGCCCGCAAAGTTGAGCGCGACCTGCCGCCAATCTCCTTCGGGAGCGACGACAAAGTCGTATTCCAACTGTTGCTGGTTCCCGTAATAGACCAGGTCGATGTTTGGATAGACCTCTCGGTAGTGCACTTGTTCATAAGTCGCAACGTTCGTCTGCCACCGCGTGGGATCGTTGCCGATGAAATAGTTGACCTTGCCCGGCAACTCCTGCTGGCCTTCATTTTGGGCGTGAACATTTCCGCCGCTAATTTCCAGGCGCAATGTTGCTGCCGCTCGCTTTGCGGCTCGTTTCGTGGAGCTGGCCGCCGGGGTTTCACTGGCGCTTGACGCTTTCGCTTCAGCCTGACCAGCGAGGACAAAAGTGGCCGCCGTCGGAGTCAGGAACAACTGGTAGCCTTGCCCGCGCGCCAGAAAGTCGACCGTCCGATCCGTTTGGCCCTGGTTGGACTCAAAGCTCAGGGGTAACTTTCCATACTCGGCAATCCGGTGAGTCGATACCGGTATGGCAGTCGCAATTGCTGGGTTATTTCGACTGCCTTCGGTTGACTGTTTCCGTGTGGCCCGGCTGCCCATTATTAGACAGAAGAGGACGGCGGCTATGAAAAGAACGAGCACAAGAGCATTGGGGCGGTTGAAGTTGGATAAGGTCATAGTGTCTCCCTGGCCAGAGTGGCAATCCGTGTTGGCATGCTGCTTCTAGCTAATAGGGCGGGATCCAGCAGCAAAACAGCCCAGGAAAAATTACCTTTGCGAAAAAGTTTTGGTATGCTGCCGCCCTCATCGGAATTCACGTGAACAACGAGCGCCCCAAACACGACGTCACAGTCCTGCTCAGCCGCGTAAGCGCGGGGGACGATAGTGCACCGGCCCGGCTGCTCGAACTCGTTTATGACGATTTGCGCAATCTAGCCGCCGCGTACATGCGAGATGAGCGCAACGACCACACCTTGCAGGCGACGGCCCTGGTCCACGAGGCTTATATGCGAATGGTGGACTGGGAAAACGTCAGTTGGGAAAATCGCGCGCAGTTCTTTGCGGTGGCCGCACAGGTGATGCGGCGGGTTTTGATTGACCATGCACGGGGAAAGAACGCGGCCAAACGCGAAGGCTCGCAACACAAACTGGCGCTTGACGACGCGGTAAGCTTCGCTAACGAAAAAGAATTTGACTTGCTGGCGTTGGAAGACGCGCTGCGGCGTTTAGAGAAACTGGATCCGCGGCAGGCGAAGATTGTCGAACTCCGATTTTTTGGCGGCTTGTCAATTGACGAAGCCGCGCACGTCTTGAAGATTTCCACCACCACGGTCAAACGCGAATGGACCATGGCCAAGGCCTGGTTCCAGCGTGAACTTAGTCAGAACCATTAAACTAAATCCCAGCTCGCGGAGTTCCAACCGAATAATGCAGCCACAACAATGGGAAGCCATTAAGGAAGTTTTCTCTGCCGCGCTCGATCAGCCCCTCGCGGACCGCTCGCAGTTTGTTGCGGTTGCCTGCGGCGCTGACGAAACGCTGCGCCGCGAAGTTGAGTCATTGCTGGCTGCGCATGAAGAACCGCAAAACCTGCTCGAGAAAAACACGCTCGACCTCGCGACGCAATTACAGCCCGCCTCCAACCTGGATGGCCGCCGCTTTGGCGCCTATCAAATATTGCGGGAGATTGGTCGGGGCGGAATGGGTGCCGTCTTTCTTGCCGAGCGGGCGGACGGCGAATTTCAGCAGCAGGTCGCGTTAAAGATCATCCGGCAGAGTCTGGCCGATAAAGATCTCGAAAGGCATTTTCGTCGCGAACGCCAGATTCTGGCTTCGCTCAGTCACCCAAACATCGCCCGGCTGATTGACGGCGGCGTTTCAGATGCTGGTGAACTTTTTCTGGCGATGGAGTTCATTGACGGCGAGCCACTAATTAGCTTCGTAAACAAACATCAACTAGCGATCGATGAACGCCTGCGTTTGTTCGTCAAGATTTGCCGTGCCGTTTCCTTTGCACATCAAAATCTGATCATTCATCGCGACCTTAAACCCTCAAACGTTCTGGTTACTCCGGAAGGTGAACCCAGACTACTGGATTTTGGGTTGGCGAAGTTGTCTGAGCCAAACGGCGCGGGAATGTTATCCAGCGCCGAGCAAACCCAGACGGCGTTTCGTGCTTTCACTCCCGCCTATGCCGCGCCGGAACAGATTCTCGGAAAGAATGTGACGACCACGTCGGATGTATTCAGCCTGGGCGTAATTTTGTATGAGTTGTTGACTGGAGAAAAACCATTTCGCTTTGAAGGAAAGAGCCTCGACGAAATTATCAAAACAGTTACCAGCCGCGAACCCTCTTTGCCCAGTCGCGTAGTCGACGACACGGCGCCGCATGCAACTCCTCGGCAACGACAACTGCGCGGCGACCTGGACAACATCACGCTTAAGGCGTTGCAAAAAGATCCGGCCCGTCGTTATCAATCGGTCGCCGAATTCGCTCACGACATCGAACGTCATCTTGACCACCTGCCTATCTCGGCGCGCCAGAACACGGTCGCCTATCGCGCTTTGAGATTTTATCAACGCAACCGCATCGCCGTTGCGGCGGCCGCGCTCATCGTCATCGCTCTTGTTGCCGGCCTGGCAGGTTCACTTTGGCAATACCGCAAAGCACAAAGAGAAAATGTCAGGGCTGAGGTTGTCAACGACTTCCTCAAAAAAATGTTGCTGACCACCAGGCCGAGCAGTGGCTTAAGCGGAAAGAAGGGTTATCAAACAACTGTCAATGAGGTGTTAGCCGAAGCCGAAAAAAACCTGGACAGCGAAGAGTTGCGCGACCAACCCGAGGTACGAGCGGAGCTGCGACACGTGGTGGGCGCCGGTTATCTCGAGCAGGGAAATTATGAGGCAGCGGAAAAGAATTTGCGCCAAGCGCTGGCCGAGGAAACCCAACTTTACGGCGCCAACAGTCCCAAGCCGGTAATGACGGAAGTCTTTTTGGCAGGACTGTTTTTCGCAAGAGCGGACTATGACAGTGCGGAAAAAATTTATGGAGCCAAACTGCCGTTACTGCGAAGCGACTTTCAAAAAGGAAAGGTCGCGGCGCAGTTCTTCATCGACAGTCTTACGAACTATGCGGTGATGCGGCGCGCGCGCGGCGACGCGATTGCTGCCGAGGCTCTGTTGCGAGAGTGTCTGGCTATTAAAGCCAGTGTCGGATCAAACGCGCGCACGGACCTGGTGCGTGGAATACTGACCCTGATCTTGATTGATCGCGGAAAATTTGACGAGGCGCGCACGCTGCAAGAGGCCGCCGTAAACAAGTATCGTGCGTTGCTAAACAATGAGACCCCTGAATTTTGCACCGCGCTGACTTTGTTTGGAATTATTTTGATGGAGCAGGGAGATATCCCCAGGGCCGAAGCAAGCCTGCGCGAAGCGGAAGGAATATATCGCAAACTCTACAGTCCGAACTTCATCGCGCTCTATGACAATCTTAGGTTGCAAGCGCAGGTTTCATATCTGGCGGGAAGATATGAACAAGCGAACGAACAGATCAATCGGGTGTTGGAAAACTACCGGCAAAACTCGAACCCAAAATACATCAGCTTTGCGACCGCGCTGACCGTGCAAGGACAGATTCTCAACAAGCTCGGCAAAAGCGATGAAGCTGAAAAAGTGCTGCGCGAAGCGCTGAAACTCCGCGAAGCAAATCTTCCGCCGGGCCACTTTATGACGGCGTTGACTAAAGGTGCGCTGGGCGAATGCCTGGCCAGCAAGAACCGCTTTGCGGAAGCCGAGCCGCTGTTACTCGAGAGCCGTGACTCATTGATCAATTCGCAAGGCGCGCAAAATCCACGGGTGCAACTGGCCCAGCACCGTTTAGTTGAGCTCTATGATTTGTGGCACAAACCAGAGCTGGCGGCGAAGTATCATTCTTAGCCGCCCCGCAGGTTTCACTCCCGACGGTTCTTTCCTTTTCACCGCTCATAGTTTCCGGCGCCCGCGATTTCCCCTCATCAGCGGCGCGATCTGCCGCATGTGACATTCATGCAACGGCTGCGTAGAATTCGAAACGTGAAAAATGGTCCAGTAACTCTTAAGCAAATTGCAGAAGTGACTGGTGGCAGACTATCTGGCGACGATAGTGTTGTTGTTACAGATGTGAGTCACGATTCGCGCCGCGCTGGTTCGGGCAGCTTATTTGTTGCCGTGCGCGGTGATTTGTTTGATGCGCACAAGTTCCTGCCGCAGGTGATCGAGCAGGGTGCACTGGGTGTCATTTCGGAATTGGATCATCCCGTGGAATTGCAGTCGGGAAGGGGGCATGCCCCCGCTCCGTTCGCGTGGCTGCAAGTTGACGACGTGCGCCGCGCGATGGCCCTCGCTGCCGCCGAAGTGCAGCATCATCCTTCACGCGAATTGCAGCTAGCTGGCATCACCGGGACCAACGGTAAGACTACGACAGCGTATTTGATTGCATCGATTCCCGAAGCTGCCGGCGAGGCCGTGGCCATGACCGGCACAGTTGAATATCGCCTCGGTGCCGAGCGGCGTAAAGCTGACCGCACTACGCCCGAAGCCACCGACATGCAGCGGCTGCTGCGGGAAGCAGTCGATATTGGTTGCAAGACAGCGGTGATGGAATGTTCGTCCCAGGCGATGGATTTTCATCGCTGCGATGCGCTCGAATACGCCGTCGCAGTTTTCTCCAATCTGACGCGCGATCATCTCGACTATCACAAGACGATGGAGAACTACTGGTACGCAAAGCAGCGACTGTTTGACGGCCGCCTGGGATCAAAGCCGCGCGTCTCGGTAATCAACGCCGACGACTCTTATGGAGTTGAGTTGGCCGAAAAGATGGAGCGGGAAGGCGCGCGTGTGGTTCGTTACGGAGTCAAATCCGAAGCCGATGTAACCGCTCGCAATCCGAAGTTTTCTTTGGATGGCATGAAATTCAACTTGCGCACACCGGCTGGCGAGCGCGAATTTCATTCGCCGCTGGTTGGACCACCACACATCTACAACACGCTGGCTGCGGTTGCGAGTGGCTTGGCGCTCGGTTACGAACTCGACGTCATCACGCGCGCTTTGGAAAAGTGCACCGGCGCGCCGGGACGATTTGAGCGCGTCGAGCATGATCAAGATTTCGCGGTCGTGGTCGATTACGCGCACAGCGACGATGCGTTGTTGAATGTGCTGCGCACCGCGCGCGAGGTGACGAAAGGAAAAATTATTACCGTGTTTGGCTGCGGCGGCGATCGCGATCGCAGCAAGCGGGCGCCAATGGGCGAAGCAGCCGCCAGCCTGAGCGATGTCGTGATTCTGACTTCCGACAATCCCCGCACGGAAGATCCGGAACAAATACTTGCCGACGCGGAGCTCGGAATCAAAGAAACCGGCAAGCCTTACCGGAAGATTGCCGATCGCCGCGATGCAATTCATCAGGCAGTAGCTGAAGCGCGCAGTGGTGACCTGGTGTTGATAGCCGGCAAAGGACACGAGGACTATCAGATCGTCGGCCGCGAAGTTTTTCATTTCGATGATAAAGAAGTTGCGCGCGAAGCGTTGGCGCAGGTTAATAATTGAGCAGATCACAACATCGCTTTGCGATTACCGTCGCGCTGATCCTTTTCCAACTTGGTTTTTCGGCGTGCCAGAAGGTACCGGCGCCGACGAGTGTCGAGGCGGCCAAGCCGGCTGCGACTAAGCCCGGAGAACAAAAGTATAAGCAGAGGCAAAGCGAAACGTATGGACCACCGCGCGTACTGGGTCGTCTCGACGATCCGGCAATCAATGAAAGCAGCGGCATCGTCGCCTCGCGAGCTAACCCCGGACTTTATTGGACGCACAACGATTCGGGCGATGGTCCAAATATTTATGCATTTGATGAACACGGAGCGCGTCGCGGCACGTGGCGAGTAAGAGGCGCTTCGGCGCTCGATTGGGAAGACATCGCGGCGGGGCCGGGGCCGCAAGTTGGAGTTAGCTATCTCTACCTCGGCGACATCGGCGACAACGAAGGACGGCGCGGTGAAATAATTGTTTACCGAGTCAAAGAGCCAACCATACAGCC
This sequence comes from Blastocatellia bacterium, assembly GCA_003488005.1. GTDB lineage: Bacteria > Acidobacteriota > Blastocatellia > Pyrinomonadales > Pyrinomonadaceae > PSRF01. The sequence continues at coordinate 3,076 of DNND01000057.1, read as the reverse complement.
GGCTGACTCTTCATCCACCAAACTGAAACCACTTGTCACCGAGGATGCGGAAGTTATTCGCTTGCGTTACCCCGACGGTGCGCACGATGCCGAATCGTTGCTGGTCCATCCTGTGACCGGCGATCTTTACATCGTCAGCAAGATTCCTTTTTCGAACCCGATTGTTTACAAGGCCGCGGCTCCGCTAAACACAAATGGACCGACGACCCTCAAGCGCATTGCGGAGTTGAATATCCCAACTCTTTTTGGCGGATTGATAACTGGTGGAGACATTTCGCCGGATGGATTGCGAGTGGCGCTGTGCGATTACGTCGATGGTTATGAGTTGGTCTTGGGTGACGCGCGTGCGCCGTTTGATCAAATCTGGAAACAACCGCTGAAGCCAGTCGATTTGGGAAAGCGCAAGCAGGGTGAATCGATTGCCTATCGTCTCGACGGTCGAGCGCTGCTGGCAACCAGCGAAGGCGCGCATCCGCCGCTGATTGAGGTCGTGCGGCGGTGAACCGTTTGGCGAATTTAGCCCCTGGCAAGAAGCATTGAGAACTCCACTACAAACCGAACTCACTCTTCACTTCTGCGAGAGGTACTGACGGTTCGGCCAGATTCTCTCGCTTAGCAGCACGCAAGTCGAGGAGATCTTCATAATCAGCTAAAAGTTCGTGCAGGGCTGCGAATTCTTCATAAGGCAAAATAACAAACTGATTTTCGCCATTCTTTTTGAGGATTTCCGGATGTAGTTCGATCATAAGCAGCCTAGCTATAAGCATCCTTTCGATGCTTGACTCGGTAGATTATCACCCTCTCTTCTTCGACTTCAAACAGAACTCGAAAATCTCCGACTCTTAGGCCGTATTCAGGGCTGAAGTTAGTTAACCGCTTTACATTACCACTCAAGTCATTCTCAAGCTCTTCAATTTTGGAGACAATTCGATGTCTATCTTGAGCATTGATTGATCGCAGATCCTTAATTGCTCTTGACTTAAATTCTACCAGAAACTGCATGGTCGTTCCTTGGATTAGTTTTTATCGCGTCGCTGATTTAATCGCGCCCAGTACCAATAGACCGGCAGGCCCAGAGCAATCAATCCGACGCCAGTTAATGCCTGCTTCGGAGTTGTCAGTACCGTATTAACCAGCAACATTCCCGCGACAATCAAAAACAGTATGGGCACCACCGGGTAACCCCAGGTGCGATACGGTCGTTCGGCGTCTGGCATGCGCTTGCGAAACACAAACACGGAAGCGGTGACGAGCGCGTAGAAGATCCAGAGGCCAAAGATCGCGTAGTCAGTTAAGGCGTCAAACGAACCCGACAAAGTGAGAATGCAGGCCCAAATTGCTTGTGCGATCAAAGCCCCGATGGGCACATGCGTGCGCGCCGAAACCTTTGAGAGGCTGCGGAAGAAAAGTCGATCCTGGGCCATGGCGTAGGGTACGCGCGCGCCGGTAAGTATCGAGGTGTGTAACGTTCCAAACGTCGACGACAACAACGCGGCCGCGATCAAACTGATGGCCAGCGGGCCAAGAAACCTGCGAGCAACTTCGGTGGCCACTGAAGATGCTGCCGAAACGTTCGCAACTTCGGTTGGCGACAGCACATAAAAGTAGGCAAAGTTAACGAAGATGTAGAGTCCCGACACCAGCAGCATTCCGCCGATCAAAGCGCGCGGCAGATTGCGATGCGGATCTTTTACTTCGCCGGCGACCAGCGTCACGTTGTTCCAGCCGTCGTAAGCCCACAGAGCGCCTAGCATTGCCGCGCCAAAACCAGCAAAGCCCGCACGCGCTGATGCAGACACGCCTTCACATGCGCCACCTGCGTTGCTCATCGCGAAGTGCGACCAGTCCGCGCCCTGCGCCAACAGGAACGCGCCGATGCCGACTAGAAGCACAAGCGCGATCTTTATGCCGGTTAGGAAAGCAGCGACGCCGCCGCTGACGTTCACGGCTGCACAGTTGATTAAGGTCACGATCACGATGGCTGCCAGCGCCACCACCTGCAAATGTCCGAAGGGGAATTGATAGCCGAATAGATTTAAGGCGAAGTACTGTCCACTCAGCACGCCACCCAGCAAGACGTTCAGGAAAATCGCAAAACCAACGCCCAGCGCCGCCTGCGAACCAGCCTTGCCGATGAAGAACGACATCCAGCCGTAGAGGAAAGCCCAGCGTGGTCCATAGGCTTCACGCAGAAAAACATATTCGCCGCCGGCGCGCGGCATCATTGCGGCGAGTTCGGCATAGGTGAGTGCACCGGCCAAGGACAAAAGGCCGGCGATGACGTAAACGAGCAGCACCATCTTTGGGGTGCCGACGTTGCAGGTCATGACGCGGGCCTTGAGAAAGACGCCGGTGCCGATGACGTTGCCGATTACGATAGAAATCGCGGCGATCAGACTGAGGCCGCGGACGAGTTGGTTCTTGTTAGCGGAATCCATTTTTATTTAACTGAGATTGCGCTCTTATTTCTAATCTCCTCCAACTCCTTCAGGAACTCTTCGCGCTCGCGAGTCTTTCGATCGTCTCTACGCACTTTAACATTGACGTAGCGTTCGCCCTTCAAATCAGAATCCTGCAGCGATCCTACCCAAGCCCTAAGTTGCCTCGAGCAACTCTCCGCCTTTGCTCGCAACAAGGCAATGTCTGGATGCAGTTTAGCAAACCAGTGAAGACGATCGAGCAAACAAAGGATTGAGCGACTTTCGCCAGCGGAGCCGCGGGAGATGTAAAGGAATGCGAGCAACTCATTATTCGTACCGCGCTCGAAACCTTCCGCGATGTTGTTAGAGACTGAAACAGCCGCGCGCTCGAGTTGATCCTTTAGACTGTACCGTTTGTCGAATTCTGGTTTCGAAGTAAGCATGTAGACGCCGATTGCGAGTTCGATGGCGGTGTTCCAGACGGGCAGCTCTTCAAAGCGCTTGTAACGCATTGTGCAGGCCCTCCTTTAGTGATTGGTGAAGGCAGATTCCAGATTCCAGATTCCAGATTCCAGAACCCAGAATTCAAGATTCCAAATTCCAGATTCCAGATTCCAGAACCCAGAATTCCAGATTCCAGATTCCAGAACCCAGAA
>DNND01000055.1:5563-6369 GCA_003488005.1 Blastocatellia bacterium | reverse complement strand
ACTGACAACTGACAACGGACTACGAACCAAGCGGCAGCTTGATCGTGAACGTCGTTCCTCGTCCACCGTCCGACCGCAGCGCGATGCTGCCGCCGTGATCATGAATCGTCTTGCGAACGATCGCCAGACCCAATCCCACTCCGTTAGGCCGCGTCGTAAAAAACGGATCGAAAACCTTGTTCAAGTTTTCGACAGCAATCCCTGCGCCAGTGTCGCTCACCTGTATCTGCACCTGCGAAGATCCGTTTGCTTCCCGGCTCGAAGCCAACCGAATCTCGCCGCCGCGCGCGGTGTGCTGTAACGCATTCTCAAAAAGGTTTGCAAAAACGCCGTGCATTTTCCGGCGGTCAACGCGCGGGTAGCCAACTTCTTCCGGATACTCGACCGTCAACTTGATGCCCTTCTTTTCCGCCTGGCCGCGAAATTCTTCCGCAACTTCGGCAATTACCACTCGCAGAGCGGAATCGTCGGTATCGAGTCGCACTGGCCGGCTGTGCTCAAGCAGTTGCTCCATCAAATAATTCAAACGGCTCACTTCCGTCATCACGACATCGAGGAACGGTTGCACTGCTTTGCGATCCGCCAGGCGCCGCGCCAGCGCGCTTAAAGTTGTCGTGATACCAAACAGCGGATTGCGCACCTCATGCGCGACTCCGGCCACCAACTCGCCAACCACAGCCAGTCGTTCGGAAATGATCAGTTGTTGTGCCAGTCGCTTCTGCTCAGTTACATCCTTGACGATTCCCAGGTGAAACACTTTGCCGTCGGCCGCATCGGTAACGGCTCGAACACTGAGACGCGCCGGC